>CACYQD010000006.1 GCA_902776475.1 uncultured Prevotellaceae bacterium | reverse complement strand
ACGCGACCAGTTCATCAGCAAGCAGTGCTTCAATCCTTTCTTCGGCTATGCCAAGTCGCAGATAGAGAAGGCGCGGGGACTGAACAAGAAGATTGTCAATCCCGTGACGGAGCGACTGACCCCATACGATTTTATCTATACTTTCAAAGGGCAGGGCAGCACGAAGTTCAGCGACTGGCTCGACAACCGCAGTCTGCATCAGGAGTTCTGCGGTCTTGTCAACGTGCCCAACATGCACGACATCTATGGCGTGTATTATGACTTTGGGGCGCATACCGCCGCTTATCCGGACTGGAGAGAAGACGGACGGTTCTTGTCTTTCTGCCAAGAGTATTACGGAGAAACAGAAAAGGCCGCTGTCATCGAAAGGCTCTCGCAGATGGTGCCGATAGGCTATCGAGGTGTCATCAAGAAGGATGCCAAGGCCGATGAGATACGGCTTTCCTCCATCGAAGACAAGCACACCCATCCGATGTGCTTCATCTCCTACAACCAGAGTGGTTATTCTACCCATTGCTGTCAGTATGCAGAATACCAGGAGTGGGTGAGCAACCGCAATCCGAAACGCTATGAGTCGAACCTTGACAAGAACTACGACTCGAAGAACATGATGCACTGTTTTCGGCTGATGCACATGGCAGCGGAGATAGCGGAGGGTAGGGGAGTGATCCTGCAGCGCACTGAGGACAGGCAGTTCCTGATGGATGTCCGCAACCACAAGTTCGAGTACGAGGAAATCATCGAGATGCTGGAGCGTGACAAGGAACGGATGAACCAGTTGATGGAACAGTCCACCATCCGTGAGAAGATAGACACGGATTTCGTCAATGACCTGATGATAGAGATTCGGAAACAGCAATTCGGAATGTAATATGAAAAATCTTCCTTTTGACATCAAGAAGACCAGACAATACAATCATAAAAGCAAACGACCATGCCTGCAAACAAGAATGCGTTGATACGTTACAAGACCATTGACAACTGTCTTCGCAACCGCTACCGCCGTTGGACACTCGAAGACTTGGTGGATGCCTGCTCAGAGGCATTGTATGATATGGAGGGCATCCGCAAGGGCGTTTCCGTCCGCACCGTGCAGGGCGACATCCAGATGATGCGCTCCGACAAACTCGGCTACAATGCTCCCATCGAGGTGTATGACCACAAGTATTACCGCTATGCGGACAGTGACTATTCCATCATGGACATGCCGATGTCGCAGAACGACTATGAGGTGATGCAGGAAGCCGTTGACATGCTCAGGCAGTTGGAGGATTTCGGGCAGTTCTCCGAGATGGCGGATGTGGTGAGCCGCCTGCAGGACAAACTGGCCATCAGCCGCAACAACCGCAAGCCCATCATCCATTTCGACAGTGTTCCCGACCTGGAGGGTATACGTTTGCTGAATCCGCTCTACAACTACATTGCCCACAAGCAGACGTTGCGCATCATGTACCAGTCATTCTCGGCCAGACAGCCCGGGGAGTTCATCCTCTTCCCGTATCTTTTGAAAGAGTTCCGCAACCGCTGGTTCCTGTTTGGTTGCCGTGCAAAAGACTTGATGCTCTACAATCTTGCCCTCGACCGCATCAAAAGTGTCGAACCGATAGATGTCCCATTCCGTGAGAATCCCGATTTCGACTCGGAGCATTTCTTCGATGACGTGATCGGGGTGAGCAAGAATATCAAAAACACACCGAGATGTATCAAGTTCTGGGCCAGTCGGGAGCAAAGCAAATACATCAAGACCAAGCCCATTCATCGTTCCCAACAGCTGATCAGGGAGAATCCGGAAGATGGGAGTTGCGTCTTCAGAATCGATGTGGTCATCAACTTCGAGATGTATTCGGTCTTCATGTCCTATGGTCCCGGGATCAGGATTATCTATCCTCGGAATGCGGTGAAGTATATGCGTGACAAACTGAGGGAAGCTCTTGACCTGTATGAGGATGAGGAGGGCAAATTATAATCGTACTTTTGGCTATCGCCGAAAGTACTCCGTTCGGAAAAGCCCAAATAAAATTTGGCTTTTCGCTCACTTAATCGTACTTTTGGCTATCGCCGAAAGTACTCCGTTCGGAAAAGCCCAAATAAATTTGGCTTTTCGCTCACTTAATCGTACTTTTGGCTATCGCCGAAAGTACTTCGTTCGGAAAAGCCCAAATAAATTTGGCTTTTCGCTCACTTAATCGTACTTTTGCACAAATGAAAACGAGTTTTATGATAGCGGCACCTTCAAGCGGCTCGGGCAAGACCACAATTGCCCGTGGACTGATGGCGTTCTTCACTGAGAAAGGAAAGAGCGTACAGCCGTTTAAGTGCGGACCGGATTATATCGACACGAAATTTCATGAAATTGTCTGTGGACGACCAAGCATCAATCTCGACACATTCATGGCCTCGCCGCATCATGTGCAAGAACTCTTCGCCCATTATGGCAAAGATGCCGACGTATGCGTCGTGGAGGGTATGATGGGACTGTTCGACGGCTATGACCGTGACCTTGGCTCCTCGTCGGAAATCGCACGGACATTGGGATTGCCGGTTGTGTTGGTGGTTGATGCCAAACGGTCGGCCTATTCCTTGGCTGCATTGCTATCTGGTTTTGTCCATTTTCGGAAAGACGTGAATATCTGCGGCGTGATCTTCAACAGGGTGGGCTCGAAGCGCCATTTGAATATGCTCCGTCAAGTGTGTGATGAAATCGGACTGGATTGCTATGGGATGTTGCCCAACCATCCCGATTTGGAACAGGACTCTCGCTACCTTGGACTCGACTTTTCTGATATGCCTGAGTCGCAATCATTGATCAGTCTGTTGGAGGAAAATGTGGATTGGCACCGTCTGCTCGCCCTTGGTGCGGAAACAACATTTCAGCCCACCACCAGATGGAAGACCAAAAACAGTCCGAGATTGGTCGTGGCTCGCAACAAGGAGTCTTTCTCCTTTATCTACCAGGAGTTGCTCGACGCTTTTCAAAATATCACTTTTTTCGACCCCGAGACGGAAGCCCCATCCCTTGAAGACGGTGATTTGCTATACCTGCCTGGCGGTTATCCTGAAAAGCACCTCGATGCCTTGACTGAAAATGTGGCGGCACGGGAAGCCATCTTGCTCTTTGCTGAACAAGGTGGACGGGTTATTGCAGAATGCGGAGGCATGATGTACCTTTGCAAGAGCATCATCGATGACACGGGCGAGTATCGCATGTGCGGTGTACTGCCATATACCATCACCGCAAGGAAAGCCGACAGGAAACTCTCCTTGGGATACCGCCGTTTCACATTGGGAGGTACGGAATACCGCGGACATGAGTTCCACTACACTCAATTCCTTGGGGAGACACCCCAAAGTGTTGTCCAGGTTTATAATGCCAAGGGTGAACCAGTCGATACACCCGTTTTCCGACACAAAAACATACTAGCCAGTTACACACACCTTTATCATATCTATGAGACAAACCTATACGAAGACCGCCGTGAAATATGAAAAAAGATAAGTTGCATCCCATTATGTTCGTCGGCACAGGCAGTGACGTGGGCAAGAGCATCATCTCCGCCGCCTTCTGCCGCATCTTCAAGCAGGATGGTTACAACCCTGCTCCTTTCAAGGCGCAGAACATGGCGCTCAACTCCTTCGCCACACCTGAAGGACTGGAGATAGGAAGGGCGCAGGCCGTGCAGGCCGAGGCGGCGGGCATTCCCTGCCATACCGATATGAACCCGCTGCTGCTCAAGCCGCAGTCAGATCATACCTCACAGGTGGTGCTCCATGGCAAACCCGTCGGCAACAAAGACGCGTATGATTTTTGGCGGAGGGGAACTTCCGACATCGACTTCCGGAAAGAGGTGTGCCTGGCTTTCGACCGTTTGGCTGCCAGATACAACCCTGTCGTCATGGAAGGAGCAGGAAGCATCTCGGAAATCAACCTCAGAGACAGGGACATTGTCAACATGTCCATGGCACGGCATGCCAAAGCCGATGTCATCCTTGTCGGCGACATCGACAGAGGCGGCGTCTTCGCTTCGGTCTTCGGTAGCATCGCCTTGCAGACGCCCGAAGACCAACGACTCATCAAGGGTGTCATTATCAACAAGTTTCGTGGCGACATGAGGTTGTTCGATGAGGGTAGGAAGATGATGGAGGACATCTGCCGCGTTCCTGTCCTCGGCGTGGTGCCTTATTACAAGGACATCCATATCGAGGAGGAAGACAGTGTGGCCCTGGCGCAGAAATCCATGACAACGGAAAGGGGAAAGGTGAACATCGCCGTGGTGATGCTGAAGCACCTGTCCAATTATACCGACTTCGACTCGTTGGAACAAGATCCACGCGTGCATCTCTTCTACACCAACAATGTGGAGGATTTAGGTAAGGCCGACATCATCATTCTGCCTGGCACGAAATCCACCCTCAGCGACCTCTATGAACTGCGTCGCAATGGATGTGCCCAAGCCATTGTCAAAGCCCACCGCAACGGTGCCACCGTCCTTGGCATCTGCGGAGGATACCAACTGATGGGCATCGAGGTGTGCGACCCCGACCATGTGGAGGGCGACATCGACCGCCTGCCAGGACTGGGACTGTTGCCCGTCACAACCAATATGGGCGGTGAGAAGACGACCAGGCAGGTGGCCTGCGAATATGGCCGTGGATATGAGATCCACATGGGGGAGACGCGTCCTTTCGGTGATGCAAAACCCTCGCCGCTGCTGCATCTCGACAATGGAAGGGAGGATGGCTACAGGGTTGACCGGAAATGCATGGGCACCTATGTCCACGGTATCCTCGACAACGCCCCGTTTGTCGATTTTCTGCTCTCACCGTTCTCGGAAAAACTTGAACAGGCCGAGAAACCCTTCGATTACCAAGCCTTCAAGGAAGAACAATATGACAAACTCGCTCTGCATGTGCGCCAGCATGTGGACATGGAAAGGATATACCAGATACTGACCGATGATTAAGACCTTTTCACTATTTGCCGGCTGGTTGCTCGACCTGATATGTGGAGACCCCAGGTGGCTGCCCCATCCCGTGGTGGGGTTTGGCAAGATCATTGCCTTCGGGGAGCATCGTCTCAACAAGGGCATGCATCGCAAGGTGAAAGGCGCGATGATGGCTATCGCCCTTATCGTCATGGTGTTTCTTGTCGGATGGGCAATCCGCCATTTTCTCTGTCTTGTAAACGTATGGTTGGGCATGGCTTTCGACACCATCATCGTGTTCTATTGTCTGGCAGGAACCACACTCATCCGGGAGGTCCGTGCCGTGTTCGTTGCCCTTGACCGTTCCTTGGAGGAGGGGCGTCGGCAGGTGGCGCGCATCGTAGGCCGCGACACTTCTGAGTTGTCGGCACAGGAGGTGCGGACGGCAGCCCTTGAGACGCTTGCCGAGAACCTAAGCGATGGAGTTGTGGCACCGCTCTTCTGGTTGGCCATCGGCGGCACACCGGGAATGCTTGCCTATAAGATGGTGAACACACTCGACTCCATGGTGGGATATCGCACGGAGCGATACAAGGACTTCGGCTGTTGGGCTGCACGTATCGACGACGTGGCCAACTATATCCCCGCACGTCTCACGGCGCTGTTGATGGTTGTCGCTTCCGGGAGGTTGGGCTTGCTCTTTTTCGTAACCAAATATGGCCGCAACCACGCCAGTCCCAACAGCGGATATCCCGAGGCGGCATTGGCCGGTATCCTCGGCTGTCGCTTTGGCGGCCCACATTACTACTTCGGGCAGTTGTTTGACAAACCTTATATCGGAGACCAAGAACGCCAACTCTCCACTGCCGACATGGAGAAGGCTGTCCGCATCAACCGTATCGCAGAAGTGCTGATGGTGGCACTGACAGCACTCATTCTGTATCTCATCCCACATTTCCCATAAACTCTCATTATTTTCATAAACACCCACATTTCCCATAAACACCCATAAGAACCATGAAAAAAATCATCGTTGCAGGCATAGGACCTGGCAGTCGTGAGGATATCACGCCCGCCGTGGTCGAAGCACTCCGACAGGCAGATGCCGTAGTGGGCTATCAGTATTATTTCCAGTTTGTCCAACCGCTCTTGAAAGAGGGTTGCATCTGTGTTGACACCGGTATGAAGAAAGAGCGTCAGCGGGCAGAACAGGCATTCGAACTGGCAGAACAAGGAAAGACGGTGGTGGTTATCTCGTCTGGCGATGCGGGCATCTATGGGATGACGCCCCTTATCTATGAGATGCGTCGTGAACGGGCGTCTGACGTGGAGGTTACATCTCTCCCCGGCATCTCCGCTTTTCAGAAGGCAGCATCGCTGCTGGGAGCACCCATCGGCCATGACATGTGCATCATCTCCTTGAGTGATTTGCTGACACCATGGGAAGTGATTGAAAGGCGCATCAAAGCCGCCATCACCGGCGATTTCGTCACAGCCATCTACAACCCGAAGTCGCATGGACGATATTGGCAACTCTATCGGCTGCAGGAACTCTTTTTGAAATGGCGCTCGCCGGAAACACCCATAGGCTATGTGCGTCAGGCGGGACGTGAGGAACAGGAGGTGAAGGTCACCACGATTGCCGGTTTCGACCCCGAGGAGGTGGACATGTTCACTGTCATCCTCATCGGCAACTCACAATCATATATCAGCGAAGGAAAAATCATCACCCCACGTGGCTATTACGCCCAGGAAAAGGATGAAGAGGTCAAACCCGGTCAGCAGATCATGATGAACTCCTTCCGGACCATTGCCAGCGAACTGCACCGAAAGGACTGGCCCCTCGACCACAAATGGGCGTTGCTCCATGCCATCCACACCACTGCAGACTTCGAGATGGAGAGATTGCTGAAAACCGATGACCACGCCGTGGAGGCCTTGTATCGGAAAGTGGCTAAGGGCGAACTCAGGACCATTGTCACCGACGTGACGATGGTGGTGAGCGGCATACGAAAAGGTGCCCTGTCGCGCCTGGGAATGGAGGCCAAATGTTACCTCGGCGACCCTCGCGTGGCAGAGATGGCGGCTTCACTGGGCATCACGCGCACACAGGCGGGCATACGGCTGGCCGTGGAGGAGCATCCCGATGCGCTCTTCGCCTTCGGCAATGCCCCCACGGCACTGATGGAACTTTGTTCGCTGATACGCAAAGGCAAGGCACGTCCGGCGGGCATCATCGCCGCTCCCGTGGGCTTCGTCCATGTGAGGGAGTCTAAACACATGGTCAAACCTTTCAAGGACATCCCCAAAATCATAGTGGAAGGTCGCAAGGGCGGCAGCAATCTGGCTGCCACGCTGTGCAATGCCATCCTCACTTTCGATGATGCAGAACAACTCAAACCAGGGAGGGATTTATGAAGTTTACCGTCATAGGCATCACCGATGCGCCAAAACCGTTTTTCCCACCGGAGGTGATGGAAATCATCAGGTCGGGCCTTGTCTTTTCTGGAGGCATGCGGCACCATGATATCATGGCTCCGCTATTGCCCGAAAAGGCATTATGGATTGACATTACAGCACCGCTCGATGCCGTTTTTAAGCAATATGAGCAACTTGATGCCGATGTCATCGTCTTTGCTTCCGGCGATCCTCTCTTCTTCGGTTTTGCCAACACCATCAAGCGCAAACTCCCCGAAGCGGAAATCGTGCTCTTTCCATCCTTCAACTCCTTGCAGATGTTGGCACACCGGTTGGTGATGCCTTATCATGACTTGTGTGTGGTGTCGCTCACAGGACGTCCCTGGCCCGCATTCGACCAGGCGCTGATCAAGCGCATGGGAAAAATCGGTGTACTCACCGACCGCAGCCACACCCCGGCGGCCATTGCCCAGAGAATGCTTGACTACGGATATGATGGTTATACGATGCACGTAGGCGTACACTTGGGCAACCCCGTGCGCGAGCAAGTCGTGACACTTTCTCTTGAAGAGGCTGTCGCTTCCAACTTCGACCATCCCAACTGCCTTATCCTGTCCACAGACCAGGAATTGCCGGCAAGGCCCTTCGGCATTCCCGACCAACAGTTTGACCTGCTCGACGGGCGAGAGAAGATGATCACGAAGATGCCCATCAGATTGCTCACTCTTCAAGCCCTCGGCTTGCCCGGAAAACAGGTCTTTTGGGACATCGGCTTCTGTACGGGCAGCGTGTCCATAGAAGCACGCCTGCAGTTCCCTCATCTGCAGGTGGTGGCCTTCGAGATCCGTCCGGAGTGTGAGCCACTGATATACCACAACAGCCGCCGTTTAGGTGCGCCCGGTATTGACGTGCATATCGGTGACTTCCTGCAGACCGACATCGACGGCCTGCCTCGTCCCGACGCCGTGTTCATCGGTGGCCATGGTGGCAGACTGAGGGAAATCATGGCCAAAGTGCGTGACGTGTTGCTTCCTGGGGGATGCATCGTCACCAACAGCGTCTCCTCGCCTGTCGTCCAAAGGATGACCGACCGAAGAAGCAGCAAGGTACTGTTCCATGAAGCCTGCGTGGAACTCCGACTGAAAGAGGAAACTCCCATACATATCCAACTCAATGACTACAACCCCATAGACATACTGAAATGCAGAAAATAGCCATCATCCAAATCAATGAGGCGGGGACAGACATCGCCCAGGAACTCAAGAGACAGTTGAATGCGACTCTCATCAAGCGCAGCGAAGCGGGAGCACGATGGAAGGATTTCGACGCTTTCATCTTCATCGGAGCCATGGGCATCTGCGTGCGCACCATAGCGCCTCTCATCAAGGACAAGCACGAAGATCCAGCGGTGGTGTGTGTCGATACCCTGGGCCAGAATGTCATCTCCGTGCTCTCAGGTCATATAGGCGGTGCCAACGAACTGACAAGCACCGTGGCCGGAATATTGGGCGCGAATCCCGTCATCACCACCCAAAGCGACAATGCCGGACTATGGGCGCTCGACACTTTGGGAAAACGGTTTGACTGGTCCATGCCGTACAAGGACAATATGAACGACTGCATCTTCGCCTTCGTCAACCGAAGACCGACTGCGCTGTTGTTGGAAGTGCGTGACCCGGGCACCGAATATATGGAAAAGTCGCTTCCCGACCATGTCACCCTCATCGATGACATCAGCCAGGCCGACCCGAAGAGATTCAAACTGCTCATCATGGTGACCCCCTTCATGCACGATGTGCCCCAAGGAATGTTGACGTTGCATTTCGTGCCGATGGTAGGCACGATTGGTTTCGGGCTGGCTCATCATCCAGATGACTATGAGGACATCTTCGAACAGATGGAAGCGGTCTTTCTTGCCCAAAAAGTGTTTCCCTGCGCCTGCAACTACTGCACCATCGATGTAAAGGCTGACGAGCCTTTCGTCAAACTGATACAGAAAAAATACAATATACATCTTTCATTCTTCACCGCCGAGGAATTGGCTGCCGTGCACGTTCCTCATCCCAGCGATGTGGTGGAGAAACATGTTGGTACGCCGAGCGTATGTGAGGCGGCGGCCATCTTGGGGTCCAACCATGGAAAGTTGATTGTGGAGAAGCTGAAGGGCAGGAACTGGACGGCCGCACTGGCCATCGACCGCAAATATCTGCGCCAAAGACATGCCCACGTGGAAATCGTGGGGGCTGGACCTGGAGACCCCGACCTGGTGTCGGTCAGAGGGCGCAGGATGCTGGAGAAGGCAGACCTCATCCTCTATGCCGGCAGCCTGGTGCCGCGTGAATTGACCTCTTGCGCCAAATCTGGTGCCGTGGTGCGCTCCTCGGCGGGAATGGCTCTTGAAGAGCAGTGCCGGTTGATGAAAGAGCATTATGACAAGGGGCATTTCATCGTCCGTCTCCATACCGGCGACCCCTGCATCTTCGGTGCCATTCAGGAGCAGATGGCTTTCTTTGATGCCAACGGCATGTCCTATCACATCACGCCGGGCATCTCTTCTTTTCTCGCCGCGGCAGCGGAACTGCGGAGTCAGTTTACCATCCCCGAGCGCACACAGACCATCATCCTTACGCGTGGAGAAGGGCGCACGCCGATGCCAGAGAAGGAAAAGCTCCACTTGTTGGCGCGAAGCCAGAGCACGATGTGCATCTTCCTCAGTGCCGCCATCGTGGATGACGTACAGCGGGAACTGTTGCAGGAATACCCCGAGGACACGCCTGTGGCGGCTTGCTACCATCTGACTTGGCCTGACCAGAGAATATATCGTGGCGTATTGAAAGACCTGTCCAAGATTGTTCATGACAACAATCTCACGCTGACCACCATGCTTGTCGTGGGAGAATCCATCGACAATCGACAGGGTTTTTCCGAACTCTACAACAAGCATTTCACACATTTGTACAGAAAGGGGGAATAGCCATGATTCTCGTGTTTGGAGGAACGACAGAAGGACGTAAGGCCGTGGAGGCTTTGGAAGCCGCGGGGTCACGCTATTATTACTCCACACGGGGTGATGAACAGCAGGTCAACCTTACTCATGGCATTCATCTGAAAGGTGGCATGGACTTGCCTGAGATGATCTCCTTTTGTGAGGAACATGACATTCGGCTCATTGTCGATGCGGCTCATCCTTTTGCGGAGAACCTGCACAAGAACCTGCTGCAACTTGCCCTCCAATCAGAATTGCCCATAGTCAGATTCGACAGGATTTATCCTCCCCGCACCGATGATGTCATCTGGTGTAAAGACTATCAGGATGCTATAAAAAAGATGGAGGAGCATGGTGTTCAGCGATTGTTGGCACTGACTGGGGTCAATACGATTAGCCAGCTCCGTCCTTTTTGGAACCGTCAAGAGTGCTGGTTCCGCATCCTCCACAGAGAAACCTCGATAGGTTTGGCTTCACAGGCTGGATTCCCCGAGAGTCATCTGGTATTTTATGAAGAGGATGCCACGGAAACACTCATCAGCCAACTTCAGCCTGATGCCATCCTTACTAAGGAGAGTGGGGCAAGTGGCGGATTCTCCCTAAAAGTGGAATCGGCCAAGGCGGCAGGAATAAAGGTTTTCGCTGTTGAACGGCCGATTTACCCTCCACAGGGCGTGATTCCTCAAGACAAGGCTGTCGCGATAGACTATGTCAATGGACCGCATGGTCTGAGGCGTGCAGTAGAAAAGCGCCTTCCTGAATTCTACCCCCTGCACAGTGGTCTGACTACCGGTACTTGTGCCACAGCGGCGGCGGTCGCTGCCGCATCTGCGCTGCTGCGTAAGGAGAAACCCGACGAGGTGCCCGTCGTCCTTCCCGATGGCGAGACAATCCTTGTCCCTGTCTGTTATGGCGATGATTTCGCGTATGTGACCAAACCTGGCGGTGATGATCCTGACGTGACTGATGGATTAGAGGTTAGAGCGTCAGTCTCCCGTATCGATGAAGATGACCCTATGGAAGTGGTCATTAAAGGAGGTGAGGGGGTGGGCACCTTCACTTTGCCAGGTTTTGACTATCCTCCTGGCGAACCCGCCATCAATAAGTCGCCAAGGCAAATGATTCGCAGCAACCTCGCTGTTTTTAACACATCTCTTCAAGTCATCATCTCTGTACCTGAAGGTGCGCAGATTGCCCACCGTACCTTCAATCCCAGAATAGGCATTGTCGGAGGCATCAGCATTATCGGCGTTTCTGGCATCGTCATGCCGTTTTCGGAAGAGGCTTTCATCGAGTCTATCAGGAAATGCCTGCAAGTGGCTATGGCGAGCGGAGCACCAAGGGTGGTCATCAACAGCGGGGCGAAAAGCGAACGATTTGTGCGTGCGTGTTATCCGGAACTGCCACAACAGGCTTTCGTTGAGTATGGCAACTATATCGGTGAGACGCTGAAGATGGCCGACGAAATGGGCATAGAGAGGGTGACCTTGGGTGTGATGTTGGGAAAAGCGGTGAAGTTGGCCGCAGGACAACTGGATACTCACAGCCGTCGGGGAACGATGGACAAGGCGTTCGTCTCACAGATGCTCAAAGAAGCGGGATGTCCGATAGACATCACCGACCTCACCCTTGCAAGGGAACTGTGGAAGATGATACCTGAAGAGAAAATTCCTGCTTTTTGCAAGGTGGTCATCGGCCATTGTCAGCAGCATTGCGCCACTGTCGTGAATGATTGCGAACTCACCATCCTGCTCATCGGAGAGAATGGGGAGATCTACTCCTGAACATCGTTTCTGTTTCTGCGAAACAGCACGCTGGCAATGACCGGTGCGCCGACGAGGGCCGTGACAGAGTTGACAGGCAACGCTCCCTCAAAACCTGGCATACGGGCAAGAAGGTTGCACACCAGCGCCAGGATTCCTCCAGCCAGCATCGTTCCCGGCATCAATATCCGGTGGTCACTTGAACGATAGAGGGCACGTGCCAGGTGGGGCACTGCAAGGCCGATGAACATGATCGGCCCACAATAGGCGGTGACGATAGCGACCAGCACGCCCGAACTCATGATGACCAAAAGGCGTGAACGCTTGATGTTTAAGCCCAGGTTCTTGGCGTATGAGTCTCCTAATAGCAACAGGTTCATGGTCTTGACAAGCAGCATGCTCAGAGGGAGGAGTATGGCCATCAACGTGACGAAGAGAATCATCTGGTCGCCTGAAACCCGGGCGAAAGAACCAAGTCCCCATACGACAAACGCTTTCACATCTTCTTCGGCGGAGAAAAACTTCAACACTCCGATGATGGCTGTGGCCAGGTATCCTATCATCACGCCAATGATGAGCAGGGTCACATTCCCTCTTACTCTCTGAGAGATGTAGGCGATGAGTCCCAATACCGCCAAAGCTCCAACGATGGCAGCGATGGACATGGCCACGTCGCCTAAGTAACCGAGACGACTGAGCGCCACGCCACCCAATGATCCGGAAAGCAATACGACAAAGGCCACGCCAAGGGAGGCGCCGTTGGAGATACCCAGCACCGATGGCCCTGCAAGCGGGTTGCGAAAGACCGTCTGCATCTGAAGGCCGCTGACTGCAAGACCTGCACCTGCTACCATGGCAGTCAGTGCCTGGGGAACACGGGAGTTGATGATGATATTGCGCCAGATCTCATTGTCGCTGCCGCCGCCCAACAAAATCCCGCAGATATCGCCAACGGGGATGCGGACCGTGCCAAGCAACAGGTTGAGCACGAACAACACCACCAACAGCAATACCTGCAAGAGCGTCAAGGCGACCGGATTCCTCATCTGCCTATTTCAACAGTTGGTAGAACGTGGGTTGGTAATCCTCAGGCATCAGCTCAGGATGGAAAATGGCCACCAGGTCGGCCAATACGGCATCCGGCTTCACAGGGGAGATTTCGTAATAAGGCGTCTTCTTCATGTTGCAGTAGATGACATGGCGGTCTTTGAATGCCTTGAACAAAGCGTTACGCGGTTCGGATGATTTCAGCGCCTCGTAGGAAAAATCTCCAGGATAACTGTTGAGGATGCGCCAATAGTCGGCATTCGCTGCGGTAGCATACATCTGTTCATACTCTATGGGTACTCCGCCTGTATTGTCATCCTTGATCACATATTCAGCACCAGCATCACGGAAAATCTGCGCCAGGTAGTTTTTGCCACCCACGGCATACCAGTTGCCACCATGCATCTCACCGCTGAACACCGTAGGGCGTGTCGTCGTCCCTGCCACCTTCTTCTTCATGTCAAGGTAACGGCTTTCTATCTCAGCAAAGACTTGGTTGGCCTCTTTCTCCTTACCGATGAACATGGCGACGTATTTGATCCATTCAGCCTGTCCCAGCGGGTCAAGTTCTTTATAGCCCAAGTGGGGAATGAGTGTGATGCCGGTCTCCTTGATGGCATCATAACCACCACGTTTGAAGGGGGAAATGAAGATGACTTGAGGATTGGCAGACAATATCAGTTCGGGGTCAAACTCACCCTCCATGCCAATCTTGACAATATCGCCTTTCTTCACACGTTGAAGAATGTCTTTGTCAAAAAGGTTTTTGGTGCCGGTGATACCCTTGATGACATCATGGGCGTCAAGGGCGGTGAAGTTAGACATCTGAAGCATCGTCATCACGATGGTCCGCTCAATGGGCACCTTCACCTCGGTATATCCCTCGGGCACTTGTGCATCGACTCCCTTGGGCACCAGTGCGAAGTGATAGGATACCGGCATGTGGTCTTTGTCTTTCTGCGGGTCAGCCACATCCACCAACCTTACGCCATTTGGCAAAGACTTCACCGTATATCCCTTGGCGTATTTGGGATTGTTCAGGGAGTCTGAAGCCACATCTCCCACATCACTTGTCTTGACATTTTGCTTGCACGAGCAAAATGCCAGTACTGCTGCACATAGTGCGCAGAACAACATTACTTTGTTCTTCATCATAAAAAGTCGGTTGCGCCCTCCATCCTTACTCCGAGAATTTCAGGCATGAAACATATTGTCTGAGGCTGGTCTTCTGACTTCGACCCTACCACCAAGCACCTTCCCGCCCGACAATCAAATAGGCAGTGGCTACACGCTTGGCGGCGATAAAAGGGCCTTACAGCTGCGGGACAGTCGGGGATTCTCACCCCATTCCCATTTCATCGCAACGCGCGAACCTCAAATTCTTTGGCAAAGGTAGTGCAAACCGAATGGAAAACAAAGTAAAAAACAAAGTTTTTGCTTTTTTTCCTGAGGTGCCGCCTACATTCAGCAAAGCAAAAGGTAGTGCAAACCGAATGGAAAACAAAGCAAATAACAAAGTTTTTGCTTTTTTTCCTGAGGTGCCGTCGTTTGTGCCTGTCCCAACACTGCCACAAAAGCGAGCAGGATGGTGATGATGGTTTGTCTTTTCATTTTGTGGTATGCTGTTTGTGGCTATCCCAATTTTTCTTGTTTCATCATTAGTGGATGAGCAACTCTTCGATGGTCTCAAACTCGCCAATGTTCCATTCTACGATTTTTCCTTCAGGGTCAATCAACACGTAAGTAGGGGCGGCAACAATGCCATATCTTTCTGCCACGCTGCTTTCTCCATCAGGATCAATGACAAGTTTCCAGGGTAGTTCGTTGTTTAGGGCTGCTTCTTTCCATTTGTCCTTTGTGTCATGAAAGGCAACTCCCACAATTTCCAGTTTGTCACGATGTTGCTCATAGAAGGCTTTCATCTTGGGGAAAGCAGCGATGCAGTTGACGCACCATGAGCCCCAGAAATCGAGCAGCACGTATCGCCCGTGAAGAGACGACAGCGTGAGTTGCTGACCATTGATGTCTTCAAGTGTGAAATCCTTTGCTTCTTCTCCGATGGGACAGGCCTCGCGGGTTTTGGTGGTCAATGAGTCAAACTCCCGGATTCCTTCTATGTATGCGTCATAGAGTTTCTTCATGTTGCCATTCCTGACACGTTCAGACAAGGCGGAAAGACATTTCCGTCCATTTCCGACTCCCTTGACATACCCTAACAGATATACAGAACCGTCGCTGTCAGGATGACTAAGTATGTAATTCACAATGACGCGATTTTTGGTTTTCTGATCCGTGATGCCTTGAACTGCAGATTCAGCTTCTTTGATTTGCCGGAATGTGACAGGCGATTTGCCGATGGTGATAGTATCCACAGCCTGATAGCCATAATTGAGAACAATGGCCGTGTCGGCTTCCTGTGTTTGGCGCTCATGATTGACATATGCCGGTTTCATTGCGATTTCCTCCTCGGTTTCGTCTTGTGCCGATACTGATAAGGAAAGTGCAAGAACGATCAGGAAGATTGCAAATCTTCTCAAACAGCTGATGAGGTTCTTAGGGGTCATTTCATTTCGTTTTTTGTGAATTATGGTTATCGACGAATGCTCACTTCACCCTATAGGGCACCAAGGCTTCAGGAAATTCTTCGATGTCAATATGGAGCATGCCATTTTCCAAAGCCTCCTTGACTGCTTGTTCGCCCGTAGTCTGGTGGGTGTCGAGAAATTGGCTGATGGCCTCCTCGGCAGTCTTGTTGTCGCCAGAGGCAATGTTGTTGACAACGCCATAGTTGAGATATGTGCCATTGCTGTCAAAGAAGGCATAGGCGTAACCCCCTCCACCTGTTGAGGGAATGCTATTGTCACGATGAACTTTGAACTCAACCTGTGACAAGATGTCGATGAGGGCGTCGTAGTCCTTCTTGTCATGTTTTACGACGTCGCTGAGGGTGAAGCCATTACGATAGTCGATATAACGCCATGTGACTGAATCGGGCGTGATATCGTATTCGGTCTGGGTGCCAATTCCTGAGTTGGAGGCTACGGTGTAGCGGATGGCGGTTGTCTCTTTTTTGATGGGGCATTTGTGGCCCTGCTTATCATAGTTGCCTGCATGGCATGTGGAGAGGCATGTGGATGCAGCCAGAATAAGGGTGGTTAAAAGATTCTTCATCGTTTTTCAAAGTCATGGGTTGTATCAATCGGATAGCATATCCTTTTATATATACGAGGATTTTGCAAAAATATTTCACCCTGATGATCAAAAATATCTCTCCAGGCTGTATTTTTGTGGATATTTTGTATTTTTGCAAAAGCCATCCTGATTGCCTGCGGTCTTCTCAGGTAGTGATGGACATGTTTACTTGTTTCATATCAAAAATCATAGACATGAAGAAATTAATGATGACAGCGATATTGGTCGCTACATGTCTGGGAATGATGAATGCCCAGACAGCTCAAAAACAAGTGGTGGAAGAAGGTGGTACGGGTCCGTTCAAGTCGGAGGTGGTAGGTGATGCCTCATGTCCCGGCTTTACGGTGTATCGCCCGCAGAATCTGAAGGAAGTGGTGGCCAAGCATGGAGCCCTGCCCGTGATTGTATATGCCAATGGCGCTTGCTTCAACAACAACGTGGAGATGCGCTTGTTGTTGAGTGAAGTGGCATCCTATGGTTATGTGGCTGCTGCCATAGGTCCGTACGACGAAGCGGATGTGATGGCACAATGGAGAGGCGTCTTGAGGTCGGCGTATCCCGAAACCAAAGGTGAGGTAGTCATGGCCAATGGTGAGAAAATACTGCCATTGACTCCCGATGAGATAAAAGCTCGTCAGGAGGAACAGGCCAAACAGAGGGAGGCGGCCGCCAAGAAGGCCAAGAAGACCAAGAAGCAACAGCCTGCCGTTCCGCAGTTCCGTACTTATCCCAAGATGCTGCTGGAGGTGCTCGATTGGCTGACAGACCAGAATGCCGCCTCTGGCTCTGAATACTATCATTGCCTTGACCTTGATCATGTGGCAGCGATGGGGCAGTCATGTGGTGGCGCATAGGTGCTGGGTGTCGCTCATGATCCCCGCATCAAAACGTGTGTCATGCTCAACTCAGGCATCGGTGATATGGAAATGATGGGCTCGACGAAGGAGTCGCTCAAAAACCTGCACACTCCGATGTTCTATATGATTGGCGGTCCTGGCGACATCGCATACGCCAATGCTCAGAAGGATTATGAGCGTATAGCTGACAATATCCCTGTAGTGATGCTGAATTCGAAGGATGGTCACAGCGGCACCTATTATGAGAAGTATGGTGGCAACTACGCCAAGGTGGTGGTGAAGTGGCTTGACTGGCAGTTGAAGGGCAAGGTGGGCCAATCCGCCATCTTCCTCGATGATGAATATCTGAAAATGAAATTCCCCGACTGGCAGGGCGTCCGTAAGAATTTCTAATTTGCGGAATACCGAGTGTCTCCTGACGTGTTTAAAATGCTGTAGTGTTTTATTCTGATGAGACGGCTATAGAATGCCCAAAATGGAATAATTTTCTATATATTGGTCATTTTTAGAGATTGTTTCCAATTTGCTACTGAAATTTGGTGGAAATTTTCAAAGTTTGTAACTTTGCCAACAAATATTAAGTGCGAAATAGTGAACAAAGAAGTTCATTTATAAAGAAGTTCATTTATAAAGTAGAGTATGAAAGACAAAATAGTTTTAGTGACAGGTGCCAATAAAGGCATCGGTTTCGGAATAGCCAAGCATCTTGGCATTCGTGGTTGGACAGTTATTATCGGTGCTCGCGATGAGCAGAGGGCAGAGAAAGCTATAGAAGATTTGAAAACAGCTGGTGTCGATGTTCTCGGCTGGGTGAATATCGAATTGAAGGATCTCGAAAGCATCGGACGAGCCGCCAAAGAGATTGAAGAACGGTTTCCTGGGCTGACCCTGCTTGTGAATAACGCAGGCATTCCCGGCGATATGAGTGTTGACAGCCAGAACACGGAAATCAGCTTCATCCGTGAGACCCTCGAAGTGAATTTCATTGGCACCTTTGCACTTACAAAGGCACTGCTGCCACTGATTGATAAGAATGAAGGCCGCATCGTCAATGTCACCGTTCCTTCAGAAATCAGTCCCTATTGGCATCCGTTGGCTTATGTGACCAGCAAAGCCGCACAGAATGCCATGATGGGTGTGATGGCTATCGAGTTTGAGCAACAAAAAAGACCCGTAGAGATATTCTCTGTCCATCCTGGTCCTACGACAACCGACCTGAATGGCAACATGGCCCTCCCTGGTTTCCATGACATCGAGACTGTTGGAGATAAGTTTGCCCAACTCATTGATGATGGCCTGAACCATCAAGGTGAATTCATCGAACTCTATCCCATCGTGAAAGAAGACTGAGAATGCGACTTGGCTCGTTGAAAATTGTTGTCAGTGGGCACCTTTTTAGTTAAACATCTTTAAGTGTTTCACTATCTTACGAAGGAATAGGCCAAAAATCTTTACCTTTGCGATGAAATGAGATCCCAATTGACAAGTATTGCCATGACGCTGGCGATGTCGGCTTTCGGACAGACGAACGACTCGTTGCAGGTGGACTCGATGAAGACGCAGAACATTCAGAACGTGACCATCACATCGCGTCGTGCAGGGATCCGGCGGATGGGAGGTGCTGTGAATGGCGTCATGATCAATCGGGAAGAACTGTTCAAGGCTGCCTGTTGTAATCTGGGCGAGAGTTTCGCGACCAACCCGTCAGTAGATGTCAACTACAGTGATGCTGCTACAGGAGCAAAACAGATCAGACTCTTGGGACTGAGCGGAACCTATGTGCAGATGCTCACAGAAAACCTCCCCAACTTCCGCGGAGCGGCAGCCCCATATTCCTTGGATTATGTTCCGGGGCCTTGGATGTACAGTATCCAAGTGTCGAAGGGTGCCTCTTCTGTGCGCAACGGCTATGAGAGCATTACGGGACAGATCGACGTGGAGTATCTGAAGCCAGACAATGATCAGGGCGTGACGGTGAACCTCTATGGAGGAACATTGGGAAGAATGGAGGCCAATGCTGACGCCAACGTCCATCTCGATGATAAACTGAGTACGGAGGTGCTGGTGCACTACCAGGATGATTTTGGCCATCACGACATCAACGACGATGGATTCCTGGACCAGCCCAACGTGCGCCAATGGAATCTGCAGAACCGGTGGAAGTGGAAGGGTACTGATGATAACGATTGAATTAAGCGACGGTAAATACCATTCCACGTGCCAAGCCCAGCCACTTCGCTGAAAACCTGGAAATCATGTCATTTTCTCTTTCTGAAGAGGACATGCAGGCAGTCAGTTCACTCAACCAGAACCTGCGCTCAAATGTGCTCAATGATCCTGAGACTTTCCCGTGGTGATATTAAACTGAAATAATTTGAAAAATAACGACGAAATGAAAAAAGTAATCCGTACAGCTAAGGCGCCTTCAGCAATAGGGCCTTATAGTCAAGCCATTCAAGTAGGTGGTTTCGTTTACACCTCCGGTCAAATACCCATTGACCCTGCGACAGGTGTTTTTGTGGAGGGAGGCATCAGAGAACAAACCCGTCAGTCTCTATTGAACGTGAAGGCTGTTCTGGAAGAAGCAGGCCTGACGATGGCTGATGTCGTGAAGACAACCGTTTTCATGGCCGACATGAATGATTTTGCCGACATGAACGCTGTCTATGCAGAATTCTTCTCCGAGCCATATCCAGCCCGATCAGCTGTAGCCGTGAAGACCTTGCCAAAAGGTGCGTTGGTCGAAATTGAGGTCGTGGCCAGCAACTAATGTGGTTGGCCTGACTTGCTGTTAATAAACGTTAATTCGATTGCGGTATTTGCTTAATTGGTCAATAATGGCTAATTTTGAAAAAATTTGACTAAGTTGAACTTATATCGGGGGATATTTCCGTATCGACAGTCCGGACAACAACCTCTTCTCCTGGCAAGTCTTTGACGTGGCAGGTCACCTCATCCTTAATGGAGAGTCTCGAAATTTGGCAGTTGTAGATACTTCACAGATACACCGTGGACTTTATCTGATCAAAGTGAATGGCACGGCGGGCCAGTTTTGTGAGAAAATCCTGAGACCTTGATCTGCAGGAGAAATGTATGCCGTCAATGAGTAGATTGATGGCAAAAAATAGAGAGCATCGAGTACTTGTTCACTCGATGCTCTCTATTTTTACGCCATTCAGTTCTTCCATGATGTCGAGCAGGTGGCCTTCATATCTGCTTCTTTTCACATTGACTTCCACTGAAACCAGATAGGAAGGCTGACCGTTTTCGTTGGCTTCACGCATGTTATAGGAATCAACGGTCATGCCGTCGTTTCTCATCCTGTCCAAGATGCTCCGCACATCATCGGCGTTTTGGGCCGAGAAGGTGATGTTGATGTTCCGGGTTCCGAATTTCTGCATGATGAGGTTCAACGTCTCCAGGCAGATCAGCACCATGACTGTCGATGCGACGGCCAGCGAGTACAATCCTGCACCACAGGTCATACCGATGGCCGACGTTACCCAAAGGCCTGCCGCCGTGGTGAGTCCACGCACGACATGCTTTTGGAAGATGATGGTTCCCGCACCGATGAAACCGATGCCGCTGACCACTTGGGCCGCGATGCGGGAGGGATCGAGCCTCACGTTCAATTCCAGTTCCCTTGACCTCACCAACAGGTTCTCAAATCCATATTGGGAGAGAATCATGAAAATCGCACTGCCCAATGCCACAAGGAAATGGGTACGGAAACCAGCCTCTTTGGCTCGGTATCCACGTTCCAGACCGATGATACCTCCCATGATGGAGGCCACCAGCAATCTCAATATGAATTCGTTGGTCATCTTGTCAATTAAACGTTAACTCTTCTTTCTCTTTGTTCTTGTCGATCTTGATGGTGGCGCCAGCAGAGATCTGACCGCTCAGGATCAATTCGCATACACCGTCCTCAATGTAGTTTTGAATGGCTCTCTTGAGGGGACGGGCTCCAAATTGCACGTCGTAGCCTTTGACTGCCACAAATTCCTTGGCGGCATCGCTGACCTCCATCTGATAGCCCAGTGCATCCACACGTTTTTGCAGACTGGCAAGCTCGATGTCCACGATTTTCTTGATGGCTTCGAGGTCCAGCTGGTCGAAGGTGATGATTTCGTCGAGACGGTTGAGGAACTCAGGTGCGAACTGCTTGCTGAGGCTTTTCTGGATGATGGAACGGGCATGCTGCTTGTCGTTGTCATCAATGCTGAGTCCGATGGGGCCTCCTGCATTGAATCCGACACCGCGGCCAAATTCCTTCAGCTGACGAGTACCGGCGTTGGAGGTCATGATGATCACCGTGTTGCGGAAATCAATCAGTCTTCCGTTGCCGTCTGTCAGGCGTCCTTCATCAAGCACTTGAAGCAGGAGGTTGAAGACATTGCTGTGCGCTTTCTCTATCTCGTCGAGCAGCACGATGGAGTAGGGGTGCCTCCTTACTTTCTCGGTCAGCTGGCCTCCTTCCTCATAGCCTACATATCCCGGAGGTGCTCCCACGAGTCGGGAAACGTTGAAACTCTCCGTATATTCACTCATGTCGATTCTGATCAGGTCGTCGGAACTGCCAAACATGTATTCAGCCAATTTCTTAGCGAGATATGTCTTGCCGACACCGGTGGGACCGAGGAACATGAAGACACCAATGGGATGGTTGGGGTCCTTCAGACCGACCCTGTTGCGCTGTATGGCTTTCACCATCTTCTCTATGGCGGCATCCTGGGCGATCACGGCTTTCTTGAGTTCTTCTGACATCGACCTCAGACGTGCTCCCTCTGCTTCTGCCATTCGCTGGACAGGCACACCGGTCATCATCGAGACGACGTCAGCCACTTCCTTGTCAGTGACGGTCTCGCGCTGTCCGCTGTCACCATTCGACCAGGCCTCATTCATCCGCTTCAGCTCTTCCTCCATGGCGGTCTGCTGGTCGCGGTAGCCTGCTGCCAGTTCGAAGTTCTGATTGGCCACAGCATTCTTTTTCTTGACCTTGACGAGTTCGATTTCCTTTTCCTTGGCGATGATCTCCGGGGGAATCTGCGCATGCTGCAAATGCACGCGTGCACCGACCTCATCCATAGCGTCAATGGCTTTATCGGGGAAGGAACGGTCGGTGACATACCGTTCGGTCAACTTGACACAACTTGACAATGCCTCATCTGTGTAATCCACGTGATGATGCTGCTCATAGCGGTCTTTGATGTTTTGCAGGATCTGCAGGGTTTCCTCGTTGGTGGTGGGCTCAACCATCACTTTCTGGAACCGGCGCTCAAGAGCACCGTCTTTCTCAATGCTGTTGCGGTATTCATCGAGCGTAGTCGCTCCGATGCACTGGATGGTTCCCCTGGCCAAGGCAGGCTTGAGGATGTTGGCTGCATCCATCGATCCGGGCGTGGAACCTGCTCCGATAATGGTGTGTACCTCGTCGATGAAGACAATGACGTCGGGACTTTGCTCAAGTTCTTTGATGAGCGCCTTGATCCGTTCCTCAAATTGTCCACGATACTTGGTGCCCGCAACGACAGATGTCAGGTCCAGGCTCAACAAGCGTTTGTTGAACAGGATAGGGGATGTGCGGTGCTTGACAATCATCTGCGCAAGTCCCTCTACAATGGCGCTTTTGCCCACACCGGGCTCGCCAATGAGGATGGGGTTGTTTTTCTTGCGGCGGCACAGAATCTCCATGACACGTTGCATCTCGCGCTCCCGGCCCACTACAGGGTCCAGTTTGCCTTCTGAGGCGGCTTGGGTGAGGTCTGTGGAGAAATTGTCCAACACAGGTGTCTTGCTGGATGGTTTGCGGGCCTGTGCTGTAGTGCCTTGGGATTTGGAGGCATTCGATCCCATACCCAATCCCATATCGTCATCTTCTTCCGCATCGTCGGGAAGGTCGATGCCGTCTTGCGGTTTCTTCGCAGTCTGCTGATAAAATTTCAATACGTCTTGATATCTCATGTCGTTGTTCTCCAATATTTCCTTTGCTCCGTTATTGGTTCTGTCATGTAGGATGGCCAGGATCAGATGCTGGACATCCACGGTTTCTGTATGCTGAAGCCTGGCTTCAAGCACTGCGAGTTTGAGTATGTTGCTCGCCTGGTCGTCAAGAAGCAATTCCTGTGGATTGGTGGTTGCCGTAAATGGCTCTATTCTCACTTTGTCCTCCAGTTCATTTTTCAGTGACAGCATGTCGATCAAGAAATGGTCAAAGAGAATACGTGTCTCATTTGACCGCTCCCTGATGATACCCATCAAAAGATGTTCTGGCCTAACCTTCAGGCTAGACAAGCGTATGGCCTCCTCACGACTGTAAGATAAGATTTCTGATACCCTTGGTGAAAACTGGCTGGTCATAACTAATACCTTTCTTCATAATCAATCAACATGGAAATATCAAACATTGTGCCAAAATTCAGATCAGCCAAAGATTTTCGTGTATTCGTCCTCAAAATTTGGTGTAAAGAAGTCTTTTCCTATACGGTTGAGAATCTCTTCTCTATTGAAGAATCTCCCTCCGGAGAGTTCGTTGGCATTGGGTTGAAGTTCCCCGTCATAGACGGTTTTATAGACATAGACCAATTCTTTCTCGCGTAGTCCTTCAAACACGTATTTGCAAATGAATTCCTCTTTGAAATCGGTTATGCCAAGTTCCTCTCTGACTTCTCTTCGCAAGGCATGGGTGACATCCTCGCCATAATCCACATGCCCTCCAGTTGCTGTGTCCCATTTCCCTGGTTGGATATCCTTCCAGTCTGGTCTCTTCTGGAGATAGAGTTCGCCTTTGCTGTTGAAAACGTGTAGGTGCACGACAGGGTGGAGGATTTTCGAGCCGTCGTGGGCCTGTCCCCGGGTGATGCTGCCTGTCACATTGCCGTCTTCGTCAACGACAGGAAACAGTTCTTTTTGGTTATCCATATTCAATGTTTTTACCTATTTTATTATTGTAGAGCAAGGGTAGCTATGAAGCAATCGGGGAACAATTGGTCGATGCCTTGCGGTTTTGTCTTAAAAATGCCATAGACGCTGCTTCCACTGCCTGTCATGAGTGCAAAAGCTGCTCCGGCGTCATACAATTTCTGTTTGATGATGCCGATTTCAGGATGAAGAGCGAAAATGGACTGTTCGAAATCATTGGTCAGCCGTCCTTTCCATGTGTCAATTGGCTGTCGGACAATATCACGGCAACAAAGTTCTGGTTTGTGTGGATGGATATTGGAGAAAGCCTCTTTGGTGGAAACGGCGATGTCGGGCTTAACGATGGCGATATAGTATCCGTTGAGGTGACGGCAATCGTGGTCAATCGGTTCAAGAATCTCGCCGATGCCTTGGGCGTAAGCAGCCTCAGAGGTGATGAAGAAAGCGCAGTCTGCGCCAAGTTGGGCTGCATAACGCTCCATCTCGGCTATGCCCATGTTGAGGTGGAACTTCTCATCAAGCATCCTGATCATATAGGCCGCATCACTTGATCCGCCTCCAAGTCCGGCCTGAGAGGGAATCTGTTTGCACAGATGGGCATGCAAGCGAGGCAGACAGAAATCCTTGGCGAGCAACCGATAGGCTTTCACGACAAGGTTGGAGTCATCCTCACCTTGGATGGCGATGCCCGACATCTTGATGTCGCAGGGTCTTTCGCTGGGGAATTTGTCGTTCATGACATGCAACTCCAGCGCGTCGAACAGAGGGATGGGGTAGAACACGGTTTCCAGGTTATGATACCCGTCGTCTCTGCGGGATACGATATTCAGGCCGAGGTTGATCTTTGCACAGGGAAATGAGATCATGATGTTTAGTTTAAGATGAATTACCGATTACAAAATTATGAAGTTTTGTGCAAATCCCCAAAACCGCCCGAAGAATTAACATAATTATTGAATTTGTAGCAAAAATGGGGAATAAATTTAACTTTTTTAGCAAAATTTTTGGATTTAGAAATATTTTTTAGTAATTTTGCCATGAGAAATAGAATAATCTGTGAGAAATAAGATAGTTGCTCATACCATCCTCTGTTTGCTGTCCATCCTGTTGCTGACAGGATGCGATTTTAAATTGAAACCATTTGACGAAGTCGTTGGTGACACCTTGGAGGTGAAGATTCAGCGTTATGACAGGATGGAAAGCTTGTATCTCACCACAGGTGATTTCTCCGCCCTTCAGCAGATGAGTACGGATTATCCCAACGAGACCCGGATGTTGATTGAGACCATCCTCGGGTTGGGTTCTGTGGATGACCCGGAAATCAACAGCAAACTGCTTCGTTTTTATCAGGACTCCACCTTGCAGACCATCATATCCGACGCTGAGCTTCAGTATGCCAATATGGATGACCTCAACAAGTTGCTGACCGAATCCTTCCACAAGCTGAAGGTTTGGATTCCTGACATCAAGATTCCTTTGGTCTATGCGCAAATCTGTGCGCTCGACCAAAGTATTATTGTCGGCAATGAGTCGGTGGGCATCTGTTTGGACAAGTATCTGGGCAAGGATTATCCTCTCTACAAGAAGTATTATGATGAGGAACAGCGCAAATCGATGCAGCGCGAGAACATTGTTCCAGATTTCCTCAGTTTCTATCTGCTGAGTATCTATCAGTTGCCCAATTTCCGGGAGGCCCGTCAAGAGGAGCTTGACCTTCATGTGGCAAAAATCCAGTGGGTGGTCAACCGTGTGCTGGGCAATAAGGTTTTTCATTCCTCCTTCCTGAACATCATCGACCAATACATGGCGAAAAACCCCGGTGTTACCATCGAGGAATTGCTTACCGACAACGACTGCAGCCGGTTTAAGAAATAGCCTTTTATTTGACTTTCAGGATCTGATGTCCGATTTTTACGATGACCATCTCATGGTGAGGAAGTGGTATGTGCATCGGCAGGCCATCAGAGGTGAAAGACTTCAGAAGGATGCCGTTTGTTTGGTACAGACTCACCTTTTGTCCAGAGGAGACATCCTCCAAGGTCAGCATATCACCTTCTTTCTTCCATCGGAATGACGGGACAGTGTGCTCTTCTATACCATCGACCTCTTCTAATTGTGCCATGATGATGACTTTCTGACACTCGGGCATCTGGAAGTCGAATGACGGTCCTGTCACATTTTCGGTCGTCGTGCCATTGTTGGTGACCTTGATGACAGTCCATCCCGTCACTTGTCTATCTTCCTTCGGTTCAGAGGTCACGTGAAGCATGCGGTTGGCAAAAAACATCCCGTCGAATCGGGATTTGGAGAGTGTGATGCCATTCATGCTGACAGCCATGGCATGCCGTTCCTCCTCTCCTGCATCCGGATTGATTTGGAGGGGAATGGGAGTGCCCAGTTGGTAATAATTGGCCAGATGCTTATAGAAAATGCCGGTCCTTGCCTCAATCCAGTTGCGTGCAGCGGTCAGTTCCTCGGAGTAATTAGGCCACCATTTGTTGATCAGTTCACGATGGTAGGGATATTCTGTCTTGATCATCTCGTACATCGGATCCCAGTATTCGCGTGTTCCCTCGGCATTCAAGAAATCACCCATGTAAATGGCGGCACGGTCGATGAATTCACGTTTGAATTCCTTGACCTCCATCAACCGGCGAAACAGTCTCGTATGTTCGAGCTTGTTGGCCCAATTCCTGTCGGGATCATAACTGTTTTTGTAAATCCACTCGATGGTATTGTAATTGGGAGACGAACCGTATAGGCCGAGTCCGAAGTCGGTATCTTTGGCCACAAACCTCCATACACCATTATCTGAACGCGGACGCCACATCATGAAGTTGTTTCCGGGAAAATCCTGGTTGTTGAAATAAAGGTTCATCACCATCAGATTGATGAATTCCTTCCAGTCCATCCATTTCTCATATTCCTCGATCGTATGGCCATGCACGGCATAGAAAGCCTTGAAGGCTTCGAAGTTTTTGGTGTCGCCCGCTTTCAGTTTTCCCCAGTTCTCTATCATGTCAATGTCTTCCAGACCATCGTAATTGGAATAAATATTGTCTTCGTTACTTCTCTCCCTGATGTTCAGAATTCCTAGATAAGTGCCGTTGATAAAGACGATGGCCGGTCTCCATGCCTGCCAGTCAAGATCTGTATGGAGACCCATTGTGCGCTGGATGATGGCATCGCGCATATACAGATAGTCAAAGTCATTGCCGGCATTACGCAGGATGACCGACTTGAAATCTGTTATTCCAGGTTTCTGGTCGGGGAAGAATTCATAGTCCAGCCTTTTCTTGCCAAATCGTTTGTTGGCATACACGGCGAGGGATTTCAGTTTGTGATCACGGGAAGCTCCACCTTGTATACGGGTCTCACACAACTGATTGATTTCACTCTCCTCATCCTCACGCTCGAAATATTCGATGTTGACTGGGCGCCGCCAATCAAATTTGTAGTTTTTATTCCCATTCTGGTAAGTGCCGTCCACATAGATGCCGATTTTGTTGTCATAGAAATACATGGAATCGGTGACCAGGGAGACCACAGGCAGGGTGAGGGCCCTTGGGAAGAAGATATAGGAATGGGCCGTAGCTCTGGGCGACAGGTAACCTTCGCAGAAGATTTTCGCCTTGACAACGGTCGTCTTTTTGATGGAGAGTGGTGTGGTGTATGTCGTACTCGACAGGGTGGGCTCACTTCCGTTGGTTGTTATCTTGATGACGGCATTTTCTGGACTGTTCTCCGGCAAGGACAGCGTCAGCTGAAGTGGAGTGTTGTTGGTCTTCACCACCCCTTTTTCACTAAAGATGGGCTCGCCGAGGATTTCCTGGCACAATCGGCCACAGTTGGTGGCTTGGGGTGTCGGTGTGTATTGATATCCCCATTCCTCGTCGGCGTCTTGTCTTCTGCCGTATGCGATATTGGGAGCGGGTTGCTTTTTGAAGTCTTCGACCTTGTCCACCACGTTGCCTTGCCGGAAAAGAAACACGCTGCCTTTTCCGGAATCCAATTTGAAATCAGTGTGCAGACTCTTGGCTTCCTTGTCGCAATACACCAATACATACTGGTGGCTTCCTATTTGCCGGTAGGGTAACTTCCATGATGAGGCGGCATCCTCTGTCAGTCCGATGCTGTATTCTTCGAGGTTTACAGCACTGCTGCCATTGTTGTACAGTTCCACCCATGAGTCAGGAAACTCATTGATATCATCCATGATGCAGTCGATGTTCGACTGCATCAATTCATTGATGATCAGCTGACTTGAGGCAGAGTAGGGGAATCCTGCCACAAGTAGTAGGAACGACAGTAGATGCTTCTTGCCCATATCCTCCTCATATTTTTTGTCAATCCACCAGGCAACGGTCTAATTCCTCAGCAATGGCTTTCTTGTCCAGCTTTTGTCCGATGAACACAATTTTCTGCATCCTGTCGCCATATTGTTCATCCCAATCGCGTCTCAATCCAGGTTCGCGGTTCATCAACTGCAGCAATTCATCTTTCGGCATGGTGGCATACCAGCGACCTGCGTTCTTGAGGCTGACTTGTTTGCCGGCTTGTTCGAAAAGATAGCAGGTTTCCCGCTCGTCATAGAAGTAGCAGATACCTTTTGCCCGAATGATATTCTTGGGCCATTTACGGGCGACGAACTCATCAAAGAGACTCAAA
Source organism: uncultured Prevotellaceae bacterium (assembly GCA_902776475.1). Taxonomy (GTDB): domain Bacteria; phylum Bacteroidota; class Bacteroidia; order Bacteroidales; family Bacteroidaceae; genus Prevotella. The sequence continues at coordinate 123,218 of CACYQD010000006.1, read as the reverse complement.
TCCATCGGTTTGCGGCGATAGTAGACATAAGTGCCGATACCGTATTCCTCGACTTCACCGCCATCATGATGGTGATGATGATGGTGATGATGATGTCCTTCATGGTGCTCATGCTCGTCGTGGTCATCATCGTGCTCATGTTCATGCTCGTGCTCGTGTTCGTGCTCATGTTCGTGCTCATGCTCATTTTCATGCTCATGCTCATGTTCATGCTCATGCTCATGCTCATGCTCATGTTTGTGCTCATCTTCATCTTCATCGTCTTCGTCTTCATCCATCTCATGATGAGACTCCAGTTCTTGAATCCATGTTGCAGATGTGGCCACCTCTTCAAAATTGAAGATGTGCGTGTTGAGAATCAAGTCCAGGTCCACGTTCCCATAATCGCAATCAATGATTTTTGCTTTGGGCTGCAGGGTCTGAATAATCTGGCGGAGTCTCTCCAATTCTTGTGGAGCCACCTCAGAAGCCTTATTGAGTAAGACGATGTTGCAGAACTCAATTTGTTGAATGACAAGATTTTCAATGTCTTCCTCGTCTATATTCTGGTTCAACAGGTCAAGTCCACCTCCAAAATCACTTTGCATCCGGAGAGCGTCAACCACTGTGACGATGGCATCGAGTCTGACCATGCCATCTTTCACATATTCGATACCCATGGTTGGTATCGAACAAATGGTCTGGGCGATAGGAGCTGGTTCACAGATGCCACTGGCTTCAATGACGATATAGTCAAAACGATGAAGTCTTGTGATGTCTCTCAGTTGTTCCACGAGATCCATCTTCAACGTACAGCAGATGCAGCCGTTCTGCAAGGCCACCAAACTCTCGTCCTTTTGTCCCACGACACCTCCTTTTTCAATCAGGTCTGCGTCGATGTTCACTTCGCCGATGTCATTCACGATCACAGCGAATTTGATGCCGCGTTTGTTGGTGAGAATACGGTTGACCAATGTGGTTTTGCCACTTCCTAAATAGCCGGTAAGAAGTAATACGGGTATTTCTTGAATCATTGTATTATTATTTTATAGTGAATGCAAAATTACTACTTTTATTTGAAATACGATAAAACACCTACAATATTTTTGACATTATCATTTTAATGCTTATATTTGCAAGTTATTAGCCATAAAAACACAATAGTTTGATTTGAAATAGATTTGCAGATATGGAGAATGATTTGATCAACAATTGTATGAAGTTGGGCTTTGGCATGATGCGATTGCCAAAACAGGAAGGAAGCGATGCAATCGATGTGGAACAGACCAAACAGATGGTCGACGCCTTCATCGAAGCTGGAGGCAGGTATTTTGACACGGCATACGTATATGTGGGTTCGGAAGCTGCCACAAAAGCGGCCTTATGTGACCGATATCCCCGTGAACAATATTATTTGGCCAACAAGCTCAATGCCTCTGACTTCGCTTGCAAGAGTGAAGAGGAAGCCAAAAACGAGATCAGGGTAAGTCTGGAACGGACAGGTGCAGGCTATTTTGACTTCTATTTGGTACATGGCGTAGATGCAGGCAATAAGAAAAAGTATGACGATTATGGCATCTGGGATTATGTGAAAACGCTGAAGGAAGAGGGACTTATCCGCCATTATGGATTCTCTTTCCATGACACCCCGGAATTGCTCACCGAATTGCTCACCGAACATCCTGATGCTGAGTTTGTACAATTGCAAATCAATTACTCTGATTGGGAGGATCCGCTGATTGCTTCACGCCTTTGTTATGAAGTGGCCACTCGCCATGGGAAACCTATCATCGTCATGGAACCTGTGAAGGGTGGTGCGCTGGCCGATCCGCCTCAAAAGGTGAAAGATGTCCTTCATGCCGCCGATCCTGATGCCTCATATGCATCCTGGGCTATCCGTTTCGCTTCTTCTTTGCCAGGTGTGATGATGGTGCTGAGCGGAATGTCAAATTTGGCCCAGATGGAAGACAACCTCTCGTTTATGCGGCATTTCCAACCTTTGAATGAGGAAGAAATGCAGGTGATGAAAGATGCCCATGAAGCATTGCAGCAGTTTGACCGCATCGCATGCACTTCATGTCATTATTGCACACCAGGTTGTCCGATGGATATCCACATTCCTGAAATCTTCGCTGTGATGAATAACTATAAGATGTATGGCGACCTCAAGGAAGCACGAAATGCTTATGGATGGCGGCCAGGTGGGGAAAAAGCTTCCGCCTGTGTGCAGTGCGCCCAGTGTGAGGATGCCTGCCCACAACATCTTCCCATCATCAGCCTGCTTGAGGAAGTTGCCGAGACCTTGGAATAATGCATGCAACGCCAGTACGAGCAATGCAAGGAGATGATGGAGGTCACGGATGAGGAGTTGGACGTCTATCGGGTGAAAAGGACGCAATTGGAGAACACCATATCTGACAAAGAAATGGAGGAAAAGAAAACAAATGAGATTCTGCAATTCCAAAAAACAATAGACGAAACCAAGGAAAAACAAAAATTGAAATAGGAAACCCAACTTTATCAATTCGTTCTATTTCCCCTCAAGGCTGCCCAGCTCACGGTATGTGAAATGGCTGAAAGTGGCATAGCCCTCACCCTCGCAGAACAGGCCGGGAAGGATGCTCTGGAAGTCGTAGAGTGTGTTGTGGTTGAAGCCTGAAATTTCCTGTCCCCATGTCTCGCGCTGCCACGCTTTGCCATCAGTGCTCCAAAATGCCGTCACCACATGAGCGTCGTTTCGAAGTCGCAGCCACAGGTGATTACCAGTTGATTGTCCCACGCCATTTGACTTGTTGCGGCGATAACGATAGCGTTTGGTGGAATCAAATCCCGTACCCACGTTGTAGTCAGCGTTGTAGTAGAGGCATAGACCGGCTTTTACGTTTCCATGGAGTTCTATTTCAGCTTCTATCTCATAGTTGTGAACACCTGCGATGAACATCATCGGTGATGATGAACTTAATGAATTGCCTTGTCCCAGGAGAGTGAGCGTGTTGCCTTTTACTGTGGTGCGCTCTGGGGAGAAGAACTTGTAGAATCGCCAGTCGAGTCCGATGCGGAAGGAGGACAGATGTGCCAGGCGGTCGGCGGCTCCGTCATCCTTCTTTGTTGCTGAGGGAGCAATCATTGGTTGGCTGGCATCGCCGCCGTCAGAGATGATCCACCCGTCGGAGGTGAAGTGAACCGGTTCCATCAGTGTCTGCCGCCCCAGATTGTAAAATCCATTCTCATAAGCATGATAGACACAATACCACTGGCCGTCAGGTGTGTCAATGAGAGAGCCATGACCACGTGACCACCACCTGTCGCTGTTGTTGTAGGTGTGGATAAGAGGATTGGAGGGCATGTTTTCCCATGGACCATCGATGGAGCGTGAGCGGGCTACTACCACCATGTGGCTGGTGGGAGGACCGGCGGTTCCACCTTCTGCGCTGATATAATAGAAATAGTCTCCGATGTGGTATAGTTTGGGGCCTTCCAGGCAGAACCCCTCGGTTATCCATTCCTCAGGATATTTCCAACCGTCATAAAAATGGATTTTCGAACCTGCGACCACGGACAGGCAGTCTTCAGACAGAGTCCAGCGGTTTCCGCCGCTCATGACCAGATAGCATCGTCCGTCATTGCCTTCAATGAAGCAAGGGTCGATATCGCCGATGTTGAGGTCTATGGGATCGCTCCATGGGCCGTAAGGGGTTTCTGCCCATACCACGCAGTTGGTGCGGCGTTCACCATGGACGGTGAAATAGATATAGTATTTGCCTTTGTGTTTTTTGATGTCTGGTGCCCAGATGCTTCCTAAATAGGTGCTCAATGCATAGCTGATAGGTTCCCAGTGGACGAGGTCACGGGAGTGATACACCACCAGTCCCGGTACGTAGTCAAACGCAGAGTTGGTCAAATAATAGTCGTTGCCGTCTCGGAGAACGGTAGGGTCAGGGAAATCACCGCCTAAGATAGGGTTGGTGAAGGTGGTCTGGGCACTCAGGGCTGTCGGCACCTGAAACAGCATGGATAGGATAAGTAGTTTGATGTATTTCATAATCAGGAAGATGAGTTCACGATGAGGGAAGGATGTTACAAAAACTGTTTACCGCTTTTGTTTCAGGATGACGTAGATGATGACAGGGGCGCCCATGACGGGGGTGACGGCATTGAGGGGAATCACCCCTTTGGCTCCTGGAGATACGCAGATGATGTTGCACAGAAGGGCCACTGCAGCACCGGTCAGGATGGTGGCTGGCATCAGGAAATGGTGATTGTCTGTGCCGAGTAACATACGAGCCACATGGGGCACAGCGAGGCCGATGAACACCACCGGACCACAATAGGCAGTCGTCACTGCGGTGAGCAGTCCGGTGACGAACAGGAGTTGGTTGCGCACGCGTTGGGTGTTAAAACCCAGGTTTTCGGCATATTGTTCACCTAAGAGCAATGCGTTGAGAGGTTTGACGAGTGTCATGGCGGCAAACAGTCCGACCAGCGTGGTCAATGAGAATACAGGCATTTGGCTCATTGAAACACCTCCGAAATTGCCCATCCCCCATATCATATACGACTGCACCCCTTGTTCGGTAGCGAAAAAATTGAGCAATGATATGGCGGAGTTGGCCAAATAGCCAATCATGATGCCGATGATGAGCAGCATGACATTGTTGCGCACCATCATGGAGAAGAGCAGGATAAGTGCCATGACGGCCATGGCGCCGATGAATGCGGCTGTGAGCACAGCGATGAAACCGGTCAGCGAGAAACTGCCTGTCACGACACTGCCTCCGAAGAGCAGCATCACCAGTGCCACTCCGAGGGATGCTCCGCTGTTGATGCCGAACACACTTGGACCAGCCAATGGATTGTGAAAGGCCGTCTGCAGCATCAGTCCGCACACGGCCAGCGATGCACCGCACAGCATGGCGGTGATGGCCTGCGGCAACCGGGATTGCAGGACGATGTAAATCCACGACGGTTTGATGGCTTCGTCGGCTTGCAGCTGAGCGTCTGGCAGAAACAGGATGCGAGCCACTTGGCGCAAAGGTATATCCACGGCACCCACCAGTATACTCAGCGCGAAAAGGGTCGCGATGAGCAGCAGCATGAGAATGGTGAACCGTGTGTGCTTATTCATGCAGTTTGATAAAATATTGAGGATCTCCGAGATTCAGTTCGGGATGGGCGATACAGATAAAGTCACGCAGCAGCAGATGGGGATGGAAAGGGGTGTCCTCATAAAAGGTGCTTGTGGCGGTGTTGCAGCCGTAAACACTCCTTTGTGAGAAGGCTTTGAACTGTCCATAGCCATTGTTCTCCTTCAACAACTCATCATAAGTGATGGCATGGGGAGAATTGTAGCGAAACAGCCACAGGTCGGCGTCGCCGCCTTCTTCCAGCACATTCTCAAACGACTGAGCCAAACTGCCGCTATGGTTGTCGTCACTCCAGGCATATTGGATATAGGCATCGGCAATGAGCCCACCGATGCTGCTTTCCCCTCCCGGTACGTACCAAACCGACCCTGTCTGCTTGTCCATGAGCATCGATGGATGAGTCTTCGCCGACTGAGCCTTCTCTTTCAAGGTCAGATAGGTGGTCTCCACCGTCGAGAAAATGCTGTCTGCCGTTTGCTCACAGCCGAACAGCAAACCATAGAAACGCATCCATTCAGCCCGTCCCAATGCAGAAGTCTCCATGTAATCGGCGGTTTCGATGATGGGTATTCCCAGTTCCTCAGTCTTTCCGTAACCTCCACTGTTCTGGAAGGGGGAGAGGAAGATGGCATCGGGATGAAGGTCAATGATTTTCTCAATGGTGGGAGACATGCCACTGCCGCAATCGGCTATACTTCCGTTTTTTATCCCTTCGTTGATATAGGGTATATGGATATACTGCGGCTCACAGACACCAGCGACACTCTCTTTTTTTCCCATGTCGATGACAAGACTGCAGTGAACGCTGGTCGAGACAATGGCACGGCGCAGGGGAGTGCGCACCAGAGTGCCCTGGGGAAGGTCTTGGGGGATGTCGTGCCCAGAAGGCACCAGCAGATAGGTGTGCAGTGTCCTTCCTTCTTTCCAGGGGTCGGCCAACCTCACCTCCGTAAAATCCTTGTGATGGACAATCGCGAGGTGTGTGGCGTGACGAAACTCCAAGGTGTCGCAGTCATCCGACGATGCCCTCTGCGTCTGTCGTCCATGACAGGCGCAGAGGAGCATGACGGTGGCTATGAGCAGCAATTTTCTCATGATGCGATGATGTCTCGACGGTTAGTCCAAGAAAGCAATCTTTCGGGGATTGACACCGGTCGATGCGAAGTCTTTGACGAAGGTGCCGTCGCTCTTGAAATGATAGATATGGCCGGGGGTCACGAAATCGGTGGTCATCACATAGATGTCACCGTTCTCCTCATTCACGCTGATGCCGTAAACAGAACTGGAAGAGAGCACCTCAGGAGCATTTTTCAGGAATGAAGATTTGTTGAGCTGTCCTGATTTCGCATTGTAGCTGTAGAAGGTGGTGGTGGTGGCGTAGGTTGACCAGTCGGTCTCAGAGAATGCCAGATAGAGGGTGTTTTTGTATGAAGCCCATGCTGATGCATTGCCGATCTTAGTGAAGGTGCCCTTGGCGGGGTCGAGCTCACCCCAGGGATAGCTCCAGTCTGCGCCGTAGCCCTGTACGAAGATGTGGTCATCAACCTCGATGATGCGGTCGGGGTTGTCCATCACATCAAAATAGTTGGCTTTGTCGAAAGACTTCAAGTCAATCACGGCCACACGCTTGTCAGCACCCCAGCCTGAGCAGGTGCAGTAGAGTTTGCCGTCTTTCTTGATGATGTATTCCGGGTTGGCACCCACCTTCACTTGTCCAGTCACTGTCATGGACTTGGTGTCGATCTTGGCCACATAGCCGCCATAGCAGGTGACATAGAGGTTGCCTTTGTCAAGCACGCCATAGCGCGGGTCGCTCAGTTCGTTGCTCACGGTCAGGACACCCTGGCGGGCACCGACGCTGTTGAGTTTGTAGATCAGCTTAGAGCCCGACATGATGACAAAGATGTTGTCGTCGCTGTCAACGATGATGTCCTGTGCCACATCGCCCATGGCCACGCCGTTCTGCATCATGAACAGATCGTTGGCGTAAGTGGCGTCCGTGGTCCAGTCAAAATAGGTAAGTCCGGCGTTGTTCTGTTTGCTTGAACCCTCGTTCAGGATAAAAGCGCGGGTCTTGCTCATTTCGATTTTAGAACCTTCTTTGGACCAGTCCCATTCGTCATCATCACTACTGCAGGACACGAATCCTGCTGAGATAGCCAGCATGCTGAGTGCGGCAAAATAAAAATTTCTTAGTTTCATGTTTTTGTAATTGTAAAATGGTTTGTTGTATGATGTTTTGATAGTTAGCGTCAGAATCTGAGTGTGGCACTGGCAGAGAATGATCTGCCGGGCATGGGATAGTATTTGATGATCTCATATTGCTCATCGGTCAGATTGTGCACCGTGGCCTGCAGTTCCAGACAACAGGCTCTCAGCCGGAACTCATGCGACAGACTCAGTGAATGTTCCCAGTAGGCTTTCAGCGCATACTGCGGAGTGGTCTGCACATTGCTCCAGCGCTTTCCCTGTGTGAATACGTTGTAGCCGAGATGTACCCAAGGGGTGCGCAGCAGAACAGAGGCATTGCCGCTCTGCCGTGGTGTGTAGGGCAGCTGATGGTCGTAGGTGGGTGAACGGTCTTCTTTGTCCACAGCCTTCAGATTGGTATAGGAACCCGTCAGCAGCAGGCTCACTTCTTCATCTTTGGCGATCTTCATGACTGGTATTTCTGTGGCGAGGGTGACATCAACGCCTTCAATGGTTACCTGGCCGAAGTTGGCCATTTTCCATACGTAGGTGGACGGGAAGGCCACAATCTTGTCAGTCACTTTGTTGAGGTAGCCGTCGATGGTGACGGTGAGGTATTTGACCAATTTGACTGGGCGTCCGCTCCATGTCACGCCAACGTTCATTTCATGGGCGTTCTCAGGACGGAGACCGGTATTTCCCATGCGTATATAGTAGAGATCGTTGAAAGTGGGCATGCGAAAAGTGTTCTTATACATGGCACGTAAGAACAGGTGTTCGTTCTTGAGCAGCCGATATGATACGGACAGCGAGGGTGAGAGTCTTTTCTGGTCTTCGGGTTGTTTCCCGGCTTCCACGCTCTCTGTGGCGTAGGTCCCTACGACGTTGGCGTTGACGCGCAGCCGCTGCCATTCCAGGTTGGCCGAGAGTGCTGTGAGCGAGGTCGTGCGCTTGGGGTAGGGCGGGTCGGTCAGGTTGTCGGAAATGGTGATGTTGCTGCGCAGGTTGTTGAATGCCATGTCCTCGGCCAAAGCGAAGGTCAACCAATCGTTTGCACGCCAACCCAAAGTGACGGAACCATAGTATTCGTTTTGTCTTGCCACGTCGGTGCGCACACCATTTTCGTATTTCATGTCATAGTCCTTGTATTTGTTCCAGGAGTGGGCATATTTCATCCGTGCTTTCAACGTCAGTTGACGGTGAAACCGGTGTGTGAAGACTGCCTGGGTGAAAAAGTCCTCGTCCCACAACCGTTCGTTGCCTTCATCTTTGTAAAGGATGACTGCTCCGGGCAGTCCTCTGTCAGAGTAATACCAGCAGGCTTTCACGTCCAGTTGACTCTGATCGTTCCAGGTATGGTAGAGGTTGGCTTCTCCCTGCCATGACGAGATGTCCGTGTTGTGGCGCTTCTCTCTGGTCTTCTCTCTTCCGTTGACCAGCGTATAGGGATATTGTCCGTCGGCACGCATGAACGAACCGTTCAGAGCGATGGTCGTGCCGGAACTGATGGGCTGCCAGTAGCGGAAGGATGGAGATACGTAGCCGAAGGATGCTCCTTTCAGTTTCCATTCCCATTGTTTGCCGTCACGCCCCTGCCGTTCACTTTTGATGCTCAGTACCCCTCCTGAAGCATAGTGGCGGGCCGACTGCAACCAGTTGTCGTCGCTGCCCACGGAGAGGGTGATAGACTCCACATTGTCGAGGGTGTAGCGGTTGATGTCTATCTGTCCGGCTTGGGTATTGCTGATGGTCACATCATCATAGCTCACCGCGGTGTGATGTGCTCCCAAATTGCGCACGCTCACGGTTTTCATGCCACCGATGCCGCCATAGTCTTTCACTTGCGCCCCTGCAAATTTCTTCACGGCATCAGCTAGGTTCTGGAGTCCCAATTGCCGCAGTTCCTCCTTGGTTAGCAACTGAATGGGTTTGGAAGCCGTGACTTGCCGGTCGGTGCGATGTGATTCGATGGTGACTCCCTCCAGGTGATGCTCCCGGGTTGGCACGGTGTCAGTTTGGGCAGAAAGATTCATACAACAAGTAAGACATAGCAGCAAACAACTATATCTGACCAAACTGCAACCATAATCTGCTTCTTTGTAAAAACGCATATCACAGAGATTCATAAGCCTCTTCCTCGAAAGGCTGTCATGAAACTACTGCAGTGGCAGGTCTTCTGACTTCACTTGAGAGAGACCGCCTTCCCAGGCACCGTTTATGAATCATGATGGTGCTCCAGTGGCTCTTAAGGTCTTTCCATAATCAAGTTTACAGCAGCGGGACTGTCCAGGATTCGCACCTGATTCCCTTTTTATCACGTAAGTGAACCACCGCATGTTGCCCTGATCAATATCTCAGGGTAGGAAAATCTCTGCAAAAGTACAAAAATATGTAAAAACGCCAACGTTTTTTGGAAAGAAATGCTCAAATATGTCCGTTTTCGTTACTGCTCTCCTTTCCCACGGGAGAGAGACAGGGTGGAGACGTCACATCGTGGCGTCTCCGAATCCCCCAAGCAAGAAGCTCAATCCCCTCTCCCAGGAAAGATTAGACAAGGAGCAAAAAACTAATCCTCCTCTTCAAAGAATTTTCCTTTTGGCATCTCACAATTATTGGTGACACACTCGTAATATTTCATCCTTGCTTTTTTCTCACGACGGAACATTTTTTCAGTACCCTCCTCGTCCTCACAGAACTTCATGTGATCATCAATACACAGCGATCCTGCCATGCCTTCCACGTCGAGATTGTCCGTTCCAATCAAGGTAAAAGTCCATTTCTGTTCCTTCAGTTTCTCAATCAGGTTCTTGACCATTTTCAGCGTCCATTCCATGGAACTGTTCTCCTCTCCGTCGGTGATGATGGTTACCAGCACATTGTCGTCACTGTTGACTTGGGCATTGAGTTTGGAGACAGTAATACCGATGGTGTCATACAATGGAGTAGCTGCACGGGGTTTATAGTCGTCCCAGCCCAGATTTCGCGTTTCCTTTGCCAGGACATCATTGTAATGCCATTTGAGGTTGTCGCTGTCAAAAGTCACAAGGGTCACATGCTGTTCGGTGTCAGGATATTTCTCTTGCATGGCCCTGACGGTCGAGAGGGTCTCGTTCATGCCTGCGAAGGCTTGTTTGCGGATGATAGACATGGAACCACTTTCGTCAACGATAATCAGATTAAAAACTCTTTTCATTTTTCTCTATTGTTAGGTGAATACTAAGTTTATGAGTCTCTTTATTACCTTTAAAGACAAATGCGGAAAAAAATTAAGATGATTCGATATTTTTTTTTAATTTTGCCGATAATAAGCCTTCATCAGCGTAAAAATGATCAGTGACAAAGAGATAATTGAGGGATTCCGACGGGGAGACAGTTATATGTTCAGGCGATATTTTTATGATTATTGCCAGACGGCCTATTATATGTTCGACCGTCAATATGATCTCCACAAGAAGGAGAATCTTGATTTCATGTCACTTGCTCATCAGTATGCCATTTACCTGATGGAGCATGACTGGAAGCCTTTGGAAGACCGCTCTCCACAGGTTTCTCTTCGTACATGGATGGTCAACGGCTTCCGTTTTGTCGTATTGGATGCCCTGAAGTGGTACAAGAGGGAATATGGCTCGCTGACCTTCGAGGATTATCTCAAATCCTTTGATACGAGTCATGATCTGAGGTTGAATTTCAATAAGACCATTCAGGAGATCTGCGACTCGATGCAGCTTGACAGCAAATCGAGAAGCATCCTGGACTTGCTGCTCGTCAAAGGATTCAAGACCAAGGAAGTGGCTGAGATGATGGGTATCACACCTTCTGCCGTGTCGCAGAGATATAACATGTTGAAAGAGAACTACATTATTCCCTATTTCAAGAAATACTTCGATATGGACTTCGACATGCAGGAGTTGATGGATGCGGAGGTGAGCATGAGCGAAGCATCAGATTCCTTCTCCCTTCCAGAGGAAATGCCCATGCCTCAGTCTGCCAGGCTTGATCACTCTGATATCCATAGAGGTTCCGCTAAGAAATACAGTTTCCCAAGGCAAATATTTATGGAAAAGAAAAGAACAACACCGGAGCGCATACAGGAGTTGGCTCCTGGAGAGATTTTCGTGTTTGGCAGCAATTTACGTGGCATGCACGGTGGAGGTGCCGCTTATGCGGCCTACCGGAAATTCGGTGCAGTGATGGGACAGGGCGTCGGTCTTCAGGGAAGAAGCTACGCCATTCCTACGATGCAGGGTGGTGTGGAGACCATCAAACCCTATGTGGATGAGTTTATCGTTTTTGCCAAGGATCACCCGGAACTGACCTTCCTGGTGACAAGAATCGGGTGCGGCATTGCAGGGTTCTCCGATTGGGAGATCTCACCGCTCTTCGAGGCCGCTCACACCGTTGAAAACATCATCCTGCCGGAAGGGTGGTGACAGGCTTCTGTTCCATTATCATTTGTTGATCCGAAGCACTGGGGCAATAGCGTTGCAGGGCTTGGGCAGTTTGACCACAAGTCCTTCGGCTGTTTGCCGTACCTTCAGTTTACCATGTCCGAGCAGATAAACGTTGCTGATACTCTTTTTGAATTCTTTGTTGCCTTTGGCCAGTGACTTGATCATGATCTGACCACTTTCTGGCCACCCCATGGCGGTCACATAGAGGTACTTGGAGGTCTGGTTGAAGCGGATGTCGCGGGCATCCATCTTGGCAAATTGACCGTCATTGAACCCTTGGGCGTTGAGTTTGATGTCCTGCTCTGCCACGGGGCCTTCACCGAAGCGCACCCAGGGCCGTGTGCCGAAGATGCTCTCTCCGTTTACCGTCATCCATGCTTCCAGGTCATCCAGCACTTTCGATTCCTTTTCGTCATAAGTGCCATCGGCACGCAGGGGGATGCTGAGGAGGAGATTGCCGTTTTTCGAGACGATATCCACCAACTGTTTGACCACCGTGGCTGCACTCTTATATTCTCCTCTTTCGTAGATACGGGTGTTATAGTGCCAGCCACCGATGCAGTTGCAGGTTTGCCATGGCTCCGGGATAATCTCGTTGGGTGCACCGCGCTCTACATCCCACGTCAGGGCTTGACGCTGCTCCTCGTTCAAAATCTTGCCGAACACCACAGCGCGTGGATTCTTGTTATAGAGATGTGTGGCGATTTTCAATCCGCAGTCGCTGAGCGGATAGAAGGGCAGCACGGTGACATCGAAGTAGATGAGGTCGGGGTGGTAGCGGTTGATCGCATCGAGGGTGCGGTCATAGAAATTGGTGACGAACTCCTGCGACGGTGGACAGGCACCGCTGCTCCAGTCCCATTGGGAATGGATGGCACCATTGTCCCAGGAACCTTTGCTCATGGGATGCTCCTGCTGGTAAAGTTGCTGCGGATCGAGTCCTTCCCACCATTTGCCTTTCCCGTCGTCCTTTCTCAGGTTCCCATCGTAGTAGATGCCCGCTTTCTCTCCTTGCAGGTCATATCGCTGTGAGGGCTCGTACCATGTCCATGCATGGTCGGCATGAAAAGAGATACCCAAGGGAAGGCCGGCTTTCTTGGCTGCCTGAGCCCATTCGTCGAGGATGTCGCGTTTCGGACCGATGTTCTTGGAGTTCCAAGGTTGGTATTTGGAATCCCAAAGGTCGAAGTTGTCATGATGGTTGCCCAGTACGAAAAAGTATTGCGCTCCGCAACGTTTGTAGCGTTGCACAAGTTGCTCTGGATTCCAACGCTCGGCTTTGAAGAGCGGCAGGATATCCTTGAAACCCACCTCTGAAGGATGTCCATAGTGCTCCACGTGCCATTTGTATTCGCGGCTGCCCTCCATGTAGAGTGAGCGGGCCATCCAGTCGCCGCTGCCCTCCACGCACTGTGGTCCCCAATGGGCCCAGATGCCGAATTTGGCGTTCCTGAACCACTCGGGCGTCTCATGTGTCCGGAGTGACTCCCATGTAGGTTCATACGGTCCGGTCTGCATCTGTTCGTGTGTCTCTGAAACGGGGATGCGGTATTCCTGTGCATTGGCCATGACCAACGGTAAGCACAAAAGGATGGTGAAAAGTGTCTTTTTCATGATGTTGCCAAAAAACGATGTACTCATGCCACAAAGTTACGTTTTTTTTATTTGATTTTCCATATATTTGTAGCCTAAATGCGATATTATGGAAAAAATGAGCACATTTGTTCCTTTTTGAATAAATAATATATTATAAGGTAGTGGATATGAGACATCGAGTGATGACGATGCTGTTGAGCATGGCATTCTGTATCGCCATGTATGCCAACGGAGTGTATGACGTGCGTGACTATGGCGCCAAAGGAGATGGGCGGACACTTGACCACCTGGCCATCAACCGTGCCATTGATGCTTGTGTGGCAGGAGGCGGCGGACAGGTAAGGGTGCCGGCCGGCACCTATCTTTGTGGCAGCATCCACCTCAAGAGCCGTGTTGACCTGCATCTGATGGATGGTGCCGTCATCCTGGCCGCTCCCGGCGAAATGAAGGCTTACGATGAAAGTGAGGTGTTTGGTGCTCCTGAGTACCAGGATGGCGGACATACCTATTTTCATAACAGTCTGATATGGGCCGAAGGACAACACAATGTCTCTATCACGGGTCATGGAATGATTGATGGTGAGGGACTGACGAGAAAAGACACTGAAAAAGGCGGCAATGTGCAGGGTGGAAGCATTGGCACAGGCGACAAGGCCATCGCGCTCAAGTTGTGCCGCAACGTGACCATCCGTGACATCACCATCTACCGGGGAGGCCATTTTGCCATCATCGTCACTGGATGTGAGATAGGGACAATCGACAATGTCGTGATTGACACCAACCGCGACGGCATTGACATCGACTGCTGCAAATATTTCACGGTGAGCAACACCAAGGTCAATACACCCCATGACGATGCCATCGTACTGAAAAGTTCGTATGCTCTGAAACGCCCCGTCCTCTGCGAGCATATCCTGATCACCAACTGTATGGTCACGGGCTATAAATTGGGCACTTTTCTCGATGGCACTTATGTCCCGGAGATCGTCAACTGGGTTTGCGGACGCATCAAGTTGGGAACCGAGAGCAACGGTGGATACCGCAACATCACGATATCCAACTGTTCATGTATGTGGAGCAGCGGTCTGGCCTTTGAAGTGGTTGACCAAGGACGGATGGAGAACATTGTCGTGACGAACATCTCCATGAGTCATGTGCATCATTATCCCATCTATATCACTACAGGGTGCCGCAACCGTGGACCCAAGGAGCGCACCGATGTGTCAACGGCACGTGATATCTCCATCAACAACGTGATTGCCGATGACTGTGACTCCCTGGCCGGCATCATCGTGACCGGAATGCAAGGATATCCCATCCGGAATGTCTCCCTGAGCAATATCAGAATCCAATATCGTGGAGGAGGAAAGAAAACCGTAACGCCCTATCGTGAACAAGGTACGAATTATCCAGAGCCACGTTGGGCTGGTCCGACACCCGCTTATGGCCTATTTGCAAGGCATGTTGACGGACTGTGGGTGCACAATGTGAAATTTGAACTGATGAAGGAGGATGAGCGTCCTGCTGTTGTGATGGAGGACGTAGTGAATGTGGAAGGACTGTAAAATGAAGAGAAATAACATGATGATCACTTTTTTAAGAAGAGCCGGAATGATCGCGGCCAGCCTGATTGCCTGCCTGGCTTCAGGCGCACAGACTGTCGAGTTGAACAAGGTGAGTGACAAACCTTTCTTCTATTCCGTCGCCGTGCCCGACGGCAATTATAAGGTGACGGTGACACTCGGGGCGAAAAAACGCGCTGCCCGCACCGTGGTAAGGGCAGAAAGCCGGAGGTTGTTTGTGGAGGAGGTGGAGACCAAGAAGGGGAAATATGCCACCTATAGCTTTGTCGTCAGCAAGAGGTCTCCCCGTATCGATGACAAGATGGTGGTGAAAATCAAGGACCGCGAGAAGGACTATCTGAACTGGGATGACTCACTGACCTTGGAATTCAACGGTGCCGCCCCGGCTGTGAAGAGCATCAGCATCGAACCTGATACCACAGCCATAACCGTTTTCCTTTGCGGCAACTCAACAGTAGTGGACCAGAACGACGAACCTTGGGCAAGTTGGGGACAGATGATCCCAAGGTGGTTTGATGAACAGGTCGCCATCTCCAACCATGCCGAGAGCGGACTGACGGCTCGCACTTTCCTGGGCAGCAACCGTCTGGACAAGATATTGTCGATGATGAAACCGGGTGACTACGTGTTTTGTGAATTCGGTCATAATGACGAGAAGGAGAAACGCCCAGGCGATGGGGCTTGGTATCATTATGTTTACAACCTGAAGATCTTCATCGACCGGGTGCATGAAAAAAATGGACATGTTGTCTTCCTGACTCCGACTGCCCGCCGTCGTTTCGATGACACACAAAAGAAAATGGTCAACACCCACGGCGAGTTTCCTGATGCCATGCGGTCGGTGGCAGAACGCGAACATGTGCCTTTGATTGAACTCAACCAGATGACGACCGACTTTTTCGAGACTTTGGGCTTTGAGGGGAGCAAACGCGCCTTGGTGCATTATCCAGCCAACACCTTTGAGGGACAGGACAAGGAACTGGCCGACAACACCCATTTCAACCCCTATGGCGCATACGAGGTGGCCAAGATGGTGGTCATGGGCATGAAACAGCATCACCTGCCCATGCTTAAAGGTTTGCGCAGTGATTGGAAGGATTTCAGCCCCACTCATCCTGACGATTTCAATAGCTGGTATTGGTATCCCGCTCCGTCGTTGGTGATGAAAAAACCTGACGGAAACTGAGAGAACGGAAACGATAATGGCGGGCTTGCCGCTTTATTCGTGGAGCGGCAACTGATTGATCTCTTCCTGTAAGGTTTGAAAAAACAGACCGAGATGGTAGCCGTCGATGAAACGGTGGTTGGCTGTAAATGAGATGTTCAGCAACCACCGTCCATCTTGTTTGATGTATTTTCCCCAGTTGATCCGGGGTATGGCATCTTCGGGATTGTCCAAACCAGGATTGCCGATGGCTGTGGCATCGAGGGTCGGCGCGCAAGAGCAATAGGCCACATTAGGAATGTCGCCAAGTCCTCCAAAAAGAGTGGTTTGTGTGGAAATCGCTTCTGTGGTGCGCCTCACATATTCTTCTAAGCAGCCCTCAAACGGGGCTGTGTGGTAGTAGAACAGTTCCTCACCTGGACGGATATGTGTGAAATTCGTTTCAATGCGGTCGTATCTGACCACCTCACCGTTGAGGATCCTCAAATGAAAATTCTCGATGCTGTTCAGCGTTTTGGTGACAAGGTAAATAAGCGAGAGATAGAACGACAGGCTCCTTTCCTTCTTGTATTCAAGCAGTCTTGACACATCGATGTTGGCCGACAACATATAATGCGGCGTCTTCATGCGTTTGAAATGAGCGTAGTGGTCGCGTCTGTTCCAGGTGTTGATGTCTATTTTCTCGAACATATTGTATGGTTCTTCTTTAAGCGTGGTGATTTCTCCTTTCTTTGCAAAAGTAGCAATTAATTTCGGAATAGAGGCAAAACTGATAGATAAAAGGATACACTTTGAATAAAGTGTGATACATTCTTTTTCTGCTGAAAAGCGATTTTGTTCGTAACTTTGCAGCAAAAAAGAAGAATGAGACGACTGCTGACTACTTTTATTATGGCCATCTGCGTGCTGACCATCGCTGCTGAGACGATTAAAGTGGGAAATTTGACCCGTAATTACATCTCCTATGTGCCCCGCGAACTGGGAAGCCATAGGCCTTTGCTGATTTCCTGCCATGGCATGAACCAGGATCCTTATTACCAGAAAAACATGCTGAAAATCGAGACGGTGGCCGATACGGCCAAGTTCGTCACTGTCTTCCCAGAAGGCATCGACAAAGGGTGGGACCTCTCTGGAAACCGCGACATCAACTTTGTGCTGGCACTCATCGATGAGATGGTGGAAAAATACGATATTGACCCCTGTCGTGTCTATCTCTCGGGATTCTCGATGGGAGGAATGTTCACCTATCATGCCATGAACAAAATCGCTGACCGCATCGCGGCGTTCGCTCCGATCAGCGGCTATCCCATGGGAGGTGCAACGGCCAATGCCAATGTGCGGCCTATTCCCATCATCCACACCCATGGCACAAGCGACGATGTGGTCTCTTTCTCCAACGTACAGAACTGCCTGAATGTCTGGATCCGCCACAATGGTTGTCCGACGACTGCTACCGTCACTCACAATTACCGCAATGCACCCCACATCACCCGCCATGTATGGGGACCGGGCAACGAGGGCGTCGAAGTGGTGCTCATGGAAATGGCGGGCAAGGGACATTGGATCTCCAATGACTACGGTGTGCTCACAGGTGATGAGATCTGGAAATTCTGTAGCCGCTATTCCGTGGATGTGGAATATCCGGTGGTGAAACCACAGGTGCAGATTGATCAGCGGTTCACAAGTATTGACGAAGCGAAAGGACATGCGTTCGCCATCGTTAATGAGGCGGAAGGAAAGGCCTTTTTTGGTACGGACAATCAGAATTTGTCGTTTGATAGTATGGAGGATGCCTTTGATGACGGCAACTCTGGCTATCATTTCAAACTGGAAAACAGCAGCGTGACCAATGGTTGGTTGCTGCGGCTCATCACTCCTGATGGTTCTCCTTATAATATATGGGGCAGTCCGGGTTATCTGAACTCACAACCGGCCGACGGATGGTGCTGTTTTATCCTGGGACTCAACAATCAGAATGGGCAGGATATCAGAAACGGAGCAGTATGGGAGATTGAGTATGTAGAAGACAAGGGCTTCTCATTGAAAAATGTCGGCACTGGTCTTTATCTCCATGATGCAGCGCCTGCGAAATACAGCACACCGGCCTATTTCACCTTCTGCACCACAGCGGTGGTTTCTGGCATTCGTCAGGTCATGCCAGAGACGAAGCCTTCGGGTGCGGTCTATGACATGCAGGGACGTCGTATGAAACCAGACAACCTGCGCCCAGGAATCTACATCAAGGACGGAAAGAAAATACTTGTCAGATAAACCATGCGCATACCACTTCTTCTTTGCTCATTGCTGTTTGGACTCTCTGTTGCTGCCGAGGAACGTACCATCGACATCAGCGGCGATAACACGTCGTCGAACTATGTGACATACAACCAGTATATCTATCTGCCCCAATCGGATATCGTGAATGTGAAAATGGCACGCTATGTCTATTTCAGTTCGACCATCTCGGGCAGTGGCGTGCTCAACCTCTATGCCGGTGGAGAACGTTGCTATTTGGGGACAGAGAAAGGCAAGGCATGGCCAGACTGGTCAGGCTATACGGGCGACGTGCATATCTGGCCTTTCCCCGAAAACTCATCTTCTGCGGGATTCTATGGCGTGGTGCTCGCCCACGGTGGCAAATCCTTCTCGCCTGAGAATATCGAGGAAGGTATTAGGACGGGAAAGGTGAACCCCTCCATGCAAAACAACCATGTCTTCCTGCATGACGGTGCCACCATCTGCTGTGAGGCCAATACCTCGGGTGCTGGTTTCCGTATCGGCGAACTGCAAACCGAGGCCGGTTCCACCCTTCAGGGGTATATGAAAAACTCACGTGCTGCCTATTACCTGCTCGGTTGCATGAATACGGATGCCACCTTAGCTGGCAAGATTGCCCCTTCGGGTTATCGGGATGACACTCCTCTTGGCATCATCAAAGAAGGGACCGGAACTTATCAGATCACGGGTAATGACAACTATTTGAGCGGTTCACTGCGTATTCTTGAGGGACGGGTGCTCATCATGGATGACAAAGAAGTGACGGAGAGCCGGAAACTCCGGGGTGCCTTGGGCGCCAAACCCAATAATGGAGAAGCCATCGCCTATGTTTTCAGTCAGGGCATATTGGGCGGAACCGGCAGTATCGGTGGAACGGTGGATAATTACGGCACGATAGCACCTGGTGCAGAAGAGATAGGATGCTTGACTTTGAAGAACTATGCTGCAGCGAAGGAAGCCCATCTTTTCGTCCGGCCAGCCTCTGTTGTGCAATTCCGCATAGGTTCTGTAGATCGTTACGATCAACTGACGGTCGATGGAGATGTGAAATACTTCAATACCATGCAGGATTTCACGACAAGCGACAAGATGCCAGTCATCCGAGTTGTGACCGAGGAAAATGTTTTGGTCGATGTGGGTGATGAGTTCCTTGTGCTGAAAGCCAAACGGAAGGCCACGCAGGCTGGGGATTGGCGTTTCGAGGTGAAGGCGGACAAATATACCTGGGAAGTCGTTGAACGTGAGGAAAGTGATGGCATCGCCTTTGTGTTGCGCCTGGTCTCATTTGAGAACATGTCTGATCCCGACAATCCCGACAATCCTGATCATCCAGGTGACACGATGGGCGCCTTCTATGATGATGGTATTAATGATGCAGCCGACTCGAATACATTGCGCTACTACGCAGATCAGAATGGCAAGAAAATTGGAACGGCCATTTCCATGTGGAAAAACGATTTGAGTAACGAGAATCTGGGCGAGACAAAGGAAGTAGGGGCCCAGTTCAACATGCTCGTGGCAGAGAACGAGATGAAGTTTGATGCCTTGGAACCCTCTCGTGGCAATTTCAACTATGGCAGTGCTGACAAACTGGTCAATTTCGCCCAGCGCCATCAAATGACCGTTCGTGGACATTGTCTGGCATGGCACTCTCAATTACCCTCTTGGGTGAGCAGCGACGGCAAGAAAAATGACATGCACTGGAGTAGGGAAGAGGCACTGCAGATCCTCAGAACCCACATCGAGAATGTTGTGACCCATTACAAAGGCAAGGTGTCGGAATGGGATGTGGTCAATGAGTGTCTTGATGATGACCAGTCTGTTGTCCGCACCAACCCCGATGGGTATAAGCTGCGCCAGACCGTATGGTCGCTTGCCATCGGCGAGGATTTCATTGACTCAGCCTTTGTATATGCGCACCGGGCTGATCCGGAGGCTTTGCTTTACCTCAATGACTATGACGTGGAGTTGCAGGGAAAGGCGAAGACCATCGCCTTCCGCAATCTGGCCAAGCGTCTGAGAAATTCCGGCATTCCCATCGACGGCGTGGGACTGCAGTGTCACTTCTCGCTGGGTGATGTTGATAGTGTGCGGTTGGCCGACAACGTCCGTAGTTTTGCAGACCTCGATATGAAGTGCATCATCACCGAACTGGATGTCGGCATTCCTTCTGTGACGGATGAAAACCTGGAAGAACAGGCCCGTTGCTATCGGGTCATCACAGATATCATGCTCAACAACGACAACTGTCCCAATATGGTGATCTGGGGTCTGAAGGACAACAACAGTTGGCGTGAGTCATCGAATCCGTTGCTTTATACTGCTCAGCTTGGCAGGAAACCGGCTTGGTATGCCGTGCGCTCTGCATTGCGCCACCGAGTGCTGACCGATATCCGTCCTGCAACCCGGAAAATGGTTGATGACGAAGGAGTTACCTATGACCTCCTTGGACGCAGAATGACCAACAACCAACTCTCTCCCGGTATCTATATCCGAGGTGGAAAGAAGTTTGTTGTAAAATAATTTGATTATTTGTTACATTTCCGATATTTTAAGTTACTTGCATTATACGATAGTTCGCTAATTATTCGTATATTTGCAAGCAACTTAATATCGACTATTTATGACTATTTCTTTCATTCATCCCATTCGGATGAAAATGGCTGTATGTGCCATGACAATGCTACTTTCTGGTGGCGGCAATTGTTTCGCCCAGAAAGTTGAGAATTCTTCTACGGTCTGTAATCCAGACGGTACAGTGACTTTCCTTTACAAAAACGACCAAGCCAAGAAAGTGCAGGTGGATGTGCAGTTTGCTGGCCGGCACGACATGGTCAAGGATGGGAAGACCGGACTTTGGACCGTTACCCTCGGTCCTGCCGCTCCCGACATGTATCCCTATCATTTCGAGGTCGATGGCGTGAGTGTCATGGATCCCCTGTGTGAGCAGTATTTCCCCAATGAGGGATTCAAGAACAGTTTGTTGGAGATTCCCAGCAGGAAAGGTTCTCTGCCTCATGACATCCGCAATGTGCAGCATGGCAACGTGGAGTATGTGCACTACTATTCGAAGAGTTTGGGAGCCACCAACAACGCCATCGTCTATCTGCCTCCCTCATACACCAAGGACACCAACAAGAAATATCCCGTTTTCTATTTGATCAGTGGAACCACCGACACTGAGGAGGTGTACTACAAAGTGGGCAGGATGAATTATATCCTCGACAATTTGTTGGCAGAGGGTGCTGCACAGGAGATGATCATCGTTCTGCCTTATGGCAACCCCTATAAGTTGCTGCCCCCGCAAAAAAGCGGACAGATGCCGCAGATGGGATTTGGCAACGATGTATTCAGCAATGACCTCGTGAATGATCTCATGCCTTACGTGGAGAGCCACTACCGCACGATCAACGACCGCGATCACCGCGCCATCGGTGGCTTCTCCCGTGGTGGAAACCAAGGCCTCTCCAATGGCCTTCGCCATCTCGACAAGTTCTCTTATCTTTGTTCCTACAGTTCGTTCACCTCGACCGATATCCCCGGTGTGTATGATGACGCTGCAGCCACCAATGCCAAGATCAATCTCTTTTGGTTGGGCATCGGTACCGACGATTTCCTATACGGCACAGGGCGTGACTACATGGAATTCCTCGACAAGAAAGGTATCCGCACGGTCAAGGAGTTTACGACAGACAAATTCGGCCACACCTGGATGAACGCCAAGTTCTTCCTCGACAAGACCCTCCGTTTGCTCTTCAACCCTGAGGCTTCGGAAAAAGCCATGAGTGAGGGCAAGCCAGCCCCCGCCGCCACGGGCAAGGAGGAACAGTTTACTCCTGCTGTGATGGCACGCCTGTTTCCACGCCCCATCATCTCGCCCGAATTCAGCGAGGGTAACATCACATTCCGCATGAAGGCCCCCGAGGCACAGCAGGTGTCGCTGTCGATGGAGGGCTTTGCTCCTTTCGACATGACCAAGGACAGTGAAGGCGTGTGGAGTGTAACGATAGAAGACAAGGCAGCACAGGTGTTCAAATACTGCTTCCTCATTGACGGCGCCAAGGTGGCCGACCCCAGCAACATGTACCTCTCGCCCGACAAGGGATTCAAGTACAGTCTCTGCAACAACCCCTACAACCCTTACAGTTTCACCACGATGGGCGACATCGCCCATGGCCGCGTGGTCTATGACCTCAACCTCCAGATGGGTTGCTACCTCCCCGATGCCGACCTGCAAGAGGTGAGTCATGTCGTGCTCCTCGTCTCCGGTGCCGACGACACCATCGAGAGTTGGTTTAAGGTGGGTGGCGCCGATGCCATCGCCGACAAGTTGATTGCCGAGAAACAAGCCAAGCCATGCCTGCTCGTCACCGGAGTGACCGATGCAAGTCAGCTCCATCTCAGTAATGCGAAGAAGGTCGTCACCCTTCGTGCCAGTGACTACAGCACATGGCGTGACCGTCGCAGTGCATTGGAAAAGACATTGAAGGGTTTGAAATAATCGCATTGAAAGTCATGCTTCAATTTTCCTTAAGTTGAATAACAATACCTAAAAAGATATGAAGAAACTGTTTTTTTGCGTCATTGCCGGTCTGTTTCTAACGGCATCATCATTCGCGCAGCAGAAAAGCGCGGCTAAATTCGATACCTATGAGTGGGACTTCGGTCGGATAGAGGCGTGTGACGGAGCCGTATGCCATACGTTCACCATGCAGAACACCGCCAAGTATCCTTTGTCCATCGCCAAGGTCATCCCCTCGTGTGAATGTATCCAAGCCATCTGTCCCCAGGCGGCCATAGAGCCCGGTGCCAAAGCCAAAGTGATGGTGGTGCTGGCTCCTGCCTCGCAGAACGGCAAGGTCACGCGAAGCGTGGAACTGGTCGATAACAACGGCAAGACATTGGGCGCATTGTCTGTGAAGGCTGATGTCAGCCATCTTGCTGTAGCTGAATCCGGACATCGTTATCCCTATTTAAACACCAGTCTGCCGTATGAGGAACGGGTGGAGAACCTGATTTCACTGCTGACTCCGGAGGAGAAGGTGGGACTGATGATGAACAAGTCAATCTCCATCGACCGGTTGGGCATCCCGTCCTACAACTGGTGGAGCGAGGCTTGCCATGGTGTTCGGCAGGGCGGTTATACCGTCTATCCACAACCGATAGGAATGGCTGCTTCCTTTGACTCCAAACTCTTCTATGACGTCTTCTCGACCGTCTCCGATGAGGCCCGTGCCAACTGGAACCGCTCCGACCACAATGTGTTCAACGTGCCGATGGGCGTGGTCTATTATCCTGGAAATCCAGAACTGACCTTCTGGTGCCCCAACGTCAATATTTTCCGTGATCCCCGATGGGGACGTGGCCAGGAGACTTGTGGTGAAGACCCCTATATGAATGCTGTACTTGGCGTGCAGACCGTCCTGGGCATGCAAGGCAATGACGACAGGTATTTCAAAACTCACGCCTGTGCCAAGCACTACGCCGTGCACAGTGGTCCGGAACCACTGCGACATACCTATAACGCATCGGTGTCGATGCGTGATCTGTGGGAGACATATCTGCCAGCCTTCAAGGCCTTGGTGAAAAAAGGAAACGTGCGTGAGGTCATGTGCGCCTACAACCGTTATGAGGGCGTGCCATGTTGTACGAGTGACCGTCTCCTGGTGGATATCCTGCGCAGAAAATGGGGTTACGACGCCATTGTATTGACTGACTGTGATGCCATCAACAATTTCTACAACAAAGGACAGCATGAGACTCATCCTGATCCGCTTTCAGCTTCTGTCGATGCTGTGCTCAACGGTACTGACCTGGAATGCGGAAAAGTGTTCATGGTTCTGACAGAGGCCCTTGACAAAGGACTCATCAAGGAGTCATTGCTCGACTTCCATCTCCGGAAAACGTTGCTTGGCCGTTTTGAACTCGGAATGTTTGACCCCGCAGAGATGTTGCCATGGGCCAATCTCAAACCAGAGGTGATCAGCAGCGAGGAAAACGACGCTTTGGCCACCCAGGCTGCCAGGGAGTCGATGGTGCTGCTCAAGAACAATGGTGTCCTGCCTCTTTCCAAACAGCTCCGTACCATCGCCGTTGTAGGCCCCAATGCGGATGACGCACAGTTGCTTAATGGCAACTATGGAGGTACGCCTACCCAGCAGCATACCCGTACGCTGCTTGACGGCATCAAGGCGGCTGTGCCCGGCACGAAAGTCATTTACCGCAAAGCGTGCGGATTGACCGATGAATACAACACCATTCACCACCTTCAGGATTTCAACGGCGGCAAGGGTGTCTTCGTGGAGTTCTTCAACAACAAGAACCTGGAGGGTGAACCTGTTAAGACTGACTATTACAACGAATTGAATTTCTCCACTTTTGGCGCTTACGGCTTTGCTGACGGTGTTGACAAGGACAACCTTTCCGTGAGGATCACGGGCCAATACAAGGCTGCCTTCACCGGTGAGATGAAATATACCCTCATGACAGACAATGGCTATGTCCTGAAAATCAATGGCGAGACCGTTGAGGAGGCTCAGGCCGGTGGCGGCCGCCGTGGCGGTTTCTTCCGTCGCGAGGTGGAATACAAGTCTTTCAATGTGACAGAAGGTGAGACCTATGACCTCGTGATAGAGTACAAACGAGGTAATGGCAACTTCGCTATGCTGAGAGGCGATATCTGTGAACGCAAACTGGTTGACTTCACTGATCTGGCTGCCGAGGTGAAAGCTGCCGACGCTGTCATCATCATCGGTGGAATCTCTGCCCAGATGGAAGGCGAAGGTGGTGACAAGGCAGACATCGAACTTCCCAAGGTTCAGCAGCGGCTCATTCATGCCATGCATGAGACCGGCAAACCTGTGGTTTATGTCAACTGTTCAGGTTCGGCCATTGCCTTCGCCACTATCGAGAAGCAAAGTGATGCCATCCTCCAGGCCTGGTATGCAGGACAAGGTGGTGCAAAGGCTCTGGCCGAGGTGATTTTCGGCGATTGCAACCCAAGCGGTAAGCTGCCTGTCACCTTCTATGCCTCCAACAATGACTTGCCCGACTTCCTCGACTACAGCATGGACAACCGCACCTACCGTTATTTCCACGGCACTCCGCTTTATGCCTTCGGCTATGGCCTGTCCTACACCAGCTATGCATACGGAAAGGCCAAACTCTCGAAAAAATCGATGAAGGCCAATGGGTCCGTGACCATCACCGTTCCTGTTACGAATACCGGTAAACGAGCCGGAACAGAGGTCGTTGAGGTTTATGTCAAAGCCCTCGATTATCCTGAGGCTCCCATCAAGTCGCTCAAGGGCTTCCAGCGTCTTAACCTCGCTCCAGGTGAGACGGCCAATGCTGTCATCACCCTCGATGGAGAGGCATTTGAGTATTACGATCCCTCTATTGATGAATTATCGACACGCAGTGGCCGTTACCAGATTCTCTATGGTTCCTCCTCTCTCGACAAGGACCTGCAAAGCCTTGATTTTGTTGTGAAATAATATGAACTGCAAACCCTTTCTTTCATGAAAAAAATCCTGCTATCCCTGTCGTTCGTGCTTTGTGTGCTGATGGCTTGGGGACAACGTGTCAATCCCTTCGATCAGATAAAGGCCTATCCTTACAGAGCTTATGGTATGGATTGCCCATACCCTTCTGAAAAGCCGAATCTGACAAAATCGCCAAAAGGCTATAAGCCATTTTATATCAGCCATTATGGCCGTCATGGATCGCGATATTACTGGAACGATCAGTTGTATAGAGACCTCGACAGTCTTTTGTCGCAGGCTCAACGCAAAAACCTCCTCACTGCTGAGGGCAAGGCATTTTATGTCAAATTCATGGAGGCCAAGGATGAACTGAAAACGGGTGTCAGCGAACTCACACAGTTGGGTTGGGAACAGCATCAGCGCATTGCCCATACCATGTATGACAACTTCCCCGAAGTGTTTAAGAAGGGTGGGAATGTGCTTGCCATCTCCTCTCTCACGGGCCGATGCGTAATCAGCATGGCGTCTTTCTGCCAGGAACTCGTGCAATGTAATCCAAAAATCGAAATTCGTGAACAGTCTTCAAGGTTCACCCTCGACGGAGTGGTTCCCACAGACCGGCAGAACCCGGTGAAGCATCAGTTCCCGAGGGCAAAGGCGAAATACGAGAAAAACCGTGACCAGTTTAAGAGTGACAACACATTGAGAGGCAAGGTCGTCGCACGTGTCTTCACTTCAACGGAAGGTTTGCCTGGCAACCCAGAGCGCATCGGCAGCGACCTCATCAATCTATATTCTTCTCTGCCGAATATCGGTCATGAGGGGATGATGGGGAATATCGTCACCGATGAGGAAATGGCCCAACAGTGGGAAGCATCCAACCTGGGGTCTTATTCCTGGGTGTTCACTCCTCAATACGACATGATTCCCATCCTTCAGGACATCATCAAGAAGGCTGACGCCGTGATCAGCGGACAGAGCGACCGTATCTCTGACCTTCGTTTCGGACATGACACCTGTCTCGGGCCTCTGACCGTCTTGATGGGTATCAATGGGGCCGACCTCGACCCAGAAGATCCTTATGAGGTGAAATACTGCTATCAGAACTGGGAGACATGTAAAGCCTCCAACATCCAGCTGGTATTCTATCGTAGTAAGAAAAGCGGTGCTGACGTGCTCTTAAAATGTCTGCTCAATGGAGCAGAGGCCACGCTTCCCGTTCCGACGGACTGCGCTCCCTACTACAAATGGTCGGATTTCCGGAAATTCTATACCGATCGCTGCAACAAAGTGCTTCAGGCTTCACAAACCAAATAGCCAAAGACAGTTTCCTTACCCCTCTCCATCGTGAGAGGGGTAATTTATGAAGGGGAACACTATGGTTACTTCAACTCACAAGAAAAAACAAAAGGATTTGTTTTGTTCTGCCCTCGTTTTTTCGTAACTTTGCACGCAATCAGCATAGGCGGCGTTTTTTGATTGCCGCCGAATTAGTAATTGTTATGGCTCAGAATATTTTTAAAGGGCTTGGAATAGCCCTTGTCACACCCTTCAAGACAGATGGTAGTGTGGATTATGACGCGTTAGAGCGGCTTGTTGACTACCAACTCGAGAACGGTGCCGATTTCCTTTGCATACTCGCTACCACTGGCGAGACTCCCTGTTTGACTGAGGAGGAAAAAAGTCTTATCAAGAACCAGATTGTGAAGCAGGTGAAGGGTAGGGTACCTATCCTCATGGGCTGTGGCGGCAATAATACAGCTGGCGTGGTGGAGCAACTCAAGACAGGCGATTTCCAAGGTATTGATGGCGTATTAAGCGTATGCCCATATTATAATAAGCCTTCTCAGGAGGGACTTTACCGGCATTTCAAAGCCATTGCAGAGGCGACAAGTCTGCCTGTGGTCCTCTATAATGTGCCGGGCCGTACAGGAATCCTCATGAAGGCGGAGACCACTTGCCGGTTGGCGCATGACTGTGATAATATTGTCGCCATCAAGGAGGCCAGCGGCAGTCTTGAATTGGTTGATGAGATCATCAAGCACAAACCAGCAGAATTTGACATCATCAGTGGTGATGATGCGCTGACCTATCCTATGGTGGCCAGCGGCGCTGTGGGTGTGATCTCTGTCATCGGCAATGCACTTCCCAAGGAATTTTCGAGAATGATCCGCTTGGAGTTCAACAACGAGTATGAGGCAGCCAGGAAAATCCACCATAAATTCACCGACCTTTACAGTCTTCTCTTTGTGGATGGCAATCCGGCAGGTGTGAAAGCCTTGCTCCATGAAATGGGATTCATAGAAAATGTCCTGCGGTTGCCATTGGTGCCTACAAGGGTAACTACACTGCAGAAAATGAGTGAGATTCTCAAGGGATTGAAATTGTAATCTTCTGATGGAAGAAAGACGGATCATACATGAGATAACCCCGCTGATGGGTAAGGATGTGCTCTATATCGCGGACCGGCGAAAGAAGGAGTTCACCTATCCCATCCACAACCATGAAGTGTTTGAGCTCAACTTCGTGGAGCATGCTGCTGGTGTAAGGCGTATTGTGGGCGACAGCAATGAGGTTATCGGTGAATATGACTTGGTCTTGATTACGAGTCCTGATTTGGAGCATGTCTGGGAGCAGAACACATGTACGAGCGATGACATCCGTGAGATCACCGTTCAGTTTGATTTCCATGTGGGTGAAGACACGCTTTTCGGACGCACGCCTTTCCTGTCCGTGACCAAGATGATGAATGAGGCAAGAAAGGGACTGAGTTTTCCCGTCAGCGCCATCATGAAGGTATATGGATTGCTCGACTCCCTCAGTTCCATCAAAGAGGGCTTCTATGCTGTCATCCAGTTTCTCACCATCCTGTATGAATTGTCGAAATGTCCTGATGCCAAACCGCTTGCTTCATCCAGTTTTGCGAAAATCGCCGTGGAAGATGACAGCCGCAGGATTCTGAAGGTCAAGAACTACATCAGCAAGAATTACATGGAGGAGGTGAGACTCGCCATGTTGGCTGACATTGCCGGTATGAGTCCGAGTGCCTTCAGCAGATTCTTCAAACTGCATACCGGCCGGAACCTCACGGATTATATCATCGACATTCGCCTGGGTGCCGCCTCCAGGATGCTGGTCGATACGTCAAGAAGCGTCTCTGAGATCAGTTTCGGGTGCGGTTTCAACAATCTCAGCAATTTCAACCGCATTTTCAAAAAGAAAAAAGGATGCAGTCCGACTGAGTTCCGGGAGAACTACCGCAAGACACGCATCATCGTATAATAAAAACTTCCAAGTCTGCCATGATGGAGACTTGGAAGTTTTGTGTTGATGTCCGTTGAATCCTTTTAGTAATTCTGGGCCACAAGTTCAAAGTAGCTTTGTGGGTGATCGCAGACAGGGCATACCTCTGGAGCGGCCTTGCCGACTACGATATGGCCACAGTTGCGGCACTGCCAGATGCAGTCGCCCTCGCGTGAGAACACCACTTTGTCCTCGATATTCTGGAGAAGTTTGCGATAGCGCTCCTCATGATGCTTCTCGATGGCGGCTACACCACGGAATTTGGCGGCGATTTCCTCAAAACCTTCTTCCTCCGCCTCACGGGCCATGCGGTCATACATGTCGGTCCACTCAAAATTCTCGCCGTCAGCAGCAGCTTTCAGATTCTCTACCGTACTGCGGATGCCACCTCCTTCAAGGAGTTTGAACCACATCTTGGCATGCTCTTTCTCGTTGTTGGCGGTCTCCTCGAAAATGGCTGCGATCTGCTGATAACCATCTTTCTTGGCTTTGGATGCCCAATAGGTGTACTTGTTGCGTGCTTGGCTCTCTCCTGCAAAAGCTTCCTGCAGGTTGCGCTCGGTCTTGGTTCCTTTTAATTCCTTCATTTGTGTATAAGTTAATAAGTGAATAAATCATTCATAGGCTGATTTCACCGCAGATGGAGCGGTTCATATAGTCACGGATGGTGTGGTAGTCGTCGAAACGGGCTTGAAGATACATCAGTTTGGTGACAGCACTTTCAACCGTGCTGTCGTAGCCGCTGACAACCCCAGCGTCTTTTAATTGCAATCCTGTGTCGTAACGGTTCATTTCCACTGCGCCGGAAACACACTGGCTGATGTTCACGATCGTGACACCTCGTTCACTTGCCTCTCGGAGCAGGCGGATGAGCCAGGGACTTTGGGGCGCATTGCCGCTGCCAAACGTCCGCATCACCACGGCACGCAGTTCCGGTGCCTCAAAAACATGACGGAGGAAACACTCCTGGATGCCAGGAAACAGTGACATCACGATGACGTGGGGGTCCATGGCGGTATGAGGCTTCATGCCCATACTGTAGTCAGGGGTGAGGATGTGATGGTCATGAAAGACAAAGTTGACGCCGGCATGGCATAATACAGGATAGTTGAACGTGGCGAAGGCATTGAAACCATCAGCTGATTGCTTGGTGGAGCGGTTGCCTCTGAGCAACTGACCACCGAAGAAGATGCACACTTCCGGCACCATGGCACGACCGTCGGGATGGTGTGCAGAGGCCAGTTCGATGCTGGTCACGAGGTTCTCCTTGCCGTCTGTGCGGAGTTGGCCGATGGGCAGTTGGCTGCCGGTAAGAATCACGGGCTTGGTCAGGTTCTCAAGCATGAACGACAGGGCAGAGGCGGTGAAGGCCATCGTATCGGTGCCGTGGAGGATGACGAAACCGTCATACATGTAGTAGTTGCGGGAGATGATACGGACCAGTTCCGCCCAAAGCGAAGGGGTCATGTCGCTTGAATCCACAGGCGGGTCGAAGAGATAGGTGTCGATGGTGGTCTGGAGATACTGAAATTCAGGCATGTTTTCCACCAGATACCTGAAATCAAGAGGTTCAAGCGCTTTTGTACGTGGATTGCAGCCCATGCCGATCGTCCCGCCGGTATAGATAAGAAGCACCTTTCCAGTGTGAACAAAAGCAGTATGGTCTGCAGAATTTTCCATGTACGACATCGTTTACGTTAAATTTACTGCAAATATAGACGATTTTTGATAGTTTTCAAAATAATTTCTGTATTTTTGCAAAACTTTAAAAACAGCAGACCTTAAAAAATAATCACTAACTATAAATAACATTTTCTTATGAAAAAATTCATGGATGAAAATTTCCTGCTTGAGACCAAAACTGCGCAGGATCTTTATCACAATCATGCTTCACGCATGCCCATTATCGACTATCATTGTCACTTGATTCCCGAAATGGTGGCTTCTGACCACAAGTTCAGTTCCATCACCGAGTTGTGGCTTGGCGGTGATCACTATAAGTGGCGTGCCATGCGCACCAATGGCGTCGACGAGCGCTTCTGCACCGGAAAAGACACCACCGACTGGGAGAAATTTGAGAAGTGGGCTGAGACAGTACCTTATACTTTCCGCAATCCGTTGTATCATTGGACACACCTTGAGCTCAAGACAGCTTTTGGTATCGAGAAACTGCTCAGTCCAAAGACGGCAAGGGAGATTTTTGATGAGTGCAACGAGAAACTTCAGTTGCCCGAATATACAGCAAGGGGTTTCATGAGGCGTTACAATGTGGAGTGTGTCTGCACGACCGACGACCCCGTCGATGACCTCAGATTCCACAAACAGACCCGTGAGAGCGGCTTTGAGGTTAAGATGATTCCTGCTTGGAGACCAGACAAGGCAATGAACATCGAGAAGCCGGAGTTTCCTGCTTATGTGAAGCAACTCGCAGAGGTGGCTGACATGGAAATCAAGTCCTTCAAGGACATGGTCGATGCCCTGCAGAAGCGCCATGACTTCTTCCATGAGAACGGTTGCCGTCTCAGCGACCATGGTATCGAGGAATTCTATGATGAACCCTACACCGACAGCCAGATTGAGATCATCTTCGAGAAGGCCATGAGAGGACAAAGTCTGCTGGAGTCAGAGACCAGGCAGTTCAAGCACTGCTTCCTCACCGTTATGGCTGAGATGGACCATGCCAGCAACTGGACACAGCAGTTCCATTATGGTGCTATCCGCGACAACAACAGCCTGATGTACGACAGACTGGGTCCGGATACCGGTTTCGACTCCATCGGTGAGTTTAACACGGCCCGCGCCATGAGTCATTTCCTCAACAACCTCAACAAACAGGGTAAACTCACGCGTACCATTATTTATACGCTCAATCCCTGCGCCAATGAGGTCATCGCCACGATGCTGGGCAATTTCCAGGATGGTAGCTGCCCTGGAAAGATCCAATTCGGTTCGGGATGGTGGTTCAACGACCAGCTTGATGGCATGACACGTCAGATGAACGCCCTCTCTGTCCTCGGTCTGCTCAGCCGTTTCGTCGGTATGCTCACCGACTCACGTTCCTTCTTGTCTTATCCTCGTCATGAGTACTTCAGACGCCTGCTCTGCAATCTCCTCGGCAATGATGTGGAGAAGGGTCTGCTGCCCGACGACATGGAGTCACTCTACAGGATGGTGGAAGACATCAGCTACAACAACGCACGCAATTACTTCAAGTTCTATTAATACTGAGGTTGTTTCCACCTCATTCTCAATGGCATCCCCTGTATTTCCAGAGATGGAAGACAGGGGATGTCTTGTCGTTTTCGCCGACAAACCTCCATCACTCCTATCTTTTTAAGCAAAATTATTTGTCAGTTTGAAAAAAAGCATTAATTTTGCAGAAATTTTAAAATTCTATATCGATAAAATGAAGAAATTTCTTTTACCATTGTTCGCCATAGTGGCAGTTATGTTCATGGACAGTTGCACCACCAGCAAGCAGGTGCCTTACATGCAGAATATCGACAGTATCAGTCTTGCAGCGTCACAATATCTCTATGACGCCAGGATCAAACCGAAAGATGCTCTGCAGATTACCGTGCATACCACTGACCCAGCTGTCTCCAGCCCGTTCAACCTCACCGTGCAGCGCCATCTGGGTACTGACGGTAGCCTTGCTTCCAGTGGCGGTATGCTCCAGAGCTATCTGGTGGACAACGATGGTACAATCAATTTCCCTGTCATCGGACGTATTCCCGTCGTGGGCCTGACCAAGAAAGAGTGCGAGACGCTGATTGAGTCGAAGATCGCTCCTTATCTCGCCAAGTCAGAGAAACCCGTCGTCACCGTGCGTATGTCCAGTTACCGTGTCACCCTTATCGGTGATTTCTCATCTCCGAAAGTGGTGCCTGTCACAACAGAGAAGATGAGTCTCCTCGAGGCTCTCGCAAGTGGTGGTGACCTCACCCTCTATGGTAAGCGTCAGAATGTGCTCCTCATTCGTGAGGATGCCACAGGCAAGAAGTCCATCCATCGTATTGACCTGACCGATGCCAACTTCATCAACTCTCCGTATTATTACGTGCAGCAGAATGATGTCATCTACGTGGAGCCCAACGCCACCAAGGCCAAGAACTCTGCTCTCGGTCAGTCCACTACCATTTGGTTCTCCTTCATCAGTATTTCCACCTCTGTCGCATCTCTGCTCGTCAATATCCTCAGAGACTAACGAGACGAGAGGACCTGATATTACAGGATTGCCTTTTCAACGCGGTTTCCTTTTCTCCTTTGTCCGCAGGCGCGGCGTTGGACAGGCACAGTGTTGAAAAGGCATTTTTGTTGAATCCATAAATCGATAACGCTCATGGCTAAGTATTTTCTGGTCTCATGTTTGATGGTCATCGCTCAATTTGGCATGGCTCAACAATCGTCGGATAGTGTCATTCCCCAAAACTCCATTGAGGATTCCCTGGCGTGGGGAAATGTCACACCCGAACAGGTGGAAGGATTCATGGCCATGGCAAAAATGGGGCATTCCACCTCTCAGTATTATCTGGGCAGATGCTATTTCAATGGTTATGGTGGACTGCCCAATGACAAATACAAAGCATTGGAATACTTCGGTCAGGCTGCTGAGAAAGACCAGACAGAAGCTCTCTACTATTTGGGATTCTGCTACCGTTTTGGTTTCGGTGTGACTAAAAATGAGGACCGGGCGCAGCAGTTGTTTGAGAAAGCGGTGAAATGGCTTGAAGAAGAGATTGACAACAACCGCTATGCACCCTATTATCTGGCCATGTGCTATAACTATGGCTTTGGAGTGGCACCCGACATCCCCAAAAGTTTTTCCTTGTATGAGAAAGCTGCTGAAATGGGCAATTCACAGGCTTTGGTTACCATGGCCATGGACTATCAGCATGGAAACAGCATTGCTCAGGATTTGCCCAAGGCGATAGAACTATATTCCAAGGCGGTGGAGATGGGTAATCCGCAGGCCCAGCTCAGTTTAGGCTATTGCTATCTTGATGGAGAAGGCGTTCCCTCCAACCGGGCCAAAGCCATGGAACTATTCCAGGCAGCAGCCAACCAAGGGCTGCCAGCCGCCCAGAAAGCCCTTCTCCAATAGATTTCAGGGGTTCTCTTATTCCAATACGATTCTCTCCCGGTTTTTCATTCCATTGGCATATTCTGTCTGTTTGACGAAGATGCCATGGTTGACTTTGTTTGTCTCAACAGCTATGCCGTTGATGGTGAAATAGCTGATCCTAACGGGTTTTGGAATCGTATATCCCTTTTCTCTATTCTTTAGGCTTCTTGGCCTCATCGATCAAATATTCGATACGATTGTCGGTAAGGTCGAATTTCTTGCCATCGCAATACAACTCGACAACACGCATCTCGGACGAGAGTGTGCCCCATGACCTGACCCAGTTGGCGTACGACTGGATTAGGGCAGACACCTGCCTGCGCTCACCGTTAACGGTTACGGTCAGGACCAAGTCGGTGGGATCCATTGTGAGCAGCGACGTTCTTGTCACAGTCAGGTTGACGATGGGAGCGGTGAAGGTCGTAGTCTCGCCTACGGATTTCAGTGCCTCTTCCAATTCGCTCTGACTGGTGAAAATACGTTTTAGAATGGGTAGCAAAGGTAAACGTTTCACAGTGAACTCGTCATTGGCTACGACGATGATGACGGGGAGCATTTCGTTTTCCACTCTCACACTTCCCTCATAGGTGCCTTTGATCTCGTTATATATCATCGTGCCTGTATCGGTGTTCATTTCCTCTGGGTCATCGTCAGAACAAGCCAAGAGGGAGAATAGTGCCATCAGCACAAACGCATACTTAAAATAAGCCATGATTATTCTTTTGATTTGATGATGCAAAGATACGAAAAGTCGAGAGCAAAACAAAATGAACGTGTTCATTTTTTAGGCTGAGACAGCGTCTTTGGAGAAAAGACACTCACATTGTGCTTATGTCGGTATCGCCATCATGCGACTAAAAATCCCCGCGCTCATGACCGAGCGCGGGGATGATTGAAATCGTTTCAGAATCTTTCTGGAAGATTAGCGAACGATGAACTTCTTGCCCTGCTTCACATACACACCCTTCGGCAGGTTGTTCGAATTCATCTGAACACCGTTGAGGTTGTATACAGGAGCATTGTGGTCGGAGACGATGGCACCAGTATTGACTTCCTCGATTCCTTCACCAGTAGCATTGAATACATCGACGCGGGCGATGGCAGTGTCGATACGGTAGAGGCTGAAGGTCTCAGTACCGCGGAGCACCTGGACATTGGTACCATCACCGATGTTACCAGCCTTGTACATGGCACGGCCGTCGGCGGGAGTGGTGCCAACAGGATAGATCGGGTGAGCGGAAGATGATCCGTAGTCGCTGACCACATAAAGGATGAAGTAGTCATTGTCGGTCAGACCGTCAACACCAACGATACCGTTAGGATAGTTGATGGAAGAACCATCACCCTTCAAACCAGTATTGATCAGACCAATACCATAGTTCATCTTCAGACCAGCAACGTCACTGCCATCAGCAACGGCGGGATCAGCCTCGCCGGTGTACCAGGTGTAGAACGGAGCAAACATTCTGGAAGCCTCCTGATTCAGGTTGGCAGCGGGGAAGGTGAAGCGGCGGATAGGCTCAGCACCCTCAGTTTCTGCTGGACCATAGACCACATAGGTGTCATACTTGGCAGAACCGTCAGCGTTGGTCTCGCCATTCTCGATGCCGAACCACAGACGCTTACGTGCGGTCCAGTTGTTCTCACCACTCATGTTGGAAGCCTGGAGAGGATCAATCTCCGTGAAGCCCTTGCTTGTGAGGGTAGCTTCGTCCATGTGCTGGAAGTCGATAGAGCAGTGAACGGCAAACTCGGTGTTGTTCTCGAAGGTAACAGTGGTTTCAGCGAATCCGTAGGCGTGAGTAGTCACGGTCAGGGTACCCTTCTCACTGGCCTCGTAGATAGCACCGCTGGCAACCTCACCGGCAGACTGGTCACCATTGCTGTACGACCAAGTCAGGGTGATGGAAGGCTGTGTTGGAACGGTGGAATTGTCCACTGTCATCAAGAGCGTTTTCACATAACCGGCATTCACCTTGGTGATGTCAATATTGGCGGCAGGCAGAGGAATCACTTCTGCCACAACATCGATAACAACGCGCTCAGAGGTAGCGGTGCCATTCTCTGTCCATGCTTCCATTGTGCCGGAAGTTTCTGTCTCGTAAGCATAAGGACTTACAGTAGCCATATCCTCAGTGCCATCGGTCTTCTTAATGTGCAGGATCTCGCCAGCAGACTCCTCGAAGAAGATCAGATATGAACGCTTGGCCATATTAACACCAGTCAACGCAACAGTTGGAGCATTGGCATAGTCACCATCAACAGTGGTCTGGACTTTTACATCGTCGATTTGAGCTAAGGAGTTGTAGCGGCCAAGAAGCACATTGAGTCCCTTGACATACACGCTGGCATACTCAGGAATGTTGTAGGTGCCAGTGGCAAGCACATCGTTCTGCATCAACGAGAAAATCTCATAAGTAGCTGTACGTGCTTCGGTGTCAACATTGACCGTGATGGTGTACCATCCTTGTTCCTCAAGAGTGACAACCTGATTCCGGTCGCCATTGATGTAGAAATCGTAGATGTAGTTGCTGTTGTCGGTGTTGTCGGTCCAGTACTCGTTTTCGGCAGAATAAGCGCCTTTCAACTGGGTAAGTGCAAACAGACGGAGGGAGTCGTTGGCGGCATACTGTCCGTTGTTGATACCAGTAGTGATTTTCCAACCCTCTACATCGGAAGTGGCTACACTCGGCGTAATAAGAGCCAGCTCGGTGGAATACTGCACGTTGGCAGCATTACCTGTGCTCGAAGGATTCTTTGCAAGACACCATGTGAAGCTCACAGTGTAGTTCTTCACGTCCTGGCCGTCATAGATGGTGGCATCACCTTCCAGTCCGTAGTTGAAATTCATCACGGCATTACGGTTGTTGTTGTTTCCAAGATCGAACTGGAACATCTTACCCTCTGCATCGGAGAGGATAGACATACCGCCTGCCAGGTTCGGAGAGGTCCAACCTGCATCAGCAGGAGTGGAGACAATTTCGAAATCCTGTTTCAACAGGTTCTTTACACCAGCATTCGCTACCACGGAGAAAGCGAACAATGATGCGAAAAGGAGATAAAATTTTCTCATAATCGATTTGTTTTAATTATTAATAAAAAGGTATTACCTATAATGTTTACATTTGCAAGCAAAGTTACAAAAAAAATTGCAATCTGCTGAAATTATCATAAATTTAACATTAGTATTATGCTGTAGGGCACTGATGAGAGTACCCTACAGCACAAATCAGATTACCATCCAGGATTTTGCTCAAGTACATGGCCAGACTTGAGAATCTCGCTCTGTGGTATGGGGAACAGATTCATCTTCGACTCATCCCACTGGCGGTTCTGCACCACGGTCTTCGTCTCAGTAAACGTACCATCGGCATTCTTCGTGATCTTCAGACCGTAGATGGTCTTGAAATACTTATCGCCTTCCTTCCACCGACGGACATCGAAGAAACGGTGACCCTCGAAGGCAAACTCCACGAAGCGCTCCTTCTCATACTTGTCCTTGAATTCGCTGGCGCTCAGACCTTCTTCGATACCTGCCAGGCCAGCACGTCTGCGCACCTGGTCAATGGCATATTTCGGGGTCATGGTGAAGCCAGAAGCGGCCTCATAGCCACTGCCAGTGAGATTCAGCATGCACTCGGCATAGTTGAGATAGAACTCAGCCAGACGGAAGGTCACCCATACGTGTTTACAAGTGTTGGCTCCATTTCCGGCAATCTGAACTGACTCAGTGACGTATTTCTTCAGATAATAGCCCGTAGGAGTGGCGTATGCCTTGGGAAGTCCGTTCAGACCACCTTCGAAGGTCTCGAGTGGTGTGGTGTTGGCATTGGGCCAGGAATCTCCATTGCAGGCAATGGTCTGCCCGAAGCGCTTGTCACCATCCTCGTAGGCCTCTACGAGATTTTGTGAAGGACAGTTGCCTCCGCCACCACCTGCACCGGCTCCTGAAATACCCACGGGGAAGTTGTAGGTCTCGAAGTTGCGGTTCTCCGTAGGCATGCGCCGACCGAAGATAATCTCTCCAACAGCGTTGGCGTCGCTCCAGCTGGTGTTGCCGATGAACAACCCCCGGTAGTCGGTGGATAGTTTCATCTTGCGGGCCTGACATGAATCGATGACGGCCTTGTTCAGCTCGGCTGCCTTCCGCCAAAGTTCTTTGTCATTGTTGGGATTGAAGAGAGGACTGGCATGATAGAGGGCGGCACGGGCACGCAGAGCCAGAACTGCCAGGTTGTTGGCGCGTCCGTTGTTGGCGGGAGTCATGGCCAAATTGCCCAGGTCACCATAATCTTTGGTGATGGAGTCTTTGATGGCTGCGCACTCTGAGTCGATGAAGGCATAAATCTCGTCGGCTGTTGCGCGCGGCTGCACGCTGGCCTCGTTGGCTTCCATGTTCTTAGTGAGAAGAGGAACACCACCATACTGGCGTACCAGCAGGAAGTAGAAATATGCCCTGAGGAAGCGGGCCTCCCACTGATAGTTGTTATACTGGTACATCTCGGCCATGAAGTTTTTGTCGAGTTTGTAGTCCTCAAACTTCAAACCGGTGAATTCGTCGAGGAACAGGTTGCAATAGGCAATGCCATGATAGCAAGTAGTCCAGATGGAGCTGTTGGCATTGGTCGGACTCCATGCACCGTTGAAGAAACTCTCGATAGCATTTCCGGCGTGTGAGTAAACCGACTCGTCGGTGGCCGATGAGAGCATGGCACCACTGTAGTTGCCGAAA
Source organism: uncultured Prevotellaceae bacterium (assembly GCA_902776475.1). Classification (GTDB taxonomy): domain Bacteria; phylum Bacteroidota; class Bacteroidia; order Bacteroidales; family Bacteroidaceae; genus Prevotella. The sequence goes on along the minus strand of CACYQD010000006.1, from coordinate 84,189 downwards.
TCAGAATCCAGGTCGGCATAGATGGTGGAGAGGAAACCACCTGCACGCTCAAACTTCTTCTGCATGTAGGCCGTATCGTAGATGCTGAACTCCTTATAGTCCATCTGATCGCTACAGGAAGTGAGTGCTACGACAGCAAGCGCACTTAAAAATTTATTTCTCAGTTTCATATTCTTCTGTCTGTTTAAAGGTTAGAATGACAAGGCTACGCCTGCTACGACACTTTTGTTAAGAGGAGCCGTCACACCATAGCATTCTGCATCGGCCTCATCGATATGGTCGGCGCAGAAGAGGTCCACACCGCGCACATATACTTTGGCAGTTTTGATGAAGCCGGTTTTGTTCAACAGATACTCTGGCAAGTTGTAGTAAACTTCTACATTGCGGAGTTTGATGAATGAGCGGTCACGCTGCCAGAATGTGCTGGTCTGATAGTTGTTGGCATTGCTCTCTGCACTCAGACGGGGGAACTTGGCATTGGGGTTGCCGGTGGTCCAGCGTCCTTCGTATGCCATCTGTGAGAGGTTGGTGCTGTTGAGCAGCGGCCAGTACATACCCTTGGCGTTCAGGTTAGCGGTATAGTGTCCGACACCTTGGAACAGGAGATTGAAGCCGAAGCCCTTGTATTCGAGTCCGGCATGGAGGTTGTAGAAAATCTCAGGAGCATAGCCGCTATAGCCGATCTTGGTCACGTCGTTGGCATCGATAACATTGTCGCCGTTGACGTCCTTGTACTTGATGTCACCAGGATATACGGTGGAGAAATTCTGCTTGGGGCTGGCATCGATGTCGGCCTGGTCACGGAAGAGTCCGAGAGCCACGAGTCCATAGGTGGAGTTCAGCGGATTGCCTGTCCTGACGAGGTTTTCGTAGGCACGGGGCTCTTCTGCCTGTTCCTTGATTTCATTCTTGTTGTAGTTGAACATACCACCAACGTTGAAGGTCAGGTCGCCTATTGTCTTGGTGTAGTCGACCGAGAGCTCGAAGCCCTTGCTGTCCACCTTGCCGGCGTTGATATAGGGTGCATCAAATCCGATGAGTGCTGTATAAGCACCCGAACCAGCCACCCAGATATCCTTACGCTGCTGCATGTAGAGGTCGAGCTCGACATTCAGTCCACCCAACAGCGTGGCATCCACGCCAAAGTTGTATTTGTATGCCTTCTCATGGCTTGGGTTCAGGTTGGGAAGCAGTCCAAGGGTCGTATTGGGATAAACCACATCATAGCCAGATCCGAAAGGATAGCTTCCTGTAGCCGATGAGCCTTGAGAATAGGAAGCGGCATAGTAGTTCCACACGTTGTCGCCTGGCAGATAGTCTGCATTGATGATGCCAAAGCTGGCACGCATTTTCAGGAAGTTGACGAAGGAATTGTCTTTGAGGAACTCCTCGTTTGAAAGCACCCATGCGGCTGAAACGGTGGGTGAAAGGTTCCACTTGGTATCTGGAGCCAAACGGTTGGAACCTGAATAGACGAGGGCAAGCTCACCGATATAGCGGTTGTCGAAACCGTAATGGCCGAGCCATGAGAAGTTTTGACGGTAGACCGTATATCCTGTGCTGCCCGTGGTGTTCTGGTATTCGTAATCCCACTTCAGCTGGCTATAGAGGTAGTGCTTGTCAGCAAATGTGCGGTCGAAGTTGACTCCTGCGGAGAAGACAAGTCTCCGCGCCCAGTCAATCGTTCCTGAGTTCTTGCTCATCGTACCTGGTGTGCCTGATGACCAGTAGTCGCCCTTGACAGGTGCTCCTCCTTGCCAACCCGTGACAGGATAATTGCCATACATGTATGTCATGCTGTGATCCTCATAGAGGGTGGAATAGGTGTCGTATCCCAGACGTGCCGTGAGGCTCAGACCTTCGATCCAGTATTTCAGGTCCTGATTCAGGGTCATGTCGGCGAAGAGCGCGCGCTCATGGAGTTTGTAATAGGCGGCACCAGAAGACTGGGCCACAGGGTTGTTGACACCGCTGTAGGTGGAACTGCCGCCCCATTCCTCTGCCTCGTTCTTGATGGGGAAGGCCAGCGCCGGTGTGCTATAGACCATGTCCCACAAGTTGGCGGAAGCCGTCGATGAGGAACTGCCAACGGAAGACGGACCGCCCGGACGTGACATCTCACTCAACATACCCAGCATGTTGACTTTGAGCATCGTGGTGGGAGTCAAGTCGATGTCGAGGTTAGTGCGCAGGTTGCCACGCACATATTTGTCCTGGGTTGAATAGCCTTTGGTATCATCGAAGTTCTTGATGAATCCTTTGTCGGAAAGGAGATTTACCATGGTGAAGTAGCGGAAACGCTGACCGCCACCGCTGAATTCCACTGCGATTTTGTTGGTCGCGCCGTTCTTGCGGAAAGTCTCGTCCACCCAGTTCACGTTGGGATACTGGAAGGGGTAGTTTCCACTCTGGAAGGCTGCGATTTCCTCCGTGGAGAACCTGGGAGCGCCCCCTTCGTTGGCCAGTGCTTCATTCATCGCACTGGCGAAAGTCGCGCCATCCACAAACTTCGGACGATTGGTTTGGGTGTTGAACAGATGGTCGTAGGAGACGCGGATATTCTGACTGTTGTACTCTCCTCGCTTGGTCGTGATGAGGATAGCACCGTTGGCACCTTTGTATCCATAGAGCGCCACAGCAGCGGCATCTTTGAGGATAGACACATGATCCACCTCCTCAGGACTGATAAAACTCATGTCACGCTCCACACCATCGACAAGGATGAGCGGTGCGCTGGTGCTCAGACTCTGCAGTCCGCGCACATAGAATGTGGGGTTCTGCTCGAAGTAGGTCCCCGTTCCCTGCAAGGAGATGAGTCCGTTGCCCTGACCGAGAATCGAGTTCCCGATGTTCTTGGCAGAACGCTTGTTCACATCTCTGTTGGTGATGACAGAGACTGCGGCCGTAGATTGTGCGCGGGAGAAGTCCTTATTGGCGCCCACTTCGATGACCTGATCAGCGAAATCGATGCCAAGGCTGTCCTGCTGTGCCGATGCGGGCAGTCCGATGCCAACGAGCAGTGAAAGCACGAATATATTTGTTTTTTTCATAATCTTTTCAATTTTGCAATTCTTCAATTCTTTGAACGAATCTTACCATCCCGGATTCTGCACGAGACCATATCCTTTGTTGATTTCCGACAGTGGCATAGGCATCAACAGCCATTTCAGCACCTCCTTGTCGGTGGGCTTGTAATCCCACAGATAGCGGGCGCGGTTCTGCAACTCGAATTTCTGATAGGTGAACATGGATGGCTCGGGTTGTCTGCTGTCCTTATCGTTGCCGATATATGGATTGTTGTTCTGCACCAACTCCTTCTTGGAGTTCAACATCATGCGGAACGTGATGAGGCCATGCAGACGTTTGGTCATCCAGTCGGTGCGCTTATAGCGTATCATATCGTAATAACGGTTGTTGCTCATACCCAACTCACAGGCACGCTCACGGAGAATTTCCTCAATCAGACCTTCCTTCGTTGTCAGGTTGGGGAGTTTGCTCCTGTCACCCCTATAGGCAGCCTGACCATACTTGAGTCCTCTCAGACCCACACGGTCGCGCACCTCGTCGACACGGGCTATGGCTTCTTCGAGACGACCACACTGTGCCAGGCACTCAGCGTACATCAGCAACATCTCGTCATAGCTCAGGGTAACCCATTGCGTGTACTTGCCATAATACTCCTGACCAAGGTAGTATTTGATGACACCATAACCTGTAGCGAAGCGTCCCAGGTCTTTCTCCATAATCTGCAATACTCCGGTCTTCTCGTCGATGGCCGCAGCATCAGTTCCCTCATGCTCGCCTTTCACCCAAAGCTCATAGATGTCTCCTTCGGGTTTACCGGTGGTCCAGTTCAAAGACAATGTCTGATTGCAGACAATGGCATTCTCATAGAGTCGCGGGTCGCGGGTCGCAGTTTTGACTTTGACGCGAATACCTTCCCATTTATAGAACAATTGTCCATTCTCACCACCAATCTTTCCGTTCAGGGAATCAACATCCCAGTCGAAAGGTGTGCCGTCGCTCCAGGGGAACATCTCCACATACTCCTCGGTGGGGTTGTAGGAATGACGGAAAGGACCATTGCTGCTTCCGAACGGGCCAACGAAGTTTGCCCACTGGTAGGAGGCCTTGTTGCTGGTCTGGCCTGTCACACGCGTGCAGTGAAGAATCTCACGGCTGCCCTGGTAGATGTAACCCATACGGTAGGCCTGACGGTAGTCCTCAATCGTGGTTCTTGAACTACGGTTCGCCACTTGGTTCAGCTGATACCAGTTGCCGTTAGCAGCATTGGCGTTGAAGAAATCCTGACAAGCGGCCAGGGCACGTTCCCAACGCTCCTGCTTGAAACCACCATGCCAGACAATGCTGTCTTGCTCGGCCTGAGTTGAACCGTCGTAATAGGGTTTGTCGGAATTGTAAAGCGGCGAGGCGTTAAACAACAGGATCTTGGCTTTCAAGGCCATGGCACCTGCAGCTGTCCAACGGCCGGTATTGTTGTCAGCGTCGGTGTCGATGGTGTTGCCATTGTACGCCCAGCGCAGATTGGGGATGGCCTCGTCGAGCAGCCCCACCATGAAGTTGGCTGTTTGCTCGGCTGTCGCACGTGGTATCTCGTAGGTGCCCTCAAGACCAGTGAAGGTATGGTCGATGATAGGCAGGCCGCCATAGATGGAATAGAGGTCAAAATAGCGTGATGCTATCAGACACTTGGCCTGAGCCACCATGTTGGCTTTCTCTTCAACGGAGAGACCCGGCACATTGTCGATGTTATCCATAAGGAGATAACAACGGCGTACCGTCTCCCATACAAAGTCGTGGGTATAGGAGATGAGCGGGTGGTCGGTATTGCCTAAGTCGGCAGAGGTAAGTGCGCCTCCATAGTACTTGCCAAAGGCTGCGCCACCAGAGAAGTGCTGCTGGTAGCAGTCGGTCAGGGCATCCATCTTGCAGTTCCAGTAACTTACACTCCAAGGAGCAGAAGTCGCATTCTTGAATGGCAGACCGTAATACTGCAACACATAGAGTCCTACCAGGAACTGCTTGGTATATTCGGCGCTGCTGAACACGGTGTCGAGTGACACGGTTCCACCAGGAGTCTTCTCAATGAAGGCATCTCCGAACTTGATGTCGTCGGTACATGCCGTGAACGTGATGCTTCCAATCATCAGCGCCACCACTCCTGTCACTATTTTATGATGTAGTTTCATATTCTTATACCTTATTATTATTAATATATTAGAATCCAAGCTTCAGGCTTGCTGTATAGGTACGTTGCAGAGGATAGGACGGCGTGGTGCTGGCGCGTGCCTCGGGGTCGCCGAACTTATACGGAGTAATGGTGAAGAGGTTGTATCCGCTCAGGGCAAGCTGCAACTGTGTCAGTCCGAGTTTCTTCATGAACGGGAACTTGAAATCGTAGGCTATCTGAATGGTCTTCATACGCAGATACTTGGCATCCTTCTCATAAAGAGTGGAACCGGCGTAGTTCTGGTCGGCATTGTCCCATGTGGCACGTGGGTAATCCGCACTCTGAGATGGATTGTCTGCGGTCCAGGTATTCTCGAGGTGATAGCGGAGCAGGCCACCATTGAGCACTGTTGAACGGTTCTGGAACGGACGGCGGAACACATCGCCGAGTACGCGGCTCACGTTCCATGCTCCAGTGAACTGTGTGCTGAACGAGAAGTTCTTGTAATATAATGCGATGTTGAGACCTGCGATATACTGTGGGTCGTCGGTATATCCATAGTCGCGGCTCATATCGTTTCCGTCGATGTCACCATCCTTGTCCAGATCTACGTAGACAGCGTCGCCCGGATAGAGTTTTGTGGCAAGCTGCTCGGGGAACGGTGAACCGAACTCTTTCTCGTAGTCGGCTTCTGCGCCTTCATAGTAGAATTTCCAGAATTTGTACTGCAGACGCGATCCGATACGTCGGCCGGCTCTATACATATACTCGTTCTCTTGCGGCTCCTGACGGTCCTCGATAATCTTGTTTTGGTTGTGAGAGAGGTTCATCTTCACTGAGTAGCGGAAGTCTGAACCTATCTTATCCTGCCAGTTCACAGAGAGTTCCCATCCTTGGCTGTCAACGATACCGAAGTTGGTGAAAGGAGGATTGAATCCGAGGAATCCGGGAGTCGTAAAGTCTTGTGCGAGGATATCCGTACGGTGCTCCTTATAGTAGTCAAAGGTGGTACGCAGACGGTCGTTGAAGAAGTTCATGTCGAAACCGTAGTCCTGTTTGAAGGCCTTCTCCCACGATACCTCAGGATTGTTCTTGGCGCTCTCATAGGCGCCTTTGGTTGCTGTACCGTTCTCGATACCGAAGATGTAAGCGAAGGCCGGCTCATTGACAGAGGTATAGGTGAAACGGTCGAAAGTGTTGGTCTGGTTCACAATATAGGGGTCGGACATGTACATGAAGCGTGAGCCACCGATCTTGTCGTTACCGACGAGACCCCATGATGCGCGGAGCTTCAAGAAGCTGACGGCTTTCTTCAGAGGTTTGAAGAACGGTTCATCGCTGACAAGCCATCCGACAGAACCTGCAGGGAAAGAGCCGAAGCGCTTGCCTGGAGCGAAGTTCTCTGAACCGTTGTAACCGAAGTTGAACTCTGCCATGTAACGGTTGTTCCAGTCGTAGGTTACACGGGCGACCAAGCCCACGTATGTACGGGGAATGTCGGGGAAGTCTCCACCTATATAATATTCCTTGCTCTGGTTGTAAAGCGCAAGGGCGGTGACTGAGTGAGGACCGAACGAACGGTTGTAGTTCAGCGAGGCCTCTGCATACCAGTTACGTCCTTTGGATGGAGAAGAGTTGCTATAGACAGGGTCGGTGTTGTCTCCAGCCAGGCGATAGTCAGTGCGCTCGCCCCATGCATATACGGGAATCTCCGTGGTGACGCCGTCCTTGTCCGTGATGGTGGTCGTTCCGGTCTGTATCGGGTTGCCGCTATCGTCGGTGAGCACATACTTGTGATGCACAGGGTAGTATGTGGACTGGCTGTTGGTGATTTCCTTGCGCACCTGGTAGGAACTGTTGTAAGAGCCTTTCAGCTTCATCGACAATCCCTTGGTGATGAAATCGAGCTTCTGGTCGAGCACAAGGTCCATCTGCAGTTTGTTGTTGTTGTAATGGTAGGCACCCGGCTGGTTCATGGCATAGGCCATAGGCGTGCTGGTGTCGAACGGGAGGACGCCAACAGTCTCGCCCTGGGGTTTCAGGATTTCTTCGACATAGTTGTCGGACTCTGCAATACTGGTGACGATATAACGCCCATCGACCATACCTGGGCTGCTGAACGGAGATGCCCAGTACATTTCACGGATCATCTGGTCGGACGACTGTCCTGTATGAGGTTTGGCCGACGTGTCAATCTTACCTGAGATGTTGAAGCTCACCAATGTGGATTTCGTCACATTGATATCCAGGTTGGTACGGTAGTTGAAGCGCTCATACTGGTAGCCGTAGTCGTAAGGACGGTCGAATTCCTCAAAGATACCGTCCTGTGTGAACATACCTGCCGAGATGAAGTACTTCACGGTCTGGTTGCCACCCGAGATGTTCACGTTGTGCTGTTGCTGCAGCGTCACGTCCTTCATCAGATAGTCCGTCCATTTCATGCTCGGGAAGCGGATGGGGTCGGTGCCGTTCTTGAACATGTCGATCACGCTCTGCGAGAAATACGGGTCTTTACCGTCATTGGCACGCATGGCATTGTGGAAGGTGGCATATTCATACGAACTTGTCTGCTTCACCATTTCCGTCGGAGTAAGCGCTGAGAAAGAAGCGTTGAATGAGATGTGTGCTTTGCCCTCAGAACCGCGCTTGGTGGTGATCAGCACCACACCATTGGCGCCACGCACACCAAATACGGCAGTGGCGGAAGCGTCTTTCAGCACAGTAATACTCTCGATCTCGTTGGGGTCGATATCCCACATCTCTCGCTCCACACCGTCAACCTGGATCAGCGGTGAGGAGTCTGCCCATGTACCTTGACCACGGACGAAAATCTGAGCGGCATCGCTGCCTGGCTCACCGGAGAACTGCACCGTGGTGACACCCGAGAGCTGACCGGCCAGCACGTTGTTAACAGATGACACCGGTGTACGGGTGAGCTCTTCCGACTTGACCGATGAAAGGGCACCTGTCACAGTCACCTTCTTTTGCACACCGTAGGCTACGACCTCGACACCCTGCAAAGCCACGGCGTCGGTCTTGAGCGTCACGCGCATGCCTTTTTGGGCAGTCACGATCTGGGTCTCATAACCTACATACGAAATCTGCAACTTGGTTCCGGCCTTGCACTTGATGGTGAAGTTACCGTCAAAGTCGGTGATGGTGCCTTGGGAGGCATCACCGCCCACAATAAGAACCGTTGCTCCAATAATCGTCTCCCCGGTGTCATCGACAACCGTTCCGGAGATCACGTCCGACTGCTGAGACTCTTGAACTTCGGCCATGACCGAGCACACCCCTAAAGGTGAGAAAGAGAGCCCCAGCACGACAGACAATGCTAGGAGTTTTCCCCTGAAAAGTGTTCTTTTGTTCATGTAATAGTTATTTATAAAAATTTGTTTCAGTATCTAATCCAAAATGGTTAACGTCATATATCTGTGCTTGGTAACTGGTTTAGGTATCTTCACTGTTGAAAAGTGATAGTACGTTTGGTGTGCAAAGATAGCGTGGATTGAGTTTTGCTCCCTTGGTTTTTTGAGGAAACACCATGAGAAAATGCGATTTTGCTGTCAAAAGCGAAATCTCCATGCTTTTTTGTTGACCGTTGTTGTTAAGATTTTTTAGGTTAATGCAAATTTATAGAAAATTTAGCATTTCTGCAAATTTATATCTATTTTTTCGCAATAAATGTTTCATTTCTTGTGCCCGTGATACTATTTTAGTTAAAAAGAATCAAATATCGCTTGTTTTTCATAATTTTGTCCTAACTTTGCAGAAAAGGTCATTTTAGCACTTTAAACCTAAAATTCGCATGACAGATTTCAGACGTTTTATGAAAGGGAAAAGTGTGCCATGTAGTTTGATTGATAGGATGAAGAACAGATTATTATCTTTTGTATGCTGCCTCTTCGTGACGGCCGGCATGTCTGCACAGGTCAAGTGGAATGCTGAGTATCAGGCATATATCGACCAATACAAAGATCTCGCCATTGAGGAGATGGCGGAATTCCGTATTCCTGCCAGTATCACCTTGGCTCAGGGCTTGTTGGAGAGCGGGGCAGGGAAGAGCTACCTTTCCAGGTGTGGCAACAATCATTTCGGCATCAAGAGCCATGGTTGGACTGGGCGTACGATCCGGCATGATGATGATAAGCGTCAGGAGAGCTTCAGAGCATACGACTCCGTGCGCGAGAGTTACCAGGACCATAGCCGTTTTTTGGCCAACCGTGAGAGATATCAGAGATTGTTCTCTCTGAATATCACAGACTATGTGGGTTGGGCCAACGGTCTCAAGGCTTGTGGATATGCGACCAACCCCAATTATGCGAAACGTCTCATCAGCATCATCGAAACCTACAAGCTCTATGAATACGACCGGATGCGTCCGACCCGTCAGAAAGAGCAGGTGAGGGAAGCAGTGGTGGAGACAGCGAGCAAGAGGTCAGTCTATACCCTACATGAAATCAAGGCCTACAACCAGAATTATTATGTATATGCCCGGCGCGGTGATTCTTTCCAAAGCATAGGCAAGGAAGTAGGCGTCTCCGCTTCCAATCTGGCTAAATACAATGAGCGTAACAGCCGCGACGAACTCCGTGAGGGCGACGTGGTTTATCTGAGGAAGAAGCAGAAGAAAGCTGACCGCCGCTTCAAGCATCACATGCATGTCGTGAAGCAAGGTGAGAGCATGTATTCCATCGCCCAGACCTATGGCATCCGTCTGGCCTCACTCTACAAGATCAATCATTTGTCTCCCGACCATCAGATCAAGTTGGGCGACCAATTAAAGGTGTATTAGTCCGTACATTGTTGCCAACTGGCCAGGAATTGTTCGGCGCGCTCGAGGTCTTCGGGGGTGTCGATGCCAATGGTTTCCATGTCTGTGAGACCGACACGGATGCGATAACCATTTTCCAACCATCTTAATTGCTCAAGGCTTTCGGCTTTCTCCAAAGGCGATTGGGGAAGTTGCGTGATGGCATTGAGAACCTCCCTCCGATAGGCATAAAGTCCAAGATGCTTCAGATAGGGGAAATGCTTGATCCAATCAGCCTCTTTCTCACCCCTGACGTATGGGATGACGCTTCGACTGAAATAAAGGGCGAAACCTCGGCGGTCGACGGCAATCTTGGGGGAGTTGGGATTCTCTACGGCCTCCATATTGTCAAACGGCTTTCCCAATGTGGCAATCTGGGTCTCCTCATCGTCAAAACACTGACAGAGGGCGTTGATCTGCGCTTTTCGGATGAACGGTTCATCACCTTGTACATTGATGATGACGTCATGGTCGCTGCCCAGCGTTTCAATGGCTTCTGCGATGCGGTCTGTGCCGCTTTTGTGATGGGGAGAGGTCATGACGGCTTTCCCGCCGAAGAGAGTGACTGCCTCTTGGATGCGGTCATCATCAGTTGCCACGTAAGTGTCGGGAATGACAGCGGACACTTGTTCATAGACTCTTTGAATTACGGGCTTTCCACCGAGGATGGCCAAAGGCTTTCCAGGGAAACGGGTGGATGCATAACGGGCGGGGATAATGGCGATGTATTTCATTGTGCTTGTTTTTGTGATGTTCATCAAAGGGATTAATGGTTGAAGACCGGCTTTCCATCGCTGGTGATGCCCACGGCACTCACCTTGATGCGGGTGGTCTTGCTGTTGTTGTAGAAGCGTACTTGATAGTGCCCTTCTTCGTCGAGCTGGGCATTGGGGTTCCAATAGAGCGTACGTCGGTAGTCCATTTTCTCAGGAGGTGGTGGAGCCGATGTGTAGTCGGGATGATAGAATTCATCAGGTTCATAAATGCCTGGGATGATAATCCATCGGTCTCGGAACGTGGGACGGGTGGCGTCGTCAAGCATGGTCACATAATCTATGATGACGTCAGAGAACCCATTGATGCTCTTGTCTTGTACTCCAACCATGGGCTGGTCTTCATTGCGCAGTTCAAAATCTGAGAACAGATTGATGTTTTTCAGACGGCGCAGACGCAGTTCCTGATGCCCCAACCTGCTGTCATAGCCTCTGACCTTCAGGATCTCGATGCTGTCGCGCACCTCTTGAGTATTGTGCTTGTTGATAGACTCGAGATATCTCATGTAATAATTGATCTGCGTCTTGATTTCCGGACTGTTGGGGGAATTGAAATTGCCCAGCAGCAATGTGCTGATCTGACTGGGAAAGAGATCAGCGGCAAACATCCCGTAAGATAGACCGTAGTCCGTAGCCAGATTATACAGTTCGACGGCATCATAAGTACACAGCGGACGGGTATAGTCAATTGACCGCAGTCCACGTCTACGCTTGCCTTTGACCACAATGCCGGAGAGCGTCTTGTCCATCTTTGAGATGCGCAGGGTGTCGTATAGGGCATCGTCACTGTCTTCCAGTTGAAACGATTCCATCGGGTAATGACACTGGTAATAGGAGTATTTCTTGGCAAAAATGGGGTAGAACAGGTTACGCTTCACGTAATACTCTGGTGGCATCTCCTCGTCGCGCCGGCCTTTGACTTTCAACCGCAACGCCTTTTTCTCGCTGATATCGGTATCGTGAGCCGTGAGGGTGAGGATGCCCCGGTCATAGAACGCCGGCATATTGAAGGAAAAACGCCCGCCGTCGTGGGTTTCTGTTTCCACAGCAAAGACCTTTGTGCCAAGGATAAGTTCGCTTTCAACCGTCACTTCATGTTTCAGATTGCTGTAGTTCATCGCATGGAGGTCCTGGTTGCTCACAATGGTGGAATGGTTCTCCTGGTTGCCTTGCGTCTCGCTGTTGTTGGAGGAGATGATGTCAGTTGAGGTATTGCTGGAGGAGATGTCTTCGCTGTAGCCCTCACTGTCGGTCTCACTATAGTTGTAGAAATCCTGCCCCCATTGCTCATCATCAGCGTAGTTGCGTGTCTCCATGACAATGGTGTTGAAAACCTGACCTTCCACGGTCAGATTCTTCTCTGGTGTATATCTCAAAGTCTCACCACTCAGCATATCTTTGATGTTGTAGCGCCGCCAACCTTGTACGAGCATCAGGTTGTCGAGAGCTTGTCGGTGAGTCTCGTCATCATTCTCGAAATAGTAGTCGGGATAGGGAATGAATCCACGGAGTTCGCTGGAAAGAAGCAGGTCGGTCAAAATGTTGCCGGTATCGTAGGTGGGGTCATCGCTCTGTCCGTCTCTGACAGAGATGGAGATATGCTTGGCATCTGCTGGAGCTTGAAAGTCAAGAGATACGAGTTGATGGGGCTGGCAGTCAACGGGCTTGTCCTCAACAATGATACCTCCTTGGGTATAATCGTGGTTGTTGACGAAAAACAGACGGTCGGCCAGTGGTGTGCAGTGATCGTCCAGAATGATGAGGTCGTTGATACCAGTGGGGAGGTCAGATGCCTTCCATGTGATGGTGGTCTGTCCTTGTGCATCAGGGGTTAGAGGCCAGGCTTGCTGCAAGATGCCTCGACACAGGATGAAAGCCATGTAGTGGCGGTCATCAGGTAGTCCGCGCAGCTGCACAAGGGCATTCATGTCGTCTCCAGACTGGGTGAGGTGAAGTGCGCATCCAGCTTCGGCAATGTCGGGAAGATTGAAATGCTTCTTTTTGCCGTTGTAGTTGAAAGTGGCGTTGAGATGGCCGCTCATGGGCACATCGATATCCACGAAGCCGCGCCCTTCATGGATGGTCTTGACGTTTTGCTGGCCTATGGTGCCTTGCAGCTCAACTTGTTGCCCGTGCTCATTGTAGGCCTCGAAGGCCACACGACACCGGGTGCCGGCGACCATGTTGCCTCCTTCTGGATAGAAATTGACGGTCAGTTTCTCGTCCAATATGCGGTTGAGGTTGGATTTGGGACGGCTGACGATAACTTTGTCGGCATAGCTGCCCGGTGTTTCTGGACGTTCATAGACAGGAAAGACCCTGGAGTAGATCGTGCCATATTGGCGGAAGAAATCATGTGCCATGCCGAGGGAGTAGAACATCTGTTTGTCCTTGGCCCAGTAGGGGTGATGAGTGACATCAAAGTTGAGCATCCATCGTGTATAGGCCCTCACCTCGAAAAAACCAGAATAAAGACTGTCTTTCAATTCAAAGTTGCCGCAACTAAAGCCGTCGGGACTGACGACCAAGGCCTGTCGCTCCACCAGCAGACCGTCGGGATTCACCAGTTCCACATACAAAATACGGCTCATGTCGGTGTACATCAGGTCACCGGCTTTCACAACGTATGCCTTGTACCATATCGTGTCGCCCTTGAAATAGCAGTTGTTGTCAAGATGCAGATAGACTTTCTCCTGAATCGGAGCTTCCTTCAGGATGTGGCAGATACTGTCGAAACTGACCTGCGCTTCAACAGCACAAAACCAGCAAACGAACATGGAAAGAAGACAAGCAATCCGTTTCATCACGTCTTTCTGTTTTTGGCAGCTAAATTACGAAAAAAGGCTGAAACATCATGCTTCTTTGTGAGAAAAATGATGTTCCAGTCTTGAATTGTCGACACAGGGATAAATCCCTACTGTTATTTTAAATCAGATGCATCGTACCGAGGAAATAGAGCATCACATAACCCAATACGATGGAGATGATGCCAATCAGAAGGCCGATGCGGCTCATATCTTTTTGATTGACCAGGTTCGTGGCATAGGCCAAGGCATTCGGGGGAGTGGAGATGGGCAGCACCATGGCGCTCGAGGCAGCAATGGCGATGCCGATCAATACGGTGGCCGTTCCGCCGATGGCTCCAAGTTTGTCACCCATAGCCGTGCATACCACCGTCAGGATAGGCATGAGGAGTGCTGCTGTGGCGGAGTTGCTGATGAAGTTGGACAGCGCATAGCAGATGATACCGGAAAGAATCAGGATAAACAGAGGAGAGAAGTCGCCGAAGGGAATCGACTCCACCATTTTCTCTGCCAGTCCGGAGGCATTGAGGCTATAGCCGAGAGCGAAACCGCCTGCCACCATCCAGATAACAGACCAGTTGATTTCTTCCAGGTCATATTTGGTGATAATGCCCGTGATGGAGAAAATGACAAAGGGGATGAGTGCCACCGTGTAGGAATTGATGCCGGTCACACTGTCCAACAACCACAAAGCCACTGTCAGGAAGAAGGTGATGATCACAATATAGGTCTTGGTGTCGTACTTCATGTCGCTCTCAATCTCAAGAGTCACATTTTTCTGAGTGAAGGGGAACATCTTTTTGAGCAGGAACCAGCTGATGAGGAGCAATACGATGACAAGTGGTACCATGTAGAGCATCCATTGGCCGAATCCAATGTTCATGTTCAACCCTTCGGGGTCGTTGAGATACTTCAGGGCAATGGTATTGGGAGGGGTTCCGATAGGTGTGCCGATTCCTCCGAGGTTGGCTGCCACGGGAATCGACAGTGTCATGGCGATGCGTCCTTTTCCTTCAGGAGGGAGCTGTTTGAAGACCGGGGTCAGGAAGGTGAGCATCATGGCTGCAGTGGCCGTGTTGGAGACAAACATGGAGAACAGACCGGTGATGAAGATAAAGCCCAGCAGCACATTCTCACTCTTGTTGCCGAAAGGCTTCAGGAGGACTTTAGCCAACTGGCCGTCAAGTCCTGTCTTCGTGGCTGCGATAGCGAGGATGAATCCGCCAATGAAGAGCATGATCACGGGATCAGCGAAAGTCGCCATGACTGCTTTGTATGACAGCAGCGTGCCCACTTCTTCCTCGTTGCACATAAAGACGATGCCCGAATCAGAGGTGAACAACAACAATAGGCCGATAATCGCAACGGATGTTGCCCAAGAGGATACGACTTCCAACAGCCACATCAGTGTGGCGAAAGCGAAGATGGCAATGATTCGTTGCTGCACGACAGTAAGTCCGTCGATGCCGAAGAAACTCGATGGCAAGTTCCACAGAATCAATGTGACGATCAGCACAAAAATGGCCTGTGTGGCTTTTTTAAACACACGTCCAGGATGGTACTTTTGGGAATGGCTTACAACATGGTAGGCCTCGACCAAATCGAACCCTTTGAAATTTTTGAACATCTATTTTGTATTTTATGATAATAATGAAGCTTCAAGCTTAGGACTGCATGCTGTTGAAAAACGATGCAAAGGTAAATAATAATAACCGTTTACGAAAGGCTATGAGTGTATAAAATACAATTTTATGATGCTGCTTTTGTGTGTCAAAGGGGGAAGGGTTTTGATTTGCCAACTCGACTTGACATTCCTTGTTGTTAAATGGACTATACGGGGCATGAAAAATCCGACAAGGCAGTATGCTATGGTGCTGCCTTGCCGGAAGATTTTGTTGGTATCAAGACTTATGCCCAAACCGAGAGATCCTTCTCGGCGATGAACTTCAAGTCATTGAGAATGATGGTCTCCCGTGCTTTTTCGGCATTGTCGGTACGGAACACCAAAATACCCTTGCCACGGAGGAGGAAACTATATAAATAGGTGAGTCCGATGCCGGCATTGCTGAGAATCTCGACAGCATCAGCCGCACGTCCGGGCTGGTCGTCAAGTTCCAGGGCAAAAACATCGGATAGGGCAACGGGAATGCCAGACTTGCGGAGTCCCTCGTAAGCACGGAGGGGTTCGCTGCAGATAACTCGGTAGATGCCGTTTTCTGCGGTGTCGGGGATGGTCGAAGCAATAATCTGTATGCCAAAACGACGGAACAGGTCAAGCACTTTTACCAGTGAACCCGACTGGTTCTCAATAAAGATGGAGAGTTGATGGATGGTCATGGTGGTGTGTTTTGATGGTTAGAAAAGTTTACGAAGATCTTTTACCCTCACAGCCTTACCTTCATCGGAGGTCTTGATGCCACCTTTGGCTACAAGTCTGACTTTCGGGGTTACGAGAATCTCGTCCTTTAACAGACGGGTGATGTCTTTGGTGAGCTTCTGCAAACGCTGATAGTCGTCGGTGAAGAGTTCACGAAGTTCCACATCGACGGTCATCGTGTCGTTGCCGTCAACCGTCTGGATGGTAATCAGATAGTCTGTGCTCAGTTCCTTGAACTTCAGCAGGATCTTCTCAATCTGGATGGGGAAGATGTTGACACCCTTGAGGATAATCATGTCATCGCTGCGGCCCTGCAGACGGGCAAGGCGCTTGTGGGTACGGCCACATGGACAACTGCCGGGAAGGATGCTGGTCAAATCACGTGTGCGGTAGCGGAGAAGCGGCATGGCCTCACGGTTGATCGTAGTAATCACCAATTCTCCGAGCTGACCATCCTCAACCGGCTCCAGCGTCACCGGGTCGATGATTTCCACAATAAAATAATCTTCCCAGATGTGGATGCCGTTCTGCTCAGGGCATTCGAAGGCCACACCGGGACCCATCATTTCTGAAATGCCGTATGAATTATAGGCTTTCACACCGAGATTGTTCTCGATACGCTTGCGCTGCTCCTCACTATGGGGCTCGGCACCGATGCAGAGTACGCGTAACTTGGTGTCACGGCGTGGATCAACACCTTCCTCACGCATCACCTCGTATATACGGGAAGCGTAACTTGGAATGGCGTGGAGGACGGTGGTACCGAAATCCTTGATAAACTTGATCTGACGGGTGGTGTTGCCAGCTGCCGCAGGAACCGTCAGCATGCCCACCTTCTCAGCTCCGTATTGGAATCCGAGACCTGCCGTGAACATGCCGTATCCGGCTGAGTTCTGGAAAACATCTTCAGGACGGCTGCCTACCATCCAAAGACAACGGGCCACGGCTTTCGCCCATTCGTCGAGGTCTTTCTGGGTGTGGAGCACCACTGTGGGATTGCCGGTAGTTCCGCTTGATGAATGCAGACGGGTGCAGTCGCGGAGTGGAACGCAGGCCAAGCCGAATGGATAATGCTCGCGGAGGTCATCTTTCGTGGTGAAAGGAAGTTTCTTGAGGTCGTCGAGTGTACGGATATCATCAGGAGTGATGCCGAGTTCGGCAAATTTCTCTTGATAAAACGGTGAGTTCATACAGTGGCGCACAGTTTTCTGAAGGCGCTCTAATTGAAGGCGGCGAAGCTCCTCAATGGGCATCGTCTCCAATTCCGGGTGTAAATATGCTGAATATTCCATAGTTCTATTAGCAGATTATCAGTTCTTGGCTGATTTCGCTTGCAAAAATACACAATTATTCCCGGATAGCCTAAAAAATGCTCATGAATTGCCGAATAAATACTCATGATTTGCAAAAAAACACCTCTCTGGCGAAAACCAGAGAGGTGGATATCTGTCTCCTGTAGCGCATTCTGCGCCGAAGGTAGGGTTTCTTTTGTCTTGGTGATGACAATTAGAAGTTGTAGTACAAACCAAACGTGATGTTGTTGCCGTCCAGGTCAACGCCCCAGTTGTTGAGCTTTTCATCAGTGTTGTTGTCCTTCAAATGGTTGTAGCCGAAGAATCCGATGTGGGTTACGAAACTCACATGCTGACCCATCTTCACGGCAAGACCCGGTTTGACACCCAGAGAGAAGCCGTCTGCGTCGATACCTGCGTTGTAAGCATGGCTGTAACCCACGCAACCATCAAGGAAAGCGCTGATGACATTGCTCTTCAGGAAGGTGTAACGAGCGTACGGACTGATCGTCCATTCCTTCTTCATACCTTTGTTTGCTCCTTCCCAGCCGAAAACGACACCGCCTGACCACTCATCGTTGAAGGTATAGCCCACCTCGGGGAGGAACTTGAAAGTAGTCACATCATTATCGCCGTTGTCTGTATTGGCAAAACCAATGCCGCCACCGACAAACACTTGTGCATTCACACCTACTGCCATGATGGCAGCAACAAGGGTCATCATAATTTTTTTCATCTTTTTACCTATTAAATAATTAAACATTGACTGTCATCCATAAACAAATTTGGCAGTCGTTATCCTTAAATCGGCGACAAAGGTATGCATTATTTTGTAATCAGAAAAGATTTTGGCCGAAAATCTGCCCCGAATTGTGAAATACTGTTAATTTTGAGGGCGTATATTATATAATAAGGTTAAAATGTATATTTTTGTCCATCGTAAAACCAAGCTATTCATTGATACAACCCTCAATATGCCAACAATGCAGTTTCGAACGATCGTTGATATACCCAATCCAAAGTTTGCCATTCCCCCATGTGAGAAAATGCTTTTTGTAGGTTCTTGTTTCGCTGAAAGGATTGGCAGACGCTTTCAGGAGGAGCAATTCCGAACGACAGTCAATCCTTATGGGGTAATGTATAATCCTGTGAGTATCCTGCATACGGTGTCAAAAGTAGTTGAATCCGGCCCGGAGCCTTTCCGTATGGCATTCCTCACCTTGGGCACCAATCATGTTTATATCTTGAAGGAGACAGGAGAAGTGGTAGACAACTGCCAAAAAAGACCTCAGCGACTTTTTGAGGAGAAGGCGCTGGATGTAAGCCAATGTGTCGAAGTGCTCCAGTCTGCAGTGGAAATATTGGGCGGCCAGTGTCCTGATGTAAGGGTGGTAGTCACCGTCAGTCCCATCCGATACGCCAAATATGGTTATCACGGGAGTGCTTTGTCCAAGGCTGTGCTTCTGTTGTCCGCAGAGAAACTCACTGAGATGTTTCCTGAAACCGTTTCTTATTTCCCTGCATACGAGATTGTCAATGACGAACTCCGCGACTATCGTTTCTACCAACCAGATATGCTTCATCCTTCCGACCAGACTGTGGAATATATCTGGCAACGTTTTTCTGACGCATACCTCAGTCAGGAGGCGAAGACTTTTATCGAAGAATGGAGACCTGTCAAGGAAGCCTTGGCGCATCGTCCTTTCCAACCCAATTCCGAAGCATATCAGAATTTCCGTCGTCAGACTATGGAGAAAGCACACGAATTGGCCAGGAAATACCCCAATATGCCGCCTTTGGAAGCATCATTTCCTCTCCAGGAGGAATAAGAAGGGATTGAGAAAGCCCATGAAATGATACCTCTCCTGCGGGAGAGGTGTGAACAACAAAATCAAATCTATCCCTCTCTCCCTAAGGGAGAGGTTAGGTGTGGGGGTATAAAAAAGAAGAGAGAATTATTGTTCGACGGTGATCAATTTCTCGGCGGGTTCCCAATAGGATTTGCTGCCAAGCACTTTGTTGGTCTCTCTGTTGAAGGCGATTTCGAAGCCTGCGTTGTTGGGCAGGTCTTTGACGACAGCTTTGAATTTTTCTCCTGTGTATTGGAGACCTGAAGGCAGGATATAGGAATGGGTGCCTACCACCTCAGCCTCTTCATTGCTGACATATTCCACCTGGATGATGGTCAAACTGTTTTCCACGTAAGTATAACCACTGTAACAATCGCTATAATGGTTGGTGCAGAAATCATCCAAGATTGTGGCATAGAAAGCCTTGGGCTTCTGAGTGCTGGGAACCTCGAAATCTTCCTCTTCTTCCTCCTTCATTGCTTCTGTTTGCTCGTTTCCTTCCTTCTTCGAATCCTTCTCACTGCTCAAAAGGTCGCAGGAGATCAGGCAAAGAAACATAGGAAGGACAAATAACAGTTGTCTGATTCTCATGATAATTCAATTGCTGATAATTACTGGTCTTAGTTAGGGGGCATCAAGGCATGGTAGTGCCGGCTGGGAAAACGGTTACCCAATGATGCATATACGACGGCAAAAGTAATAAAAAAAAAGATAAAGTCCAAATAATAGTGTAAGTTTGATTCGAAAAACACGATGAATACATTCCCTTACCTGTGGGAAATGATGGCGGCACCACAGCATAACATTGTCCATGCGGGAGGACGACCATCCCTAATTCCCACTCCCGAGGGAGAGGCAGGACAAGGAGAAAAATATCAGTTGGTTTTCGCGCTTGCATCCCTGCAGCCGTCAAGTAAAGCAAAATAAATGGCAATTTGTTTTGCTTTTCACTCACCTTGCACTACCTTTGCAGACGGAAGCAGATTTCCGGCTTGTCGCTGGCACTCTTTGAGTGCGGGAGGAAAGTCCGGGCAGCATAGGGCATCCCACTTCTGAAAATGGAAGCTGTTGGTGACAGCAGGTTAAGGCAGAAGAAAACAACCGCCTGCCTCGGCAGGTAAGGGTGAGAAGGTGGTGTAAGAGACCACCAGCCGGTGGGTGATCACCGGGCTGTGCCCGCTGGGAGCTGCAAGTTCGCGTATACCATCGTCTGAGGGTAGCCCGCCCGACTCATTCCGATGGAGGGTAGAACGCTGGAGCCACAGGGTGACTTGTGGCGTAGATAAATGACAGGCGGCTGTGTTTCCACAGTCACAGAACCCGGCTTACAGGGGGTCTGCTTCCTTTTATTTGTCGCTTCAATCACAAGATACAGATGTCCTTAAAGAGTATTGTCAGGTTTTTCAAATACGACATTTGGCATATCAAGCGGGAGGATCTCTCGAGTCCGTTGTTCTTTCTGGTGAATGTCTTGAGAACCATCTTGCTGGCTATCCGGGCTTTCACCGACACCCGGATCATGAGGTCGGCTGCCGCGCTCTCTTTTTCCACCATGATGGCATTGGTCCCCATGGTGGCAGTGGTTTTTGCCATCGCTCGAGGATTTGGTTTTTCAAAGCATATCGAGACTTGGTTTCGTGATTTGCTGGCCAGTCAACCACAGGTTGCAGAAGTAATCATCGGGTTTGTCAATTCTTACCTTGTCAATGTCAAGAGCGGCATCATCCTCGGATTCGGCCTCTTGGTGATGCTCTATACCGTTATCATGCTGATCAGCAATGTGGAGAACACCTTCAACGACATCTGGAATGTGAAAAGCTCAAGGGGTATCATGAGGACGGTGCTCGACTATGTGGCTTTTTTCTTTCTCTTGCCCATCGTTGTCGTGGTGACCTCCGGTGTCTCCATCTTCGTGACGACCATGTCGGGAAGGATGGGAGAGTTGGTCGCTCCTATGGTGAGCATGGGCATCAAGATGGCACCATACGTCATCATGTCGCTGATTTTCATTGCGATTTACATGTTTATGCCCAACACCAAGGTGAAATTTTCCAGCGCATTCTGGCCTGGTATTCTCGCCGGTGTGGCCATGCAGGTGCTGCAGCTCTTCTATATCCATTCTCAGGTATGGGTGACCAGCTACAATGCCATCTACGGGTCGTTTGCGGCGTTGCCCCTCTTCATGTTATGGCTGCAACTGTCCTGGACGATCTGTCTGTTTGGTGTGCAGTTGTGCTATACCAACCAGAATTTGGAACAACTGACATTGGTTCCGTACAACACCAGAATCGGACAGAAATATCAGATCATGCTTTCCGCTTTGCTCTTGAGCATGATCTGCAAAAGATTTGAACAGGGTAAAAAGCCCTGCACACCGCTCGAACTGAAGATGGAGTCTGGAATCCCCACGCATATCGTATCCAATTTGCTCTATCAGTTGGAAAAAGCCAAACTCATTGTCGATGTGACCGGAGGGGACAAGGATAAGATGCAGTCTTACATGCCCGCAGAGGATATCGCCAACATCAATCTGGGTGTGATGGTGGACAGACTGGAAACCGTTGGCGGATGGACAATGGACGACGTTGACCTGAAGCAATTCAGGTCTGAAAACTGGGTAAAAGCATTCAAAATCAGAAAAGAGTATCTTGACCGCCTGGGAGAGGTCAAGGTCACTGACCTTTATCCCTGTTGAAATTTCATCACGTCAGCAATATACCGCTCGATCGACTCATTGTTCAGTCGGCTCATCCGCACGCGGTTGATGATAATGGTGATCACATAGTAAATGGCGCATAGCACGAAACCACCTGCCAGTGCAATGAGGAAATTGGTCACTGTGGTGTCAAAAAAAGCCATGACGACAAAGGGTATGATGAAGATGACGGAATAGATGGTGTATTTCTTGCGGAGAGAGTCCACGTCATCGATGATGGCCTGTTTGTAAAACATGTAGTCGTCGAAATCCTCTTCCGACACACCATAATCCTCAATTTTCGGGAAGCCAGGGTCTTCGCGGTGATCAGCAATCACCTTGCGCACCCTGTGCTCCATATCATCCAATATTTGTTCCATAATACTGCAATTTTATGCGAAGTTACACCAAAAAATTGTTAATTGCAAATATTATTTGGTCTAATACAAAAAAAAGGCGTAATTTTGCTTCGATTTAACTAAATACAAAAAGATGGACTTACCCGATTTCATGTCTTACTCAGACAAATTCTCACCGAAAGGATTCGTAGATAAGATATCCAGGATAGCCAAGAGGGCAGGAGCCAAACTGGTCTATGCCGCCCTTGTTTTGTTCTACACCTTGCAGAGCAAAGATGTTAGCGTGAAGGACAAGGCTATTATCGTTGGGGCTTTGGGCTACCTGATCAGTCCATTCGACGTCCTTCCGGATGCCATTCCCATTGTCGGACTGAGCGACGACCTCACCGTGCTTGTATATGTCATCAGCAAGATATGGGTCAACGTACCGGATGATGTCAAGGAGAAGTCCAAGGAAAAACTTGCCGAATGGTTTGATGAGGATGAACTCTCTGAAGTGGAGGACTTCATCAATGGCAATTTTAACAACGCCCCCAATTGATATCCTATTTCTATACATCAAAGAGGCTGTGCCCATGGCACAGCCTCTTTGATGTCGTATGGCTCGATTAATAGAACACAGTCGTGATCAAGTAAGCCACGATGGTGGAAACAGTCACACAGATCAGACCGGGCATCATGAACGAGTGGTTGAGCAGGTATTTACCGATAACCGTCGTGCCCGACCGGTCGAAGTTGACCGTGGCGATATCGCTGGGATAGTTGGGGATGAAGAAGTATCCATACACCGAAGGCAGCACACCGAGCAGCACAGGTCCGGGAATTCCGAGTTTGTAGGCCAGAGGCAACATGGCTACCACAACAGCACCCTGAGAGTTGATCAGCACTGAAACCAGGAAGAACACGAAAGCAATCGACCAGGGATATTGCTCGACAACACTCTCGAGCATCGTCTGCATCTCTCCCATGTGGTTGGAGAAATAGGTGTCAGCCAACCATGCGATGCCGTAAATGGCGACCACGGCCACCATGCCAGACTGCCACACTGGACCTGCAACGGCCTTCTTGGGTTTGGCCTTGCAGAAAATAATCATCAAGGCTGCAGCGGAAATCATGACAATCTGAATCACGAGGTTCATCTTGAGCAGTGAGGTGCTCTTCTCCGTGATACCGTCGATGACTACGCCGGCATCAGCCAGTTTGGCTGCCGTGATACTGGCACCTTCAGCCAACTGCAAGTCTGCAGCTCCCTTGACGGCCTTCACGGTATCATAACTGGGAAGCAACTCTTGGAAGATAGCGAATAAGACGATAATGCCCAGAGCGCCGAGGAAGATGAACACAGCATTTTTAGCCGACTGCGGAATCTCCTTGTCGAGGGTGGTGGCGTTGCTGCCATAGATGTATTTATACTGCTCTGGATCTTTGAGCTTGGCTTGGAACTGAGGATCTTTGTCCAAGTCGAGACCGCGATGGTAGGAGGCTGCCGCAGCTGCTATCAGTCCGCAGAGGCAAGCTGGGATGGATACCATCAGCACCTTGGGGATGGTGATATCGTAGCCGTTGGCATTGGAGATGGTCACGAAGGCGACCACGGCGGCAGCGATAGGAGAACAGGTGATACCCACCTGAGACGCGATGGAGGCAACACCACAGGGACGCTCCGGACGGATGCCCTTCTTCAAGGCGATGTCGCAGATAATGGGCATGATAGTATAGACCACATGACCCGTACCGACGAGAACTGTGAGGAAGAAAGTGGTGATAGGTGCCAGGAAGGTGATGTGGTCAGGATGTTTGCGCAGCATCCTTTCCGCCAATTGGATCAACCAGTCCATACCTCCCGAAGCCTGCATGATACCAGCACAGGTTACGGCGGCGATGATGATGTAAATCACATCTGTCGGCGGTGAACCGGGTTTCAGACCAAAACCAAAGACCAACAATGCCAGTCCGATACCGGAAATAGCACCCAGGGCAAGGCTGCCGTAGCGAGAACCTACCCAAAGAGCTCCCAATACGATGAGCAGCTCGATAATCATTACGAAATCCATAGTATTATATATTAAATTCTGAAAATGTTTTTCATTTTATAGTTGCAAAAATACAACATATTTTTAGATTCTGCAACAAAATCCGCATATATTTAACAATTTGTTTTCACATCTGCCATTCCGCCTCAGGTGCCGTTGTCTTCCGGCAAACGATATCGGGGTGTCGGTGAGATTGGATATACAGTTTTGGAGATAAAGTTTTAGATGCGATTGGCAATATGGAAGCGTGTTTCACGTTATATACTATATCATCATATGGTTATGATCATGGAAGATTATCTGTTCAGCAGGACCCAACTGCTCCTCGGCGAAGAGAACACGAAACGATTGTCCGAAATCCGGGTTATCGTGTTCGGCGTGGGTGGAGTAGGATCTTGGTGTGCGGAATGTCTGGTACGGACAGGTGTCCACCATCTGACTATCGTTGACAATGATAAGGTGTGCGCTTCCAATATCAACCGCCAATTGATGGCCACAAGCAAAACCATCGGATGCGTGAAGGTGGATGTCCTCCGTCAAAGGCTGAACGAGATCAATCCATCTGCTCAGATAACGGCCATGCACCAAGTCTTCAATGAGGCTACTGCAGACCAATTCGAATTAGACACCTATGATTATGTGATCGATGCCATTGATTCCCTGAAAGACAAAGCAGAACTGATTCTGAGAACCACCCAGACGCAGGCCCGCCTCTTTTCCTCAATGGGGGCGGCATTGAAACTTGACCCCACCCGGATACAAGTGGGAGAATTCTGGAAGGTGCATGGTGACCCGCTTGCCCGCGCCCTCCGCAACCGGTTCAAGCGAGAGGGCACTTTCCCCAAACGGAAGTTCAAATGCGTCTTCTCTGATGAACTTCTCAAAAACAGACAGACCTCTCCTGATGGAGCCAATGGCTCTTTGTCGCACATTACAGCTGTTTTCGGTTTCACACTGGCGGGACTGGTCATCCAGGATGTCGTCAGGCAGACTTCTGTGAATACTGCCCCCGCCGTTTAGGATGTCCAACCGATGAGAACAAGCCATGAGAATGATTATCCTTTCCCTTTTTTCTTTATTGATGACCATGATTCCCATCCAGATCCATGACAACACGCAGCCCGAGGCCATTGTAAGGCCTGCCACGCAGGCTGGTAGATTCTATGAGAGTGACCCCGAGATTCTCAGCCACGAGGTGGATAGTTTTCTGAACAATCATGCCCCATACACAGATGAGCGCCGTCTTGCCGCTATCATCGTTCCGCATGCCGGATATGTCTTTTCTGGAAATGTGGCAGCAGCGGCATTTATGAGAATCGACCCCAAACAGCGGTATGAGAGAATTTTCCTGATTGGACCAAGTCATCATGAATGGCTTGACGGCGCATCGGTCAATTTCGCCGTTGACCAATACCAGACTCCACTGGGCAGGGTCGCTGTGGACCGGGCGACTGGCCGTCAGCTGGCTTCTGCTGATCCTGTTTTTCATTACGAAGAGAAAGCTCATGACCGTGAACATTGTCTTGAGGTACAATTGCCATTTCTTCAACGACGTTTGCCAACCGTTCCTCCTATTGTTCCCATCGTGGTCAGCACCAATGACTGGAGAAAACTCAATCGGATAGCCGATGTCCTGCGGCCCTATTTCAACGACAAGAACTTGTTTGTCATCAGCAGTGACTTCTCCCATTATCCTTCCTATAACGACGCATGCCGTGTAGATGAGAATACAAAGAACGCCCTCCTCACGGGTGATGTGGAACGGTTCATCAAAGTGTTGGAGGACAATGCCCATCGTGGCATTCGCAATTTGGCCACCAGTGCATGTGGTGAATTTGCCATCATTTCGCTGATGCTATTGCTTGACAAACAATATGATATCGTCCACCTGCTCTACCAGAATTCTGGTGATGCCGACTTACATGGGCGTGACAGAGTGGTGGGATACCATGCTTTCGCAGTGTATAGAAAGAACAGCACTCCCTCCAGAACGGAAAGTGATTCTTTCTCACTTTCAGAGGAGGACAAACTGAAACTGAAGACAATCGCGTTGAATAGTATCAAGTCGGCTTTCGGCCTTCCTGTCGATACCGTCAGCGTGGGGTCATCTGTGCTTCAGCGTAAATGCGGCGCTTTTGTCACGTTGACCAAGAACGGACGGCTGAGAGGCTGTATCGGCTATTTCGGTGAAGATGTGGCTTTGCATGAACTGGTCCAAGAGATGGCCCAGGCCGCTGCATTCGAGGACCATAGGTTCTCTCCGCTCAGAAGAGATGAACTCCCGGACATCAAAGTAGAGATTTCCGTTCTTACTCCAAGGCGGCGTATCCATTCCCTGGATGAGTTCCAACTCCACAAACATGGCATCTATATCAGAAAAGGTGACCGGAGCGGAACTTTCTTGCCGCAGGTGGCAGATGAAGTCAATTGGACAAAGGAGGAATTCGTGGGCCACTGCGCTCAGGACAAAGCAGGTATCGGATGGAACGGATGGCGGGATGCCGAATTGTATGTCTATGAAGCCATTGTTTTCTAATCATTCAATCAGATGAAGATACACTTGAGAATGGCCACAATCGACGATGCGGAACAGATGCTCGACATCTATGCTCCATACGTTGAGAAGACCGCCATCACATTTGAGTATGACGTGCCGACAGTGGAGGAGTTCAGAAAACGCATTGCCAGTCATCTGACACGCTATCCTTGGATAGTGGCTCAGGCAGATGACCGTATTGTGGGTTATGCTTATGCCAGCGCCTTCAAGGAACGGGCAGCTTATCAGTGGTCGGTGGAGACCTCCATCTATGTGGATGAGACCATCCGGCACCACGGCATCGGACGACTGCTTCACGGGGCCTTGGAAGAGTCTCTGCGGTCACGGGGCATACTCAACATGAATGCCTGCATCTCTTATATCCAACCTGAAGACGAATACCTCACCCTCGACAGCGTCCGTTTCCATGAACGTCTTGGCTACACACAGGTGGCGCATTTTCATCAGTGCGGGAAAAAGTTCGGCAGGTGGTATGACATGATATGGATGGAAAAAATCATTGGGGAACATCACTGAGATAATCACGGATAGATTTCCTATGATAAAAAAACACATTTTTAATTAAACTATCTGACTACATATACGTCAAATGAATCAGAAGTCAGCCCTGTGCCAAGGTTTTCTGCGGACAGATGGCTCTATCTTGATTATATCAACTTAAAATCTTTTGAAATGAAAAAAACTTTGAAAACTGCGTTGATGACGCTTGCCCTGCTCGCACTTCCTTTTGCTATGCAGGCACAAACCAAGTTCCACGATGTGGAAGCCAATGATGCCAAGGGTGCTGTCAAGTCCATTACCACTTCCATGATGGGCCAGAGTCAGACAATCACCTTCACCCAGGATGGCAAGCAGGAAAACCTGAAGAATGCCACGTATGATGAGAACGGCTACCTGCAGTCAGCTGAGGTGGAAGCACAGGGAATGTCCTTGAAGGCCACCTATAAGTGGGAAAATGGCAGGATCAAGACCCAGACGACCAGCGCAATGGGTCAGGAGATGCCCATGAACTACGTTTACAACGATAAGGGTGAACTGATCAAGCAGACCATGAACATGATGGGCCAGGAGATGGTGATTGAGCATTCGGACTATAAATACGATGACAAAGGCAACTGGATCAGCCGCAAGACATCTGTGATGGGACAGTCCATGGAGGCACCACGCACGATTGTATATTATTAAATCCAACATGAATACGATGGGGTGATGAATCAAAATCACCCCATTTTTTTTCTTCCCCCCAAAGTCCATCCCACAACCCCTTCTTGATGTACGGCGTTATCGACTGTGACAATTGTTACGTCTCATGTGAGCGCGTCTTCCGGCCAGACCTGAAAGACAAACCCGTGGTCGTGCTTTCGAATAATGACGGTTGTGTGGTGGCCAGGTCCAATGAGGCCAAGCGGATGGGAATCAAAGCTGGCACACCTTATTATCAGTTGGCAGATTTGTTCCCCAACCAGAAAATAGCTGTCTTTTCCTCCAATTATGAGTTGTATGGTGAAATGACGGGCCGCGTCATGGATATAATCCGCAAAGAGGCTCCTGCCTATTTCCGATACAGCATCGACGAGTGTTTCGTTCACCTTGACGGGATGCAGCATATCGATCTCAAAGCATGGGGTGAGAATCTCCACAAACGCATCAAGACGGGTGTGGGAATGCCTGTCAGCATCGGTATTGCACCCAATAAGACCTTGGCGAAAATGGCCAGCCATTTTGCGAAGAAATATCAGGGATATCGCCACTGTTGTCTGATTGATTCCGAAGAAAAAAGAGTCAAAGCCCTCAAACTGTATCCCATCGAGGAGGTGTGGGGCATTGGCCGGCGGTATGCGGCTCGCCTTGATGCTCAAGGCGTGAAGACAGCTTATGACTTTTCCCTACACCATGAGTCCTGGGTCAGGTCGGTGTTCAACAACGTGGTTATCCTGCGTACATGGCGTGAACTCAACGGCGAAGACTGCGTGCCCGATGAAGTGATGGCCAGCAAAAAGAGCATCTGCACGAGCAGGAGTTTCAATGGCATGATTGAAGACCTGGATTCTCTTCGTACACAGGTTTCCAATTATGCTGCCCGTTGCGCCGAGAAGTTGAGACGCCAGTCCACGGTAGCTTCCATCGTCTCCGTTTTTATCCACACCAACCCTTTCCGTGAAGATTTGGCCCAATATTCCAACTATC
Source organism: uncultured Prevotellaceae bacterium (assembly GCA_902776475.1). Taxonomy (GTDB): domain Bacteria; phylum Bacteroidota; class Bacteroidia; order Bacteroidales; family Bacteroidaceae; genus Prevotella. The sequence continues at coordinate 55,258 of CACYQD010000006.1, read as the reverse complement.
AGGAGAAAAGGCTGATCACCCCTTCCAATTCCACCATCACCATTGTAAAGGCGGCATGTGATGTCCTCACTCAAATCTACCGGGAGGGCTACCGATACAAGAAAGCGGGAGTCATCGTCATGGGCATAGGCCCCAATAGTCCAATCCAGCAGGATTTGTTTGACATCAATGCCGAACAGTTTGAGCGGATGAGGCGACTGGATGCTGTCATCGACCGCATTAACAAAACCAATGGTTCAGAAACCATCGTCCTTGGCTCACAGCAATATACACAAAAAAATGGCATTGGCAAAGCTGATGTTTTTGCCAATGCCATCAAGCATGATTTCAAGAGCAAGAATCCCACCACACGCTGGAGTGATATTATCACTCTGAAATAACTGCAGCTATCTGTCAGTGTTCCACAGTTTCATCGTAGCAATAGCCGGATCCTTCACGGTTGACGATATGCACACCATAAGGACCGATTTTCTTGCGCAGGCGTGTGATGGCCACATCCACCGTGCGGTCTGTCACGACCACATCACTCCAGATGGCCTGCCTCAGTTTCTCGCGGGAATAGACCTTGCCACGATTTGACAACAGCAGTTGAAGCAGGGAGAATTCCGTACGGGTGAGGGCAACGAACTCACCATCGACCATAACCGTTTTCTTTTCCACGTTGATGGACAGTCCGCGATAACGGAGAGTCATACGGCCGACGCGGGCTTCAATCACGTTCATCACATAGTCACCCAGTTTCTCACACTCGCTGATGATGTCCACGAAAATGGTACCGAGGGTGTAGGAGTACTGGTGAGTGTTTACGCTTTGGATATTCTGCTGTTTCAGTTGGTCGCGCAATGCGTTGATGTCGCGCTCGATTTCCTGGGATAAGTCAAGGGTCTGGTTCTCACGGCGCCCATGCACAATGACTGTCATCTGCGCCAGACTCTCGTTGACAAGGCGGAACATGTTATGCAGTTGGGTGTATTGCTCTTCGGTGAAGTCCTCTTTGCCCTCATGCTTGCGGTGCAATGTCCGGGAAATGTTGAAACAAGCATCACCGACGCTCTCCAACTCGCTGACCTGGCGGAGCATCGAGCGGATCTTGCTTTTCGTCTCATCAGAGAGATGGTCGTTGCTCACCTTCTCCAGATAGTTGGCTATCTCAATCTCCATGTTGTCGGCGATACCCTCATATTTCTCGATGCGCTCCCACAAACGCTCACTTTCCTTGCGGTCTTTCTCGTCAAGAAGGTTGCATACCATGCCAAACATGCGCTGCATCCGCTCGGCAAAATTGGCAACCTCTTTCTGAGCCTGAAGGACCGCGATTTCCGGGGTGGCCATCAGACCGCCTTCAATCAGCTGCAGGTGGACAACTTCCTCTGACTTGCTCTGTTTCGGACGGATGACATAACATACCAGGCGTTCGATCTGCGGAATGAACCAGACAAGGATAAACGTGTTGGCGATGTTGAAACAGGTATGGAAGGCGGCCAGCACCACACTCAACTTGGCGGCATTGGCCAGAAATGCAGTCTGGCCCGCAGCCTCCTTGGTCATCGTCACGTCGTATCCCACCAGTCCACATACACCGTTGATGAATGGATGTAGCACAATCAACATCCAGAAGACACCGAAGAGATTGAAGAACATGTGGGCGAAGGCCGCACGGCGTGCCTCCGTCGAGGCTGTGAGTGCAGCAAGGTTGGAAGTGACAGTGGTGCCGATATTCTCACCCATGACGAGTGCAATGCCTTGATAGATAGGCAAAGCGCCGCTCGAACAAAGGATCATCGTGATAGCCATGACCGCTGCCGACGACTGGACGCACATGGTCAGCACACCACCCATCAACAGAAACAGCACTGTCGTGGAGAAACTGTTGGGATCAAAGGAGGCGAAGAAACGGAGTACAGCCTCATTCTCACCCAGGTTCATGTCAACACCCGTTTGGCGAAGCGTGCCCAGGCCGAGGAACAGGAAGGCGATGCCGAAGATGAAATCGCCCACGATCCGGTGCTTCTTCTTGTAAATGAGAAACATGGCCACGATGAATGCCGGAAATACCAGTTCCGTGATGCTGAAAGCCGAACCTCCATTGCCATCCGACATGGCCAGGGTCATGATCCATGCCGTCAGCGTTGTTCCGATATTGGCGCCCATGATCACCGAGATGGCCTGAGCCAGGGTCAGGAGCGTGGCGTTGACAAACGACACGGTCATCACCGTGGTGGCAGTAGAGGACTGAACGGCTGCCGTGACAACCACACCGGTCAGGATGCCGGTAAAACGATTGGTGGTCATGGCTCCGAGTACATGGCGAAGTTGAGGGCCCGCAAGTTTCTGCAATGCCTCACTCATCATTTTCATACCAAAGATGAGGAGCGCTAAAGAGCCCAGAAGCTTGAATGCAATAGCGATTGTCATGTTTTTTGTAGTTTAACTCTACAAAGGTACATAAAAAATGTGAATAAACGAAAAAAATCGATTATAAATCCATTACATCGCCATATCATTTTTTTGAAAGGATTCTCAATCGGCTTTCAGGGCCTCGAAGAGTTGGTCCAGGGCCTTGTCTGCATCACCTTCGGCCTGTTGGAGAAGGGTGACGAATTTTGAACCGATGATGGCTCCCGCTGCATTGTTCTGCGCGGCACGGAGGGTCTGTGCATTGCTGATGCCGAAACCGATCATGCGTGGCTGATGGAGATTCATCGCATCAATACGGCTGAAATAGGCTTGCTTGGCTTCATCGAAGCTTTTCTGGGCTCCTGTGATGGATGCGCTGCTGACCATATAGATGAAACCCTCGGTGTGCTCGTCGATAAAACGGATGCGTTCCTCGCTTGTCTCCGGTGTGATGAGCATGATGACACGGAGGTCATAGCGGTCAGCGACCGGTTTCACCATCTCCAGATAATCCTTGAAGGGCAGGTCGGGGATAATCATGCCGCTGACCCCGCTGTCGGCGCACGACTGGCAGAACGCCTCGATGCCGTAGTGCAGAATGGGGTTCAGGTATCCCATGAGGATAAGTGGTATGTTCACCTGGTCCTTGATGGCGGACAACTGGCCAAACAGTTTCCGCAAGGTCATGCCGTTCTTCAATGCCTGTGTCGCAGCCGATTGAATGACAGGTCCGTCGGCGAGCGGATCACTGAAAGGGATGCCGACTTCCACGAAATCAATGCCGCGGCGCTGCATGGCCAGGATAACGTCGCCAGTACCCTCAAGTGTCGGTGTGCCTGCGCAGAAATAGAGACTGAGTAGTTTTTTCTCGCCCCGTCTGGCGAATACTTCGTTGATTTTATTCATGGGTGTTTTTGCTTTGAGTACTTTGTTGTATTTTCATTCAGAAAGCCTGTCTTCAGGTCTCAGAGCTTGGTTGAAAGCCGCCAATGCGCGTCCAGGGTCTTCTTGTCGCATGAAATGTTCTCCAATGAGGAATCCCCTGAATCCAGCCTCGCGGAGCAATTTGACCGTACTGGGGTCAGAAATGCCGCTCTCGCTGACTTTCACGGCATCCTCGGGGAGGAACTGAGCCAGTCGAAGGGAGGTGCTCACGTCGGTGATAAAGGAACCGAGATGGCGGTTGTTGATTCCGCAGAGATCAGGTTGCAGTTCGGCATACTCCAGTTCTTCCTCGCTGTGCATCTCCAATAACACTTCCAGTCCGAGGTCATGAGCCTTGTCCAACAGTTGTTTGCATTGTTTTTTCGTGAGACAGGCGGCGATTAACAGCACAGCAGATGCCCCACAGAGCAGAGCCTGATAGAGTTGGGCCTCATCTACCACAAAATTCTTGTAGAGGATGGGGATGGTGACTCCGCTCCTCCTGGCCTGGCGGATGAAGTCGTCCTGGCCTCCGAAACCATGTTCGTCGGTGAGAATGCTCAGAGCCGCCGCGCCGTTTTGCTGATAACTGAGGGGTATGACATCTGGACGGCCTTCTTCCTTGATCCATCCTTTAGAAGGAGACTTGCGCTTGAATTCAGCTATGATGCCGGTCTCAGACATCAGCAAAGCCTCTTTTAGGGATGGCTTTTTCTGCTTCAGGAGTTCCATCTCACATTTCTTGCGTGCGATGATGTCATGCAGGATGTCCATAGTGCTATGAGTTGAGTTCCACGAATTTCCGGAAAGTTTTCAGCGCACTGCCGCTGTCGATACTCTCTCTGGCGATCTCGATACACTCCTCGATGCTCTTCTCGCCTTTCTCCATCACCTGGATGCCAAAGGCGGCATTGGCGAGCACGATGTTCTTCTGAGCCGGCAAGGCTCTGTTCTCCAATACGGAATCAAAGATCTGTGCAGCCTCTTCCTCTGTAGCTCCTCCGACGAGTTCCTCGGGTTTGGCGATGTCGAATCCCAGGTCTTGAGGCTTGAAGACACGCTCGTAGTCGTTGGTGGTCACTTTGAAATCACCTGTCAGTGAAATCTCGTCATACCCATCGATGGAGTTGACGATGCCATAGTCGATACCGATTTTCTGATAGACTTGATGGTAGAGACGCATCTGGTCGAGATTGGCCACTCCAAGCAACTGACATTTGGGTTGGCTGGGATTGACCAACGGTCCCAGCAGATTGAATACAGTGGGAAACTCAAGGGCCTTCCGGATTGGACCAACAAATTTCATGGCCTTGGCAAAGAGTTGGGCATGGAGATAAACGATGCCTGCCTCGTCGAGGCTGCGGTTGAGACGGTCGATGTCATCGGTGAAGCGGATACCATGATGCTGGATCACATTGGAAGCACCGCTCACACTTGTGGCGGCATAATTTCCATGCTTGGCTACTTTGTAACCGGCTCCGGCAATGACGAAACAGGCTGTTGTGGAGATGTTGAATGTGTTCTTGCGGTCACCTCCTGTACCCACGACATCGATGTAACGGTCAGCGCTGAGGATGGCCGGCACTCCAGTTTCCAGAATTCCGTCACGGAAACCAAGAAGTTCTTCGACGGTCACTCCGCGCATCTGGAGGGCTGTCAACAGGGCGGTAATCTGTTCGTTGGGGAATTCACTCATCGTGATTCCGATCAGAATCCGTTTCATTTCCTCACGGGTCAAGAACTCGTGGTTGAGCAGTTTTTGCAAAATCTCTTTCATAAGGCTATAAAATTTTTGATGATTGTTTTTCCGTTGGGGGTCAATACACTCTCTGGGTGGAACTGAATGCCATGGATGTCGTAGTCGCGGTGGCGGATGGCCATGATTTGTCCTTCGTCACTCACGGCAGTAACTTCAAGACATGAGGGTAATCCCGTCTTTGACACAACCCAGGAGTGGTAGCGGCCTACGGTGATGTCTTTCTCTATCGAATGGAAGATGGGGTCGTCGCTGATGATGTGACAAGGAGAAGCCACTCCATGAAAGACCTCAGCAAGATTCTCCAACTGTCCGCCGAACACCTCTCCGATGGCTTGATGTCCGAGGCATACGCCCAGGATGGGCTTGTGCCCGGCATATCTCTTGATGACGGGACACAACAGGCCTGCCTCTGAGGGTATGCCAGGACCTGGACTCAAAATGATCTTATCATAGACAGCAAGGTCGTCGAGTTCAAACTGGTCATTGCGTAGTACAACTACTTCGTTTCCAGTTTCTTTCACCAAATGACTCAAGTTGTACGTGAATGAGTCGTAATTATCGATGATCACTATTCTCATATTCGGGTTTGTTTCGTTGATGGTTACAATTCTTCTGCCATCAGGATGGCATGGCGCAAAGCGCCAAGTTTGTTGTTCACTTCCTGGAGTTCATACTCTTCATCGCTCTTGGCCACGATGCCTCCGCCGGCCTGGAACCATAATTCTCCGTTTCGTGAGACAAAAGTGCGGATGGTGATGGCTTGGTTCATGCTGCCGTCAAGGCCGATGATGCCGATGCATCCTCCGTATGCCCCGCGGTTGTGTGGCTCATAGTCAGAGATCAGTTGCATGGCACGCACTTTAGGTGCTCCGCTCAGCGTACCGGCAGGAAATGTGTCGATGAATGCCCGTATAGGGTCGGCATTTTCGTCAAGTTCTCCTGAGACCCTCGATACCAGATGTATCACATGGCTATAGTATTGCAAGTCCTTGTAGAAATCCACCTTCACTCCATGACAGTTGCGGCTCAGGTCATTACGTGCAAGATCGACCAGCATCACATGTTCTGCATTTTCCTTGGGGTCATTGCGCAGATATTCCGCTCCTTCGCGGTCGGATTGTTCGTCACCGGTGCGCTTGGTGGTGCCGGCGATGGGATCGATGTAGGCCTTGCGGCCATTGATGCGGCAATGGGTCTCCGGAGAGGATCCGAATATGCGGAAACCACCGAAATCAAAATAGAAGAGATAAGGCGAGGGGTTGATGCTACGGAGTGCACGATACAATTTGAAATCATCACCTTCATATTTCTGGATAAACCTACGGCTAAGCACGATCTGAAATACGTCGCCGCGCTTGCAATGCTGGATACCGCGGCGTATATTGGCTTTGTGCTCATCATCTGTAAGTGTGCTCGTCACATCGCCCACAGGATGGAAATCATAGGCTTGCACATTGGCTTTGTTCATGGCACGCAACACATCATCAATCTCATGATCGACTTGATGGAGTGGGGTGGAGGGCGCATTCAACGTCACGATTTTCAGCGTGTTGTTGTGATGGTCAAAGATGATGACCACCTTATAAAAAATATAAAGAAGGTCGGGGGCATCGTTTTTCTCTTGCGTCTCGTCTTTGACAGGGATATCCTCAAAATAGCGCACAGCATTGAAGGACGTGTATCCGAAGAGGCCACAGGATGCGGCATCTTCTCCATTTACCTCGATGTGGTCGATCAATTCGTGGATGGCGCGGTCGGAAGGGTATGCCTTGTTGACTTCTCTTGTCACCGTACTGCCATCGGGAAAGCTGATGGTGGCATTTCCATGTCCGATGGCCACGCTGGCGATGGGATGAATCCCGATGAATGAGCGGGCGTTGTTGGCATCGTGATAGTCGGAACTTTCCATCAGCGCACTCTGCGGATAGAGGTCCCTCAGCCGCATATATACTCCGACGGGAGTGTGGAGGTCAGCCAGAATGGTACGCCTCGTGGTGGTGAATCTAAAAATCTCCATATTCTTTTGCCATTAATTTGTTGTTCAGATAAGTTTCCACATCCTTGTCGCCTCTTCCACTGACCGTGAGCACGACCACGTCATCAGACTTGAATGACAGTTTGGACAGCGCAGCGATAGCGTGGGCGCTCTCTATGGCGGGGATGATGCCCTCCATGCGTGTCAGCTCATATCCTGCGTAGATGGCCTCGTCGTCGTTGATGCTCAACACCTTGGTGCGTCCCTGCCGTGCCATGTTGCAGTGCATCGGACCAACTCCTGGATAGTCAAGACCGGCGCTGATGGTGAACGCCTCTTCTATCTGTCCGTCATCATCCTGCATGACCAGCATTTTAGCACCATGCAGGATTCCGGTTGTCCCCCTGTGGATGGTGGCGGCAGTGTGGTCTGTGTCCCAACCATGTCCGCCGGCCTCTGCCAGGACGATATTCACCCGCTCATCATCCATGTAATGATAGATGGTGCCGGCAGCATTGCTGCCTCCTCCTATACAGGCAATGAGATAATCAGGGTAGTCTCGGCCGATTTTCTCATCCAATTGCCATTTGATCTCTTCTGAGATGACACTTTGCATTCTGGCCACAAGATCGGGGTAGGGGTGAGGTCCCATGGTGGACCCAACAATATAAAATGTGTCGGCAGGATGACAGCACCAGTCACGGATCGCTTCCGAACAGGCATCACTGAGGGTCATGTTGCCCGTCCTGACGGGGTGCACTTCTGCACCGAGCATCTTCATGCGCTCCACGTTGGTGTGCTGGCGCTCCACATCTGTCGCACCCATGAAGACCTCGCATTTCATGCCCATCAGCGCACATACCGTTGCCGTGGCCACACCATGCTGTCCTGCTCCTGTCTCAGCGATGATGCGGGTTTTGCCCATTTCCTTTGCTAAAAGGATCTGACCGATGGTGTTGTTGATCTTGTGCGCACCAGTGTGGTTGAGGTCTTCACGCTTGAGATAGAGCTGGCAACCATATCGCTCGCTCATCCGTTTGGCATAATAGAGTGGGGACGGACGTCCTACATAGTCTTTCAGCAAGGCGTGGTAAGCCGTCTTGAATCCTTGTGATTCAATGATCGGCAAATAGGCCTCCTGCAACTCATGCACGCATTTGTAAAGAATCTCTGGCACATAAGCACCTCCAAACTCTCCATAAAAACCGTTTTTGTCAACTTGATACTTTTGCATATTCAATAGATGATGGTCAATAATGTCTCACTTAAAAATTGAGGCCTGTCGCAAGAACGACAGGCCTCTGAATATCTTTTCTGCATATCTACAGGTACATGGCTATCTTCTCACGATCTTGGGAATCTTGAGTTGCGCCACCACCAGAAATTTGCAGATTGTTTCATTTTTCTTCCAATTGTTTAAATATCATTTCGTGGGCAAAAGTACGCATTCTCTATCAAACTGCAAAATTTTTTGTTGATTTTTTTATATTTTTGTTGATTTTGGAAGATTATACGATAATTATCCGTAACTTTGTCTCCGAATAGTACACTATATGGCAAACATAAAAATCATACAAGGCGACTTCGAGAAAAAACTGACGCTGCAGTTCGCCCCAGGCATCAAGGCCGGGTTCCCATCACCTGCCGATGATTATCTGCACGACAGGTTGGATTTCAATCGCGACCTGATCCGCAACCCTGAATCCACTTTCTATGGACGTGTGGAGGGAGACTCCATGATAGAGGCTGGCATTTGCGATGGTGACATTGCCGTCATCGACCGTTCTGTCGAGCCTCATGATGGTGATGTGGTGGTCGCGTATGTCAATGAGGAGTTCACGATCAAGTTCCTGGATCTCACGCATCATGCTGACGGATATATTGAACTTCGTCCGGCCAATCCCCATTTCAGTCCCATCAGGATTAGTGCCAATGATGATTTTGATGTGTGGGGAGTGGTGATATGGACCATCCGCAACTGGCACAGATATTGATGCTGTGAAATCAGAAGCTGAAATTCACTCCTCCCATGAAAGTGGCCCGCGGCATGGGGTATCCGAGATTGATCTCGTATTTCTGAGCCAATAGGTTCTCCCCACGTACCCAAAGGGAGAGTCCCTTTGTCAGAGCATAACTGACAGTGGCATTCACAAGGAAGAAGTTTTCCTTTTGTTCATTTTCGCCAACGGCAGTGTAGAGACCGTTGATGTATTGCAGTCCGGTCACGGCATTCCAACGATTGCGCTGATAGTTCACGCCAAGGAACCCCTTGTACTGCGGGGCAGCGATGACCTCATGCTCCATATGCAACCAAGAGTGATTTGTGGTGAGTGACCATTGTCTGTTGATGCTCCATGCGGCATCAAATTCTGCTCCATAGTTTTCTATCTCGCCCGTGTTCACATTCTTGCGCTGCACGGTTTGAATCATATTGTCTCCTTTTATATAATAGAGGTTCAATCCATATTTGAATGCGCCAAGTCTTTGTCGCCAGGACAACTCATAGTTCCACAGACGTTCCGGCTCCAACTCCTCATTTGAGGGAGGGTAGAGATACATCTCACGCATCGTCGGGTTGCGGAAGCCCTTGCTCACCATCGCTTTCACCTCTCCCGTCTGAACAGGGCGCACCACGATACCAGCCTGAGGTATCCATTCCGTTCCCACGATGGAATGATGGTCAATACGGAGTCCTGCATCGACAGTCAGCCATCCGGCCAAGTCCTGACGGAAATCCACATAGCCTGCGATTTCATTCCGGTAGGACTTGGCACTCTGCTTGTTGGGGGTGTCAAGCACTTCTCCGGTCTGTTTCGATGTGTAGTAGGCATTGCCGTAGATGTGCTGATAGTCAAGACCGACGGTCAGACGATTACCCATGAAGAGTTGAGCGCTTTGATACCAGGATATGCCTGTGAGTGCATCCTTGGATCGGAAATATCGTTGGGTGGGAGCCGTCGGATCGGCTGTGCCATCATCAATTTTGTGGCGACCAAAATTAGAAAAGACACTGAGGGCTCCGCTTGTTTGCTGATAATGGTTCTCAAGCGTGGCGGAGGCAACACCTCGTGTAATCCACTGGTCGGCATCAAAAAGAGGGCTTGAGATGGACCCGGGATAGGAGGCGTTGAAGTGTGTGATGTCTCCATCGATGCTGGCATTCCAGTGCTCGTTGAAGTCATAGCATAATTTCAGATAGCCGCCATATTGTTCAAAACCCATTCGTGGGCGATGGTTGTCGGAACGGCTGTATTGTGCCGAGACTGTGGAAGAGAACTTACCGCTTCGAACTTGGTTGGAAGCTTCTGCCTGTACGGTGCCATAACTTCCGGCACCGAGATTGACATGGGTTTTTATTCCATCCTGATGGTTGGAGCGTGTGACGATGTTCAAGACTCCGCCCATAGCATTAGAACCATAGAGCACGGAAGCTGGCCCACGTAACACTTCCACCCGCTCGGCCATCAACGTCTGATAGCTGTCAGAAATAGGGTGCCCGTATATGCCCTGATATTGAGGATGGCCATCAATCAGCACGAGCAGTTGGCCGGCACCGCCAGAGATGCCGCGCAGGTTGATGCCTCCTGCAGCACCTGTTGAGACACCGTAACCCATCATTGACCGTGAGGTCACCATCAATCCTGGCACCTGCTGCATGATTGTCGGCAAAACCGACATCTGATACTGCTCTGTCAATGTCTCACGTCCTATCACCATCACGGTCATCGGAAGGTGTCTTATGTCTGTAGCGTGGCGTGTACCTGTCACTACGACTTCCTGCAAGTCAAGTGAATCCGACACTTCGTTTCCGTACATATTGGAACTAACAAATAATGCTATGAATGATAGGATGATAATATGCTTCATGTTTTTATTCTGGAATGATAAAAGGGTTTATAAACGACTTCACAGAATCGGGAGCAGGTATTCCCAAATGAGATCAAAATAAGGCTGATAAAGAGATGATGATGTGGTCAGTACCAGCACGGCGTCAAGGTCTGGGAATACGATGATATACTGTCCAGCGAAGCCATCAGCACGGAATGCATTGTGTCGACAAATCCACATCTGGTAACCGTAGCCCTGCACCCATTCGTTGTTGTCTTTGTTGAGACCAGCTTTCTCAAGATCCTCAAAACGTGTCCCTGATGGAGCGGACGGTACCTGAAAGCTTGGCATTTCCTTGAGCCAGTCAGCTGGGACGATCTGTTTCCCATTCCACTCTCCCTTCTGCAGGAACAGCTGTCCCATTTTTGCCATGTCTTCGGTCTTCAAAGACAATCCCCATCCTCCGCAGTTGATTCCCTGTGGACTCTCTTCCCATTCCGGTCGTGCGATATGCAACGGTTGGAAAAGGCGGGTGTCAAGATAGTCGATGAGTTTTTCGCCGGTCACTTTCTGCACGATGGCAGAGAGCATGTATGTACCGATGGAATTATAGAGATAATACTCTCCTGGTTTATGTTTCACAGGCCATGACAAGAAGCTTTCCACCCAATCGACAGAATCCCTGTTCTGAGAGCTTGGTTCCACATCATGTCCACATGTCATGGTGAGCAGGTCGCGAACGGTCATGGCTTTCAAATTGTCGCTCTGTTCCGCAGGCAGTTTGTCAGGGAAGAACTTCACGACAGAGTCGGTGAGCTGAAGTTTTCCTTCATTGATGGCAAGTCCAACGGCAGTGGCCGTGAATGTCTTGCTGACGGAAAACATCGGATGTGGGGTCTCCGCGCTTTGGCCGTTGAACCATTTCTCATACACCACGTTTCCGTGCTTCAGGATCATAATGCTGTGAAGGGTGATGGAGTCTGGCGCCACGGGGCGCGTCTGAGTGGCATGGACAAAAGAATCCACAGCCGCAATCACTTCGGGTGAGGAATTTGTTCTTGGAAGGTCAATCACCTCTTTTCTTTCTTGTTTGCAACCTGACAGAAACAGTATCGTCAGTGCGAGGATCAAAGAAGTTTTTTTCATTTGGAACGAAATATAAATGATAAAATAAATGTATCTTGTGCAAATTTAGACAAAAAACCAGCAATTTGTGCGATTATTATCAAAATAAGCAACATTTCTCTGTTTTTTATCGTCTTACGCCTGTCTTTGGCTGATCATCCGCGTCGTCATATGATGACAAATGATGAACTTTTCGCCAATAGAACAATTACTTTCCGCTTTTTTTTCGTATATTTGCCGTCAAATTATTGGATGTTGCCAACTTATTGGATAAAACTCGAGACAGACAATCATTTTTACCATTTATCAAACCCCGATGAAGCACTATCTGAAAAAACTGGAGGACACAATCCGTGAAAGATGGAACGAAAAGTCACTCTGCGATTATGAAGGTGATTCCTTCACTTATGCAGATTTGGCGGTATACATAGAAAAGTTTCGCTTGTTTCTCAACGAGGCCAGTATCGGTAAGGGCGAAAAGGTGGCCATCTGTGCCCGCAATTCCGCCAGTTGGGCAATGACTTTCTGGGGCATCAACGTCAATGGTTGTGTGGCCGTTCCGCTCCTGGCAGATTTCCATCCCAACAACATTTGTACGTTCACTCACCATTCAGACAGCGTCTTGCTTTTTACGGACGAGGATATCTGGGTGAAACTGGATCCGGAAAAAATGCCCGTCATCAAGGCCGTCGTCAATGTGAAAGACGGCAGATTGTTGTGGCATAGAGACAAGAAGGTGGCGGAAGCATGGGAAAACCGCGGAAAAGCTTATGCCTCTCTGCATCCCCATGGGATTACGCCGGAGCAGGTGGCTTATACCACAGACAATTGGGATGACTTGGCTATTATCAACTATACCTCCGGAACCACAGGCAACCCCAAGGGAGTGATGCTTACCTATGGCGCTATCTCTGATACGGATGAATTCAGCAATAGCCATTTTCCCAATCATCCTGGAGAAACCATTGTCTCAATGCTTCCCATGGCTCACATGTATGGTCTGGCGATTGAATTCATCCATCCCAATGTCGATGGTGTCGCAGTGTATTTCCTGGGCAAGACACCTTCACCCACAACGCTTCTCAAGGCGATGCAGGAAGTAAAACCATATATGGTGGTCACTGTTCCGCTTGTGATGGAAAAGGTCTATGCAAATTCTATCAAACCCGTACTGGAGAAGATGAAGACATTGTTGGCCATGCCCTTTGTCAACAAACTGATCTATCGCACTGTCCGCAAAAAAGTGATTGCTGCATTCGGTGGCCGGGTGCGGTGCTTCATCATGGGAGGTGCGTCGCTCAAGCCCGAAGTGGAGCAATGCTTTATCAAGATGCATCTGCCCTTTACGGTAGGTTACGGCATGACGGAGGCTTGTCCGTTGCTGGGATGGGAATGGTGGACGAAGTTTGTCCCCGGATCATGTGGAAAACCTGTTCATGAAATCAGAATAGACTCCGATGACCCAGCACATCAAGCCGGTGAAATACAAGCCCGGGGGCGGAACATCACCATGGGGTATTATAAGAACCCTGAAGCCAATGTGGCGGCCTTCACGAAGGATGGGTGGTTTCGCACGGGTGACTTGGGCGTCATCGATGATGATGGCAACATCTTTATCCGGGGACGTATCAAATCCATGATTCTAAACTCTTCAGGCCAGAATATCTATCCCGAGGAGTTGGAGGCTGTCTTGTCGAGTTGTGCTTACGTCAGCGAATCACTCGTTGTGGACCGTAAAGGCAAGCTTGTTGCCCTGGTTTATCCCGATATTCCCGAAGATATGGATCTCAAATCAAGGAACAGCATTCCTGAACAGATCCGTATAGCCGCCAACAAAGCCCTTCCTGCCTACAGCAAGATCAATAAAGTGGAAATGATGGACCTTCCCTTTGAAAAGACCCCCAAGATGAGTATCAAGCGCTATCTGTACAAGTAACGGAACGATTCAACCAACTATATCATTATTTTGCAAAACTTAATTTATGAAACAGCTATTCTTATCTCTTCTGCTCATGGGAGCAGTTTCTGCGTATTCTGCAGAAAACCCTGTGTTAACGATTGAGGGTGGACAGGTTCAAGGTGTATTGGCCGATGATCATCCTGATGTGTTTGTCTATCGTGGTATTCCTTATGCAGCACCTCCTATCAGGGAATTGCGTTGGAAGGAACCACAGCCCGTCGTGCCTTGGAAGGGCGTGAAGATTTGTGACACCTTCGGTCATCCGAGCTATCAAGCCATTCAGTATCCGGGTGGTTATTTCACGGAATGGGGTTACGGCAAGGAAGCACCATATAGCGAAGATTGTCTGTACTTGAATGTTTGGACGAAAGCTCCAGGCAAGATCAATAAGAAACTCCCTGTGGCCTTGTGGATTCACGGTGGTGGTTATCGTGAAGGTTGGGGATCAGAACCTGAGTTTGACGGACAGGAATGGGGTGCTAAGGATGTGGTGCTCGTTTCGATCAACTATCGCCTCGGTGTGTTCGGATTTCTCGTTCACCCTGCACTGTCTGAGGAGAGTCCGCATCATGTATCAGGCAACTATGGTATCCTCGACCAGATAGAGGCTTTGAAGTGGATCAAGAAAAATATCGCGCAGTTTGGAGGCGACCCCGACAATGTGACCATCTTCGGGCAGAGTGCTGGTGGTGGTAGCGTGCGCACTCTTTGCGAGAGTCCCTTGGCCCGTGGATTATTCCACAAAGCTGTGATCATGAGTGCCCAGGGCCTTGCTATTCCTGATGCCAATGGAAACATGATGGGCGCCCGTTACGGTGGCGGCTCTTTCGCAGATGCCGAGGCCAACGCCAAGAAAGTCTTTGACTGGGCAGGACTGACCGATCTGCAGAAAATGCGTCAGGCATCTACAGAAACCGTCTTCGCCCTCAATACACTCTACTACCAAGTCAATAATGATGGACAGTCTGGTGGAGGCATGCCGTTTATGCGCAGGGGTCTGCCATTCATGCCGATGATCGACGGCTATGTCAGTGAGAAGAGTTTCGACGATGCCACTCGTGGCGGTACATTGGCTGATATTCCTTATATG
Organism: uncultured Prevotellaceae bacterium; assembly: GCA_902776475.1. Taxonomy (GTDB): domain Bacteria; phylum Bacteroidota; class Bacteroidia; order Bacteroidales; family Bacteroidaceae; genus Prevotella. The sequence continues at coordinate 40,200 of CACYQD010000006.1, read as the reverse complement.
ATCGGCTTCACACTCAACGACATGGGTAATATGGCTCCCAATATCGCCGAGTTCTGCAAGGTTCGTGAACAAAAAGGGGGAAAGGCATGGGCTTATCAGTTCGCCCGTCCACTGCCTGACGATGGTTCTCATCCGGAGGTGACGGCTCGTCTCAAGGGCGCCTTCCACTCCTCCGACCTCTGGTTTGTTTTCAAATCGCTCAAGCATTGTTGGCGTCCCTGGACGAAAGGCGACTGGGACCTGTCTGAGAAAATGCTCACCGCATGGACTAACTTTGTCAAATACAGTGATCCCAACGGACCGAAGGGCGGCGCATGGGCACCATGCACGGAGAAGAATCCCAAATTCATGGTCTTCAAACTGAATGACAAGGATGTGGAGGCCTCTGTTTTCGGTGAACCGGAGAAAGCACCTCAGCAGGGCTTCGGAGGCTTCGGAAGAAGGTAATCCGCGAACCAAGGGGACGAATCAGAACCGTCCCCTTGGTTTTGGATCAATGGATCCGTCCTCTTGTTCAAGTTTCCTTGATCAGCATGATGTTTAAAAATACTCAACTTATGAAGACCGCTATCGTACAACACATGATCAGATGGAACGAATTGGGGTGGAATCTCCAATATCTTTCTACACTACTGGATCAACAGCCTGGAGCCGACCTTTATGTGCTGGCTGAGACTTTCGCCACCGGATTCCTGGCTGAGGGCTCCACCGGTCAGGCAGAAGAGCAGTCACGTCAGATTTTCAGCTGGATGCAGCATCAGGCACATCGTCTTGATGCAGCCATCGCCGGTAGTGTAGCTACGGTTGACGATCAGGGACTCTTGCGCAACCGCCTTTTCTTTGTCCGTCCTGATGGTGGTTTTGATTATTACGACAAGCACCATCTTTTTGGCTTTGCAGGTGAGACGGATGAGTTTGTGGCGGGGGAGAGACGTGTAGTAGTAGCATGGCGAGGAGTCCGGTTCCTGTTGCAGGTCTGCTATGACCTGCGTTTCCCGGTTTTCTCCCGTAACCGTGGAGATTATGACGCCGTCATCTATGTGGCCAACTGGCCGGCACGCCGTCGAGAGGTCTGGCAGACGCTGCTGAAGGCTCGTGCCCTTGAAAACCAGTGCTTCGTGGTGGGTGTAAACAGGGTGGGCAACGACAGCGCTTGTGAGTATCTGGGCGACTCGGTGATTCTCAATGCCTATGGCCATGTCATAGCGCAGTGTAAGAGTGGTGTGGAGGAAGTCGCTGTGTCGGAGTTGGATATGGAAGAGTTGCAACGATTCCGTCAGAAATTCCCTGTGTTGAAGGATGCTGATGACTTTTCTTGCTAGGACATATTGCTATTTGTATTCGTATAACTTGATGTGCAGAATTTTCCATTCACCGACACTGATGCGTGCGTGTCGGCCTTGATGGCTCTGGTCACCATTGTGACGGCGCAGGTAGTTCATCTTTCCTTGTTCATCGATGGAAACCTCATCAACGGAAAGGAGTCCAAGGCGAGTGCCCTCGTATTTTGAGGCAGATTTTGCCTGGGCTGCACCAGCTTCGGCAAAACCATCTTCTCCCAATTTCTTTTGTTGTTCCTGTCGTTTCTCTTCGCGCGTTTTAAAGTCAACCACCACGCCACTGCCAGCTAAAACATAATCGTATTTGCCCAGACGGATAAGCATGGCACCGCCTTCCAACCATGTCGAACCATCTGTGGCTCGAGCATCCCAAGGCAGTGTGAAATAATGGCGGCAAGTCATTACCACGCCTTCGTCATCAATCAATCGCTCCCGGTCTTCTTGGTCGAAAAGAAGTCCCCAGGAATTCTGGCACTGCAATTTGAAGACCTGGGCCAACAACTCATACGCTTGGGTTACAGACTTGGTTTCCTCCACCGAGGCCTGATCGATGGCAAACGGCGAGAAACCGAGGGCTTGATGTTCACCGAAGGCATACAGAGCTCGCACGCCGCTGTTTTCGCAACAGCGGCTCTCGGGTATGAAAAGGCGATTTTTCACTTGATTGGCATCTTGTGGACGCTGGGGCATGGCATATTGCATTGCCCATGACTTGAAGCCTGTGTCGTAGATGTCTGGGGCAAGGATGTCGATGCTGGGAGCACCAGCCATCCAGATGTCAGCCAGATGAGCCAATGGACCGGCTGACGGATATTCACCAGGTTTGCGGCCCCTGCTGTTCATGGCAGCATTTACATAAAGCGGTATGCCGTGAATCCTCCGGGCTGCTTTAGCCAGATGCTCCACATAGCAGGCATAATGCCAAGCCATGAATTTCTCATCTGCATAGTCATCGGTACCGAAGACTTCACTCCATGTGCCTCGCTTCTTGATATTCAATGCCTTGAGCAAGGTCTGGGGAACAGGTTGGCGATATGCTTTCTCAGCCAAAGGCGAGTGATCTCGTGCCGATTCCAACATGCCGATTTCGTTTTCTATCTGCATCATGATGACCACGTCGCGTTGAGGATCTTTTTCTGCAATATGTTTCATCAGCGCAGAGAACGCACTCAGGTCGGCTTGCAGCACGTTTTCGCTGAAACAAGAGGCAATCTCAAGCGGTTTCCCTTCTGCCGTCAAAGCCCGCGGAAAACGCTTGATATCACGCTTAAACCACGCAGGAGCATAGCATGACATGGAGTTTTTCCACGCTCCGAACCAAAGCGGGACTATTTTTAGGTTTTGTGCCCTTGCCACATCGATGATACGGTCGGTGAGAGCGAAATCCATCTGGCCCTCTGTGGGCTCCAATAACTCCCAATACACAGGAACCAACACGGTATTGAGCCCCAATTGCTTCATGCGGGGCAATACTTCTTCGATGTCACTTACGGATGTCGCTGCGGAGTTGCTCAGTTCACCGCCAAGAATCCGGAAATCCTTCCATTGAGCGGCGATGTCTTCTGCCCGCAATAAACATGGCACGACCAACAATATCGATGTCAGGATAAAAACGATAATACTTTTTTTATTCATAAACACACATAAATTCAACGCAAATTTAGTGATATTCCACCAAAAATCCTAAATAATGCCAAGTTTTTTTAGAACCCGCTTAAAATATAGGTCGTTCAGCACTTTTTTGTGAGAAATGGTTGATAAAGGAACAACTTTTTTGTATCTTTGCTTCGTCATTACGGGTGTATTCTCAATTTGGTAGCGTTTTATAGACACCTCATTGTGAAATACAACGGATGATTGTGACATAAGAAACCGTATCAATGGACTACACGACACACTGGCAATCACCCCTCGGAACCATCAAGCTGGCCTCTGACGGAGAGGCACTTGTCGGCTTGTGGTTCGACGGACAGAAATACGGCGCTGCCGCACTCGATCCTTGCCATGAAGAACGAGCCGACCTGCCTGTGTTCGACGAAACGAAACGCTGGCTTGAAATCTATTTCAATGGTCGTGTTCCAGACTTCACACCACAATTGGAGATGCGCACGACATCTTTCAGAAAAAGAGTTTGGGAGGTGATGCTCACCATACCCTATGGCCATACGATGACTTATGGCGACATCGCCCGTATTATTGCCAGTGAGCGCGGCCTTGACAGCATGTCGGCTCAGGCTGTTGGCGGTGCAGTGGGTCACAACACCATCTCCCTCATCATCCCCTGTCACCGCGTTGTCGGCACCAATGGCTCGCTCACCGGATATGCTGGCGGTATTGACCGTAAAGTGCATTTGTTGCAGATGGAAGGAGCCATGAAAAAGAGTTTCTTCGTGCCCAAGAGAGGCATTGCCTATTAGGATAAATCATCAAAGAATAATGGATATGATAGACCAGATTTTGAACTACAACAAGACTTTCGTAGAACAGAAAGGCTATGAGAAGTATTTGACAGACAAATACCCCGACAAGAAACTGGCGGTGTTGTCATGTATGGATACAAGGTTGACCGAACTGCTTCCTGCTGCACTCGGTTTGAAAAACGGTGATGCGAAGATCATCAAGAATGCAGGTGGCCTGGTTATTTCGGCTTTCGATTCAGCCATGCGCAGCCTCATTGTGGCCATCTATGAATTGGGAGTGGAGGAAGTCATGGTCGTGGCGCACTCTCACTGTGGGGCCTGCCACATGAGTTTCGACCATTTTCATCATGAGATGACCGCCCGAGGCGTGACGGACGAGACGCTCGACACCATCCGCAAGTGCGGCATTGATCTGGACCATTGGTTAGAAGGTTTCAAAGACACGCCTGAATCTGTCCGCAAGACCGTTGGAACGATCAAAAACCATCCGCTCGTTCCTAAAGACATCGTGGTCCGTGGTTTCATCATCGACTCTGAGACAGGAGAACTGGAAGAGATAAAAGATTGAATAATTGGACAATGCAGGACTTAGTCCTGATGATGGCATAGAAACATCAATCAAACCTTATGAATCTGCTATTATCTGTAAGTATGCTATTTGCGGCAGCCGTCTATGGCGAGGGAGACAACACACGAGGTATCGGACAGTATCCCGGTTCTCCCAGTGAGTATTATGCACCTGCAGTCAGTTGGACGGCGAGTGAGCAACTGACCAATGTGGCATTGCATAGGGCAGCCTATGCCTCGTCCACTTGTGACTATCTTCATACAGCCCACTTGGTGACAGACGGCATCAGCGGCCATGCAGATCCGGCCGATCTTCAAGTGTCGACCCCAGAAGGCCGTCTGCCTCGGCGTGAAGCGGAGTGGGCCATCGATGGCGGTCCATACTCCCGCAATGTGCTGATGGGAGGACATACCTGGTTGCAATATGACTGGGGACATCCGTTGTCGTCAGCAGTCTGCAAGGTGAAAGTGCAGGGCAGGATGGCATACCGTGAGGGTGCCAAAGGCTATGCCATCCGCTGTGAGACTTCTGAGGATGGGAAAAACTGGCAAACCATTGGTGTGAAGCAAGGTGAAGGACTTCCCGGTACTCCCCTGCAATACCGTTTGCATTCTGATCCCAACAAACAGGAAGCGCAGGAGTGGTTGCCGGCACAGATATTGGATGAGACCATCTCTTTCTCGGCTCCTTCGAAAATCCGTCATTTCCGTATTCTCTTTGATATGGATGGGTCCGCCCATTGGGATATCCATGAGTTGCAGTTCCTGGGAGAGAATGGGCAGGCAGAGGACGTGATGCCATCCCGAGAGTTCAGCAGCATGTGGATGAGCGATGGGGGAGGAGCCCAGTGGCTCTATGTTGATCTTGGTAAATCCATGCCCATAGAAAAAGTGCTGCTCGACTGGTTTCATGCCCCTCGGAAAGGATGCGTGGAGGTGTCTGATGACGCACAGGTTTGGCGCAAGGTGGCCGATATCGGTGGAGAATTCTCCAGACCGGAAAAAGGACGCTATGTGCGGTTGTCTTTACAGGAGTGTGGCGATGCGGGTTATTATGCCCTTCGTGAAATGAAAGTGATGGCCCCTCAGCAGAAGATCTACGTTCCTCATGCTGTTGCCGGACTTCAAAATGGAAGATATGAGTTGAGTGGTGGAAACTGGATGCTGCAACGGGCCTCAGAGGTGTCAGCATCGGGTGAGGATATCGCATCGCCCGATTATGACTGCCGGCAGTGGATTGCCGCCACCGTGCCAGGAACGGTGCTCGCTTCTTATATGAATATAGGTGCCATACCCGATCCTAACTACGCTGACGACATTGACCAGATATCAGAGTCCTATTTCCGTTCAAATTTCTGGTACCGCGATGAATTTGAGTGGAACGGACAATTGGATGGCGAACAACAATGGCTGAACTTTGACGGCATCAACTGGAAGGCGAATGTCTTTCTCAATGGACAAAAGATAGGACGTATTGAAGGCGCGTTTATGCGAGGCAAGTTTAATGTCACAGGACTGTTGCGTAGAGGTAAGAACTATCTTGCGGTGGAGATCATTTGCAATGAGCATTTTGCTGCCGTGAAAGAGAAAGATGCCAATACCACACAGTTTAACGGAGGACTGCTGGGAGCAGATAATCCCACATTCCATGCGACAGTGGGGTGGGACTGGATTACCACCACTCGTGGCCGTGAGGCCGGCATCTGGAATGAGGTATATCTCACAACCTCCGGTGTCGTAACTGTGAGTGATCCCTATGTGAAGACGTCCCTCTCTGATGACCTGAAGACGGTAAGTGTCACGCCCTCTGTCTTTGTTCGAAACAATAGCGGCAGATCGGTTGATGGAATCCTCAGCGGTCATATCGGAGAAGTGCGCTTTGAGCAAAAAGTGCGCATTCCGGCACAATCAGAACAGGAAATCTCGTTCTGCCCGAACCAGTTTCCACAATTGGTGAGCAAAGACTTCCAACTTTGGTTTCCCAATGGTTACGGCAATCCCTATCTCTATGAGGCTGGCTTCCAGTTTACGCCGGAAGGAGGAAATACCCAGTCGTCATCAATCCGTTATCAGGCAGGACTTCGTGAGATGAGATACGAAGGTTTGAAAGATTCCCTGCGTATCTATGTCAATGGACGTCGCTTTATTCCCCTTGGTGGCAACTGGGGCTTTGATGAGCATAACTTGTTGTATCGTTCCCGCGAATACGACATTGCTGTAGGTTATCATCGTGACATGAACTTCACGATGATACGCAATTGGGTTGGTCAAGTGGGTGATGAAGCATTCTACGAGGCATGCGACCGTCATGGCATCATGATCTGGCAGGACTTCTGGCTTGCCAATCCTGCTGACGGACCTGACCCCTACGACAACGTGATGTTTCTGAGGAATGCAGAGGACTATACCCGCCGAATGCGCAGCCATGCCAGCATCGGATTGTATTGCGGACGTAATGAGGGTTTCCCGCCTGAACCAATCGACCGCAAACTGCGAGAGTATGTCCACCAGTATGCACCAGGTATGGAATATATCTCACATTCCTCTTCCGAGGACGTGAGCGGAGGGGGACCTTATCGCGCATTGTCCATCAAGGAATATTTCACCCTGCAATCAGGGAAAATCCATTCCGAACGGGGCATGCCCAATGTGATGAATATCGAGAGCATGCGGCGCACGTTCAGTCCTGCAGATTTGTGGCCGCAGTCTCTGCAATGGGGACAGCATGACTTCACCTTGCAAGGAGCTCAACGCTCCTCTGAATTCAATCGCATGATGAAAGAAGCTTTTGGTGAAATCCGGAATGCGGAGGAGTTCTGCAACCGTGCACAGCTCATCAACTATAACGGTTATCGGGGGATGTTTGAAGCTACCAGTCGTAGCCGTTCTGGACTGTTGCTATGGATGAGTCATCCCTGCTGGCCCTCAATGGTCTGGCAAACTTACGATTACTATTTTGATCCTACCGCCGCCTATTTCGGGGCAAAGAAAGCATGCGAGCCACTGCACATCCAGTATAATGCCTTGACAGACAGCATTGAGATTGTCAATCACTCAGCAGGTGCCCGTGCTGGTTTGACAGTCACGGCGACTGTGTTCAATCTGAATGGCAAGAAAACACATCGGCAAAGTTCTCGCATCAATAGTGATGAGGATACAACCATCGCATGGGCAAAACTCTCGCAACTGATGCCACAGGTTCCGTCGGAAGTCTATTTCCTGCGTCTGCAACTCTCTGATAAAAAAGGCGTTGTCTCGGAGAATCTGTATATCATGGGACGCGAGGAGGGAAACTATCAGGCTCTTCTGGCCTTGCCTAAAGCAGAGATTGAAAGCCAGGTAAAGTCGGTGAGACCCTGCATGATGATAGTCACTTTGCGCAACAAAGGCAAAGCGCCCGCTCCTTTCCTGCGTCTGAACTTGAAGGGGGCAGATGGAGAACAGATCCTGCCGGTGATTTATAGTGATAATTATATCACCCTGATGCCAGGCGAGCAAAAGACCGTAACCCTATCATGGAAAGCCGAGGACGCCCGTGGGCAACAGGCTCATGTGGAAATTAGCGGGTTGAACGGCCCTGTCATTGATCAAAACCATTAATCTGCGGTATAGGTAATGGAGATAGAAAACTATTTGGAAAAGCCATACTGGGTGATTGACATCCTGCCCAAACAAGTTCCGGCGAATAGCAGAGGGCAGTATTTCGCAATAGAGAAATACTATCTGGAGCAGCCACAGCTTGACATCATCTACAAGAAATTCACTGATATCTTGTTGAAGTTGAACTGCTATGAGGATATGGATTTCAGCAGTGATGGGGAGAAGTGGAAGACGAACCCCCTTCCTCAGGAAATAAAGGCGGCTATGATGCAGTGCATGGCTGACAAGCAAATGCTCTATATCGACATGAAGCCCATAGATGTCATGATCATCGTCAGTGGAGATGACACCTACATGACTGTTTATCATCCTACAACGGAAATACTTGAATTGTTGGGAAGCATAGTTGCTTCAGAAGGCCTGTTTTTATGGAAGCCTGATCAGGAAACCATGAAACCGTGAGAAACATATAACAGTGTGAATGTCAATATTTTTAAATTTCTATGGTGAGAATAAACTGTATAAACATCAAGAACCTTGTGATTATGGCAGCAACAGCAGCAGTTCTTATGGGCTGCAATAAGAAAGAGGATAAGGTAGAAACGACCGATTTTGTTGATGACGTCAAAGTCGCACTTGCTGATAGCGGCCATGTGGATTTGAACAATCTTCAATGGACAAGGAAACCAGAAGGATTTGAGGTGAAGAACGACACCATCACGATCACCACAGCTCCGCACACCGATCTCTGGCAGCGGACCTACTACCATTTTCAGAATGACAATGCCCCGGTATTGCAGATGAAAACCCGTGAAAAATTCTTCAGCTTTGTGGTTAAGAGCGATTTTACTCAGAGCCATCACCGTTTCGACCAATGCGGCATTGTCATGTATCTGGATAGCGAGAACTGGTTGAAAGGGTCTGTAGAATATGAGAACGAGGAGTTTCAGCATCTTGGCAGTGTGGTCACCAATAACGGCTATTCAGACTGGGCGACTACAGCCATTGATGCAACTGTCAAGACGATGTGGTATCGTTTTTCCAGGAGGGAAGATGATTACTGCATTGAAAGCTCTTCCAATGGTGTGGATTTCAGTCAGATGCGAATCTGTCACATGCCGGCAGGAGCAGAGGAAATCAGTTTTGGAATCTATGCTTGTTCACCCGAAGAGTCATCCTTCACGGCTGTCTTTTCCGACTTGAAGATAACAGAATGTATGTGGAAGGCCCACGACGGCCAGCAACCTGATCAATAATGGAGTGGCAATTTGATTTTGGAGTGTTGGTCGGGCTCCTCATTCCGCTGCTGGGTACGATGCTTGGCTCAGCGTTCGTCTTTCTGATGAAAGGAGAGATGTCCGTACGGGTACAAAAGTCTCTGCTTGGCTTCGCTTCGGGTGTGATGGTCGCCGCATCTGTCTGGTCTCTATTGATACCTGCCATGGAAATGGAGGCTGACAAAGGAGCATGGTCTGTTGTTCCAGCTTCCACCGGATTCTTGTTAGGTATGTTTTTCCTTCTCATGATTGATGAGTTGACGCCTCACTTGCACATAGGAACAGACAAGCCTGAGGGAATGCGCTCTCATCTGTCAAAGACAGCGATGCTTGCCCTGGCTGTGACCATACACAATCTGCCTGAGGGCATGGCAGTCGGCGTGGTGTTTGCCGGCGCGGAGAATGGAGCGAATGACATCTCCATCGCCAGTGCCATAGCCGTTTCATTGGGTATCGCCATTCAGAATATTCCGGAAGGGGCTATTATTTCCATGCCGATGAGAGCTGCAGGCAACAGCCGATGGCGCTCGTTCATCATCGGTTCGCTCAGTGGTGCGGTAGAACCTGTTGGCGCAATTGTCGTCTTGTCGCTCGCATCGCTGTTGATGCCCGTTCTTCCATATATGCTTGCCTTTGCAGCGGGAGCCATGTTTTACGTGGTGGTAGAAGAACTGATTCCTGAAGCATCCAACGGTCAGCACAGCAATCTCAGCACCATTGGCTTTGCCATCGGTTTCGTGCTGATGATGGTTCTTGATGTGGTGATGGGGTAGCAGCGCTCCCTTTTTATGATCAAATAAGAATTTTCCCCGAAGTGGTTCCATTCAATGAATCCAATAGCCATACGACTTCTCAATCAACAGCTGATTGCACCTCAGTTCAGCGATCCAGCTGAGGTAGTCCGTTATATGGGTGCCATGCAGGCGCAGGAGTATCGCATGATGCGATGGGCAGTTGCGATGCGGACACGCAAACCCTCACACAAAGCTTTCAAAAAAGCATTTGATGACGGCCGGATCATCCGTCTGCATCTGATGCGGGGAACATGGCAGTTGGTCTCTGCCGAAGACTATTGGCCCATGATAGACCTCTTTGCCCCCAAATCCATCGCAGTCACAAAGGGATGGATGAGCAGCAATAGGATTACTATCCCTGATGAAGAATTGATGCGAGTCAGGGACATTCTCGCCCAGACTGCTGCCGACAAAGGCAGTGTGACGAAAGAGGATTTCGTCCTATCGCTGCAAGAGAAAGGCAACGTGATGGACGACCATCGTTTGTCATACCACATCCGTATGGCAGAGATGTCGGGGACTCTCTGCAGTGGTAATCTGCTCCCTATGAAAGCAACATACGCGCTCTCTTCCAACAAGGTAAAACCAAAGGTGAAGATGGACAGAGACGAAGCCTTGATGTGCTATACCCGAAAGTATTTTAAGAGCCGCCAGCCTGCTACGCTTGAGGACTTCGTGTGGTGGTCGGGATTGAACATCAGCGATTGCCGCAGAGGGATAGCACTTTTAGGCGATACAATTCATGTGGAGAAGTGGCGAGGCCGGGACTTATACCTGACGGAAGATTGCCGCACACGAGGTTTCAGAAAGGGCAGGTTTCTCCTGATCCCTCCTTACGACGAATACCTCATCAGCTATAAGAGCCGGGACATTGTGCTTCCACCGGAGCACAGGCACCTGGCCCATAACAACAGCGGCATCTTCCAGCCCATCATTGCGCACGACGGCATTATATGTGGCAACTGGACACCCTTTAAGAATCCTTGCCAAGTGCAATTTTCTCATGATGCATTTCACTCGGAGGAAACGCATGAGGCGTGGCACGCATACCTCCATTATCGTGAAACGTGAATGGCGGTATGAGCACGCGTTGATCCACGTGAGCTTTTATACCAGATGGTAATGACGCAGGGCGTTCAGGATGCCGTTGTCATCCACCGAAGTGGTCGTATAGTCTGCGTCTTGCTTCAGCGATTCGATGGCATTGCCCATGGCCACCCCTATACCTGCAGCTTTTATCATGGCCGTGTCGTTGCCACCATCACCGAAAGCCATGGTGTATTGGGGGTCAAGTCCCAGGTGGGCTGCCATTGCAAGAATGCCTTTTCCTTTGTCTGCTTCCTTTGCGGTGATGTCGGTGAAAGCAGGATGCCAGCGTCCAGAAATGCAGTCAGGAATACGTGGCATCAGTCGCTCTTCATAATCCTCTGGGAAAAAAGCCGTGAGTTGCAGGATACGTTGCTGGAGGACTTCTTCCAAAGGCTTTGCCTGGTGGAGATTTTCCACTGCCAGTTGCAGGCGGAATATCCTGTCCACTTCACCATGAGGATCAAGTACAGCGATATCATTCTCTCCGATGACGATAAGCCCATAATGCTTATCCTGAGCATCTTCCACCATCAAATTCACAGATTGGGGAGCTATCTCCTTGCATCTGACAATATCCTTGCCGATGAAGCACAAAGCACCATTGATGGTCACATAACCATCAATCAGGTGTTCAATGGCTCCGAGGTTGGTGATAATCAACGGCGGTCTTCCCGTGGCAATGAAGACTTTGTGACCATTGGCTTTAGCTTGGGTAAGTGCCAGTATCGTGGATGGAGGTATCTCGTGGGTCTTGAAACTCACCAACGTGCCATCGATGTCATAATACAAGGCGTATAAAGCACTATTCGCCATGCGGGATGATTTGGATAATGATCTGTGATACGACGATATCCATTTGTTTCATTTGATATATCCCTTGCCTTTGCATTTGTCGCAAGTGACCAGGTCAATATCCCCTTCACCGACATTTACATCTTTATAGCCATCGCATTGGGGACAAAGGGTGACAGGACGGAGATACTGCGCCGACACCCAGCCATCCCTTTCATCTCCTCCCCATTCCAATGGTCCTTGAATCAGACAGAAACCATTCTTTTTCTTTCCACGATTCTTCACAACGTCACCTATTGACAGCTGACGCTTATGGTCTGTATTACTATCATAGACTGCGTAATTCTTTCCTGGTCCTGTACGCACATTTACGTTATTGCCTGTACATACAAATCCTTTTTGCTGGGCGTTTGCAGTCAATATGACAAACAGCAACATCAAAACAGAAGCAAATCTTTTCATAAGCTCATTTCTTTAATATTACCACATCTTTGATGGTTACTTCACAAATGGTTTGAGACCCTTTACGGCATCTGCAGCAGTGATGCGCTTGCCGCCGTTGTCAAGGTCGATGAGCACATAGCGGTTGTTGCCCATGCCCAGTTCCTTCATATATGAAAGCTGTCGAAGGCCATGACGTGTTTCAATACGTTCCAGCATGTCATGATGCTCCTCGGCGGTCATGGCATAGATGATGTCGATGCAAGCTTGGTCGATGGCGAGGATGTCAGTTGAAGACAATATGCCTACATTAGGAGTCACTACGGGTTCGGCAGCCACACCTTCACAGTCGCAGGAGACGGACATGTTTCTCATCACATTGACATAGGTAACGTGCTCTCCAAAGTAATCGATTGTGGCTTTGGTGGATTCCGTCATGCGCTCCATAAACTCTTCCTTGGCGATATCCCATTGGTTGCCCTGGTTGGGTGTGGTATGGATCCAGGCCTTGCCGATGCGACCATCAGCACAACCAATGCCGATGTTCTTGTTGGAACCGCCGAAACCACCTTGGGTGTGTCCTTTGAAATGGGTCAGTGCCACCATTGCGTCATAGTTGGTCAGATGCGAACCAACAGACATCTTTTTGAACCATTTGCCCCCAACGACGGGCAGTGTTGTGGTGCCTTGTTCGTCCATGATGTCCACCGGACAGAAAGTCCAGCCATTCACTTTCAGCGTCTTGCGATGTTGCTCCGTGGTGTAGCGGTCACCCTCGTAATATGTGTTTGTCTCAATGATGCTGGCTTGCGGCAGATCTTTTGCCATCAAGGCCTTCACCCATTCACGGGGAATGATGTTGGGGCCGTTTTGCTCGCCCGTGTGCAGTTTCACACCCACATGGCCACAGATTTTCCCATTGACCTGTTCGTAGGCTTTTATCAGCCCCTCGGCAGAAAGGTTGCGGGAGAAATACACAACAGACTCATTGCCTGTACGTTGCTCGTAAGGCACATACTTGTTTCCGTCTGTGCCGGGAATTGGATTGGTGTTGATCTGTGCCATAGCAGAATTATAAATTAGACCAAACAAAACAGCTACGATATACTTCTTCATGATGCAGAATTTTGGTAATTATCGTTTGCAAATATACAACAAAAATGTGAACTATCCCAAATATGAGCTATTTTAACGACCAACATATTTTTCCATTCTGACCAGTAAGCTGCTTGATATGTCATTGCTTTTTTCGAGCCAGTTGTTGATACGCCATGTCCCCCGTTCATAATCGAGTGTCAAGATGATCTTCTGACTTAAACCATGAACTTTTTCCACAAGGGTAAAAGCGGCTTCTGCCATATCGCCGGTCAACAGTTCTACCTTGATGTTCTTTGCTTCAACGGGGGTTGCCATCCCGGCTGTCCAATGGAAGTCGTCAATAAAAAATCTTTGCTCGACCGTTGCCACGTTGCCTTCTTTCTCATTCACTGCGTCATAGATTTCATTCCAATATGCAGTATAGTATTTTTTGTCCAAGTCAAATGGATTCAGCCCTGACCCTTCTTTGAAAGTCTCGTTTACCGCATCAAAATACTTCCGAATCTGTTTGGCGACAGCTTCTTCGGTCCAGTCTTCTTCGGGAGCTGCCGACACACCGTCAGGCTGGGCCTCCTCACTTTCGTTTTCTGATCTGGCAGCCTCTTCACTCTTGATGAGTTGAAGATTTGTCTGTTCGACAATGTCCAGCTTGATGGCATTGTTGTCATTTCCTGGTTTGTACCAAGCTATTTTGCTGAAGTATTCCTGCAGATCCTTCGACTGGAAGCGATAGCCGTGATACGCCAGTATTTTATTTCGCAGCAGGCGCAACTCATTTTTGGAAATGGCATAGCTTTGCAGATAGGCATGGTTGAGCAGAATGCTGTTGACTGCGTTCCAAGGTTCCTCCTGCAACATCATCTCCTGATGTTCCTGACATATTTTCTCGTTGTCAGTAGTCAGTGCCATTGTCCACATGGCGTCACCGTTGGGCTTGCGGATAGCAAGAAAGTTATTGCCCTCTTGATTGATATGTTGTACCCTCCAGCCATACTGAGCGCCAAAGGGACAATCATCTGCTTGCCGGCTGGGAATGATCTTGTACTCACCCTGCTTGCCGGGCACTTTCTCCAAGGTCAGTTCATCGCCCTGCTTAGTGGTCATGTAGATGATTTTCCCCATTCTTATCTCCTTTACGGTGTAAAGACTATAACCATCCCAAAACTTCTGGTTGACGCGAATCGTCTGCGCCTGTGCCATCATCACAGCACAGAGCATCATCAGCGAAAAAAACAATCTTTTCATCATAAGTGCTTTTTTGAATATTTTCTATTGTTTCGTCATAGAGCCTCCTTGGATCGGTGTCTTACATCACCAGTTTGGTCTTTCATCTTATGGGGTTCAAATGACAATAATGAATCTCAGTAGCCAAGAAACTCTTTGAGACCTTCGGCTTTTTCGAGGTCGGCTCTGCTAACATAAAAGGGGCCTGGTGGAACCAGCTCAAGGTACTTGTCCAAAAACTCATCCCAAGGAAGTTTGAAATATGCGGGCGGAATGAAAAACGTCCTCGATCCACCTGCAGAGCGGTTGCCTGCCTGAACGAAGGCAGAATAGCCGCCTAAATTGTGCTTTTGGAAACGATAGACCTCCAGAAACCAGCCGCCACTACATCTACAAGCAGATGGCACGTTGAAAGTTTCCGTAACAGGATTCTCGTCCTCAATCCAGTCATGATGGTGATTAATTATGGTTTCAATAAACTGCTCAGCGTCGCAGTTCAAGACCTCGCGATCTATTTGTCCGTCTTTCCATTTAAAATAGGTGACAAACTGAAATTCATCGTTTACTTTCTCGATGGCGTAAGACCACTCCTTCCTGAACATCTCCTTTTTTGCCCAGGGATAGAGTTCTTTCATCCGCTCAAATGCCTTGTCTATATAGACATTGACGTCGTAACCGTAGGGAAACTTCTCGTTCATAGCAATTGGTTTATAGTTAATCACTATGCAAAGATAAGAAAAAACACGAGAATGACAACAAAAATAGGGGAATTTGTCGCTTTTATGTTGTTGGCTTACCACTATTGGTTTGGGGGAAGGGCGGCCATTCGATATAGAGTTGTATCGGACCTCGATGTACATCTTCTTCCACTGGATTTGTCACCGTGATTCCCAGCAGGCGCACTGGCCTATCTTGGAAGTCCACTTCTTCCAGTAGTTGACGGGCTAAGGCCATAATCTCTTTCTTGTGTTCTATTAAGGTGTTTTCAGTGATGCTGTGGGTGGTTTGCTGAAAATCGCTGAATTTCATCTTCAGCACAAGCGTACGTCCCTTAAAGCCGTTACGTGCAAGTCTCCCTTCCAGTTCATCAGCAAGAATGTCTAGTTCGGTGATCATTTCTTCACGTCTCGTAAGGTCTTTGATGTAAGTCCTTTCGCATCCCACGGATTTCCTTACCCATTCCGTGACCACTGGGCGTTCATCTATACCACGGGCAAAGTTGTAGAAAATCTTTCCCATCTTTCCAAATTGTGTCAAGAGCTGCTGCAGGGTCAGGCCACGCAGTTGCTTGCCAGTGAACACCCCCATTTTGTGCAAGTGCTGTGCCGTCTTATCTCCCACACCCCAAAATTGTTCCACTTTCAGGTTGTCGATGAATTCGAGTGCACGCTCAGGATGGACGGTGCAAAGCCCATCAGGTTTTCTGTAGTCGCTGGCCACTTTTGCCAGAAACTTGCAATAGCTTACTCCAGCGGAGACAGTAAGACCGGTGGCATGTCTGATTTTCTGCTTGATCTCCCGCGCGATGTCCACTGCCATGTCCATCTCTCGCTTATTGTCGGTCACATCAAGATATGCTTCATCAAGGCTTAATGGCTCAATGATATCTGTATATTCGTAAAAGATGTCGTGCATCTGTTGAGACATCTCTTTATAACGGTTGAAATGGGGTCCTACCACAATCAAGTTCGGACAAAGCCGGTGTGCCACAGCCATGGGTAGGGCAGAGTGCACTCCAAACTGACGTGCCACGTAGTTGGCTGTGGAAACAACACCTCTCGGCCCGTCATGACCCACCACGACGGGTTTCCCTTTTAGTGAAGGATTGTCGAGTTCCTCCACAGAGACGAAAAAGGCATCAGCATCTATATGGATGATTTTCCGTTGTTTCATACGCTGTTTTTATCAAGCGAAGGGAAATTGGGGACTTGAAAGGGTGGGGCTATGCTGTCATCTGATAAAGTGAGTCTCCACAAGTGTCTCTTGGATCTTGGGAGAACCAAATTTCTCCATTCCGAGTTGGATGGACTTGATAAGAAACGCCATGTTGAGGGCAAGTTGCCTCATGGTTTGCATTCCTTCCTCGTCTTGGACTACTTCGCCCGGTAATGTACCATGGGCGATGCTCCAATACTGAGAGGGAACGACAGGCATGTTTGTCTTTAGGAAATATTTGTTCAACACATCCATCGTCGTCGTAGCCCCGCCACGGCGAGCGATGCACACGGCGGCACCAACTTTCATACTCCAGTCGGTATGCAGGTTGGAGTAGAAAAGTCGGTCAAGCAATGCAACCAACGTGCCGTTAGGAGAGGCAAAATAGACTGGTGATCCGATAAGCAGCCCATCTGCCAGTCGCATCTTTTCAGATATTTCGTTTACGATGTCACCAAAGGCACATACCCCAGTTTCCCAGCATTTGTTGCAGGCGATACAGCCATGAATTGTTTTCTGGCCTACATGGATCCATTCCGTCTCGATGCCTTGTTGATTGAGCGTTTTTTCCGCCTCATGCAGAGCCTCAGCGGTGTTCCCGTTTGCCTTGGGGCTGCCATTGAGAATGATTACTTTCATGTTATTTCTGCTTGTTTTCTATGGTAATGACAGTATGTATGAAACTGCATTGATTGGTTTAGGTGCAAAGATAGCGAATAAATCCAAGAATTATTGATGAATGAATTTCTAATTTATCTTAAGATTCTTAATAAAAGAGGATGCAGGAAATCTTCTTATACAAATAATATGTGTAACTTTGCATGCGGACCTAATAGAATGATATAGTAATATTGATGTAAAGGCCGTTGCTATACAGTATTGAATTTAAGCCCTGTCAGAGGGCAAAATATATGGTTTTCTAAATTTATGTAATATGAAAAGTAATATTTTTATCCGTTCAGCCATTATCGTTTTTGTTGTTGGCTTGATGATGGCAGGGTGTAAGGCGACAAAAGTTGAGACGAAGCAGATGGCCGGCACAATGGAAGAACCAGTGCCATCCGACACGATACCAGCCAATGTTCAACAGGCATTTACAAAGGCGATGAAGTATCATAGTCATGAGTTGATGAACGACACTGTAAACGAAATCTACGTTTCGTGCATTGATGAAATAGATGAGACTTCTACGGAAGGCTATGGCATCAATGTGACGAAAGGGGCGATTTCAACCACCTTCCCCAATATGCGCAATACCCGTGAACCACAGGCAAAGTACAACGCCAAGACGGGCGACCTCTGGCTGACCAGCTCGGCGATGGAAGGTACGGGAGTTCGAGTGGAGTGGCTGCAGCAGATTCGCTTTGGTGAGAACGAGATAGCGTTTGTAAATACTGAGGTCAACCCCTATGGTGTGCAGCAAGAACTGTTAAAGCGCTTGGGTTATGCCATTGAGGGTGAAACTATCTCGCTCTATGATGGCGACAAACTATTGACGACCGTCACTAATACTGTCAAGGACATGGGAGGCTTCGATGACGAACAGCCTTTGTGGATAGGTGAACAAATGTACTACGATGTCAGCAGTGGTGAGCCAAAGGTCATCTTCACTCCTGGCATAAAGTACACTACAGGGCTTGTGCTGACCTATGACGATATGCCGGAGTTGACGGCTCCTATCACGATCGATGAAAACGGATTGTTTACCATTCATGAAATCTCTGTGGCGACTAAACAATAGATGCCAGATGGGATGCTCACAATCCTCCTGAGAGGATGAACTCACCTCACAATCTTGAAAAAACGGCCGTAAGTCAGGATTCTCCAAATCCATTCAAGAGGTCCGAACAGAAAACAGCGGAGCCACAGATTGCTGAGCAACATGAGCAGAAGGAAAACACCCACGGCAATGAGCTCGATAGTGACAAGTCCAACGGACGTACCCCATCCCATACCGAGGCCATAGAACAGCAACATGCCCATGAACGACTGTGAGATATAGTTGGTCAAAGCCATGCGTCCAGATGCTGCAAAAAGCGTATAGACTGGCATTATCTTCTTGGCACAGTGGCGGTACAGCAGGCAAATGCCAGAGATATAGGCAAAGGTAAAAGGTATGACACTCACCGCATATAGCATAGAGTGACAGGTCAGTCCCCATGGATAGCCCCCTACGGCACTCCATGCATAGAAGAGAGAAGTCGGGAACCCCAATGCAAGGGTCCATCCAAGGAAACGTTTCAACGGCAGCGAATCAAGCTTCGCATAGAAGCGGTGCTTACCTATTAGATGGCCAAGAATGAACAAACCGACCACTTTGGGCAGGCGGTGACCGCTGACAAACTCCCACACCCGTTCGTATGCCCCCTGTAAAAGAAAAGCAAACATCTGTGGATAGCTGTCAGCATCACGAAGCCAAGAGGCAAAGTTTTCCTCGGTAATACCCTGCTCGGCTGCTTTCGCCCACCAGGCATTGTAAAAAGGGCCGGCAAAATCAATTCCGCAAAACTCATTCAGGGCATCCAGACCGACAGGAATGAAGATAAGCAAGGCGGCTACGCTCAACAAAGCTTTGTCGCCCAATCTGATGAACAATAGCAGCAGCATACCACCAGTGGCATATAAGAACAATATGTCACCGCTCCACAGAAACATCATGTGACAAAGCCCTATCACAGCAAGAATCACCATACGCCTCAAGAAGAGTGACACGCTGTGGCGGGCCAGAATGAGAGAGAATCCGATGCCGAACAGTATAGAGAAAATGGAGTAGAACTTGCCGTCAATAAGTAAGTATTGCAGGAATTTCACCACCTTGTCAACACCAGCCGTTGGCATGGCAGTTTGTTCCTCCGGTGAGAGAAAGGTCCATAGCGCAAACTCAGGAAAGTTGGCCATGGCAATACCCAACAAGGCCATTCCCCGCAAGGCATCGAGAATGACATAACGCTCACGCTCAGTCGTGGGCCCTTCAATGTTTTGATTTCCAATTGAATTCATGGGTAAAGGCTTGTTTTGCAAAAGTACACACTTTTTTCAACAAATCAGAAACTTAATTGGAAAGTTTTTCTGTATTTACCAAGATGATAGCGTGACGGATTAATTATGAATAAAAAAGAAGATTTGAATTACGAAGAATTGTATGACCGTGCTTTGAGGATAGCCATCCGAGCACATGAGGGCCAGAAAGACTTGTCTGGTCGTGAATATGTGATGCATCCCATCCGTGTGGCAGAGCGTTGCAAAGACCTTAAGTCGAAAATCGTGGCATTATTGCATGACACCATAGAGGATACTATGGTAACAGAAGAATATCTGCGCAGAGAAGGATTCCCAAAGGAGATTATCGACGGTGTGTTGTCTGTGACCAAGCGGGAAGGTGAGAACTATGAAGATTTTGTGAGAAGAGCGGCTGGAAATGCCATCGGAAGGGTGGTGAAGATTGCAGACTTGGAAGACAACATGGATATTCGACGCTTGAAAGTAATAACAGATGATGATGTGTTTCGGCTTCGCAAATATCTACGGGCATGGCAATATCTGAAATACAATTACCCCAACATCGCATACCGGGTGGAGTTCTAGGGATGAATCCGGAAGCGGATGGTCTGTTTCTCGTAGTTCATTTCCTCGATGATGGCGATTGACTCCAGGCGATAGCCTTCCTTGCGCAGCAGTTGTCCACCCGTCTGCTGCCCTTTCTCCACAGCGATTCCGATGCCAACCACCTCGCCGCCGGCTTGATGCACCAAGTCGATGAGCGCATGTGCAGCCTGTCCGTCGGCCAGGAAGTCATCGACTATCAGTACGCGGTCTGTAGGGCGCAGATATGGTTTGGAGACAAACACCTTGTTCATCTGCTTGTGGGTAAAGGAATAGGCCTGTGACACATACTTGTTGTCTGTGCTGTTGGCTGTCTCGCTCTTTTTTGCGAACACCACAGGCACATCGTATAGATTACCCAGCATTGTGGCTATGGCAATGCCGCTGGCCTCGATGGTCAGGATTTTATTTACCTCCAAGTCGCCAAACCGTCGTTTCATTTCTATGGCAATCTGGCGTATGATGCCGATGTCTATCTGGTGATTCAGAAAATTGTCAATCTTCAGTATGTTACCGGGTTTGATAATGGCATCGCTTAGGATCTTTTCTTCAAGGAAGTTCATCATTGTACGTTTGGGTTGATTGTCTGTTACATCATATTCATCCAAGGATGATTGCATTAGTGCTGGATATCCAGTTCCATCTTGTCGATGTCCGGCATCCATTCGCTGTCGTTGCTGAGACAGATGCTGTTGCGTCCTTTCTTGAGGTTCACATCGATTGTGATGGTGGCGGGTTTGCCCCAGTCACCGGAGTTGGCTTTCAACGTGGTGACGCGCTGTCCGTTGACCATGAGCTCCATGGTGCGTTCCTCTCCGCTGAAATAGGTGATGGTCATGCGCTGTGTGCCGGCTTTGCTTACATAGACATCATTCCATTGTATGTCGTTTCCTTTGCGGCCGCCGAGCCATCCGGCCCTGTAGCCGCCGCTGGCCTCGGATGCGGCAGAAAAGACCCCCGACTTCACTTCCTGGTTGTTGCGCAGTTCCTGATAGGCAGGCAGCAGTGCCGTCTCTGCCTCATAGACCTTTCGCTGCAGACGTTTCTGACCCTTCACGCGGAAAATCTTTGTTCCGTGTGCTGGGATCTTCAGGGGAATGGGGTTCATGTCGTAGAGATAATCGAGTTGGGCAAAACAGTCGTAGTACTGCACAGCACCACCAAGGTCAATGGTGGCAGGATTGAGCGTCACTGTCTGTTCCGTATCGCTAGGGTTGTAGATGGCCACGGCACGCTCCTTGCCCTGCATTTTCTTGATGTCCTTCACCATGATGAAGCACTCGCCCTGCTTCTCTGCCACGTATGCCTGCAGGTGCAGCGGATCTTGGTTCAGGGCGATAAGGTCATGGTTGCAAAGCAGTTTCAGCGACTCGGGACGGATGTTGCGTGTGTCGCAACCGATGAGCAGCGGTGAGGACATGATGCACCACATCCCGAAGTGAGTCTCGTCCTCGGTTTGTGACATTGACCGTCCCACTTCGAGCATGTCCATGTCATTGTAGTGGCCATTACGACAGAAGGCGCTCAGGTAGAGGTTTTCCGCCAGGATGCCGCGCACGCTCTTCCAAGCATCGTAGATGTCGCCCGTGGTACGCCAAGAGTCTGCCACGTCGGCTCCCCATGTGCCGGGGAATGCCCAGCGGCACATATTATATACGATGTCCTTTTTCCCGCAATTCTTGATGGCATTCGAAATCTTGGTATATTGCTCGCGCTCATCGAGGTGCATGTGGTGCCCGCCGCAGTAGTCAACTTTAATAAAGTCGAAGTCCCAGTCGATGAAGTAGAGCTTGCAGTCCTGTTCCTCATGCCCTGCGAAGCCCACGCCGATGCCCCATGGGTGACGGTTCTCACTGCCACAGGTGTTGTCGCCGGCATCAGAATAGATACCGGCCTTCAGGCCGAGCTTGTGGATATAGTCCACGAGCGGGCGCATGCCGTTGGGAAACCGCTGGGTGTTCAGTCGCAGAAGACCATCTTCGCCACGCCTGTTCCAGTAGCCGTCGTCGATGTTTACATAGAGATAGCCAGCCTTCTGCAATCCGTTACTGTGCATGGCATCAGCCTGTCCCTTGATGAGGTCCTCGTTGATGTTGAGGGCGAACGTGTTCCATGAACTCCAACCCATCGTGGGAGTCCGTTGGGCTAAAGCGACCTCTGCAAAGCAGGTCAGCATCGCCAGAAATATGGTCTTGAAGACCGTTGGTTTTACTTTCTTCATATTGTATCCTTGATTTATGCTGCAAATATAGCAAATTATATGTAAATATTGTATATTTGTAGAGACTTAGTTTGGCTTCCTGTCCGAGAATGTGGCCGCCTTCCAAGTGTTCTTGTCCAATGTCTGGAAGTTGGAACCCACGCGTGCCAGCAAACGTTAATATATATTAATTACATCATGGGTAACGTGACATTTCGCCATCTACGGTCTATAAAGAATAGAATGACAAACGACAAACAGATGTTCAAATTCCAAATACATAGCAGGAGGGTCGAGGACTTTTCACCGATGATAAGTCTGTATGGTCCTGCACTCATGGCATTTGTTGGCCGTATTGTCACCGTTCAGGAGGATGCAGAGGACGTGGTGCAGGAGACCTTTGTGACAGCCTACGAACATCTGAATGACTATGCTCCGGAAAAGGCTTCAATGAAGACATGGCTTTACCGCATAGCTTATCACGAAGCTTTGCATCATTTGCGACGACGAAAACGGCTGTTGGAGATACCTTTCGTGGTGGGTGAGGATGTTCCAGATGAGTTGCCGGATACGACGACAGCCGAACAGTTGGATGAAGCCATCCAGGAACTATCCCCCGAAGACCAGATGCTCTTGCAGCTCTACTACTTCGACCAGCGTCCCCTGAAAGAAATAGCCTACATAACTGGTACGGCTGATGCCTCTCTTAATCGTGAAGTATCGCGGCTCAGCAGCCAACTTCACCGAATACGTCAACGACTCAGGATTATCTTAACACGCTTGAAAGATGAATAATGAAGAACTATTCCGCCAGGTTTTGCAGCGACAGAACGACCGGGCTTCAGAAATGAAAATGCCCGACGACATGGAGCAGCGTGTGATGAAGCGCATCAAATCCAAATCAAGATCACCTCGCTGGCTGAACGCTGCATCCATCATTGCCATTGCAGCTGGCCTCTTGGTATTGATTGGCTTCTCTCTGTTCATGAAAGAAGACAAATCAGAAAGGGAAGAACCTGTTGTGGCGCAGCATGAGGAGCAAAGAGACAGCATGATTAAAGTCGAAGATAAAGAGCCGATGCCGGTAATTGTACAAGAAATACCTGATTTGACCATGAACAAAAATGTACAGCAAACCGTAAAAACCGCTAAACAACCAGTAAAAGAAAATGAAACGATATCCGTTGCGATAGCCAATGACAGGCTCAACTACTACATCTCTCAGCTAGAAGCAGAGATGGAAGCCGTTGATGACAGCGTCAGGACGGCTCATCTTGAAAAAATCATCGCCGCAGATTTCCGTCTGCAACAACTCGTCAACCGCATCGTCGGGGAAGAGGAACAGCAGGCCCTTAATGAAATGGAGAAAGACAGTACTGCCAATTATATCAATTTCTAAATCAATGAAAGCAAGATGAAAAAACAAATATTGATAACAACCCTCCTGCTGATGCCCGCAGCCTGGCTTCACGCACAGGAGAACAAGCACGCCCAGGCCATGCGCACGGCTTTCGTCGAAACGATATATGGCAAGTTTCCAAAGGGCATTGAAGCCAAGTTGAAAAGTTATAACGAGGACTCCATCACTGTGGCATGGGGCGAATGGGGCTGCCTGGACGGTGGCGGGCTGGTGCCCAAGGAGAAAATCCACGTGGTGAAACTCTCTCAGACCAAGTCGAACGTCACGGCATCCATCGGACCGCTGTATATCGACGGCCATCGTTTCTCCTTCAACCAAGTGCCCGACGACCCCACGCTGCCGCTGCGTCCCATGCTCGACGCCTTCGACAAGCAGTCACCCTTTGCCAACAGTTATTACAGTTATACAGCGGGCGACGAGCAGGCCGTCTTCCCTGGGGTAAAGATTGCCTGGGGAGAGCAAGGACAGACGTTCCCCCTGCAACTCTACCCGTCGATGAACACCCGTATCATCAGTTTCAAGGATGATGACGGTTTCCGCTCCACCTACCTTCTCACATGGACGGATACGGAGTTGACCGATGGCGACACCAAGCACAAACGCTATATGGTGGAAGGCATCATCTACGAGTTCCATAGTCCGAAAATAGACAACACACCGCAGATGAAGTCCTACGACCCCGATGAATACCTGAACAGGACCAACACGGGATTGGGTGTGGCGCACAACCTGGTGCGCGGGCTCCAGAAGAGCGACCCCGAACGAGCCAAGACCTTGGAGACCGATACTGTGATGGAGAAGAATTACGGCTACACATACCAGGAGATGGTGGCGAAACTCAACGGTTCGTCAGAGATACCCAATATATATACCAGTTTTGATGCCCTACAGGCAAAAGTACACCGTATGTGGGAGTTGAGCCGCACTGCCAACATGACAGAACTGGAGGCGATCCTCCACACATTGAACAAGGAAGTTGGCAACTATCCATTCCTGCTTTCTCAAGGACAAATTGAAAAACTGTGTGGCCTGATAGATGCATTAGAGGCTACCATACCTCCAGGCCAGAGGCAACAAGTGGAATCAGCCCGTAAAAGCATCAATGCCAAAAGGAATCTGACGACAGGGATTGACAACTTGAATGAACAAGACCAGGACTACCTGAACCGCAACTTCTGGAAACTCAGCCATGACCATGCCGGAACTCAGTTCACGGCCTGTGGAGAGCATTATAGTGGCGATGAACGGAAAGGCTATTTGGAAGTAAAAGGAGACGCAGGTAAAGGATTCGAGGCCGAGACCACGCTGCATGGCCTGCGCCCCGGCCGCTATAGTGTCTCCGCAGTTGTGCGCGCCTCCGAGGCAGAGCATTCCAATGTCCATATCTTCGCCAAGACAGGCCAGGGTGATGTCCGCACCAAGGAGATTCCTGCTATGGGAAATAGAGGTGGAAACGTCTGGTTCTCCGCGCTATGCCGTTTCGAAAAGCGTGCCAGCAATAAAGACTTCGTTACCGCCCTCGACATCGACAAGACTGCGGCTAATGGCGGACAGGGCTACGGTTGGAACCGCATCTGGCTCGATGAAGTCAGAGTCAATGACGATGGCAACCTGACCTATGGTGTCAGTACCCGTCCGGAGATTACCGACTCCCGACAGATCAACAGTTCTTGGTTCTCTGCTTGTGACTTTATCGTCGAGCGCATCGGCGATTAGGTTTCGGGAATTGTTCTTTTTCCTCTCGTATGTGCCACGACTTTGTCTCCTTCGAACCTTAGGCACTCGGGAAAAGGGTTACAACAAGAGTATCATAGGAAAAGAAATATTTGACAGATTTTAATTCATAAGTTTCCCGGGATATGGCATGGACCGCAGTGATGCGCTCCATGTTTTGTCCGTATAATGATATTCTTATGAATTATGAAGATACCGTTGTATGCATCATCTCTGTTAGAAGCAGAACACGAGGCCGATGTTGCACACCCCGAGGCATCCATAGCCCAACTCGTGGAAATACTTCACCGGGGCGGCTCCCAAGCTCATGCCAAAGGGTGAGAGTTGGTATGCCATGCGCCATTTCGTGTTGTCAAAGCGCTCTTCGTGGGCGTTTCATCTTTCTATCTTCTCATCAAGTACCAAAGGTCCAGGCCCAAGCATAGTGAATTGGGATAAATGCTCGTGCCGTCATTCAATTCAAAAAGAGGGATCAGGCTTTGTGTGTAACTGATAGTCAAAGGGCCGATTCCTGCCATCACCTGCCAGTTGGCAGAAAAGCAATTTGCATGAATACGCCAATGATGTTTTTTATCATCATTCTGATGACCATAATAATATAAATCACGACCTGGTATGCAAAGGTCGAGTGACACTCCTGAAAGCAAGGAGAATCTGTGCATTCTGTCTTGGACACCCAAAAGGACCGGGACTTTTAGGGTGAGGTATTTGATACTGCTGGAGCTCAATTTCTCCTCTGTTTCTACAAATTGGATTTTCCCGTCCTCTCTCGTCGCCTCAAAGTCCCTGTCCAACCCGATGGTTCCCATGCCTACCTGCAGCGCTGTTGTTGCACCAAAAATGTCACGGCTTAGCCCTTTCGACAATTGCAGCAGTGTAACGCCGGCTTCATTTTGACGAAGGAATCCTTTTTTTGTGGGTACGCCATCGGCTTTGTGTCCCATGATGCTGTCGCGTAGTGTCATGCTTCCCACCCAGAAAGCAGGCATTTGTGGGTCAAACAACCTGGGGGTGTTTGAGTGTGTGGGGCACATGACATACGCCAGGATGACATGGCCTGTGTCAAAGAAAGCACGTGGTGGAACGCTGTCAATGCCGCTCACGAGAATCGAAGCGTCCTGCGCTTTCATTCCTGCATCATTCTGTGCTGTCGACGTGATAGCCGCAAGTGCCAATACAAGGGTGGTCAAATACTTTTTCATTGCCGTATGAGTTGGTCGAATGGCCATATGGCGTTTGTGTTCACAAAAATAGTTTTTCATAAGGATAAAATCGACCATGATCTGGATTATTTGCTATTTGTAGGCAAGAGGTCAGACAGGGATAGCTCGCCTATTTCCTTTCCTTTAGTCAAGGACTTGATTTCGCCTGTATAGGTGTCTATTCTTGCATCCAATTTGTAGAACACAATTCGATTATTGCATGCATCATCTTCAGCGGCAATGAATACGGGTCCTCTCATTATTCCCTTTGCGACGATTTTCCATCTGTCATTCTCATGTTGAAACACCTCGATATCCCAGATGGGTAGGCCCGACCCATAATTAAAGTAACGACAGCAATACCTTTTACCTTGAATTGCAAATTCCTTGGTTTCCACAGGAGGGGAATAGCGTCCTTTGCCATGGTATTCTTTCATTTCGCATGTATCAGCAAAGCTGACATGATCAAGGTCTTCCTTGCTCCTCCATTCAATTTCTTCCATGTGCGACCATTGTTCCACACTTCTGATTTTCTTCACGGTGTTTTCCGAGTACTTCGCTTCCAAACGTAGCTGATATTCATTATATACGGAATCCATCAGTTCGTTGGCATACTTGACAAAGGCTTCGTGCGCTTCGTAAGACGTTGCACGTTGGTCGCCGATGAAGAATTCCCATCTCGTCCCGTCCAAGGCACGCCCCTCCTTCTCCTCCGCATTTCGGACTGCATCCAACCACCTCTCTTTCAGCTCCTGTGCCTCATCGTCAGTGATGGCGAGTGTACAGGTCTGCACTTTGGGAGCAAAGTAGTCGCGGATTTTTTTCCGTGGCACCACCTTGACCATGTCATTTCCCGCTTTCTTGAACTTCATGGTGGCCTCTCCGGCTTCATTATAGATGCTACGCCACGCCTTGGTGTAAACGAGTGTGTGGTTGACGGAATCGTATGCCAGTGATGATTCCGGCAGGAATGGGGTTGCCCGAATCACGCCGAATTGCGTGTTTTGTGGCTCAAGCAACCTTTTCAACTCCTTTTCGTACAGTGAAGTGAAGAGTTTGTTCTCTTGTCCTGCAAGGGATGTGATGTCATAATGTATGTTCTTTTCATGAGGAATATCAGAAAAGGAGTAGGATGGTCGTTGAAAGCGGCACATCGCATACCAGAGGTCGAGGCCGATGGTAAGTGATGAAGGATAGGCCTTCGTGCCGTCGGCGAGTTTGAAATGTGGGGTGAGGTTTTGGGTGAAGTTGACAGTGAAAGGGCCGATGCCAGCTGTGACCAACCACTGTGCACCGACATGGGAGGTGTGAAAATGGTGGCTCTCCATTTCGTCACGCCCTTTGAAGCGATATTCATATTTACTGCCACCGACATAAAGGCCAAGTCCCGTTTGCAATGAGAGCCGGCGTTTTGGGGTTTGTACGCCCACCAGCAACGGTATGCGTACATGGAAGGAGAAAAGGTCGTTCTCCTCCAACTCTGCTTCCGTTGCTTCGAAATCTATTCTTCCGCCCCGGCTCTTTGCAATGCAATGACGTGAAAAATTGTATGTAGAGCCTTCAAACTGCAAGCCTATGGAATAGCCTGCAATGCCTTTGTAAAGGTTTCTTGATAATTGCAGCATGGTCCATCCGGCATCCACCTGTTTGAAAAAGCCTTCCCTAAGATGGAACTGTGGTCGGTTGCCATGCATGATGCCGTCGGATATTCGCGAAGAGCCCATCCATACCATTGATGTTTGTGGTACATACCGTTCTTTGTCTTTGTCGTAATAGTGATAATCCCCATACGGAGCCATCAACGTGAACAATCCTCCTGCACTCCACTTCCATTTTTCATCGGGAGCGGATTGTTCTTCCGTTTGAGCCATCCCCGAAAAGGCGACAAGCGCGAACAGCAATGTGATGGCATGTCTCATGATCTTTTTGTTCTTGATGAATAGTTGAATATACGTTTGAATAACGTTGAAAGGTCCATTATTTTGTATTTCAACTTCCCTTTTGAGACGTCATGACGTCTCTGCATAACTACCCTTTAATTCCCGATAGGCTTCCTTACGACGATGGTGTTCCCTTCGAGTTGCAGATGGAAATGGTCGAAGCTGTTGAGCAAGGCCAGCACATCCCGGATGTCCTCGGAAGAGTCCCAGTTGAAATACAGGCGCAGGTCGGCAAGACCTTCCTCTTCGTATCTGACCTTCACTTTGTATGTTTCTGACATCCTGTCGAGCACCTCTCGCAAGGTCTTGTTTTCAAACAAGACGGTTTTAGCCATAGGGGTCGGTTCCTCCTTTGCCTTGTTTTCCACTTCTTCCTCTGGACGGCTGTTGGTGGAAACAGGTGTGGTCGTGAAGGTCGGATCTTCTTGTGACAGTCCCCCGATGATGTGGAATGCGGCATAGCCGAGTGCTCCCACGACAAACAGGACGATGATGACGGAGGCCGCCTTCCATATGAAGCCTTGGGGCTGCAAGAGGCTCGTCCTTCTTGCCTCCTTGGTTTGCAGGGCCTGTCTCACCATGACGATGGTCTCGTACAAAGCCAGGGTTTCCTTGTCGTTCAGGATGCATTCCATCTCGCTGTCCGTGTATTGCCTGGCATGGTCCAGCATGTCGAGCAAGGACTTCATTTTGTCTTCATTCATTTTCGATGAGCTATTTCGCTTTGAAATGTTGGCGTATCGTAGTCAGTGACTGTGAGAGGTATTTATAGACGGCGGCCTCGCTGATGTGCAGGCTTTCCGCTATCTCCTGGTATTTCATCCCATCGACGAACCTCATGTGGAGGATGTCGATGGCCCGTTTGTTCAACCATTGTTTCATGAACCGTTTCAGCCTTTCCGCATTCTCTCCTTCATCGTCATCCCCTTCCTCCAAGGTGCGCATGGTGACCAACCGTGTCACGCGTTGCCGCGTGTTCATCCTGTTGATGATGTTGATGCAGCGGTTCCTCACACACCTCAGCAGGAACGGCCTCTCCGTCGCGGTGTGGATGACGGTGTCTTCACGTGCTATGGCGGCAAAGACTTCTGCCACGACGTCACGGCTCTCCTCTTCGTCGTAGAGCAGCCTCCTTGCATGTTCCAGCATGTCGGCATGGTACCGGTTGTAGAGAGAAGCGAGTTCCTTTTCGTCCATGGGT
Organism: uncultured Prevotellaceae bacterium; assembly: GCA_902776475.1. Taxonomy (GTDB): domain Bacteria; phylum Bacteroidota; class Bacteroidia; order Bacteroidales; family Bacteroidaceae; genus Prevotella. The sequence continues at coordinate 10,323 of CACYQD010000006.1, read as the reverse complement.
TCCTATTCGATGAGTCCTTTCTCCCTCAGCAGGGGCAGGATGTTGGGGGGTGCCTCACGCTCGTTCTGGTCTTCGACCATGAAATACCTGTCAAGCAGTTCCTTGTCGTCTGCAAGCAGTTTCCTCATCACCCCGTCGTTGATCAGCAACACTTCGGTGTATTGGCCGCCGGGGTTGGCGTCCAGTATATAGCAGGCCTTGACTTTGATGTTTGACGACTTGGCTATCATCGCTCCCATCAATCCGAACGCAACATAGTTGTTTGTTTGCCGGCTGGAAGATTTCAGGTCAACGCGGTTGCTGATGAAGAGGATTTTTTTGCCTATGAGCGGCATGCCATAGGCAAACCCCTTTCCGAAAAGCACATTCTCGCATCTCATCTGGCTGAGGTTGACGAACAACGAATCTCCTTTTTGGATGACAAACGCCTCTTCTCTCAATTTCCTGTCGGTTTTCTTGTTGCCCGTGGTGAAACGATATTCATGTTTTCTCGTCCATAGCTGCTTCGAATGGGAATATTGCTTGAAGACGATGGATGGCAGTTCCGTCCAGTTATCCGACTTGTAGTCCTCGTAGCTTTTGCAATAAAGGTTTTGTGCGTCAGCTTGGAGCGAAAATGCCGTCAGGATGAGAAAAAAGAAGAACTTCATATCCTATTTGTTTAGAAATGGAAGCATGCACCAATCTGGAAAGCCAGGCGCGCCACACCGTTTATCTCGTCTTTGTTATTACCATACCCCCAAGGATCATCTTCTTTTTCGCCCAGAAAGACGGTGACTTCCCTTAGTTTTGCACTGATGCCGAATTTGTCGGACAGCATGTATTCCAAACCGGCGGAATACTTGAAACCAACCCCCACCTCCGTGTCGTGCTCATTGAAGAAAGTGGAATATCCCAAGCCTATCTCCGTCGTTCCACGCCATTTCTTTGAGAAATTGCCTGCATAGACGAACGAAGGGCCGACGAAGATCTGCGTGGCTTTCACGTCGGGATACTTGGTGGTGTTGTGAAGGACAGAGAACCCGAATCCGTATCCTTTCTTGAAGACACAGCTGTATTCGACTCCAAGTTCCAAACCCGTTCTCCATTTGTATGTTCCCTCGGAGGTGTAAACTTTCGATGTGACCCATGCCGGTCCCATGTCGAGCGAAAGGGTGTGGGTGGCGGATTTTGTTTTGCCCGCATCGGTGTTGAGTGTGGCATCGTCTACCTGGGCTTGGGCGGATGATGTGATGGCCAGCATGGCTGCCAACAAGATTTTTCTGTAATCCATGACTTTATGTTTTATCCTTATATATTTTTTGACAATATCCCCTTCATCGTATGGTGAAGATGTGGTTGAAGTCCGTCGTGGCGGCTTTCCTGCCGACCATGGCGGTTGGCATTTCCTCGTCTATGAATGGGATGTAGTATCTCCCTTCTTCGGTGACCAGCATCCAGACGATGTTCTCCTCGTCCATCAGTTCAAGGATGCCTTCACGGTCGGAACGTGTCGATATAGCCAGGTGGTATGGGACGCCGGCCCTGTCAAACACATAGGCCAATTTCTCGGTGTACTGCCTGTTGAGGCTCATGACGCTGTTCGACTGTGATGTGCCAAACTTTTTAAGGGTGATGTGGGGCGGTTCGCTCATCACCATCTCATACAGGCGTTGCTCCAGCAATGGGCGCGAGGCGGAGGTCTGACGAAGATTGTCCACCTTTAACCCTATTATGGTCGTGTCTGTCTTGTTCCAATAGGTTGAGGCCCATCCCCCGTAGGATTCCTTCGTGCGCATGCTCTGGTAAAGACGGGTGGTCGTGTCCAGGATGTCGTCCATTGACGGATTCTCCCTGACTTGATGCTTGAGTGCGCTTAGCGGCCTGTTGGCGTGAAGCTGTGGGTCTCGAACATAGAAGATGTAGGACATCGTCGTGTTTTTGCTGCCGTGTGTCACACTGCTGTTTTGACCGGTCAGGCACAGGCTGCCGTTGTCTTCGGTGCTTACAGACAAACCTGGGGTATCACCCGAATGACGGTATTGGACGGAGAGATTCTTGTCTGTCGTCAGGTTGATTTTGGAATGCAAGACGGGTTCCCCATCTGCTGTTTGGATGAAGAAGGGCGACGGGTGGATGCCGTAAGTCTTCCGTTCCGACCATGTGAAATAGTCGATGATGCATCCCTCGAAGAGTTGCGGTATGCTAATCTTGTCCGGGCGTTGCTCGCCGTCATACTGAAGGGGTTGGGTGTAAGGGTCGGTGTCGACCTCGTAAATGCTTCCATCCGGACTGACAACCCTCACACCCATCACCACGGTGAGGTCTTTGTTGTACTTGAACGGCAAGTCTTTCGGATAGTCCAGCAAAGCGTATCTTTCCACGGCGTCGGAATCGTTCAGCATCACCCTCCGCCGTACAACCTGGCGTGAGATGGTGTGATTGGTATTATTCCCGAAGAACAGACGCAGGGGATTCCAAGAGTGATGACGTTCGTATTCACCGGAAAAGGATTCTGCCAGCGTCACGGAGGAGTAGTTGAGAAGACTGTCATCCAAACAGGTTTGGCTGAATGCCGAGTCGCTGTCGTCCCATATTTGCTTTCTTATCCTTTCGGCTTTCTTCTTGTAACTTGAATTACTGTTTGTATGGTTCCTTTGTGTCGTGGGAGTGACTTCTACATTTTGCAGCTCTTGTTTGGTGAACTGCAGTTGGATGGTGCCCACCTTGCCTGCTTGGCAGGTCTTGAAGAACGTCCTGTACCCCACGTGGCTGACCTTGAAGCGGATGCGCATGGAATCGCATGGTATGGAGAACTCGCCACCTTCGTTGCTGACCCCGGAACAGACTTTCTCGCCGGTGCGGGCATCGTAGATGGTGATGTTGGCATTGGGCAACGGTGCCGACCTGGCACCCAGCACCCTGCCTCTGACCTTGGTCTGCCTCTTTTCCACACACTCCACAAATACGTATTGTCCTTGAATGGTTACCTTGACGGGGTAATGGCCGATGACCGCCATGATGGCGTCTAAGACGTTTATCTGGTTGAAATGGCAGTTGACGGGGAATTCGTCCAATTCATCATAGATGAAATTGACCTTGTATTGCTCAGTGGATTTGTCGATGTCGGCAAGCGCCTGCGACATCGACACGCCATCGTATCTGCGCGAGATGGTCTGTGCGGTCGATGTGACGGCGGATAGGAGAAGGGCTAATGTGAACAACCAAATCCTCATGACTTCACTTATTAAACGATTCTACACCCGTTTTCATATCCAAATACAATTAAAGGATGTGAAAGCCCAACCTGTTTAACGTTTCTTAAGCTTTAGGGTGGGAAACTTGGGGGCGTTGACAACGTTGAAGAGGTCGAAAAACAGCGACATTTTGATATACATTTTCATTTAGTGAAAAACGTTGAATAAAAGCTTGTTGGATGTCTTTTAAATGATTTTGGGGATATACATTTCATCAACGGTGTTGCTCTTTTGGGATTTTTATTCTAACTTTGTCTTCCAGAAACCAACCATTCTTTCTTTAATACAAAATGAAAAGGTTCGCATGTGTGTCATCATTGAGCTCTTTGCTCATCCTCGTGGCAAGTGGTTGCGGGAGGCAGGGACGAGGGATGCCACCAGATGGCGATTCCACTGCCATCGTGGAGCGTCTGTATGACACAGCCATGCAACTCAGGGATGAACAGAATGAGGACAGCACGTTGGCCGTGATGCTCATAGCCGCCGACTACGCACCCGGTTGCAAGGACCGGTAGAGCTGTTACAAGTTGTACCATGCCTTGGCCCAGGTATACGAAAAGAAGAACCTGTTCGACTTGCAGGAAAAGAGTCTCCTTCGAAAATTGGATGCCGCACAGGCGATGGGTGATGCCGGAAAGACCGCCACGACCCTTTTTGAACTGGGTGTCTCACGTTACTCCCAGAATGATGACGAGCAGGCCTTGAAGTATCTGGAGCAAGCCTGTCAAAAAAGCCCCACCGACTCGGCCAGTTTGCGTGCAAAATGCCAGTTGATGCGCTGCCAGGTGTTCCTGCAGACCGAGGAAACAGACTCCGTGGAAGCCGCCCTGCAACAAGCCCGTGATGATTTTCCTCCCATCGCCAAGGAAGAGGCATACCACCTCTCTGAAGTCTATATGTTGAATAACACAGGACGTGAAAGGGAGGCGGAAGAGAAGGCCAGGAGATATATGGAGACCGACAGCATCCATGCTCAAATCGAACTGCTCCGAGTGTTGTTGGAAATCCATAAGGAAAACGGGAAGTCCATTGAAGCTCTGGAAGATGCCAGACTGCTGATGGAACTCAGCGACTCTGTGGCACAAATGGAGGCTTCGGCATCAATGGCAAACATCCATCGTCTGCAGCATGAAGTGCAGATGAAGTTGGCCGCCGCCAACGAACAAATGCTCATGGAAAAGAGCCGTGCCCGTATATGGTCGCTGCTTGCATTGCTCACCTTGGTGGCATCGGTGTCGGCCATCGCCGTGGTGATGTTCCGCCGCAAGGCCGTTGCTGCCGCTGTCACTGCCATGGTGATTCCACCAGGTGGTGAGGAGGAGTTCCCTGATGTTTCAGACTTTGTAATCGACCGTCCTTTCTATTTCACCATCCAGCACCGTCCCACAAACACTATTCTCTTCGTAGGACGAATGATGGAAATCGGCAAACCAACTCTTTCGCCCGACAGCATCAATCCTCCTGAATCGTCTGTTGAATCTTCCAACCAAGGTGTTCGCAACCTCTACAGCATCAAGGTGGCAGACAATGCTACCAATATGAGCACCCTGCCTCCCGGCATCTACATCACCAATGGCAAAAAAATCGTGATTAAGTGAGAGAAAACCCAAACTCGGTTGAGGTCTTCCGAACGTGAACGATTTGTGGCAACGCTCAAAATCGTGATTAAGTGAAAGGAGAATTAGATTTCACATAATTACAAACTATTGCGAACAGACCATAAAAAGGGGGAATTTAATGATAATTGATGTAAAAAATGAAGATGTTTTCACAGAATTGTTGTAATTTTGCCGTAGAATTATTGCAACACGTAAATTGTTAACATCAATGTTGTCAACGAAGAGAAAATACCCGGTAGGCATCCAGAGCTTCGAAAGCATCCGCATGGACGGATATGTTTATGTCGATAAGACCCCGCTTATCTACAAGATGATTACCGAGGGCAAGCCCTATTTCCTGAGCCGTCCCCGCCGCTTCGGCAAGTCGTTGCTCGTCTCGACGCTGGCAGCCGTCTTCGAGGGTCGCCGCGAACTGTTCGAGGCGTTCACCACGGAGGACGGTATCGAGCAGCCGCAACTCTACATCGCCACCACCAATTGGCGGTGGGAGAAGTTCCCTGTGCTGCGCTTCGATTTCAGCGCCAACAACCTCACGTCGATAGAGAAGATGGACGAGTATGTCGACAAGACATTGGCGGACTACGAGAAGCAGTACGGCCTGTCTGCTGGCAACGCCAGCACCAGTCCTCGCATGGTGGATATTGTCCGCACAGCCCACGAGCAGACGGGGCGCAAGGTGGTGGTGCTCTGCGACGAGTACGACAACATGATGCTCCACAGCATAGGCGACCCGGAAACGCAGACCATCGTGCGCGATAGGTTCCAAGACCTGTTCGCTCCGCTAAAGGGCCTCGACGACCACCTGCAGTTCGTCTTTATCACCGGCATCTCGAAGTTCTCGCAAATGGGAATCTTCTCAAAACTCAACAACCTGGAGAATATCTCGATGCAACCCATCTACGAGAGTATCTGTGGCATCAGTGAGGAGGAACTGACCACCGTGTTGCGCCCTGACATCGAGCTGATGGCTGCAAGCCGCGGCAAGACCTACGACGAGACGCTTGCCGCGCTGAAGCGCATGTATGACGGCTATCACTTCAGTGAAGGTATGACCGATATGTACAATCCTTTCAGTATGGTGAACGCTTTGAAGTCTGGGAAAATAGATAAGTACTGGTTCGACAGTGCTACGCCGAGTGCTCTCATCGCCATGCTTCGCGAAATGCCTCCGCTGGAAATCAGCGACGTTGACGGTGCCTTATGTGAGTCGGGTGATTTCAACAAAGCCTTCGACAGCTACCAGGCCCCGCTGCCCGTACTATACCAAAGTGGCTACCTGACCATCAAGTCCTACGACGAGGAGGACGACCTCTATACGCTGGGGTTTCCAAACGAGGAAGTGAGGAAGGGCTTTGCCGGCAGCCTCTATAGTTATGTCACTAATTCGATGGGCGATGACCGCGAACGCTCTGCATTGATGAAGGCCTACAAGGCGTTCCGCCGTACCGATGACCTCCCTGCCTTCATCGACGCCATCAAGACTTTCTTCGCTGGTGTGCCTTACCATTGGGAGAAAGATAACAAGAACGAGCACTACTATCACGCGCTGCTCTACACGCTGCTTATGGCCTTCGGTGCCGATGTCCGAGCCGAGGAGCCGGGTGCCAAGGGCCGCTCAGACATCACGCTGCTTATGCCAAAGGGCATCTACGTTATGGAACTGAAGTACGACGACACCGTGGAAGCCGCCCTCGACCAGATTGACCGCAAGGGCTATGTTGGAAAGTACTTGCTAGATGGCCGCCCCGTCATCAAAGTAGGCATCGCCTTCTCCTCCGCAGAGCGCAACATCATTGACTGGAAGGCCGTGCCTGCCGACATTTAGCAGGCATACGTTCTTCGACGAGATTTCTTCCGTCGCGAAGTGATTATTTCGGTAATGGCTCATCGCTCCTTGTCTAGGAAAAGCTCTATCTATTTTTCTTCCAATGTGGTGGCTTTCAAATAATCCACCAACAGGTCCAATGCCGACAATATGTTTACAAGGATGTCACGATTGAATTGATAATGCTTCACGGTTCACAGCATGGCAAGCCTTTCAGGCACTTGATAGGGGAACTCTTTCAGTCTAAAATTTGGTCTTAGCAACCTTATCTTCGTTGGCTACGAAGTCTGATTTCTTAGTTGTCTTAGTCATGGTTGCTTCGACAAAGGCTTGGTATGTGCTGCTAAGAGCATCTGGGTCGCACGGGAAGGGACGGGAAATCAACGCTTGGCATACTGGGCATATGTGTCGATTAATCCTATCCTTCTCTCGCGCATCTGCACGAATAGTTGCCGTCTTGCCTTGAGCAATTCAATGTCGAGGAGCATGATTGTCCTGGCATCCAGTTGAGTATTGTCGATGTAGTCGATTACGGCAGCCAGATGACTGATGATCTCTTTGAAGGCGGCACTCTCTGGGATTTTCTTTGATATGAGTTCCTTTTCGAGTTCGATGTTCGGGTCTCCATCGGCAATGCCATAGTCAGTTTCTGATTCTATGGATTCCTGAAGGCTGTTTCGCACCTTGTCGTCTGGCCATTGTGGTTGCAAAACCTTAATTTGGCTAGAGCGTGGGAGGAGGTGTCCCATGAAGTCGAGTGTGCTCCACGATTCCCGTGCCGATGATGAAGGAACCGAAGGCAGCATAGGTGCTGATTTCCCTTGGTTGTGAGATATAGTCCTTGTAACTCCCTTTGATGCCGATGCTGCTGCAGTCGATGAGGTTGTATTCACCGTCGCTGTTGCGGATGGCCTTTTGTATGATGCTTTGGTAGGCCCTGTCCACCACGGACTGGTATTCCGAGGCAGGGATAAATCCTTTGTTGATGGCCGTTTGCAGCAGGTAGATGTACATGCCCGTTCCCGATGTCTCGTTCCAGTTGCCCGGCTCTGTAGGCTTGTCCACCACCTGGCACCACATCCCTGTCTTTTGGTCCTGGCTCTCTTTCAGTCCCTTGCACATCTGTTGCAGGTTCGCCATCAGTTTGTCGCGTCCCGCTTGGTCTTCCGGCAGAAAGTCAAAGACGTCGGCCATCAGCACGGCCACCCATCCCATTCCCTCGCTCCACACCTCGGGCGAGTGGTTGTCTGCCTCTTTCGCCCAGCCGGCCTTGCCTTGTTCAGCCCAGCCGTGGTAGAGCAGCCCGTTGTCCTTGCCACAGAGTTGGAAGATCCCCTGTATCTGTCGGGTCACTTCCTCGAAGTCCTCCGGATGCCCGAGCGTTTTGGCATACCTTGCGAGAAAGATCTGTCCCATGAACACACCGTCCACCCATACCTGTGGAATAGTATGGGAGTGGTAGAACATATTGTGTTTGTTGCGGGGATAGTTGTCGAAACCGCGCCGGATGGTTTCGGTTGCCTTGGCATATCTTGCCTCCTTGGTCAGCTCATACATCAGCAGACAGGCATAGCCCGGGATGAAGTTGTCGAGTGCGCGTGGCGAGAAGTTAGGCACGTTGCCGTCGGCATCCACGTTCTGGTCCACATAGCGACGTATGTAGTTCAGATAGGTCGAGTCGTTGGTCTGCCGCCACAGTTTCTCCATGGCGAACATGATGTAGCCCGCCTGCCAGGTGAAGTGGTTGGACTGGTTGCCCCATCGAATCACGTCGGGGTCGGGGTGGCTGATGATGAAACTCCTGGCCACCTCCTCGGAATACATCCTTGGAGCAGCATAGGCCGTTGAAACTATGATGGTAATCAGAGAGAGGAGTAGGATTTTCTTTAACATAGGTATGTCGTGTAATTGTTGTAAAGGTACATCTTTTTCAGGAAGGACTGCTTAAACAGGAACGAGAAGAGTCATCGTGTCTGCATCTCAAAATAAGCATGGTTTAAATCACCTTTCTTGAGGTCTTCGCTGGGAACAAAGCAGTATATGCGTGCATCATCATCAAGATACAGGTCTATTTGGAAAAGAAGCAATCTATCACCATAGTCTATCGGTTCGTCATAATAACTGGCATAGCCGAGCAAACTTCCCCGCCAGTTGTCTTGTTCCTTCCTCGGATATTCGCCATGGCAATACGCGTCTGCCATCCATTGATAGGTGTCCTCTTCAACGTTTTCCTTTTCGAGACATGCATCCTTATAGTCCGGTAATGATTTCTCTGTTTCAAAAACCAGACGCTCCTCATTCTTGAAAACAATCCGCTCTTTCTGTCCATCGTCATCAAAAGGGTGTAGGTCATTACGGGTGCATTCCACATAGATGAGCCGGAAATAATTGTCGTTGCCATGTTGTTGCCACCAATCTTCAATGTGCGTCTCCGACAATTCCTCGTTTCCCACGCCTTCTAAATCATAAAAGAAATAGAGCATGCCCGAAGATGGCAGTATGTGCTCTTTGTCATACGTGGAGACATCCTTGAGGTTGACTTGGAAGACAAACGACAAAGGCCTGTTGTCGTCTGTGATTGGCCATGTGAATTCTTTCGCGACATCCGGTTCACCGCCAAACTTGGAATCCCCAACAATTATCTCGCCTTTGGCTGTGATTTGCCGTAAAAGCGCTCCTTTGTCTTTTAGGTCACTGTCGTTGTAGAAGACCGTATAGCTGCGCCAAAAGGTAGATAGCTTTAGATAGGTGCGGAAGAAATCAACACGTCTGATATCTTTCCAATCTATATGGTCGGTCACCAGGCAATGATTTGAATCATCCCATGAATCAAAACGGTCATCGCTGACAAGGATGACCTCATTCTCCTCACTCATGTTGTAGGGCATGATAAAAGACAGGCCCTCGTCGTTGAGCCTTATCATCAGAGGTCCTTCGTTCCACACTGTTTTCCAGAATTTCCAATGCATCGCCAACACGACCATTTCCCAAAAGAAGAGCAGAATGAAAAGAATGACGAGCACCGTGCTGAGAGGTGTGTCAACTTGATCGTCATGCAATAGTATCAAAATAAAGCAGCCATAGAAGAGAACGACTCCCGTACCTATGCCAAGATCTCTCGGGTTGAAAAAGGCACGGCGGATATAACTCCAGAATGACGTTGGATAGGCCCTTACAGCGGCCCAGTCATTGTCGTTCTGATTGGTCTTTATGGGCTTCATGGCCTTTTGTCCCACCCAACCTCGGTATGAAATGAAAAGGCCGAAAAACAACAGCAATAAGAAATAAAGATAAAAGGAAAGCGACTGAGCCTTATGGGTCTGGTATCCAACGATGATGGCCAGCAGGCCCAATACTGCCAAATACATGCCCAAGCCTATAGTTAAATAGTACAAAAAGCGCTTAGATAAAGAAAGGCCTTGTTCTATGGCTGAAATGAAGACATTTTTCTTGTTCATGGCAGTTTGTCTTGATTTCCAAAGCGAAGATTCACTCACTTCTGAATGTGATGGACATGGTGAATTTCGCTCTTATAGGTTTGTTATTTTGGGATGCAGGTATCCATTTTGGCATGGCTTTCACCACACGGAGAACTTCTTCATCAAGTTCTGGGGCAACCTTACGCACCAACTCTATGTCGCTT
>CACYQD010000005.1 GCA_902776475.1 uncultured Prevotellaceae bacterium | reverse complement strand
CCAGCGTGGTCGATGTGGCCTGCTTGCTCTTCAGGATGGTGGCCAACATGTATAGACCACGCTCAGTGAAAGCATGAGGCTCGACAGTCGAGAATTGGAGAGTCTTGAACCGGTCGAAATTTTCGACCACCTCCTGTTTCTCAGAGGGTTGCAATGTGAAAACATACCCTTCAGGGAATTTGTCAGGGTTGTTTCTCAGTGCTTCATTGATGCGTTTAGTTTCAACTCCGTAGAGTTCTGCTACGTCCCTGTCGAGCAGGACATCTCCCGGAAGCAAAACTCTTTTTTTCCTGGCATGTCATCTTTCTTTTCCTGGCTTCGTCAATGCGCCACCCGACTTCAGTCCACCTGACTTTCCTCGCGTACATATTGTTACATAGGCCGAATGGAGTTGCATATACTTTTGAAAAGGATTTCTTCGTGTTTGTCAGGGCAAACCCTATATAGTGGCATAAAAAATCCGCAAGCGACTGATTATTCAGTTTCTTGCGGATTGTTATTGGTGATCCGTTTGGGGCTCGAACCCAAGACCCCAACATTAAAAGTGTTGTGCTCTACCAACTGAGCTAACGGATCTCCGGTGTGCTTTTTAGAAAGCGAGTGCAAAAGTAGTGCTTTTTCTCCGATGCACCAAATTTTTTGCTGACTTTTTTGCCAAATGGCTTGTTTTTATGCCTTTGGAGAAGAATTGTCCGTCTGGGCTGGTGGAGGTGGACTTCCAGGCAACTCTTCTTCTTTGGTGATATACCGCTGATAGTAGGCGATGATCAAAGTGGTGAGCGGAAGCGCGATGATGAGTCCGATAAATCCAAGAAGGGCACCCCAGACAGAGAGGGAGAGCAGCAGGACGGCGGGGTTGAGACCCATGGCCGAACCCATGATCTTGGGGGTGGTGAACATGTCGGTGATGATCTGCACAATGACGAATCCGAGGAGGGCGAGTCCGAAGATGACCCAGAAGTTCTGACCCGTGTCGGCAGCCTTGAGCAAGGCGAGGAAAGCCGTCGGTATGATGGCGAAGGTGTGCAGATAGGGCACCATGTCCATAAGGCCGATGAGGATGCCCATGCCGATGGGCATTGGCAAACCGATGATGGAAAACCAGAGGCAGAACATCACGCCCATCCAGAAAGCCACTTGGCCTTGACCGCGGATGTAATTGTTGAGGGCACGCTCCGCATCCTTCATCAGGTCCTGCCAGAAAGGTCTCGACTTCTTGGGGAAGATCTTGATCCAGTTGTCAGTGAGATACTCATAGTCGAGCAGGATGAAGAATGTATATAATAAGGTGATGAAGGAAGCGAATACGCTGATGGCGATGTTGGCAGTCTGGCCGACGACGGTGAATACCTTGGGCACGGCGGTCTTGACGGCATCAATGAAGTCACGGCTGCCGAGGAAGTCCATGACACGTTCGCGGTGGTCATTGAGCCAGTCGCGGATCATGGCGGAGAAATCGCCCGACACCGATTGCTGGTTGAGGTATTTGATGATCAACTGTGCCAGCCGCTCGAATTGCTCGATCATCGGGGGGATGATGAAATAAAACACGCCCGCTACGATGATGCCCACGAAGAGAAAGGTGACGAGGATGGAGAGCACCCGCGAGGGCACCCTCATCTTGTATTGCACAAACTTCACTACGGGGTAGAGCAGGTAGGCGATCAGCCAACCGATGAAAAACGGAAGCAGGACGTTGCCCAGTTTGTTGAGGAGATACAACACCGAGATGACCAGGATGGCGGCGATGCCCCAGCGTGCAAGTCTGTCAAAAGTGATTTTCCCTTCTATCATAAGACTACGGTTTGGATGGGGATGCTTTGCTCTCTTGTTCCACAGCCTTGATATAACAGTCGCGGCAAAGCGGTTCGTATTGCGCCTTCTCACCCAGCAATACCCGCTTCTCCTCCTGCACCAGACGGTGGCTGACATAGGCCAATGCCCCGCACTTGACACAGATGGCGTGCACCTTGGTGACCTCGTCGGCGATGGCGCAGAGGGCAGGCATCGGACCAAACGGGACGCCCTTGAAGTCCATGTCGAGTCCTGCGACGATGACCCGCACGCCACGGTTGGCCAGTTGGTTGCAGACATCCACAAGCCCGTCGTCGAGGAACTGGGCCTCGTCAATGCCGACCACGTCGATGTCGGCCGACAGCAACAGGATGGATGCCGACGTGTCGATCGGGGTGCTCAGGATGGTGTTGCGGTCATGGCTCACCACTTCCTCGTCGGAGTAACGCGTGTCGATGGAGGGCTTGAAGATCTCCACCCGTTGCTTGGCGAAGACCGCGCGCTTGATCCTGCGGATCAGTTCCTCGGTCTTGCCGGAGAACATCGATCCGCAAACCACTTCTATTCTGCCGGGGCGGTGTAGCTCCCCTGAAAGATTGTTTGTCATGATACGTGCAAAATTACAAAGATAAAATGAGATGTCAAATATTCAGGGGAGTTTTTTGGAGAGAAGACCGAACTTCTCTACAAAATGTTACTAAAATGTAAAAAAAAGCCGATTATTTTGCCGATTCTAAGATTAGGTGTATATTTGCAACGGATATGGGCATCTTGTACATCGTTCCGACACCTGTGGGCAATCTGGAGGACATCACTCTAAGGGCCTTGAGGATATTGAGAGAGGCCGACGTGATCCTCGCCGAGGATACCCGCACGACTGGTGTCTTGCTCAAGCATTATGACATCCACAATCATTTGCTCTCCCACCATAAGTTCAATGAGCATGGCACATCGGCCGGCATCGTTGAACGGCTGAAGGCCGGACAGACGGTGGCGCTGGTGAGCGATGCCGGGACACCGGGCATCAGCGATCCGGGCTTTTTCCTCGTCAGAGAGGCCGTGGGAGCGGGAATTGACGTGCAGTGCCTGCCGGGAGCCACGGCATTCGTGCCAGCCCTTGTGGCATCCGGACTGCCTGATGACAGGTTTTGCTTCGAGGGCTTCCTGCCCCAGAAAAAGGGCCGCCAGACACGGTTGCTGGCCTTGGCGGATGAGACGCGCACCATGGTCTTCTATGAGTCGCCCCACCGCTTGGTGAAAACCCTCGGACAGTTGGCCGAGACGCTTGGCGCCGACCGTCCTGCCTGTGTGGCAAGGGAAATCTCCAAGGTGCATGAGGAATGTGTGAGGGGGACATTGGAGGAACTGGTTGCCCATTTCTCACAGACTCCTCCGAAAGGCGAAATCGTCATCATCGTGGGTGGCCGTGAGGAAAAGTCAGAGAAGAAGAAATCATATTTAAACATAAAGGAATAGCAAAATGAGAAAAATCCTGTTTTTCGCCGTTTGCGCACTGGCATTAGCCAGTTGCAAAGAGGAACCAAAGGCTCCTCTTGTGGATACCCATCAGATTGAGGTCAACGACTCGTTGCAGAAAATCATCGATCAAAGGGATAATGAGATCAACGAGATGATGGCCACGCTCAATGAGATCCAGGAGGGCTTCCGCCTGATCAACGAGGCTGAGAAGAGAGCTACTTTGGCCAAGGACGGCGAGGGCGCCGACAAGGCTTCCCAGATCAAGTCCAACATCCAGTTCATCCAGGACAGGATGAAGACCAACCGCGAACTCATCGAGAAATTGCGCCAGCAACTGAATGAGAGCAGCGTGAAGGGTGACGAACTGAAGAAGACCATCGAGGCCATGGTGGCACAGTTGGAGGCCAAGGACAAGCAGTTGGAAGAGCTCCGCCAGATGCTCAATGACAAGGATTTGCGCATCACGGAGATGGGAGAGGCTATCAACGTGCTCAACAACGATGTGGCTGACCTGAAGAACGAGAGCTCTCAGAAGTCGCAGACCATCAGTGAGCAGGACAAGCAGCTCAACACGGCCTATTATGTCTTCGGCACCAAGGGCGAGCTCAAGGAGCAAAACATCCTCGACAAGGGCGAGGTGCTCAGGAGCAACTACAACAAGAACTATTTCACCAAGATTGATATCCGGCATCAGAGCGAGATCAAGCTCTATTCCAAGAGCGCCAAGTTGCTGACACCGCATCCGCAGTCTTCCTACAGGCTTGACAAGGATGCTTCCAACCAGTACATCCTCCGGATTACCGATCCCAAGCAGTTCTGGCATTCAAGCAAATACCTCGTGGTGCTCGTGAAATAAAACAGGTGGACACGCATTGTCATCCCCGGAGTGATGATCACGGCTGATTGCCGCAGATGTCGCTTCGGGGATGATTGTTTTTATGCGAATTTAACACATAAAACCTTGATGCGCCCCCCATTTATCACTCATTTTTCACTTTTTTTGCATTTTCTTTGTTGTTTGCATGGAAAATCACTAAATTTGCAAACTGCAAAAATGCGTACTTACGGAAAAGAACAACATCATTTATATCATTTATGAGAAAAAGACTAAGCTTGATTTTGGCCTGCTTGTTCATGTCTATTGGACTGGCAGTAGCTCAAAACACTGTTTCCGGCACCGTCATCGACGGCGAAAACAATGAGCCCATTATCGGAGCCTCTGTGTTTGTCAAAGGCACGAAAGTGGGTGCAGTCACAGATATCGATGGGCATTTCTCGCTCAGCACGAGTTCTGCCACACCTTCACTGGAGGTGACCTACATCGGTATGAAGAAAGTCACCGTCAAAGGTGGCAAAAACATCAAAATCGTCATGTATCCTGACGCCGGCACCCTCGAAGAAGTCGTCGTCACGGGTATGCAGCAGATGGATAAGCGTCTGTTCACAGGTGCTACCACCAAGATTGATGCCGACAAGGCCCGACTCGATGGTGTGGCTGACGTGTCGCGTGCCCTGGAGGGACGTGCCGCAGGTGTGTCGGTGCAGAACGTGTCCGGTACGTTCGGTACGGCTCCTAAAATCCGCGTGCGTGGTGCCACCTCCATCTACGGTAGTTCCTCACCTCTTTGGGTGGTGGACGGCGTGATCATGGAGGATGCCGTCAATGTGTCGGCAGATGACCTTTCCTCCGGCGACGCCTCGACCCTGATCTCCAATGCCATCGCCGGACTGAATGCCGATGATATCGAGAGCTTCCAGGTGCTCAAGGACGGTAGCGCCACCTCTATTTATGGTGCGCGCGCAATGGCCGGCGTGGTGGTCATCACCACCAAGAAGGGCCGCTCCGGACACAGCAGCATCAATTATACGGGTGAGTTCACCTACCGTCTGAAACCCAGCTATGCTGAGTACAACATCAGCAACTCACAGGAGCAGATGGGTATCTACAAGGAAATGGAAGCCAAGGGTTGGCTCGAGTTCTCCTCATTGGCCAATGGTTCCTCTTCTGGCCTTTACGGCAGGATGTACTCCTTGATGGACCAGTATGATCCCGAGAGAGGTTTCGGACTTCCCTTCACACAGGCTGCCATGAACAGGTATCTCCAGGAGGCTGAGTTCCGCAACACTGACTGGTTTGACCTGCTCTTCAACAACAATATCATGCACAACCACTCGGTGAGCATCGCCACAGGTACGGACAAGGCCAACCTCTATGCCTCTCTCTCCGCCCTCGCTGATCCGGGATGGTATAAGGACAGTAAGGTGCAGCGTTATACAGCCAACATGAACGCCACCTTCAACCTCTCGAAGCAGGTCACCCTGACCATGCGCACCACAGGGTCGTTCCGCGACCAGAAGGCTCCGGGTACGCTCAATCAGAGCACCGACGTGGTGAGTGGTGCGGTCAACCGTAACTTCGATATCAACCCGTTCAGTTTCTGTATGAACACCTCGCGTACGCTGGACCCCCATGATACTTACACCCGTAACTACGCTACGTTCAATATTTTCGATGAGTTGAACAACAACTACATCGATGTCGATGTGATGGACTTGAAATTCCAGGGCGAACTGTCATGGAAGCCCATCCTCGGACTTGAACTGAAAGCCTTGGGATCTTACCGTATCAACCACTCCAACCGTGAGCACTATGTGCTCAACCACTCCAACCAGGCTGAGGCCTACAGGGCAGGTGTCGATAACCCCAATGTGATGTACAACAACAAGTACCTCTATCAGGATCCCGACGAGCCCAACTCACTGCCTATCTCCGTCATGCCCGACGGTGGTATCTATACCCTCAACCGTAACAAGGTGAAGCAGCTCGACTTCCGCGCCACCATCAACTACAACAAGATCTGGAACGACACCCATATCTTCAACGCCCTCGTGGGTATGGAGGCCAACCGCGCCGACTATGACCAGGAGGAGCACATCGTCATGGGCGTGGACTATGAGATGAGTAGCCTTGTCAACAAAAACAAGGACCGCGTGAAGCAGGCCATCGAGGAAGGAACGGACTTCGACTACTTCGGACAGTCATGGAACCGCCGCCTCGCCTATGTCGGCAACCTCAACTACTCCTATAAAGGACGCTACGTGCTCAACCTGACCGGCCGTTACGACGGTTCCAACCAGTTGGGCAAGGCCCGCAGCTCCAGATGGCTCCCCACTTGGAACGTCTCCACATCGTGGAACGCTCATGAGGAGGAATGGTTCAAGAAATGGCAGGAGAAGACCCAGAACGCCTTCTCACACGCCACCCTGCGCCTGTCTTACTCCCTCAATGGTGAGCAGACCACAGCTTCCAACGCACTGCCCATCTATCGTCCGACGATGCTCTGGAGACCTTGGGGCGACCAGCAGGAGAGCGCCATCTACCTCTCACAGTTGGGTAACAAGGAGCTGACCTACGAGAAGAAACATGAGTTCAACGTCGGTGTCGACCTCGGTTTCATCGGCAACCGCATCAACCTGGTCACCGACTTCTATATCCGCGACAACTTCGACCTCATGGGCTATGTTAATACCCAGGGCGCAGGTGGTGAAATCCAGAAGTTTGCCAACGTGGCCTCGATGAAATCACACGGTGTGGAGGCAACCCTCTCCACACAGAACATCCGCACGGAGGACTTCTCCTGGAACACTGACCTTACCTTTGCTTATTGCAAGACCGAGATCACCGACCTGCTCTCACAGACCAGGGTCATCGACCTCGTCCGCACCAATGGTTCTTACCGCAAGGGCTATCCACACCGCTCGCTCTTCTCCATCCCCTTCATGGGACTCAACGATGAGGGTATCCCCACCATCATGAATGAGGAAGGCGACATCACCACTTCCGACATCAACTTCCAGGAATATTCCAAACTCGACTTCCTGAAATATGAGGGTCCGACCGAACCGACCACCACGGGTGGTATGAACAATATGCTTCGTTGGAAGAACTGGAGACTCAACGTCTTCATCACCTATTCGTTCGGCAACAAGATCCGTCTCGACCCGGTCTTCTCTGCTGGATATTCCGACCAGGCTGCCATGCCGAAGGAATTCAAGAACCGCTGGGTGATTCCTGGAGATGAGGACAAAACCACCATCCCCGCCATCGCCAGCCGCAGACAGTCGGCCAACGACTACACGCTGAGCTATGCTTACAACGCCTACAACTACTCCACGGCACGTGTGGCTGACGGCGGTTTCATCCGTCTGAAGGATGTCTCACTCACTTACGACTTCAATCCCAACCTCCTCCACAAGATCGGGTTGAGCACAGCTTCGTTGAAAATCGACGCCACCAACTTGTTGCTGCTCTATGCGGATGACAAACTCAATGGACAGGATCCGGAATTCGTCAATGCCGGTGGTGTGGCTTCGCCGCTCTCCAAGCAGTTCACACTGACCGTGCGCCTTGGAATCTAAACCTATCAAGATCATTAAAAGAGTATAAGAAATGAAATCGATCAGATATATCTTCATGTCGGCTCTCGCCGCTCTCGCCCTGTCTTCCTGCAGCGAAAGCTTCCTCGACCATCCTGCCGACAACCGTACGGAAATCGACTCCGAGGACAAGGTCATCAAACTCCTGTCCAGCTCTTATCCCACAGCCAACTACATGTGGGTGTGCGAGCTTTCGAGCGACAACTTCATCGACAACCAGGCTCCCCACCTGCCCACAAAGACTTGGGACCCGCAGATCCTTTCGCATTACAACTACTCCTCCTATGACCGTGCTGATGACCAGCTCTTCAGGTTTGAGCCGGCCACCATGGCCACCTTCGGCGATTATGACCAACCTGGACAGATCTGGGAGGGATTCTATAACTCGGTTGCTTCCTGCAACGCCGCACTCAAAGCCATCGACGAGATCGCTGCTTCCAAGGGAATGACGGCCAAACTGAAGGCTGCACGTGCCGAGGCCCTGCTGATCCGCGCCTATGACCACTTCTGCCTGGTCAATGTCTTCTGCCAGCCTTATAAAGATCCTGAGGCCAGCAAGAACGACATCGGTATCCCATACGTGACCGAGGTTGAGGATGTCGTGCAGAAAGAGTATCCTCGTGGCAATGTGGCTGATGTCTATACCAAGATCCAGGCCGACCTCGAGGCGGGTATCGCTGACCTCGACGAGCAGATCTTTGCTCTCCCCAAGTGGCATTTCAACCTGAATGCCGCCCATGCCTTCGCAGCCCGTTTCTTCCTTTTCAAGCGTGACTATCAGAAGGTGATCGACCATGCCAACTTCGTCCTCGGCACCGACAATACCACCTTGCTCAACATGATGATGGACTACTCGGCACTGGCAGACGCTTCTTACAGTTCCGATTTCGCCAACGTCTGGCAGAATCCCTCACAGAACAACAACCTCATGCTCATCACCACGGGTTCGCTGATGCAGCGCCGCTCTCTGGGCTACCGTTATTCCTGTGCAGGACCTGCTGCCCGTGAGGTGTTCCTTATCTCCAGTGGTACGCATGCGTTCTGGCGGTCCTATTATATCTGTCCGTTGACCGCTGTTTCCGGCATGTTTGGAAGCAGCTCTTCCGACTATGGCTATTTCTCCGGCAAGATCTGTGAGCAGTTTGAGTACAGCGACAAAATCGCAGGTATCGGCTATCCCCATATCATCCACCGTGCTTTCACGGCCAACGCATTGCTGCTGGAGCGTGCAGAGGCCAAAATCATGCTGAAACAGTATGATGCGGCTTGCGAGGATCTTTGCGCTTACTGGAACAACAGTTTCGAGAAATTCCCCGAGGCTGACCACACCTTCTATGAGTCTTACGTCAACGTAGCCACGAAGCAGATCATCGAGAACTGGTATTCCGATGCCTCTCACAGCAACTGCTTCCCCAACTGGGACTTCACCCAGAAGGTGAGCAGCAGCTTTGTCATTCCTGCTGAAGCCACACCATATATGAACTGCCTCAACGAACTTCGTCGCTGGGAAACCTCATTCGAGGGGCTCCGCTTCTTCGATCTGAAACGATGGGGTATCGAGTACAAGCATGTGTATAACGTGACTGCTGATGAGACCACGCTGACCGTAAACGACCCGCGCCGTGCCATCGAGGTGCCTTGGGAGGTTATCTCCGCAGGCTTGGAGCCTTCACGTCCGCAGACCTCTGCCTACTCCAATGCCAATCTCGTGTTGTTCGATGCCAAAGAATATAAAGCCAACTAAAGGAGGAAAATGAAAATGAAAAACAGACTGAGCATTCTTCTATTTTTTGCCATGACTGTCGTGGCAACCGGATTCGTGTCCTGTTCGGAAGACGACCTGGGGCCTTCCATCTTCGACACCAAAGACTATCCGCTTGACAAGTCTTTGTATTCTTTCCCGTTGGATACCTTCCTCAAGGTCAATTTCCTGGAGCCCTACAATGTGAAATATATCTACCGCATGGAGGACATCGGGTCTGACATGACCAAGAACCTGACACCGGCTTCCTATGAGAAGAGCGTGCAACTGGCCGTGCTCTCCAAATACCTCTGGTATGACATCTATGAGATGTATGGTACACCTCTCTTCCTCAAGCAGAACAGCCCGCGCATCATCCATGTGATTGGTTCGAAAAACCTCAACCCGAGCCAGGGTACCGAAGTGCTCGGTGTGGCTGAGGGTGGCTTGAAGATCACACTCTACAATGCCAATGATCTCAATCCGAGCAACATCGACCACATGAACGAGTATTTCTTCAAGACCATGCACCATGAGTTTGGCCATATCCTTGACCAGACCCATCTGCGCCCCACGGCATTCAACCTGATCTCGAGCGGCAAGTATGATGCCTCTACATGGACCAACCTTCCCGACTCGATGGCCGCAGGCCGTGGTTTCGTCTCACCTTATGCCGGAAGTGCCGCAGGTGAGGACTGGGTGGAAGTGCTGGCCAACTATGTCACACGTGATACCCTGAGTTGGGCTGCCTTGATGCGTGCCGCCGCCTTCGAATGGGAAGAGGTGGATATGACCCGGTCTGACTACACCAAGCGGGCAAGCGGCGCCAACCTCGACACCGTGGGCTACTACCGCCAGCATGACAACGGTGAGGAAAAGGTCTATCGCAAGGTCTGCGCCCGCAATGCCAATGACTATGTCGCCCTGGATGAAGAGGGTCACGTGCAGTGGCTCAACAAGACCGGTGTGCACGGAGATGAGATCATCTTGCAGAAACTGGAGATGGTGAGAAACTGGTTGAAGGATAACTGGAACATCAACATCGACGACATCAGACGTGAGGTTCAGAGGCGGCAGTACATGACCAACCCGGATGGATCATTCATGTTTGACAACCGCGGCAGGCTGATCAACAAACTGACTCAACCCTCCGACGAGGATCCTTCCATCACCACCATGGAATACCTCGTCAAGTGGGTCACCAATTACAAGAGTTTACAATAATCAAGACGGATTCGATATGAAAAAGATATTTTGTATTTCATTGATTTTGGCCTCTGCGCTCGCTTTCTCTTCCTGTGTAAAAGAGGAAGAAGACATCTTCGACAAGTCTGCTGCAGAACGGCTCAATGAGGCCAGCGACCTCTATTCCTCCAGACTGATGGCCTCACCCAACGGATGGGCGATGCAACTCTATCCGACCACCCAGAATGAGTATCCCTATGGCAACGGATACCTCCTCCTCTGCCGGTTCAACGCCGACCATTCGGTCAATGTGTCCATGGACAACGTGTTCTCCGGCAACAAGTATGCAGAGGATACTTCACTTTGGGAAGTCCTGACCGACAACGGTCCCGTGCTCTCCTTCAACTCCTACAACAAATGTCTCCATGCCTTCAGCGATCCGTATGACCTCCCCTTCACCGGCGATGATGACAATACCATCAACGAGACTGGAACGGGAGCCGAGGGTGACTATGAGTTCATCATCGTCGATGCTCCGGAGGACGCTTCCTACATGATGTTGAAAGGCAAGAAACGCGGCACCTACAACCTGCTCACTCCCATCGAGGTCGGTGTGCAATATGCAGACTATCTGGCCGACGTGAAGGCTTTCCAAAACAAGATGTTCGCTGCCGATGCACCGACATTCAATGTGGTGCACTACGGCGACAAACTCTATAAGATGACGGGCGCCAACGACGGTATCCCCAATATCTATCCCTACGACGGCGACGAGATCATCGATGAGAGCTTCAACGCCTTCCTCATCACCAAGCGTGGCGACAACTACTATTTCCGTTTCCGTGACAAGGTGGACGATAAGGTGCAGGAGTTCATGTATAAACCCGATCAGGATATCTTTGAGTCGGTGGAGGACCCCGCCTACTTCATCGAAGGAAACAATCCTCTGCTCTTCTTCTCCGGCACACTGGGCAATCCCTCCTTCAAATGGGTGTTCAACAGCCAGTCTGACAAGGTCGCTGCCATCATCAATGACCTTGCTGCCCAGATTGATGCCACATCTACCAAGAACGCCAAATATGCGCTGGAACAGGTCTTGATCAACACGTTGGCCGGCAGCACCGTACTGCAGGTTTCCTACAGTTCCAAGGTGGCCAAGCAAGGCACGCTCCGCAAGCAGTTCTACTATGAGTTCAAGGGTTCTGCCAACAACGATGTGCTCAACTTCTCCTATGTGGGTCCGGCAGGCAAGAATGCGGAGGAGGTGAATGCTTCCACCAATGCCGTGACGACATTCCCGGCTTTGAACCAGCTCATCAACTTCATGGGTCAGAGCATGCGCGTGGAGGCCGCCGACACACGGTTTAACCTGAATGGCATCAAACTCGTTTCCACAGCTGATGCGGAATCTTGGGTTAATTTGAAAGCAAATTAATTATTCACTTTAAAACCATCAATTTATGAGAAAACTTTTATTCCTTTCTTTCGCACTTGTCTGTGCGCTTTCTGGCAATGCCCAAAAGGTTGTTTTGAAGGATGGTCGCATCACAAAACAGCAGATTGTGGATCTGCCAAACCAGAAGATGGAGCGTTCTGCTGACGTCAAGAGAGTCGGCCCCAACCGCACCGTCGCCAACAGCGTGTATTACACCATGCCTGGTGCATTGTTCGCAGGATGGGACACAGAGGGTTCTGGCTATATCTACTCCATGGCTGAGGTTCCTCCATTTGTCGATGTCACCTTTGCCAACCAGATGACTGACAAGAGCCGTTACAACTGGCAGATCATCGGGTCGGCAGGTGAGACGGATATCACAGAATATGCCGAGGAGAACGGTGACTATGTTTCCAATTATACTCCTCAAGGCTTGTTCTATACCCCGGTTCTCATCTCTCCGAGAGCCAATGTCGTGTATCAGTTCAATGAGGATAACTACTGGGTGAAGACCAATGGCTCATATACGACCAACGACCTTTCCTTGATGATGACTTATAGCCAAGTCAATGACGATGTGCTGATGATGACAGCCACCGATCTCCACGGATCACGCCTCAGCGGCAACAACTACGCACGTAACACCTTGTCAGGATGGGGCTACCTCAGCACCGACTTCCTGTTTGGTTCCGGCGATGTGGATGGTTCTCCCGCTTTCGGCTTCGAGCAGACCTACAACCCGCTGCTCGCCCCGCTGGCTCTCAACGACGTGCGCCTGCAGGCCCTCACTTACAATGAGTATGGTCCTATCCCCGATGGCAAGTCCCTCAAGGCTTATGTCCTGACCATCGACACCGTCACTGATGAGACTACGCTGGTGGCTACTCTGGAGGCTCTTGCAAGCGATACCATCGACTTCAAGGATTCTTCTCCCAAATGGGGAAACTCTGGTGAAAATGCCAACAAGACCGCTTACTTCGGTGAACTGATTTTCCGCAATACTGAGAAATTCGTTGATCCTTTCGGCAATGAGACTCCGCTGCCCGTCGCTGTTCCCGCAGGTCAGGTATGGCGTATCCAGTTTGAGGGTTTGAACGACGAGGGTGTCAACCTGGGTGTCTTTGGTGTCATCGACAGCGAGGTGGAGGCTACTTATATTGAGCCTGGCTATATCCTTACCGAGGATGGCCACGCCTACACCTTCCAGAGCCATATCTGTCCTTACATCTCTCTGAATGCACAGTATGAGATGATTGATGTCGTCAAGAAGAACTTCCTGACCGCTGAGACTACTGAAGACTTCCCCGCTGCAAACTTCCAGGGCTGGAACGTCCTGCGTGTTTCCGACAATGGTGAGGAAATCTTCACCGAGGGTATGACAGGCACAAACTATGACATGGGTTGCGCTTTCGTCGGCACCTCCATTCCTTGGTTTGATGAGGATGGCTTCCCCAACTACGACATCGATATCGACAATCTTCCTGATTGGATTGAGAGCCTGCAGGTTGACACCACCGAATACAACAAGGACAACATCTCTGGCTACAACCTCGTCATTCCGGTTTGCAAGCCGCTTCCCGCAGGTGTGACTGGCCGTAAGGCTGAGCTCGACATCATCGGCAGCGCCGGCATCTCTGGCAACAACAAGATTATCGTCCTCCAGGGTGATGCTACTTATGATGAGGATGGTATCGTTGAGGTGAACAAGGAGGCTCGTCCAAGCAAGTCAAGCAAACTCTACAACTTGGCTGGACAGCGCATCTCTACTCCTGTCAACGGACAGATCTACATCAAGAACGGCAGGAAATTCACCAAGAAATAGTTCCTGGCCATTCACTTCAAACCATAAAAAATCCCTTCCGCAACACATTGTGCGGAAGGGATTTTTTTATGGCTTTTTGTCCGTGGGCGACAATTGTTGGCTAACATAAAACCCAGGGCGTTGCCCTGGGCTATGTTCTCGCAGGCCCTTCAGGCCGGCGTGATGACTTCAAATTGTAAATATCGGTTGTGCAAATTTTTTTGTAGTGCCTCCTTATCCTTGCGGGTTGGATTATTTCACGACGACCTTCTTGCCGTTGATGATGTAGATGCCTTTGTGCATCTGGTTTTGGTTGACCTTCTGTCCGGTGATGGTGTAGATGCCATTTGTCGAAGTGGGCTCATTGGTGAGGACCGGACGGATGCCGTTGGTGACTTTCACCTTGCGGTAGATCTGGACATTGTCTCCTTCGTCATAGTAACAGCAGAAGGAGGTGCTCGCCACGTCGTAGCGGATGTTGCGGTTGACGTTCTTCGTCTGGAAGGCAATCAAGGCGTTGCCGTCGGTGATGCTGATGTTGCAGACGGCATTGTTGCCGGGCTTGCTGGTAGTGTTGAGCTTCGTGCCTGATGCTGCGGCTGTCAGGTAGGAGTTGTTGACCATCAGTCCCCAAGAGCCCGTAGAGGTCTTTTTCAGGACGATGTCCTGGATGTTGTCCTCGGCCAGCGCCAAGGTGTCATTCAACTCATTGATGCAGATGCCCAGCCGGGCCTCGGTGGTCTGGATCTTTCCCAGGCCGATGTAGTCTGCCTTGTTGACGATGATGATGGTGTCGCCCTCTTCCAGCAGGTCGGCATTTTCCACGAGCACATACTGGGCTCCATCCTCCGGCTTGTAGGTGTAGGAGAGGTCATTGCCCTTGAAGTTGAAGCTCACGGTGCGGTCGTTGTGCTTCATGACTTTATAGATGGGTGCGTCTTCACAAGTGGATTTGTTGAAATAGGTCCATGTGGCGACGTTGATCTTGTTGTTGCCATAGAGGTTTGACTGTGAGGCGGAGTAGTAGAGCTTGGAATTGTCGGCCGTCACGACCATGGCGCGCTTGGAGTCTTTGACGTTGTTGAGCGTGTTTTCATTCCATCTGTCGCGGGAGTAACTGAACCTGCTCACCATCAGACCGCTTCCTTGTTCGTTGAAATACCATGTCCCGATTTGCCTGTTCTCGAAGATGAAGTATTCCTTTTCATTGGCGGGGTTGCGGAAGAGAACGGCGGGGACACTGCCTTCCACACAGGGGTCGCCGAGCACCACACCTTGCGGTTCGGTGACTTCAGGGATGTGGAGCCAGCCAAGGTAACTGCGCTCGTAGGCTGTGTAGCCGATGGGAGCCCGACCATTGTTCAGGTAGCATCCGGAGTCCATGATGCTCCAGTTGCCAAAGGCTGACTCATTGTCGTAGCTGTAGTTGGTGCAGTAGAAATCAGGCAGTCCCAGACCGTGTCCGAACTCATGGCAGAATGTACCAATGCCATCCAGCGACCCATAGGCATCGAGTTCATTGCCCACGAAGTAGGACTTGAAGGCATAACCGCTCATGCGGGAGGTGTAGGAGTTGAGGTCGAGTTGGTGAGGCCAGATGGTATTCTTGTCTCCACCGCTTGCCTCGCCTTTTCCGGCATAGATGAAACTGACAAGGGGAACGCTGTTGTTGACGTAGTATTGGGAGAAATCGACACCTTGCTGGACGGCCTGTGCAATGGCTTCCCTCACCATTGCCATCACGTTCTTGTCGTTGTCTTGGGAGTTGTTCTCGCCATATTCGGCATACCCTTTGTCGAGTGTCACCTGAGCGATGACGGGGAAGGAGGGCTTAAACAGTCCGAAACTCTGACTCACAAAGTAATCTCTGGCAGAACCCACGCAACCGCTTTCCTCGCTATAGTTTTCCTCGTTGAAATAGCGGTTCATTTTTTCTATCGTGTGGTCCTCCTTGAAAGCCACGTCGGCGAAATTGACGAGGATGACGGGGATGGTGACCTCGCCGAGGCTGTTGACGGATCCCATGCCGCTTTTGCCATACTCACCAAGACCGTCTGCGGTGGAGGCGACATGGCTGTGCAATGGGCCGTTGCTGCCTTGGATGCGGGCTTTGTTGTTTGATGCCTGAAGGCGTATGGCCTCCAGTTCGGTCCTTACGAATTGCCCATCGGTATCTTTAGTGAAGCACTGGCCGTCCTCACTCTGCCAGTAGTGTTTGTATTCATTGCCCCTGAGCTCCACTTTCATTTGGGTGCCGTCTTTCGTCGTGATGGTGCGCCAAATGCCGCGCTTGGCTGGGATAGCACTTATGATCAGTGCATTGGCCACGAGGAAAGAGGTCAGTAATATTCTTCTCATCATATCTGTTTTAAAGGTGAATGGTTTTCCAAATGTTTGAATAAATAAGCATTTAACATGCAAATATAGAGTTTTTATGTGGATTTTAGCTTATCTTTTTCATGTTTTTATTGGAAAAAGGGGAAGAAAAGCAAATAATTCTGATTTTTTTACTCTAAGTAGTTCTCTAAAAGAATAAAAAGCACTACCTTTGTAAGACCTATTCATTACTATTCACTGAGGAAATCGTTCAATTTTAAAATCCTATACACATGAATCAAGATCAAAAAGGTAGCAAATCTTACCTGTTCTCCATCGTCCTGGTGGCTGTGCTGGGTGGTTTGCTGTTCGGTTACGACACCGCTGTCATTTCCGGAGCCGAGAAAGGCCTCCAGGCGTTCTTCATGGAAGCCAAGGATTTCGCCTACACCGATGGCTGGCATGGTTTCACCTCAGCCTCTGCGCTCATCGGCTGTATCATCGGTTCTGCGCTCTCTGGTTTCCTGGCTACCAATCTCGGCCGCAAAAGGTCTCTCATCGTCGCGGGTTTGTTGTTCTTCGTCTCTGCCCTCGGCAGCATGGACCCGGAGTTCTTGTTCTTTGAGCATGGCACTCCCACCTACTCTCTGCTGATCATGTTCAACATCTACCGTGTTATCGGTGGTATCGGCGTGGGTTTGGCCTCTGCCATCTGCCCGATGTATATCGGTGAGGTGGCTCCTTCCAACATCCGCGGCATGCTGGTGTCATGGAACCAGTTCGCCATCATCTTCGGTCAGTTGGTGGTCTATTTCGTCAACTTCTTCATCCTTGGCGACCATATCCAGCCCCTGGTGGAGGAGATGGGAAAAGGCATCGCTTCCATCACTCCCGCCGCACAATGGACTGTCACCACTGGCTGGCGCTACATGTTCGGTTCCGAGGCCGTGCCTGCAGGTCTCTTTGCCCTGCTCATCTGCTTCGTGCCTGAGACACCGCGCTACTTGGTGAGTGTTGGAAAGGACGAGAAGGCATTGGGTGTCCTCTCCAAGATCAATGGCTCTTCAAAGGCTGTCCAGATCCTTCAGGAGATCAAGGACACGATGACCGTGAAGACAGAAAAACTGATGACCTACGGATTCATGTGTATCTTCATCGGTATTATGCTCAGCGTGTTCCAGCAGGCTGTCGGTATCAATGCCGTGCTCTATTATGCACCGCGCATCTTCGGCGACATGGGTATGGAGAACCCGATGGTGGTGACCGTCTTCATGGGTGTCATCAACATCCTGTTCACGCTCGTGGCTATCTTCACCGTTGAGAAGCTGGGCCGCAAGCCGCTGCTCATCTGGGGTTCGCTGGGTATGGCACTGGGTGCCTTCGGTGTGGCCATCACCTTCGGACATGAAGGCCTGGAGATGGTGACGGCAGCCAGCATCATGGTCTATGCCGCCTCCTTCATGTTCTCTTGGGGTCCGATCACATGGGTGCTCATCGCCGAGATCTTCCCCAACACCATCCGTGGCGGTGCCGTGGCTATTGCCGTGGCCTTCCAGTGGATCTTCAATTTCATCGTCAGCAGCACCTTCGTGCCGATGTTCAACATGCACCTCACTGAGGGTGATGACTTCGGCCACTGGTTCACCTACGGCCTCTATGGCATCATCTGTGTGATTGCCGCCGTCTTCGTCTGGCGCCTGGTACCGGAAACCAAGGGCAAGACCTTGGAGGACATGACCAAACTCTGGAAAAAATAATTTCCCCCCCCCTCATAACTAAAGCGGAGCCCACAGCTCCGCTTTTTGTGTACCCCCGTCCCGTGTCATCTCTTCGAAGTTCCCGCACCCGCCCTTGTCCTGATTTAAAGCAAGGATTATAAGTTCGCGTTTAAGGGGATAAATCCCCCGTGTTATCTCTTCGAAGTCCATGAGCCCCCACCCTGGAGAGGGTGGGGGACGGGGGGAGGGTGAAGCCCTTCCTTACGATAAGGAAGGGTTGGGATGGTTGGGACTTCCCGATTGGGATGGTTGGGAAAACCTTCCCTGAGTCTGAATGCTTTTGTCCTTGCTGGCCAATCTGCCCCTCACCTAACCTCTCCCTGAGGGAGAGGGATAAGATAGCTAAGGCAGTGTTATCTCTTCGAAGTCCATGAGCCCCCACCCTGGAGAGGGTGGGGGACGGAGGGAGGGTAGAAGCCCTTCCTTACGATAAGGAAGGGTTGGGATGGTTGGGAATCCTTACGATAAGGAAGGGTTGGGTTGGTTGGGAACCCTTACGATAAGGAAGGGTTGGATTGGTTGGGAACCTTCCGCTGAAAAGGTTTAGGAATAAAAAGTGACTTTTTATTTAGCAGCTAAGGTACTCTCGCTCGGAAATGCTCAAATAAATTTGGCATTTCTCTCGCTTATTCGTACCTTTGGCTTCGCCCAAGGTACTCTCGCTCGGAAATAAAGATGAATAAATTCATTTTGTATTTCTCTCGCTTATTCGTACCTTTGGCTTCGCCCAAGGTACTTTCGCTCGGAAATGCTCAAATAAATTTGGCATTTCGCTCGCTTAATCGTACCTTTGGCTTCGCCCAAGGTACTCTCGCTCGGAAATAAAAATGAATAAATTCATTTTGTATTTCTCTCGCTTATTCGTACCTTTGCATCCAAATGCGCATAATGGATATGAGTCTCACAGAAATGTTCAAACAACAGGATGGAGGAAGGAACTTCTCCTTTGAAGTGCTTCCGCCCCTCAAGGGCAGTGGCACCGATGGGCTTTTCCGTACAATTGACAAACTGCGGGACTTCGGACCGCGGTATATCAATATCACCACCCACCATAGTGAGTATGTGTATAAGGAACTCGACAACGGCCTGTTGGAGCGCCACCGTGTGCGCCGCAGACCTGGCACGATCGCCATCGCTGCTGCCATCCAGCAGAGATACGGTATTCCGGTCATCCCCCACGTGATCTGCAGCGGCACAACGATCGAGAATATCGAATACGAACTGCTCGACTTGCAGTTTCTCGGTATCTCCAACCTCCTGCTGCTCCGCGGTGACAAGGCGCGTGATGACAAGGTGTTCACACCAATGCCCGGCGGACATGCTCATACCACCGACCTGATCGGTCAGGTCATGCGGTTCAATGAGGGCTTTTTCGCTGATGGCACGCCCATCAAGAATCCTGGCACCCCATTCAGTTTCGGTGTGGCCTGTTACCCGGAGAAACATGAGGAGGCGCCCAACCTTGAACAGGACATGGCCCATCTCAAGACCAAACAGGACATGGGTGCAGAATATGCGGTCACCCAGATGTTCTTCGACAATGAGAAGTATTACAGCTTCGTCGAACGTGCCCGGGCCATGGGCATCACCATCCCCATCATTCCTGGCATCAAGCCCGTGGCCAAGATGTCGCAGTTTACCATGGTGCCCAAGACCTTCCATTGCGACCTGCCCGAGGCTTTGGCCTCGGAGATGCGCAAGTGCCGCGATGATGAACAGGTGAGGCAGTTGGGCGTGGAATGGACCACGGCGCAATGCCGGGATCTCTATGCCCATGGGGTGCGCAACATCCATTTCTACACCGTGTCGGCGGTCGATTCCGTCAGAGAGGTGGCCATGCGTCTGATGCGGCAGTGATGAAGTTTAAGAGGAAGAGAACATGAGATTCGAAGAGGTAATTGGACAAGAGGATGCCAAAAGGCGCCTGAGAAATCTGGTCGAGGAAGGCCGGGTGCCCCATGCCATGCTGTTCTCTGGTCCCCAAGGTTGTGGAAAGATGGCCCTGGCTTTGGCTTTCGCCTCTTATCTCTTGTGCGCCAACAGACACGACGGCGACAGTTGTGGCAGTTGTCCGCAGTGTGCCATGCTCCGCAAATGGGCACATCCCGACCTCCATTTCACCTTCCCTGTCATCAAGCCCCGCAATTCATCGGCGGATTACAAGCCCGTCAGCGATGATTATATCCGGGAATGGCATCAACTTTTGGCAGAAGGTCCTTATTTCACCATCGAACAATGGCTTGACAGAATGGGAGCGGAGAGCCAGCAGGCCATCATGACCGTCAAGGAGGCTGATGAGTTGACACACAAACTGAGTCTGAGGTCGAGCCAGGGAGGCTATAAGGTGTCCCTGATATGGCTGCCCGAGCGCATGCATGAGAGCACGGCCAACAAACTCCTCAAACTCATTGAGGAACCGCCTTCGCAAACGGTGTTCCTCTTGGTGAGTGAGAACCCCGCTGCCCTGTTGGAGACCATCAGAAGCCGTACGCAGCTGTTCACCATGAACCGCATCGACACACCCGCAGTGATGGAGGCTTTGGTCACCCGCCGGGGGATAGACTCTGAGGCTGCGCGCCGGATTGCCAGAATCTCCGAGGGCAACTGGCTGAAAGCGCTCGATGCGCTCGATGCCGACAGCGAGAACCATGCCTTTCTCGACGATTTCATGCAGATGACCCGCATGTCGTTCATGCGCAATGTGGCGGGGATGGCGCAGTGGAGCGGCAATGTCACGAAATATGGGCGTGAGAAACAGAAGCGTATGCTCACATACTTCCTCAGGATGATCCGTGAGAGTTTTGTGTACAATTTCCACCAGCCCGACCTCACCTATATGACTGTCGAAGAGGAGAATTTCGTCAAGCGGTTCGCTCCCTACGTCAATGAACTCAATGTGGTGGAGTTGTCTGAACTGATGACGAAAGCGATCTTCGACATCGGCCGCAATGCGAATGCCAGGATGGTGTTCTTCGACGTGGCCTTGCAATCGACAGTCTTACTCAGGAGAAAAGCCTGACACACACGCCCGGGATGCCGGGACGTACTACATATAAAAGCAGATAAGATGGATTACAAAAACATGAAATTCAAGATAAGCGCCGGATGCGACAGAGGCCTCTGCCGGCGCGGCGTCGGACGCCAGGACAAACAGCTCAATACCTACGACTGGTTGGCTGATGTCCCCGGAAACGCTAATAACACTGACCTCGTGGAGGTGCAGTTCAAGAACACCCGCAAGGGCTATTATCACAATGTCAACAACCTCGACCTCCGCAAGGGTGATGTCGTGGCTGTGGAGGCCAATCCTGGACATGACATCGGTGTGGTGACCCTCACCGGCGAACTGGTGAAACTCCAGATCAAGAAGGCCAATCTGAAGTCGGCCGACGACATCAAGCGCATCTATAGGATCGCCAAACCTGTCGATCTGGACAAATACGAGGAAGCCAAGAGCCGTGAGCATGGCACGATGATCCAAAGCCGGCAGATTGCCAAGGACCTCGGACTCGACATGAAAATCGGTGACGTGGAATACCAAGGTGACGGCAACAAGGCCATTTTCTACTATATCGCCGACGAACGGGTGGACTTCCGACAGCTCATCAAAGTCCTGGCCGAAACTTTTCACGTGAGGATCGAGATGAAGCAGATCGGCGCGCGCCAGGAGGCCGGACGCATCGGCGGTACGGGTCCCTGCGGTCGCGAATTGTGCTGCGCCACCTGGATGAAGAACTTCATCAGCGTGAGCACCACGGCGGCACGTTTCCAGGATATCTCCCTCAACCCACAGAAACTGGCCGGCATGTGTGCCAAACTCAAGTGCTGCCTCAACTATGAGGTGGATGACTACATGGAAGCCGGCCGACGGCTGCCTGCCAAGGATATCGTGCTGCAGACCCAGGACGCAGATTACTACATGTTCAAGACCGATATCCTCGCCGGACTCATCACCTATTCGACCGACAAGCGCATGGCGGCCAACTTGGAGACCATCTCCGCCGCACGGGCTCATGAGATCATCGAACTCAACAAACAGGGAGAGAAACCGCTCTCACTCCAGGAGGACGGGCAACAGCAGGATGACAATAAACCCAAAGACCTGCTCGATGACGACATCACCCGCTTCGATAAGAGCAAGAAAAAGAAAAAGCGCAAAAACAAACCGGCCGCAGCCAAACCTGACAATGAGGTGCGGACGGAGAAACCTCAGCAGAACGAGGCTCCGGCAGAGAAGCGTGGACAGAATCCCAAGGGGAAGACGGCGCAGCCTCCTAAGGATGACCGGCAACCTAACCGCCGCAATGCCCGCAAGCCGCGCCCACAACGTCCGCAAGACGGTGAGCAGGGCAGAACACCTGAAAACGCATCCAACAAACCTCAGGGCCAGCGATAGCAAGATGAATCTCAGGTCCTCCATAGGAAAAATCATGGTCGCCGTCGCATTTCTTGCGACGGCAACTTTTGTGTCATGCTATCAAAACACAGCCTTTTACAGGTATTTCCCCGTCAACATAGAAGGGTGGGAGAAAGCGGATTTCCTCGAATACTCCGTCCCCTCAGTGTCTCTTGGCGGATACTACGTCGAGGAAATCGGAGTCAGAACCTCGCGTGATTATCCTTATCGCCAACTGAGTCTGGCCATCCAGCAGAAAGTCATCTCCACCACAGGCGAACAACCGATGAGGGTGAAGAAAGACACCATCGTCATTGATGTCTATGATGAGGAAGGACGTGTGGAAGGCCGAGGCGTCAACCTCAAACAGCACACCATCCCTTTCAAGAGCCTCAGACTGCATCCTGGCGACTCCATCATGATGCGCATCAGCCACAATATGCAGCGCCTTTCGGTGAAAGGCGTATCGGATGTAGGAGTGAAGGTGACCCGTCAGTATGCCGCTGAGAACTAAGTGCGGATGAGGTTGCGGCTGGCGTCTATCCTCAGGAAGATGAACAGCAGGATGGTGAATCCCCACAGCGAACTGCCTCCGTAGCTGAAGAATGGCAGCGGAATGCCGATCACGGGGGTCAGGCCGAGCACCATCCCCACATTGATGAAGACATGGAAGAGGAAGATGCTCAGCACACAATAGCCATAAACCCTTCCAAACTTGAAGGGTTGTCGTTCGGCCAGGACAATGAGCCGCAGGATCAGCGCCAGGAAAAGCAGAAGCACGCCTGCCGAACCCACAAAACCTTCTTCCTCACCCACGGTGCAGAAAATGAAGTCGGTGTCCTGCTCCGGCACGAACTTCAGTTTGGTCTGCGTGCCGTTGAGAAATCCCTTTCCTTTCAAACCGCCCGAACCGATGGCGATCTCGCTTTGATGCACATTGTAGCCTGCATCGGCGATGTCATCATCGAGACCGAGCAGCACATTGATGCGCTGCCGCTGATAATCCTCCATCACGTTGTTGAGTACGATACTGGCCGAATAAAAGAAAATGATGCTGCCAAGGGCAAACAGGGCGATGTAGAGATAATTGCCGGTCCTTGAACTCAGACCCTGATAGATGAAATAGCCGATCAGGGCGGCACAGACCAACAACTGCACCCATACGATGTCGAAGGGTATCACATATTCCGAGAACAAAAGGAAGAGCAAGGTCACTCCGATGGTGAAACCACCAAGTTGCATGGCTTTCCGCTTGTCCTCGCAATAGACATACACCATGCCGGCGGAGAAAAGTTGGATGAGGAGCAGGACAATAAACTTCCCCAGCGAAGTAGGGGTGTCCCAGAGGGCTATCTGCTCATATCGGATGCCAAGGACGAAATAGACCACCATGGCCACTCCCGTGAAGAGGATGCTGCCTGGCATCCCCTCTCGGTAGAACATCAGGAAGAACGAGAGATAGACAAGGGCCGAACCGGTCTCATGCTGCAGCACGATACATCCCATCGGAACCATGACGATGGCGCAGGAGAGCAGGAAATCGCTCATGCGGTGGATGTTGTAGCCATAGGTGCTCATAAACTTGCTGATAGCCAGGGCCGTGGCAAATTTCGCGAATTCGGCGGGCTGCACGCGCACGGGACCCAATACCAACCATGACCGCGACCCCTTGATGGTCACGGGATTGAAGATGGTGGCGAAGAGCAGCAGCACCATGAAGCCAAACAAGGCGTAGGCCAGCATGTCATAGTAGCGGTCGTCGAGCATCAGAATCACAAAACCCAAGCAGATCGAGGTGCCGATCCACACCAACTGCATGCCCGAGCGCGTCGAAAGGCTCAGGATGTCGGGTTCGCTGAAGGAATAGCTGGCTCCGCACACACTCATCCATCCAAGGGCGAGCAGTGCCACGTAGATGGCCATCGTCCAATAGTCCAATGACCGCAGTACTCCGGGTTGTCTATCTGTCCTTTGCTCCATATTTCAGATGTTGACTCTGTATTCTTGCTGCCTGCCGTTGTGAACCCTCCGACAGTTCTCCTTTGATGTATTGTTCCATCATCAGCGAACCGATCGGTACGCCGAAGGTGGCTCCGAAACCGCCGTTCTCCACATAGACGCTGATGGCGATCTTGGGCTCGTTCATCGGGGCAAAACCCATGAATACGGAGTGGTCGCGGCCGCGGTTCTGGGCGGTTCCGGTCTTGCCGCACACCTCGTAGTCGCGGCGGTTGGCGCTCCGGCAGGTACCACCGGTCACGGCTCTTCTCATGCCCCTGACCACCAGGTCATAGGCATTGCGGGTGGCCATGGTGTAGTGCTTCTTGGTGTATAGGGTGTCAAGTTCCTGTCCCTCAATCTCTTTCACCACATGGGGAGTGATAAACCATCCTCTGTTGGCGATGGTGGCACCGAGATTGGCGATCTGCAGCGGGGTCAGGGTGACCTCGCCCTGTCCGATGGCGATACTGATGACACCCAGCGCGTTCCAGTTGTGCTTGAAGGCCTTGTCGTAGAAGGTGGCGTTGGGGATCATGCCGCGTTTCTCGCCGGGCAGGTCGATGCCGAGCTTGTAGCCGAATCCCATGCTTACCATATAGTCACGCCAGGTGTCCATGGCATTCTGCAGCGTGCCGTATTTCTCCTTCTTGTTGAGCATGTAGTAAAGGCCCCAGCAGAAGAAACCGTTGCACGACGTGCCGATGGCAGGTATCAGGTTGAGGGGAGACCCGTGGCCGTGGCATCCCACTTTCATGCCCCTGGTGACGAATCCCCTGTGGCAGGGATACATCGTGGTGGAGTCGATGATGCCTTCGGTGAGGAAGGTGAGGGCCTGGCTGGTCTTGAAGGTCGATCCCGGCGGATACTGTCCCATGATGGCACGGTTGAGCAGGGGCTTGAGGGGGTCTTTCGCCAACTGCTGATGGTTCTTGCCGCGTTGGCGTCCGATCATCATCCGGGGGTCGTAGGAGGGGGAGGACACCAGACACAATACCTCGCCGGTGGCGGGCTCGATGGCCACGATACTGCCGAGTTTGCCTTCGAGCAACCGTTCCCCGAGCCTTTGCAGTTCGATGTCGATGCCTAAGGTGAGGGCCTTGCCCGGCACAGGTTTCGTGTTGAGCTCACCGTTGTGGTAACTGCCTTGGATCCTGCCCAGTTTGTCGCGCAGGAGGATCTGCACACCCTTGGTGCCGCGCAGTTCTTTCTCGTATGAGCGCTCAACGCCGATTTTCCCGATGTAGTCGCCGGGCTGGTAGTATTCATCCTCCTTGATGTCTTCGGGCGACACCTCGGCCACATCTCCGAGGAGCAGGGCGGCGTTGGGGTATTCGTATTGCCGGATGCTTCGCCTCTGGATGTAGAATCCGGGGAATTTGTAGGCTTTCTCCTGAAAAACGCTGAACTCCTGGTCGGAGAGTTGCGTCATGAACAGTTGTTGGGTGAATCTTGAATAGCCGGGATTCTTGCTGCGGTCCTGGATATCGTCCATGCGCTTGATGAAGTATTCGCGGGTGATATTGAGGGCCTTGCACAGTTCCAGGGTGTCGAGTCTTGACCGCTGTTCGTTGACGATGACCATGATGTCATACGATGGTTGGTTATACACCAGCAGTTTGCCGTTGCGGTCGGAGATGATGCCACGGGAGGGGAATTCGATTTTCTTGAGGAAGGCGTTGCTGTCAGCGTTTTTCTTGTAGTCGTCGCTCATGATCTGGAGCGTGAACAGACGGATGATGTAGATGGTCACGATAGCGATGGCCACCCCCGCAACAACATATTGCCGCTTTTCGAGTTCGTAATCCTTCATGTCACAATTCCAGTCAATCAGTAGGGTAGTGGGGCCGTGCCCCGGGCTTCTTAGCCCTTCTTGTAAATCAGGCTGTCAAGAGCCAAAATCAGTGCTACGGTGAGCGCCATGCTTCCGAGGACGCATTCCAGCCATTTCAGGCCGTTGAGGAAATTCAGCATCTCCAAGGTGTAAAAGACCGTGCAGAAGAGGGTCACCATCACGATCGTATAGTTGATGAAAGGCTTGGTGCCGATCGTCGATTTCGAGGGAATGAGGTCATCGCCGCCTTCCCTGGTGATGAAGAGGTCGAGCAGATAGGGCTGGACCATGGCGGCCAGAGTCATGGTGGCCGCTGTCACGCCGGGGGTGTTGGAGAAGGTGTCGAGCAGGAGCCCGAGGGCAAAAGCCCATACCATCATCGCCCATTTGGCCATGCCTTTCTTCATGGAGATCACGAAATAGACATACAGCATGGGCATTGCACAGCCAAAGAGTTGGCAATGGTTGAGCACAAATACCTGCACAGCGCACAGGATGATGAAGAGCAGCGGTAGTCGAAACAGGTCGTGATTCATGATCCTATAGATTTCTGTTCGGTTTGATGGAGTCTGTGGCCTGGCGCAGGAGGTTGAGGCGCTCCGTCACGGCAGCGTCGTCAATCACGCAGACGTCATGGAGATTGCCGAAGTCTGTGGACAATTTGATCTCAAGCCGGTAGGAGAGGCCGTCTTCGGAGTCGTGCTCCTCGATCACCTTGCCCACCATGATCCCCGGAGGGAACATCGAGGAGTAGCCGCTGGTCACGATGGTGTCGCCTTTCTCAAACTTGGCGTGCCTGGGGATGTCATCCACGTAGGCGATGTCCGACCTTCCTCCTTCCCAGTGGAGATAACCGAAATAGCCGCGTCCTTGTATGGCGCAGCTGATGTTGGAGTGGGTGCTGAGTACGGGAATCACCACGGCATAGCGGCCGGAGGCCATATAGACCACACCCACCACACCATTGCCGCAGGCCACGCCCATGTCGGGATGCACCCCGTCATACATGCCTTTGTCGATGGTGATGAAGTTGTCGGCCTTGTCGATGGAGTTGCCGATGACCTTGGCTTTGATCAGTTTATATTGGCTGAGCAGGGGCATCTGTCCCCTGTTCACATACGTGGAGTCGTGCTTGCGCCGCTCATCGGTGAGCTGTTCTCTGAGCAGGGCCACCTCGCGCTCCAGCATGAGGTTGCGCTCGGTAAGTTGCTCATTGACGGCTCCCTGTCCCACGAAGGAGTAAAACTTGGAGTCCGCCTCGTGGGTGAGCCCCGCCAGATAGTTGGCGGAGGAGAACCATACGCTTCCGTGGTAACTGTTGTATTGGAACAGCAGCACAAGGCTCACTACCTCGAGTATCACGAATACAAACCAATAGTTGTATTTCTTGAGAAACTCAATGAGATTGCGCATGGCCCTTGTCTTATCTCATCAGGAAGGAGTAACGGTCAACATTCTTCAGAGCCACACCAGCTCCCTTGGCCACGCTGTGCAACGGGTCTTCGGCGATGTGGAAAGGTATCTGGATCTTGTCGTGCAGGCGCTTGTCGAGACCGCGCAGCAGGGCACCGCCACCGGTGAGGTAGATGCCGTTGTGAACGATGTCGGCATACAACTCCGGCGGGGTCTTCTCCAGAGCGGAGAGCACGGCATTCTCGATCTTGGCCACCGTCTTGTCGAGGCAGTGGGCGATCTCCTGATAGCAGACGGGCACTTCCATAGGAAGGGCGGTGATGCGGTTGGGACCGTGCACGATGTAGTCCTCCGGGGCTTCGTCACCCAGATCGGTGAGGGCGGATCCCACATGGATCTTGATACGCTCTGCCATGCGCTCGCCCACCTTGAGGTTGTGCTGGCGGCTCATGTAGTCCTGGATGTCGGCGGTGAGATCGTCGCCGGCAATGCGGATGGAGTTGTTGGAGACAATGCCTCCGAGGGAGATGACTGCGATCTCGGTGCTTCCGCCGCCGATGTCGACAATCATGTTGCCTTCTGGTGCTTCCACGTCGATGCCGATGCCGATGGCGGCAGCCATCGGCTCAAAAATCAGGTAGACGTCGCGTCCGTCGGCATGTTCGGCGGAGTCGCGCACGGCGCGGAGCTCCACCTCTGTCGATCCCGAGGGAACGCCGATGACCATGCGCAGGGAGGGTGAGAAGAAGCGGCTTCCGGTATGCACCATCTTGATCAGTCCTCTCATCATCTGCTCACAGGCCGAGAAATCAGCGATCACACCATCGCGCAGGGGGCGCACGGTGCGTATGTTGTCGTGTGTCTTCTCATACATCAGTTTGGCTTTCTCGCCCACAGCCAGCATCTTGTCGGTGCGCTTGTCGAGAGCCACGACCGAAGGCTCGTCCACCACGATCTTGTCATCGCTGATGATGATGGTGTTGGCCGTGCCAAGGTCCATTGCTATTTCACGAGTGAATGAAAAAAATCCCATTTTTCTAAGTTTTAAACGAATTGGATGCGGACAGGTGTCCTGGTGACATCTTGGGGCTCATCGGCCCGGAATGATTATTTGCCGGCAAACCAGTTGTGGATGGCGGTGTCGTAGTGGCTGCTGACGCCAAAAGCGCGCTCGGCAAACATGCGGCGGTCGGCCAGACAGGTCTGTGCACCTTTCTCACGAAGGATGCTGGTCAGGATGCCGTATTCAGCCTTGCTGGGCACGATGACCACGTCTTTGAAGTTCTTGGCAGCAGCCCTGATGAGGGAGATGCCGCCGATATCGATCTTCTCGATGATATCTTGCTCGCCGGCACCGCTTGCCACGGTGTCCTCGAAGGGATAGAGATCTACGACGACGAGGTCAATCTCGGGGATGTCGTAAGTCTTCATCTGCTCCTGGTCACCTTCGTTGTCGCGGCGTGCGAGGATGCCTCCGAATACTTTGGGGTGAAGGGTCTTCACACGGCCTCCCAGGATGGAGGGATAGGAGGTCAGACTCTCAACGGTCTGGCATTCATAGCCCAGAGACTCGATGAACTTCTGTGTTCCTCCGGTGGAGAGAAACTTGACTCCGCCGGCATGAAGTGCTGCCAGCAATTCCTCAAGACCGTCTTTGTGGAAGACGGAAATCAGTGCGGTTTTTATCGTTTTGTTGTCAACCATGTCCAGTATAAATTTTTAGAGGATGCTCTTGTTGATGTTTTTGAGGATGCAAAGTTACTAAAAAAAGGACTTATGCACGGCATGTTTATCTCACTTTTTTATTTTTTTGCCTGAATATTTGATTTATGTTATTTAATGTGTTAATTTTGCAGTCCGTGGCCAAACCGGTCTTTGAACGATAGATTGAATAGACTGGGTGTAACTATCAATGGAGTGCGTTTTTTTGCAGCGGCCACCTCCAATTTTATATTTTTATTGCAAATGACCAACATCGCTATTTTCGTGTCGGGTAACGGCAGCAATTGT
Source organism: uncultured Prevotellaceae bacterium (assembly GCA_902776475.1). Lineage (GTDB taxonomy): Bacteria > Bacteroidota > Bacteroidia > Bacteroidales > Bacteroidaceae > Prevotella. Next base: position 135,455 of record CACYQD010000005.1, on the reverse strand, counting down.
GAGAACCTCATCAAGTATTTTCAAAACCATGACCGGGCCAATGTGGTCCTGGTGGTCAGCAACCGTGCGGATGCGTTCGCCCTGACACGGGCAGAGCGCCTGGGCGTGGATACCGCCGTCGTTCCCCGTGCGCAGCTCAACGACCCTGGTGTCATGACCCCTCTGCTGGAGAAATACGGCGTCAACCTGATTGTCTTGGCTGGATTCCTGCCGATGGTTCCCGAATATCTCATCAACCTCTTCCCGCAGCGCATCATCAATATCCATCCCGCACTCTTGCCCCGTCATGGAGGGAAGGGCATGTGGGGCCACCATGTGCATGAGGCCGTGAAGGCTGCTGGCGACACGCAGACGGGCATCACCGTCCATTATGTCTCTCCGGTATGCGACGGAGGTGAGATCATCGCGCAGTATGCGGTGGCTCTCTCTCCCGAGGACTCGGTGGATGACATCGCCGCCAAGGAACATGAGTTGGAGATGCGCTATTTCCCTGCTATTGTGGAACGGGTGGTTCTGGGACTCGAGAAAGACAATGCCATCCGGAAAATGGACAAGCAGATCCTTCTCATCAATGATATCGCTGGCTATGGAAAGGTGGCCACCGCAGCCATGTTGCCCATCCTGTCATATTTCGGACTGCCAGTGTATAATCTTCCTACGGCATTGGTTTCCAATACTTTGGACTATGGCAAGTTTAATATTCTCGACACGACGGATTATATCAAGGGGGTCTTCCCGGTCTGGAAGCAACTGGGCTTCCGTTTCGATGCCATCGCCACGGGGTTCATCGCCTCTGAGCGGCAGGCGCGCATTGTGTCGGAATATTGCATGGAACAGGCTGCCAACGGGACGACGATTTTCGTGGATCCCATCATGGGCGATGAAGGCAAACTCTACAATGGAGTGACACCGGCCACCATCCGTTCCATGCTCGAGATGTTGTCGGTGGCTCACCTCACATACCCCAACTACACGGAGGCTTGTTTCCTGACGGGGACGCCTTACCGAGAGGAGGGCGTGACGCTGGAAGAGGCGCATCGGATGCTCCGCCAACTCCAGGAGGTGGGGGCGAAGTCGGTGATCATCACCAGCATGTTGGTGGATGGCGTGCATTGTGTGGTGGGCGTCAATCACTTTGATGGAGAACTGTTCAAGTTGGATTACACGGAGATTCCCGTGCATTTCCCCGGCACTGGCGATATCTTCTCCGCAGTGCTCATCGGCCACCTGCTCATGGGTGAGACCTTGGTGCGCAGCACGCGCTTGGCGATGGATGCCGTAGCGACTTTGATTGCGCACAACAAGGATAACGATGATAAGAACAGGGGTATCCCTGTTGAGAATTATCTCGGCATTCTTTGAGGATGATTTTTCTACACTCTGAGATTGGCCTTTCTCCCCTTTGAGAAGGGCCTTTTTCTTCCTGATTTTTCAGGGGTCTTCTCAGAACTCTGCCTTCCAGGTGAAGGCCATCATTTCCTGTGTGACGGGATGCCGGAAACGAAGGGTCTCGGCGTGGAGGTAGAGCCGGTCGGCTGGTGTGCCATACAGGGTGTCGCCCTTGATGGGGATGCCGATGCCTTTGGGATGGGCGCAGTGCACGCGGAGTTGGTGTGTGCGCCCTGTCAGGGGATGCAGCTGGATGCGGTCAGGGGTGATGAACGTATAGTCCGTCACGGCTTGCCGGCCATGTTCGAAATCCACTTTTTGTCGCGGACGGTCGGTTGGCATGGCGCTGAGTGGCAGGTGGATTCGTCCGCATGGCGGGAAGGTGGGGTCAACCTCTCTCTCCAACAGGGCGACGTAGGTTTTCTGGATTTCCCGGTTCTTGAATTGCTCTTGCAGGTTTTTGTGCACAGAGGACTCCTTGGCGATGACGAGGAGTCCGGAAGTGGCCATGTCGAGGCGGTGGACGATGAGTGGACCTGTCGCCTCAGGACAATGGCTTCTGACAAATGACCAGACCGAGGCTTCGCCGACCTTGCCGGGAACAGACAGTACTCCCTCTGGTTTGCGGACCACCATCAGCCATTCGTCTTCATACTCGATTTCGGGCTCTTTTTGTGAAGGTTTTTCATGATGGTTTTCTTCGATGTCCAGTCCTTGCAGCATATACTGGAGGATGGGCAGGCATTTCCCCCTGCAGGCGGGATAGAAATGCAGGTGCTCGCGGATTTCTCCTACAGGGGATTGTCCCCACCAGAACTCAGCGATGCTGATGGGGCGGAGATGGTGGGAGAAGGCATACTGAAAGAGTTTTGGCGCACAGCATTCACCGCTGCCGGAGGGTGGGGTGGGGGTGGAGGTGCCCTCGAAGATCTGGAGCAGGTTCTGGGATTGTCCGAGGGCATTGCGCATCATGAAGTGCTCAAACAACCATCGCTGGAGGGCATCCGACATCTCTTTCCTCTGGGTGCGAAGGCGTTTGATTTTTTCTTCGAGGCCATTCACGGCCGCCTCTTGGGCGGCGATGGCCTGCTGGTGGTGCTGCCGCTTCCTCTTGAGTTCGGCTTTCATCCATTGGCTTTCCCTGATCAGTTCTTCTTCCTGGCACGAAGGGCCTTGCCTCCGCTCGTCTCGCTGCCGCTTGGCTTGTTCCATCTTGGTTTTCCAGGAGGTGATTTCTTGTTCCATGTCCTTGCGGAGACGGGTGAGCCGCTCCCGGGCATGGAGGAGTTCTGGCTGATGTTCGAGATCCTCCACTTGGCGGTTGATGGCACTGATCTTGGCCTCTTCTTGCTTGAAATACCCGTCTTCCTGTTGGAAATCAAAGACGGCGGGCACAAAATAGGACCAGTCGTTGCGCTCGGCCAGCAAACCGGAGTAGGCGGCGAGGAATCCCAATTGCCGTCGCTCGTCCTCCACCACGAGTACACCAAACATCTTCCCCCTGCTGAGTTCTTCCTGCCACTCATCTTTCGTCGCGATATAGCGTTGCACCGCCGCCGCTGCCTGTTGGCAGAGCGGATGGGGCACGTAGCCCATGGGGTTGTTGAGCCGCATGGGACGTGCGATATCTGTGTAGAGGGGATGGAGCCTTTCCATGGACGGCGGTGGCTCAGTTGGTCAGCGTGACGGCCATCAGACCGATGACAACATCGCAGGAGAGGGTGCGCAGGGTCAGTCGCCGCAGGCGTTTCTTGGGACGAAGGGGCATTTTGAGGAGTTGGGCGGCTCCACAGTCGATCAGCCTCGGTTCGGCACTGTCGGGGTTGCCTGGGACGGAGTTCTCAAATGCTCCGGTTCTGGCCACCTCGCTGATGTGACGTGATACCTTTCCGCTGCCCAGGTGCACCCTGTAGGGCCGCAGGGAGGCGGCGCTGAATGCTAGTCCGTCGAGATAGTAGTCCTGTTCGATGGGACACCAGTTGACGGGGTTCTCCAGATGCAGGGTGTCTGCTGTTCCGTCGCTGTATTCCACGGTGATGATGCCATTGTCGATGCGGCTCTGCATGTTGTTGGTGCTTCCGGCGAGCATCAGACAGGCATAGGAGGCTTTTCCCTTGAGAGGGATGGTCACGCTCTCGGGGTAGTTGTCCCACAGCGAGGTATAGATGATGTTGTGTCCCTCGGCGGGTGTGAGGAAGGTCACGCCGATACCTGTGTCAAACAGTCCTTTCACTGACTTGGCGCGCAGTCCGTCATCCTCGATGTGGGCGGTGCGGTGGGGCAGGCACCACTGTCCGATGCCTTGTTTGGGCAGTTGGAGTGTGGTGTAGGGCGGACGTGGTGTGAGGTATTCGTTTTTGAAGATGTCATCGACATTGGCGTTGAAGAGTTTGCTCAGGTCGATGGGCCTTTGTTTGGTGCCTTCGATGAAGTCGGCGAGTCCGGCTGTGTCGATGTCGATGAGGTCCTGTGGTGAGAGACTTGTCTGGTCGCTGCTGGGCTCTTGTTGGATGTCCCACTGGCTCATGTCGGCGGAGAGGGTCTGGTGGGTGCTTTCCGTTCCGTGAAACTCTACGAATTGTCCGTCACCGGTTCCCACGCGCAGGATGATGCGCAGGGGTTGGGCGAAGTGCTGTGTGATGTCATAGGTCAGTCTGCTGCCTTGCCGCCTGAACGTGTAACTCAGGTAGGGGGTGGAGATGGAGGCCTCGTCCCACTCGTCGGGTAGGGTGTATTGGATGACGCATTGTCCGTTGAGGGCGTCGGGACGGATGCCGAAGAGGCCGTTGACGATGGCCCGTGACGAGATGCCGATGTTGTCGCCGAAGTCTCGGTAGGCCTCGCTGCGGGCTTTGTCGTAATAACTGATCTGGCCGAAGTTTCCGGGACATGCGCCGAGGAACATGCCGTCGAGCACGTCGCTTTTCAACAGTCTGAAGCCTTCGTTGCGCCTTCCTGCGATGAAGTAGGCCAAGGCCATGTTCATCACCTCTTCATGGGCCACATTGTTGGTGCTCCAGTCATAGGGCAACCAGTCGGTGGTGCTGAGGGTGAAAAGTCTTCCGCTGTCGTCGGCCACCATCTGTCCGCCGTCTTTCACCTCCACGGGGATATGGGGGAAGTGGTGGTCGGCGTAGAGCGTGGCCTGCCAGGCCTGGTCGGTGGTGCAGGCGCCGCAGTCGATGGGGGTGTAGATAGACCAGAGGGCTGCACTGCTGTGCACCCTTTTTTGTCCCATAAGGTCTTGGAATTCAGCCCAGTGGCCCTCTTTTTTCAGCCACAGGCGGTGGTTCATGGCTCTCAGGATGGCCTGTGCCTCCTGTTCGTAGGGGGTGGGGTCTTCGCCGATGAGTGCTGCGATGCGTGCGGCGAGCAGGTTGCCCCTGTAGTTGTAGGCTGAGGAGTGGGTCACCGCTCCGCCGTTGTAGTAGAGGGCGTCGCTGGCCCAGATGCAGCAGTAGGCGTCATAGAGATGGTCGCCGTCGGGGTCGAAGTTGCGCTTCTCCCATTCCAGGTGGAGTTTGATGACGGGCCACATCTTCCTCATATAGGCTTTGTCGGCGTGGTAGCAGAAGTGCCACATCAACTCATCGATGTAGTTGAGGTTCATGTCGTAGTGGCTCATCTTGTCGCTGTTGCCGGGGAGTTTGCAGATGTAACCGTTGCTGTACATCTGCGTGCCCCATTTCTCCTCAGCCCTCGCGAGGTTGTTCTTGGGGTCTTGGTTGGGGTGGGGGTATTGGGGCGGCACCTGGGTCACCATGCTCTTGGCGTAGGCGTCGAAATGGGAACGTGCGCGGTCGTCCCATCCCAGGACATCGCCCACGTAACCGGCCCGCCAGCCGGCCAGGGGGGTGCGCCATCCCACGCAGCCATGCAACCAGGTCTCGCCGTCCCAGAGTCCGTCGGCAGCTGCGGCGAGACTGGCGCCTAAGGTGTTGATGTAGGGGTCTGGGGTCTGTATCTCAAGGCGTGAGATGATGCCTTGCCGGATTTCTTCCTCTGCGTCAAAGTGTTGTTGACCGAGGGTGTCGATCATGAGGATGCGGTCGGCGGTGAGGGTGACATACGTGTCGCTGTCGTTGACCCAGGTGAGGGTCTGCAGGGGTTGGCCGACGGCTTCAAAACTGCTCCGGGGTTCCAGGCCATAGTCGCCGTCGCGGGTCATTTTCGTCTTGGCCACTTTCCTGACGATGGCATGGAAGACAGGACTTTGGGAGAATCCCTCGGTGTGAAACCGCCAGATGGCGCCCTCGTCGGTGTAGGTGGCCAGGGTGGTGATGTGCGTCTGTCCTTGTTGCCAACGGTCATCTCCCAGGGTATAGCTTCTTCGGCCACCTTGGTATCTGGCTTCGCAGAAGGTGGTGGAGTCAAGGGGCTGCAGCCTTCCCTCGTGCTCGATGAGGAAGGTGATGTTGAGGCTGTTGTCGCGGTCATAGGTGGCGAAGACGGGACGGTCGCTGGTCTCCAGGCGCATCCGGGTGTGCGATCCGTAGAGGGCACGGGTGTAGCGGTTGGTGCCGTTGACGCAGACGATCTCGCCGTGGTCGGGGTAGTAGTTCATGGCTCTTGCCGGTTTCCTGTCTTCGTCCCCGGCTGCTGCATGGAGGGCCAGTGTCGCCAGGAGTATGAGGAGAAGGGCCCTATGGGTAGGTCTGAATGTCATGAGGTGGTCTTGGATGGTTTATCTCACGATTTCTGAGGTCAGTTCCCAACCCATGATGGCGGAGATTTGCGGAATGAGCGACATGGCGATCTTGCGCTGTCCCTGATAGTTGGGGTGCCAGTCGGCTCCCATGTCACGCTCCTCGGTCACCATGCCTGCCAGCGAGTTGGCCATGAAGACATCGCTCATCCCGAGTGTGCGTTCCCGCAGCAGGGCGAGACTGGCCTGCAGGTAGCGGTTGGCGGAGTGCGGGGTGACGCAGAGGATTTTCACGCCGGGGTATTTGTTTCTGATGGTATCAATCATTTTTAGGTAGGCGCCCACATATTGCTCGTCGGTGGGGATGGCCACGGGCGAGAAGTCGTTGGTGCCGAGGTTGATGAGCACCAGTTGGGGGGTGTAGAGGTTGAAGTCATACGCCTCTTTGCCGTGCTGGTCATAGATCTGGGTATAGCGGTTTGACAGGTTGTCATCCGAGATTTGTTTTTGGTCGCCCCAGTTGCGCACCATGCCGAAACCAGAATGGGCGGTGAGGGCATAGTCGGTGTCGAAATAGCGGGCGATGATGCAGCCGTAGGCCTTGTCGCAGTTCTCGGTGTCGATGGAGAATCGGTCGTTGGCCTTGGCGCTCTCCGTGCCATAGCCGCAGGTGTAGGAGTCGCCGAAGATTTCAATCATGCGCTCCTTGCGCGCCACAGGTGCCAGTGTCCCTCCCTTGGCCAGGATGATGCGGTGTATGGTGGTGCGCCCGTACTCTCCCTCGGTGCATTTCTGCAACCGCAGGCGGTGGGTGCCTTTCGACAGCTTTTGTGCCAGTACGAGGCGCTGTGGTGTGGTGCCGGTGATCTTGATTTTACGCTGCCATACCCCGTCGATGTAGAGGTTGTGCCAGGAAATGCCGTCTTCCGACACGTCGATGGCGAAATAGCCGCCGGTGAAGTCGGTCTGGAAATATACTCCAGTCCAGTCGTAACTCACCGAACCGTCGTTTTGTGTTACGGTGCGGCCTGTGTAGGTGATGGCTTTGTCATTGGCGGGAATCAGGTTCTGTCCCGTTGCCTGAAGGCTGCAGGCCAACAAGGCCAGCATGATGTAAAAGCAATTTCTTTTCATGATGTGGGATGTTTGATGCAAAAATACACAAATCTTTCGATATTTCGGCGATTAAATTTGATTCATATCATTTTTTTTCCTAAATTTGCATGGTCTTTGTCGGACAGACAAAGATCAGATTGGAAATTATAGACTTAATTGAGGATGAACATAGCTGTAATACTCGCTGGAGGAAGTGGCTCCCGGCTTGGCGGCGGTGTGCCGAAACAGTTCATGAAAGTGGCTGGCAAGAAAATCATCGAGCATACCATCGATGTGTTTGAAAGCCACGATCTGATCGACGAGATCGCCATTGTCAGCCGTCCGGATTATATCTCCGACGTAGAGGAAATCGTCAGGGCCAACCGTTATCAGAAAGTGAGGAAGGTGTTGCCGGGCGGCAAGGAGCGTTATGACTCCAGCCTGTCGGCCATCAACGCCTATCCCAACGATGACGACAACCTGCTTTTCCATGATGCCGTGCGGCCTTTGGTCAACCATCGCATCATCGATGATTGCATCAAGGCTTTGCAGACCTATCATGCAGTCGATGTGGCGACACGCACCACCGACACCATCATCCAGGTCGATAAGAACGACTGTATCGTCAGCATACCCCCAAGAAATTATCTTCGCAACGGCCAGACTCCGCAGTGCTTCAGGCGCGGCGTGATACGGCGGGCTTATGACATCGCACTCAAAGACCCTGCTTTCGTTACGACCGACGATTGCGGCGTCGTGCGTCGTTATCTGCCTGACGAGCCGGTGTATATCGTTGAGGGAGAAATGTTTAACATGAAGGTCACTTACGCGGAGGATCTCTTTCTGCTCGACAAGCTCTATCAACTGAAGAGTATTGCGGGCAGCAAAGAGGTCCTAATCCGCACTATCAGGGAGATGCCGGGCAAGGTGATGGTGGTCTTCGGCGGGAGCGAGGGCATCGGCGGCAGTATGGTCAGGCTGGGCCGTGAACTGGGTGCTGTGGTCTATTCCATGAGCCGTCAGGAAAACGGGGTTGATATTGCCGACATGGAGAAGGTGGGCGAATGTCTGCGCGAGATCCATGAAAGGGAGGGCCGCATCGACTATGTGGTGTGCACACCCGGGGAATTGCTCCGCGAACCATTGTCGGCCATGTCTTACTCAGCCATCTCCGACAGCGTCAATACCAATTATCTGGGGGCTGTCGTGGTGGCGAAGGAGTCGTATGAGTACCTCCGCGAGAGTTGCGGCTCGCTCTTGTTCTTCACCAGTGGCATCTACACGCGAGGCAGGATGCTCTACAGCATCTATTCCTCGACCAAGGCGGCCATCGTCAACCTCGTGCAGGCTCTGAGCGAGGAGTGGGTGGACACCAATGTGCGTGTCAACTGCATTTGTCCTGATGCCACGAAGACCCCGATGCGGTTGCGCAATTTCGGCATCGAGCGCGAGGGGTCACTGCTGGCTTCCCGTGAGGTGGCGGTGGCAGCGGTCAATACGCTGGTCTCGCCCAATAACGGCCAGGTGGTCAGCGTGAGGAAGTGACTTGGGAAGGATGGAAACCAATGTGAACCAATGACTTGAAAAGCATGGAAATTCCGTCGGATAAGAGAGAGATGACTTTGCATGACATCCAGCAGGTTTGTCTCAGAATCGTTTTGAGACTGCATGACTTCTGTCAGCAACACGGCATCACTTATACGTTGACGGGCGGAACGCTTGTGGGGGTGATTCGCCACAAGGGATTCGTCCCCTGGGACGATGACATCGACATCCTGATGAGGCGGCCTGATTACGAACGTTTCTGTGACCTCTTCGAGGACACGGAGGAGTTCAAGCTCTTCGCACCCAAACGTCACAACACCCGTATCCCTTATGCCCGGCTTTGTGAGATGCGCGATACGCTCGTCATCCCTTATTCTCCTTGTTTTGAGAGTGACTCGGGGGTCTGGATCGACATCTTTCCAGTGGATGCGGCGGATGAGGACTTCGATACCTACTTCCAACGTCACCTGCAACTTAAGAAGGTCAAGCATCTCCTCGACATCAAGCGCATGACCTATGTGCCGCTGAAGCGGGAGAAGACGCTGAAAGAAAAACTCTATATCCTGTGGCACCGGGTGAGGGCTACCCGCAAGAGTTGCGCACAACTCATTGCGGAGATGGAGCGCATCAGCACATCTCCCGTGGAACGGCCCACGCACCTCACCAACTACTATACGCTCTATCCGAAAAAGGAGCATTTCCCCCAAGAGGACTTCTCCTCGACCATCGAGGGTGAGTTCGAGGGACATACGTTCAGGATCATGAGCGGCTACGACGACTTCCTCCGCCGGCTCTTCGGCGACTATATGCAGTTGCCTCCCGAGGAGCAACGTCATGCCAAACATAGCCGCCACGTCTATTGTTGGAAATCATAACTGATCTTGTTTTTTTGAAACCATCATACACCTTGTTTTATAATATATGAATATAGCAGTGATTTTGGCCGGTGGCAGCGGTTCCAGTCTCGGTGGCTCGCAGCCCAAGCAGTTTTTGAAGGTGGCCGGCAAAACCATCCTCGAACATACAATCGATGTCTTTGAGGACTGTGACCTCATTGATGAGATCTGCGTGGTCAGCAAGGAGGAATATGTCATGGATGTCGAACAACTCCTGGTCGATAACCAGTACAGGAAAGTAAGGAAAATCCTGATGGGTGGCAAGGAGCGCTTCCACTCCAGCCTCTCGGCCATCGCCGCCTACGAGTGCGACGACGACAACCTCATCTTCCATGATGCCGTGCGGCCGCTGGTCAATGCCCGCATCATCCGCGACTGCATCGAGGCTCTCAAAACCTACCGTGCCATCGACGTGGCCACTCCCACCACCGATACCATTGTCCGGATTGATGAGCGCAACTGCATCAGTTCCATCCCCTCCCGTAGTGAACTGCGCAATGGCCAGACCCCGCAGTGCTTCCGCCGCAGCGTGATCCATGAGGCCTACCAGCGGGCTATGCAGGACCCCAATTTCACCACGACCGACGACTGTGGAGTGGTGCGCCGATACCTGCCCGACGAACCGGTCTATGTGGTCAAAGGCGAGACGTTCAACATGAAGGTGACTTACATGGAGGACCTTTTCCTGCTCGACAAGCTCTACCAGCTCCGCAGCGTGTCCGACACCAAGGAGGTGATGGAGGCAGCTCGGCAGACCATGCCCAACAAGGTGATGGTGGTCTTCGGCGGCAGCATGGGCATCGGCGAGGAGACGGTGAAACTCGGCCGTGAACTGGGAGCCGTGGTCTATTCCTACAGCCGTTCGCAGAACGATGTCGATGTGACCAATGTCAACCAGGTGCGCAGGGTACTGCGTGAGGTCAGAGAGCGCAACGGCCACATCGACTATGTGGTCTGCACGCCGGGCATCCTGGTCAAGAAAGCCCTCGCCGACATCTCCTATGAGGAGATTGTCAACAGCATCCACGTCAATTACATGGGTGTGGTGACGGTGGCGAAGGAGTCATTGCCTTACCTGCGTGAGACAAAGGGCTCGCTGGTGTTCTATACCAGCAGTAGTTATACGAGGGGCCGTAAGCTCTACAGCATTTATTCCTCCACGAAATCGGCCATCGTCAATCTGGTACAGGCCCTCAGCGAAGAGTGGTTCGGCTTCGATGTGCGTGTCAACTGCATCAACCCGGAACGTACCAAGACCCCGATGCGCCTCAACAGCTTTGGCGTAGAGCCAGAGGGCTCCCTGCTCGACCCCAAGTATGTGGGTATCGCCACCATCAACACGCTTGTCTCGCACTACAGCGGCCAAGTCATCGACGTAAAGCGATAAGGTCTTTAAGGTCTCTAAAGTCCCTAAAGTCCTTAAAGTCCTTAAGGACCCTAAGGACCTTAAAGTCCTTAAAGTCAAAAAAAATCCCACCGAATTCGGCGGGATTTTTGATTATTTGCAAGCTTGCTTAGAAGTCAGCTTAGAAGTCATCGTGATCAAGACTGTCGTTGAAGTCTTTCGGCTCACGCTCGGCCATCGGATCGTGATGATCGTTGCGGCGTGGCTGGTGATGATTGTTTCCCTGACGGTCATTGCCTGGGCGGTTGTTGCGGTCGCCGCCCTGACGGCCCTGGCGGTCATTGCCTTGACGGCCCTGACGGTCGCTGCGCTCGGGACGCGGACGGCGCTCACGCTCTGCATAACCCTCTGGTTTGGGCTCCAGCACGCGGTGTGAGAGCTTATACTTGCCGGTCTTCGGGTCAATCTCCATGAGCTTCACCTTGATCTTGTCACCTTCCTTGATGCCGGCGTCCTCGACAGTCTCCAGGCGCTTCCACTCGATTTCCGAGATGTGGAGCAGACCATCCTTGCCGGGCATGATCTCCACGAAGCATCCGTAAGGCATGATGGAGCGCACGGTTCCCTCATAGACCTCACCGACCTCGGGAATGGCCACGATAGCCTTGATCTTGGCAATGGCGGCATCAATGCTGCTCTTGTCGGGAGCACTCACCTGCACCTTGCCCACGCCTTCGATCTCGTCGATGGTGATGGTGGCACCGGTGTCCTCCTGCATCTGCTGGATAATCTTTCCGCCCGGGCCAATGACGGCACCGATGAACTCCTTTGGAATGTCGAAGGCCACGATGCGGGGCACATGGGGCTTGAGGTCGGGACGTGGCTCGGCGATGGTCTCGGTCAACTTGCCGAGGATGTGCTCGCGGCCGGCCTTGGCCTGCATGAGGGCTTTCTCCAGGATGTCGAAGCTCAGACCGTCGCACTTGATGTCCATCTGAGTGGCGGTCAGACCGTCCTTCGTACCTGTGGTCTTGAAGTCCATGTCGCCCAGGTGGTCCTCGTCGCCGAGGATGTCGCTGAGCACGGCGTACTTGTCTTCACCGGGATTCTTGATCAGACCCATGGCGATGCCGCTCACAGGCTTCTTCATCGGCACGCCGGCGTCCATCAGTGCCAGTGTTCCGGCACATACGGTGGCCATCGACGATGAACCGTTGCTCTCCAGAATCTCACTCACCAGGCGCACGGTGTAGGGGAAGTCCTCGGGGATCTGACCCTTCAGGGCACGCCATGCCAGGTGGCCGTGACCGATCTCGCGGCGGCCTACAGAGCGCTGAGCCTTGGCCTCACCGGTGCAGAACGGCGGGAAGTTATAGTGAAGCAGGAAACGCATGTAGCTGCGTTCCAGCACGTCGTCAACGAGTTTCTCATCAAGCTTGGTGCCCAGTGTGCAGGTCGTGAGCGACTGTGTCTCACCACGGGTGAAGATTGAGCTTCCATGGGGAATGGGCAGCGGGGATACCTCGCACCAGATGGGACGGATGTCGGTGGTCTTACGGCCATCGAGACGGATGCCCTCGTCGAGGATGCAGCGGCGCATGGCGTCACGCATCACGTCGTGGTAGTAGCGGTCCATCATGTCATACTTCTCCTGAAGGGCGTCCTCGTCGAGGTCGCTGTGGGCAGCGGCGTAAGCTTCCTTGAAGTCAGCGAGGATCTTGTCGAAGGCTTCTGCACGGGCGTGCTTCTCCAAAGCCTGTTTGGTCACGTCGTAGGCGGGCTGGTAGAGCTCCTTGTTCATCTGCTCACGCAGTTCCTCGTCGTTCACCTCATGGTCGTACTCGCGCTTCACATCCTTGCCCAGCTCCTTCGAGAGCTCGGTCTGCAGGAGACACATCGGGCGGATGGCATCCATGGCGGCTTTCAGTGCGCCGAGCAGGTCCTGCTCGCTCACTTCCTTCATCTCACCTTCCACCATCATGATGTTGTCGGCTGAGGCGCCCACCATGATGTCCATGTCGGCTTCCTTCATCTGTGCGAAGGTCGGGTTGATGACATATTCGCCGTTGATACGGGCGACACGCACCTCGGAGATGGGGCACTCAAACGGTATATCTGAGCAAGCCAGTGCGGCAGATGCTGCAAAACCGGCCAATGCGTCAGGCTGGTCGATTCCGTCGGCGGAGAACAGAAGCACGTTGACATATACCTCAGCGTGGTAGTTGGAGGGGAACAGGGGACGGAGCACACGGTCCACGAGACGTGAGGTCAGGATCTCGTTGTCTCCAGGCTTGCCCTCACGTCGTGTGAATCCTCCGGGAAAACGTCCTGCAGAGGCATACAACTCTCTGTAATCGACCTGTAAAGGCATAAAGTCTGTTCCGGGAACTGCATCTTTTGCGGCACAAACAGTGGCTAATAACACGGTGTTGCCCATGCGGAGCATCACGCTGCCGTCGGCCTGCTTTGCCACTTTCCCGGTCTCAATGCTGATGGTTCTTCCATCAGGCAATGATACTGTTTTCGTAATTACGTTCATCAAAAAATCTTGTGGTTTTTGTACATCAAAAAAATAAATCGGGCAAAGTTACTCATTATTGAGCGAATAAACGAATATTTCCAGGATATTTTGCGTTTTTTAGGAATACTCATGAAAAATATACTTTTTAACATTTTTAAAACTATTATATTGGGATTTTTACCTAATTTTGCATCCATATTTGAGATCGGACATTGAAAATGTCTTGTTTTTTTAATTAATTTTTACTTAAACTATGCAGAAAAGATTCTTTTTGCTGATGTCCATCCTGCTGATGTCTGTCACCAGCATGATGGCTCAGGTCACGACTTCCTCTCTGAGTGGACGAGTGACCATGAAAGGTACTGACGAGACGGTGATTGGCGCCACTGTGCAGGCCGTGCATGAGCCTTCGGGCACACGCTACGCTGCAGTGACCAACATCGACGGACTCTTCAACATCCAGGGTATGCGTACTGGCGGTCCGTACTCAGTGACTGTTTCCTACATCGGTTATCAGAGCGTGACCGTGAAGGGCATCACACTCCAACTCGCAGAGACTTCCAAGGTCAATGTGGAACTCTCTGAGGATGCCAACGAACTGACGGAAGTGATCGTTTCGGGCAGGGCTTCCAAATTCTCCGTTGAGAAGACGGGTGCTGCCACCAACATTACCAACGCGCAGATTACCAATCTTCCCACGGTCAGCCGCAGCATCACGGATGTCACCCGCCTCTCTCCCTATGGCGGCAATGGCATGAGCTTTGTCGGTGCTGACGGCCGTACGGCTAACTTCACCATCGACGGTGCCAACTTCAACAATAACTTCGGTCTTTCAGACAAACTGCCTGGTGGCGGCAACCCTGTCTCTCTCGATGCCATTGAGGAGTTGCAGGTGGTGATCTCACCGTATGATGTCCGCCAGACCAACTTCATCGGCGGTGGCGTCAACGCCATCACAAAGTCGGGTACGAACACCTTCCGTGGTTCTGCCTACATCTACCACCGCAACGAGAACCTCCGCGGCGACGTCGTGGATAAGGTGTCTCTGCCCACAGCCCGTGAGAAAGACCGCCAGACCACTTATGGCGTGTCACTCGGTGGACCGATCATCAAAAACAAACTGTTCTTCTTCGTCAACGGTGAGATGATCAAGACTCCGACCATCTCTTCTCCTTGGCGTGGTTCAAAGAACGGCGTGGCTGACGTGGCTCAGAACATCTCACGCACGACACTTGCTGACCTGGAGACCATCTCCAACTTCGTCAAGAACAAGTATGGCTACAACACCGGCAGCTGGACAAGCTTCCCCGCCGATGAGAGCAACTACAAGTTGCTGGCCCGCTTGGACTGGAACGTCACCGACAAGCATCACCTCGCACTGCGCTACAACTATACGAAGAACACCATCTGGAATGCGCCCAACGCTACTTCCATGGACGGTGGTACTCGTATGGCTGGTGCCCGTATGTCACAGTACTCCATGTCATTTGCCAATTCAATGTATTCGATGGACAACCTCGTCCACTCTTTCTCCATTGACTTGAACAGCCGCCTGACGGACAATCTCTCCAACCAGTTCCTGGCCACATACTCCAAACTCGATGATGTCCGCGGTACCAACTCCTCAGAGTTCCCGTTCATCGACATCCTCGATGGTGGCGACAACAACTACATGGCTCTGGGTTATGAGCTCTTCACCTGGAACAACGCTGTGCACAACACCATCTGGAACGTCAAGGACGACGTGACCTATTACATGGGCAAGCATAAGATCATGGCTGGTATCACTTTCGAGCATCAGATGGCCGACAACCAGTATATGCGTAACGGTACGGGTTACTACCGCTACAACACCATGGATGATTTCATGAACGGTGCCGCTCCTGAGATCGTCTGTCTGACCTACGGCTACGACGGTGAGTCGAAACCCGCCGCCCGCGTGCAGTTCAACCGTGCCGGTATCTACGGCCAGGACGACTGGAACGTGACTGAAAACTTAAAACTGACCTACGGCCTGCGTATCGACGGCTTGTTCTTCAACAACACCGACCTGATGACCAACAAGGCCATCTATGACCTCGACTACAGCGGTCGTCACATCGACACCGGCAAGTGGCCCGACACCAGCATCACCTTCTCTCCGCGCGTGGGCTTCACCTACGACGTGTTTGGTGACAAGAGCCTCAAACTCCGTGGCGGTTCTGGCTTCTTCTCTGGCCGTCTGCCTCTCGTGTTCTTCACCAACATGCCGACCAACGGCGGTCTGGTGCAGTATCAGGCTCAGCTCAATGGCAAGACCAAGGTGTGGGACGGCAAGTCCAACTCTGCCACCAAGGGCTTCGAGAACTATTCCGGTGCTTACACAACTGATGCCAACGGCAACCGCTTCATCGATATGAACCAGTTTGCTGGCGGTCTGGTGACCGAAAACGGACAGGCTACTGTCGCTGCCCTGCAGAACAAGCTCTTCTCGTTGGGTTATCCCTCACACGTGACTCCTGAAATGGGTACCGTGCCTTCATCCATCTCCGCTGTTGATCCCAACTTCAAGATGCCGCAGGTATGGAAGACCTCTCTGGCCATTGATTACCAGATTCCGGTCAACTTCCCCTTCACCGCTACCATCGAGGGTATCTTCAACAAGAAGATCCACGACAACTGCATCTCCGACTGGGCTATTCCTTCCGTTGGTGGCTTCGCCCGCTTCAACGGTGTTGACAACCGTCCTATCTTCCCCGCTGGTTTCCGCACTGGCACCAAGGCTTTCATCCTCGAGAACACCAGCAAGGGCTATGGATGGACTGCCAACGTGACCCTGACCGCACAGCCGTTTGAGTGGTTGAACCTCATGGCTGCCTATACACACACCGTATCTAAAGAGGTGACGGGTATGCCGGGTTCGGCTGCTGAGTCTGCCTTCACCTATGTTCCCACCGTGGAGGGTCCCAACAACATCAAACTGCACAACTCGCAGTATGTGACTCCTAACCGTTTCGTGGCCAACGCCACAATCCACGACAAGAGCGGCAACCACTACAGCTTCATCTATGAGACCTGGCAGGGTGGTTACAACTACTCCTACATGATGGTCAACGATATGAACAGCGACGGCTACAACTACGACGCCATCTATATCCCGACCGACGGACAGGTGGCCAACAAGGAGTTCCGCTTCGTCTCCGACGATGACGCACAGCGCTTCATGGACTTCGTCCACAAGGACGGTTACCTGAAGAATCATCAGGGTGAGTATGCTGAGCCTTACAGCGTCTATTCTCCTTGGGTGCACCGCATCGATTTCGCCTACAAGCACGACTTCAAGGTGAATGCCGGCAATACCACGCACAAACTGCAGCTCTCTCTGGATATCAAGAACGTGCTCAACCTCTTCAACTCCAGCTGGGGTGTCGCCAAGTTCCTCAACTCCGATATCGGCACCGAGGCCCGCATCCTGAAATATGAGGGCGTGGACGCTGACGGCTATGCCACATTCTCTACTCCTAAAGCCATCAGCGGCTCCACCAAGACATGGTCTCCCAACCATGCTGTCGGCCAGTGCTGGTACGCTTCTATCGGTATTAGATACATCTTCAATTAAGAGTCAAGAACAAAGAATCAAGCAATTATGAAACTTAAATATTTCTTTCCGTTCTTCGTGGCAGTCATCGCTGCTATGTTTACAGGTTGCTCTGACGACAATGACCCGACGTATCTCGACGAGATCCGTGTCTCTCAGTCGTATGTGAGCCTCAATACCAATGGTGGCTCCACTTCCATCGATATCGTGGCCAATGGCAGTTGGACTGTCACTGATATTCCTGAGTGGCTGACCGTGACCCCAACTTCTGGTTCTGGCAATGGCACCATCACTTTCTCTGCTGCAGAGGGTGAAGGCCGCACGGCTGAGGTGCTCATCACTTGCGAGGGCAAGACCCAGCGCATCAATATCATCCAGGGCATCGCCACCGTCTCCAACGCTACTTGTGCTGAGGTGCTGGCTGGTCCTGATTCCAAGTCTTACCGCGTGTCGGGTGTGGTCACCAAGATTGTGAACACCCAGTACGGCAACTGGTATCTGAACGATGGCACCGGCGAGGTGTATATCTATGGCACGCTCGATGCCAAGGGCGCTGAGAAGAACTTCCTCAGCCTCGGTCTCGAGGTGGGCGACCAGGTCACTGTTGAGGGTCCGAAGACCACTTACAACGGTACTGTGGAACTGGTGAATGTGACGGTCGTCAAGATCGAGAAGTCTCTCATCAAGTGCGACTCACTCACAGTCGGCGGTGTCAAGTCCGACGTGCTTCCTCTTGAGGGTGGTGAGATCGTTGCTCACATGACCTGCAAGGGTACAGGCGTGGCCGTGGAGATTCCCACAGAGGCACAGAACTGGCTCGGCGTTGTCTCTTCTACAGTGGGTGGGAATCCTACTGTGACCTTCCGCGCTGCTCCCAACGCCGGTGGCGACCGCAGCACCACGGTGACCTTCAAGACCACCGATGGCAAGAAGACCTACACCTCACAGGCCACCATCAATCAGTTGGGTGCCATCCTCGAGGTGCCTGTGGCTGACTTCCTCGCTGCTGAGGTGGGCGACACACAGTTCCGCATCACGGGTGTGATCACCGAACTCTATGCCAGCGACAAGCAGGGCAAGAGCTTCTATATCTCCGACTATTCGGGCAAGATGCTCGTCTATCGTGCCGAGGGCTTCATCGAGTCTGGCGCTAAGGTGGGCGACGTGGTGACCGTTGTCGGCAAGCGTGGCGCTTACAAGGACAGCCCGCAGATGGTCGAGGGCAACTTCGAGGATCTGAAGTTTGCCGTGACTGAGGTCAGTCTGTCAGAGTTCCTCGCCAAGGAGGCCAAAGCTGATGTGTATTATCGCATCAGCGGTACCATCAAGGAGATTGCCAACGACCAGTATGGTAACCTCTACCTGACTGATGGCAAGGAGGATGTCTATGTCTATGGCTGCTATCCCGGTTGGGGTGCCACAGGTGACGCCCGCAAGGGTCTCATTGGGGCTCTCGGCCTCGCCGTTGGCGACAAACTGAGTGTCATCGGTGTGCGTGCCGACTACAAGGGCACTCCGCAGCTCAGCAACGGTATCTACTTCTCACACGAGAAAGCAGAATAACCCCAAATGACGACAATTCAAAAAAGCAGGCAGAGCACACCTCTGCCTGCTTTTTTTGAGGTACCCTTGTTATCTCTTCGAAGTCCACCTTCAGTGTTATCTCTTCGAAGTCCATGAGCCCCCACCCTGTGTCTGAGTGCTTTTGTCCTTGCTGGCCAGTCTGCCCCTCACCTAACCTCTCCCTGAGGGAGAGGGATAAGATAGCTAAGGCTTTGTTATCTCTTCGAAGTCCATGAGTCCCCGCCCTGTGACTAACCTCTTCCTGAGGGAGAGGGATAAGATAGTTAAGGCTGTGTTATCTCTTCGAAGTCCATGAGCCCCCACCCTGGAGAGGGTGGGGGACGGAGGGAGGGTCGAAGCCCTTCCTTACGATAAGGAAGGGTTGGGATGGTTGGGAAACATGGTTGGGTTGGTTGGGACTTCCCGATTGGGATGGTTGGGAAATAATGTTGGGTTGGTTGGGAAACATGGTTGGGAAATTTTCTATATTTTTTTTGATAATCTCCTTTCTTTTCGTTATTTTTGCGCTGAAAATAGATTACAATAAAATGAAACGTCAATTTTTTAGCATTCTCTCTGCAGCCACAGTGCTGTTGGCAGCCGCTGGCATCACCGCATGCCAAGGCAATCAGTTCAAGATTGAGGGTAACATCACCGATGCCCAGGACTCTGTTCTCTACCTCGAGAACATGGCCTTGGACGGTCCGCAGAAAGTGGATTCCGCCACGCTCGCTGCTGACGGCTCCTTCGCTTTCTCCCAGGCTGCTCCCACCGAAGCTCCTGAGTTCTACCGCCTGCGCATCGGACAGCAGATCATCAATTTCGCTGTCGATTCCGTCGAGACGATCACTGTCAAGGCCGCCTATCCCACCATGGCCTCCGACTATACCATCGAGGGCGGAGAGAGTAATGCCACCATCAAACAACTCGCGATCATGCAACAGCAGTTGCAGGCCAGGGCACGTCAGGTGGTCTATGCCCCTGACCTCAGCGCTAAGGCCGTAGGTGACAGTGTGCTGAGCATGGTCAACGCCTATAAGCAACAGGTGATGAACGACTTCATCTACAAGGAACCGATGAAGGCCTCGTCGTATTTCGCCCTCTTCCAGGGCATCATCGTGGGCAACTCCTATATGATGATCTTTGACCCGCGCCGCGACATCGACGACTCCAAACCCTTCTCGGCCGTGGCCACCAGTTGGGATATCCTCTATCCCAAATCCCTGCGTGGCGAGAACCTCCACAACATAGCCATCGAGGCGATGAAGACCAAACGCATCGTCCAGGCTGAGAGCGAAGGCCTCACCATCGATGCTGACAAGGTGAAGGAGGCTGACATCATCGATATCGTACTGACCGACAACAAGGGCGTCACACGCCGACTGACTGACCTCAAAGGCAAGGTGGTGCTCCTCGATTTCCATATCTTCGGCGCAGAGGGCAGTGCAGCACGCATCCTGGCCCTGCGCGAACTCTACAACAAATACCACGACCGCGGACTGGAGATCTATCAGGTGTCGCTTGACGAGGACGACCATTTCTGGAAGACCCAGACCGCCGCACTGCCGTGGATCTCTGTGCGTGACGCCGCCGGATCGGGCACGCAGGCTTACCTCTACCAGGCTCAGTCGCTGCCCATCGACTATATCGTGAGCCGCGACAACATCGTGGTGAAAGGTCCGAGACAGATCAAGGACCTCGAAAGCGACATCGCCAGCCAACTCTGACAGGATGACGGCAGGGTGCCTTGTGCGCGGGTGCTGGCGGGTCAGAACCATGGCGACGGCCTGCCTGCTGACCTGCCAGTTGCTGGCAGGGGCACAGACCTACTCCTTGGAGACCGTGAATGACTCGCTCTCCTACCTGTTGCTCACCACGGAGAAAGGCACCGACCGTTGGCGACTGACGTTCCCGGTCTATCAGATGGCCGTCGGCGACGTCGATGGCGACGGCAGCGAAGATGTCCTCGTCGGTGTGGTGAAAACCACCCGTTTTGACCCCGTCATGGCACGGCGTCTCTTCATCTTCAAAAACCACCATGGACGGATCCGCGCCCTGTGGATGGGATCCCGCCTCGGTGGAATACTGGAGGATTTCCGTTTCCGCAACGGTCATGTCGTGACCTTGCAATCGACGACCGACGGGCGTTATGCCGTGCTTGAACATGAATGGCGCAAATTCGGGCTGGGAGCCCTCCGTTTCCTCGCTTCCGGCGTGTCGCGTGAGGAGGCCCTGGCCGCTTTCAACAGTGATAGATAACACCAAAATTTAATCATTATGAAGAAACTCTTTTCCTTGTTGCTTCTGCTCGTGGCTGTCATGACGGCCGGGGCACAGGATGACAACCGTCCGATTACCCTTCCCGGAAAGGGGAAAATCAATGTGGAGACCTTGCTGAAGCGCATTGACACCAATATGGACATTTCCCAACTCTCTGTCACCGAACTGAGGGTCCTGCGCAACGCCTTTGCTGCCCGACAGGGCTATCTCTTCACCAACAGCGACTTGCGTTATGTCTTCAATACCACCTCGTGGTATGACTCTCTGGCATGGGAACGTGAGGGCAACGCCGAGAAGATGGGTCCCGTGAAATACACCCCGCAGGAGACGGCTTTCATCAACAAGCTGAAAGCCCGTGAGGACCAGTTGCGCAAACAGAACTTCAAACCTTCTGGTATGCCCAACCTCGATAATGTCATCAACACCTACCAGTTGAATCCATTCCCCGAGGCCATGAGAAACCACCTCGCCAAGTATGGCTTCGGCATCGCCGAGGCGGATCATGAGCAGATTTTCCAGGTCTATGAGAACAACGACTACCACATGTTCCCGAGCTTCATCACCACCGACCTCTACCTGCAACTCTTCCACCTTTATTTTGACACCGTGCTGCGCAAGGTGGAGGAGAGCAAACTGGCCGACGTGATGGCCTCCCTCTGCTTGAAAATGCACGATGCGATGGAAAACAAGGCCAAGACTGCAAAAGACAAGGCCATGAAAGACGCCGCCGAGTGGAACACGACCTTCTTCGCCGTGGGTTACCAGCTCCTGACCGAGAAGAAACTTTCCGTTCCGGCCACCTACGCTGCCATGGCTGTCGACGAATACCAGGCCTCGCACGATGCAAAGGATGGCATGTCGGATTTCCTGGGATATACCGATGTGACCTTCCCCTATGGGCTGTTCCGTCCACGTGGCCATTATACACGCAGCGAGAAGTGCCAGCGCTATTTCCGCGGTATGATGTGGTTGCAGAGTGTGCCCTTTGGCACTGACAAACCTCATCAGATGCACCGTGCGGCCCTCATCGCAGAAGTGCTCCGCAGTGATGCTGCTGCCAAAAAGGCTTACGACAGCGTGTTCGACCCCATCACCTACCTCATGGGAACGGCCGACAACATCACCATCATCCAGGTGGGTGACATCATGCAGCGACAGAACGTCACCGCCGAACGTCTGACGAAGGACCAAAAGGCCTTGAAGACTTTCATCGATGCTGTCAATCAACAGGCCAGCAAGCAAATCCGCATCCGTCCGAAATTCGAGTTGAGCTCGCACAACAAGGTGAATTTCATGCCGCAGCGCTATCAGCCGGATGCTGAGGTGCTGCAGGAGATGTGTGACTATGACAGTGAGTCCACCAAGCGTGACGTGCCGATGGGTCTCGACGTGATGGCGGCCATGGGAAGTTCGGCGGCTGAGCGCATCCTCATCGATGAACTGAAACAGGCGCAGAAATGGGACCAGTATACGCCCAACCTCAATAGGATGAAGAAGTTGATGACGACCATCGAGTGGAAAGCCTGCGTCGCCAACAAGTGGCTCAATACGCTCAACGCCCTCAACACCAATTCCGACAACCGCGTGCAGGGCTTCATGAAGACCCCGCAGTGGGCGAAGAAAAACCTCAACGCCACGCTGGCCTCATGGGCCGAACTGAAGCACGATGCCATCCTCTATGCCAAACAGCCGATGGCTGCGGAGTGTGGCGACGGCAGTCTGCCTGCCCCGATTGTCAAGGGTTATGTGGAACCCAATGTGGCGTTCTGGACCAAGGCGCTCTCCCTGCTCGAGGACACCCGCGGTGTGCTGAAGCAATTCGGACTGCTCACCGACGAGGTCAACAGCCTCACCAATGACATCCACGATGAGGCACAGTTCCTGCTCGATGCCAGCAAGAAGGAACTTGAAGGCAAACGGCTCACCGACGAGGAATACGACCATATCCGTTATATGGGGGCTACGTTTGAGAACCTCTCCCTCGAGATGATCAAGGAGCCCGACCAGTACTTGGCTGGCTGGTATGACGTGCAGGGTGCCGACAAGTCCATCGCCGTGGTGGCTGATGTCTATACGGCCAACGGATTTAACAACCCCAATTGGTCGATCCTCTTCGAAGGCGTCGGTCCGGCTCATGAGATCTATGTTGTCGTCGAGGTTGAGGGCTACCTCTATCTCATGCGCGGAGGCGTGTTCTCCTACCGTGAATTCAAGCAAGCCTTCGACCAGCCTCGCCTCACCGACGAGGAGTGGCAGGAAATGCTGAAACAGAAACCCGACACCGGCAAACCGTCTTGGATGAAGGAAATCATGATTCCTTTCAAGGGAGAGAAACCGGTCGACAACGAGACCGTCTTCTACGGAACGGGTTGCTGACCCGCCTGCCCATGCCTCGACGGTTGACGCTCATCACCATCATCGCCCTCCAGAGTCTGACGGCTTTGGCGGGCGATGCTGATTCTTTGCGGGTGCTCTTTTCTGGTGACACACTGCGTGTGCTCTTCACGGGTGACCTGCTGCTTGACCGCGGGGTGCGCGCGAAAATCGACACCACGGGCATCGATGCGCTTTTTTCACCTTCCATCGACTCATTGCTGGCGGCGCACGACCTTGTGGTGCCCAATCTGGAGTGCCCGGTCACTGACATCAAGGCTCCGATGCAGAAATGGTTCATCTTCCGGGGCGACCCCATACACCTGCCTGCCCTGCGGCGGCATGGCATCACCCACCTCAATCTGGCCAATAACCACAGCATCGACCAAGGACGGGAGGGACTGATGGATACCCGCGACCGCATCCTGGCGGCAGGGATGGTTCCCGTAGGGGCAGGGAAAGACATGCAGGAAGCCGCCCGTCCCGTCTTGCTCGACAGTGTGCCGCGGCGGGTGTGGGTGGTGCCGTCGCTGCGTTTGGCCCTGGAAAACTATGCCTACCTGCCCAACCGTCCTTGTGTGAGTCAGGAGTCGTTCTCGGTGCTGCTCAACAGGGTGAGGGAGTTGAGAAACTCCGACCCCAGGTGCTGCATCATCCCCGTCCTCCACTGGGGTGGCGAGAACACCATGCGCCCCATCCTCCAACAAGTGGCTGAGGCGCACCGTTTGGTGGAGGCCGGTGCCGACATCATCATCGGCCATCATTCCCACACCCTCCAACCCGTGGAGCGCTACAAAGGCAGCACCATCTACTACAGCATCGGCAATTTCATCTTCGACGCCCGCCGTCCGACCCATAACCAGGCCTGTGCTGTGAGTGTCACCATCACCCCCGACAGCATCCATTCAGAGGCCATCCCCATCACCATCCGCGACTGCGTCCCCCACGTCTCATCCCCCAATAACCCCAAACAGTAGAGACGTCACATCGTGGCGTCTCCTCTTCCCCTCACCTGGCCTCTCCCAAAGGGAGAGGGATAAGTTTGCATTGCTTCCCAGAGGGAGAGATTGATTTCAAAAAGGAAACAGCCCCTCTCCCTTTGGGAGAGGATGGGTGAGGGCCAATTCACCTTCCAGTGGGCAATACCTCCCCACAAACTAACCCCTCTCCCTTTGGGAGAGGATGGGTGAGGGTCAATTCTCCCTAGGACGAGGGTCAATTCTCCCCGAAAATACTACGAAAATCAAATATTCGCACCTTTAAAAACATAAATGATACAAAGACAAAAATAATAGAAACGAGATTAGTGGGATTCGTTGGTATTTTTTTATTATTTTTGCGATGTCAAAATCATCAAACTATGAATATCAGAACACTTTTCGTATTCTGTGCGTTGTTTTGTGCTGTCCATTTGTCGGCACAGACCGATAAGTCGTGGGTAGGCACATGGGCTGCCTCCGCAGAATTTACAGGCCCCAGCGACATGCCGGCACGGCCGCTCACCAACCGTTCGTTGCGTGAGATTGTGAAGGTTTCCATCGGTGGCGAGTGCCTGACACTCCGCCTGTCGAATGAGTTCAGTAAACAGCCCGTGGAAATCAAGTCGGTGTTCATCGCCGATGCCCTTGACTCCTGCGACATCGTGAAGAAGTCGGCACAATACCTCACCTTTGGCGGTCGCCGCAACGTCACCATCCCCGCCGGAGAGTGCGTGGTGAGTGATGTGTGCAAATATTCGCTCAAACCCCTGCAGAGGCTCTCTGTGACCATCTCTTACGGGTCAACTCCCGAAAATGCCACTTCGCACCGCGGTTCGCGCACCACTTCCTATATCATCGATGGCGTGGCGAAGCCCAAGACCTCGTTTGCCGTCTCCGAACGGGTCGATCACTGGTACAGCATCGCAGCCATCGATGTGCCTGCCAGCGGACAGGAGTGCATTGCTATCCTGGGCAACTCCATCACCGACGGACGTGGATCGACCACCAATCTGCAGAACCGCTGGCCCGATGTCATGTCAGAGGCGCTTGGCAAGGCTGGCTTCACCTGTGGCGTGCTCAACTTGGGCATCGGTGGCAACTGCGTGTTGGCCGGTGGACTGAGCGAACCCGCCGTGAAACGTTTTGACCGTGACATTCTGGGACAGAAGGGCGTCACCAAACTCATCCTCTTCGAGGGCGTCAATGACATCGGTGGTGCCAACGGCCGCAGCGAACGCGTGGCCCACGACTTGGTCGAGGCTTACAAACAGTTCATCCAGAAAGCCCATGAGCGGGGCATCAAGGTCTATGTGGCTACCATCACCCCGTTTGGCAAGAGTTTCTACGATGGTGGCAACCTGTTCAAGGAAGCTTGCCGCCAGACGGTCAACCAGTGGATGCGCACCAGCAGCGAGGTGGACGGCGTGATTGACTTCGATGCGTTGATGCGCGACCCCGACGCTCCCAACCAGTTGCGGCAGAGCCTTCAGGAAGACTGGCTCCACCCCAATGCCAATGGCTACAAGACCATGGGTGAGTTTGCCGCGAAAGAAATTGTCAAATAGTAAAACTTAAAACAATAGATTTATGGCTATGAATGAAGTAAATGAAGCCAAAGGCTTCTACAAACTCAGTTGGTTGCAGCGCATCGGTTTCGGTTCTGGAGACCTGGCGCAAAACCTGATCTTTCAGGTAATCTGTACTTACCTGTTGTTCTTCTATACCGACATCTACGGACTGACTCCGTCGGCGGTGGCTGTCATGTTCCTTGTGGGCAATGTGGCCAATGTGATCTGGGATCCCATCGTGGGCGCATTGATCGACAAGAGCAACCCACGTTACGGTAAATACCGCTCATATCTGCTCTATGTGGGTATCCCGCTTTCCGGCTTCGCCATACTCTGCTTCTACAACGGTTTCGCTCCGTCGCTGATCTACGCTTATGTCACTTATATCTCCATGCAATTGCTCTACACGTTCATCAACGTGCCTTATGGAGCATTGAACTCATCCTTGACGCGTGACACCAACGAGATCACCATCCTGACGTCGGTACGTATGTTCATGGCCAACCTGGGTGGTCTGGCTGTCAACTCCGGCCTGCCGCTGTTCATCGCCCTGCTTGCAGGTGCTCCTTCCGACAGTCTCCCGAAAGATTCCAATGCATGGTTCACCACCATGACCATCTATGCCATCGTCGGCTTCTGCCTCCTCTTGTTCTGCTTCAGCCAGTGCAAGGAGCGCGTCGTGATGGATGCGAAGACCACTGAGAACGTGAAGGTCAGCGACCTCTGGATGGAGTTCTTGCGCAACCGTCCCTTGCGTGTCATAGCCTTCTTCTTCATCACCGCTTTCGCCATGATGTCGGTGGGCAATGCTGCTGGTGCCTATTTCGTCAACAGCAACCTGCATGGATCCGCTCAGGAATTGTCGATCTTCATGGCACTCGGTTCCATCCCGGCCTTCATCTTCATGCCGCTTGTTCCGTGGTTCAAGCGCATGGTGGGCAAGAAAAACATGTTCTACATCTTCTTAGGAGCCGCCATCATCGGTATGGCAATGCTTTATTTCATCTCCAAGATGGAGAATGTGAACATGACGCTCATCTATATTGCGCAGTTCATCAAGAGTACGGGTGTCATCGTGGCCACGGGTTACATGTGGGCATTGGTTCCTGAGGTCATCTCCTACGGTGAATATACCACAGGCCGCCGCATCTCTGGCATTGTCAATGCCTTGACAGGTCTCTTCTTCAAGGCCGGTATGACCTTCGGTAGCATCGTGGGTCCAGCAGTGCTGTCCTTCGTTGATTACAAGAGTGAGACCATCGACCAGACTCCGTTTGCCGAAGAGGGTATCCTCTGGCTCGTCTGCGTCATTCCCGCCCTGTTGCTCATGTTGGCCATGTGGATTATCTCCAAGTATGAGTTGACCGACGACGTGATTGATGACATCAACAAGAAGATCGAGGAGCGCGCTGCCGCTGAAGAATAATTCGTGACATGAAAATGACCAGATCCATCATCATCGCGGCCCTGTCGTTGATGTCCGTCTTTCCTGCCCAGGCTCAGGGCTTGAAGGATGCGCTGGGCAAGCACTTCCTCATCGGCGCTGCCATCAACCAGTGGCAGAGCGATGGCCAGGTGCCTGAGGCGGATGCTGTCATCGACCGCCATTTCAACTGTGCCGTGGCAGAAAACTGCATGAAAAGCGAAGTGTTGGCACCTGCAGAAGGCATCTTCGACTTCCGGGTGGCCGACAAGTTCGTCAACTACTGCCAGCAGCATCACCTGAAGGTTATCGGCCACTGTCTGGTGTGGCATTCCCAGGCACCCGACTGGATGTTCACCAACGGCTATGCCGCTTCTCCCGCCTCGAAGGAGGTGCTGCGCGATCGTTTGGTGAGGCATATCAAGACCGTCGTGGGCCATTACAAAGGTCAGGTGCACGGTTGGGATGTCGTCAACGAGGCCATCGAGGACGACGGTTCCTTCCGCAAGTCACCCTTCTACAACCTCTTGGGTGAGGAGTTCATCGAGATCGCTTTCAGAACTGCCCACGAGGCTGACCCAGACGCTGAACTCTACTACAACGACTACTCGATGGCCGGTGCCAAGAAGCGCGAGGCCGTGTGCCGCCTGGTGAGGAACCTCAAGGCGAAGGGCTTGCGCATCGACGGTGTCGGCATGCAGAGCCATAACGGTCTGGACTACCCCAACCTGGAGGAGTATGAGAAGTCGATCGATGCCTTCGCCGCCTGTGGCGTCAAGGTGATGATCACCGAACTCGACATCAACGTGCTGCCCAACCCCGAGGGCTTCGGCGGCGCCAGTGTCGAACAGAACTATGAGTTCCAGAAGAAATACAATCCCTATGCTGACGGACTGCCCGCCAACAAGGCCAAGGAACTCGACAAACGCTGGCTGGACCTGTTCAAGATCTACTACAAGCACCGCCATCAGATCAGCCGCGTCAACCTCTGGGGCATCAGCGACGGCGGTTCATGGCTCAACGGCTGGCCCATCAAGGGGCGCACCAACTACCCCCTGCTTTTCGACCGCCAGTATCAGGCGAAGCCTGTAGTCAATGAAATCATCAAACTTTATCAATAATATTCATTATGGCAAAATCAAGGTATCTATTCCCTAAGGATTATATGGCCGACCCCTCGGCCAATGTGTTCAACGGCCGCATGTATGTCTATCCCAGCCATGACTGGGACAGCGGCGAGTGTTTCGATGACGACGGTGGCCATTTCCAGATGCGCGACTACCACGTGCTGTCGATGGACGATGTGATGGGCGGTGAGGTCACCGACCATGGCGTGATCCTCGATGTCGATCAAGTGCCCTGGGCAGAGAAGCAGATGTGGGACAACGACGTGGTGGAGAAAGATGGCAAGTACTATCTCATCTTCTCCGCTAAGGACTACACCGGTGTCTTCCACCTCGGCGTGGCCGTGGCCGACAAGCCCGAAGGCCCCTTCATCCCGCAGCCCGCACCCATTATCGGTTCCTACAGCATCGACCCCTGCGTCTTTAAGGACGACGACGGCCAGATCTACTGCTATTTTGGTGGCATCTGGGGCGGTCAGTTGCAGTGGTACCGCGACAACAAACTCAAACCCGCCGCTTCTGTCGGTGAGGAGAATTTCCGTCCCACCATGTTGCCCGAAGGCGACGAGGACCCCATCCCTTCCCGCGTGGCCCGCATGACTGATGACGTGCTGCAGTTCGCTGAGGCTCCCCGTCCCGTCGTCATCGTCGATGAGGAAGGCAAACCGCTGAAGGCCAGCGATCCGCACCGCTTCTTCGAGGCTTCCTGGATGCACAAGATGAACGGCAAGTATTATTTCTCCTACAGCACCGGCGACACCCATTACCTGTGCTATGCCGTGGGTGACAATCCTTACGGACCCTTCACCTATCAGGGCGTCATCCTCGAGCCCGTCGTGGGATGGACCACCCACCACAGCATCGTGGAGTACAAGGGTCAGTGGTATCTCTTCCACCACGACTGTGTCCCCTCCAACGACACCACCTGGCTCCGCAGCGTCAAGGTCCTCCCCCTCACCATCGATGCCGAGGGCCACATCAAAACCGAAGTCAGCGAATAGCCTGTTCTCTTCCAACATAATTGCGCCAATTGTCATCATGACGGTTGGCGCAATTTCTATCCTTTGGTGTATGAAACTCCTGACAGACACTGATCATTCTCTTTGTTTTTTCAGCCAAAGGTACAAGAAATAGTCGTATAAATAATAATGACCATTGCTGCTTGTGAGAATATCCTTCTCTTGAAGAGCCGTCATGGCTCTTTGAACGGTACTGGCAGATGTGAGATGGTATTTTTTGATAAACTTACTACTTGTAGGCTGGATGTCCTTTCCGGACCATTATATCCGTAAGTCAGGAATGGATTCTTCATCTTCTTAAGTGATTAGCAGTTTCGCAATGATGGCACAAAGATAATCAAAAAAGATCAATTATACAAAATTGCGTTACGCATTTTTGTATAATTGAATCGCGATAGCCCTCAAAAAGGAATAATCGGGTGAAACTGTCGTCAAACTGGTTGCATTCCACATTGTCGCATGGGATATGCTTTTCTTCTAGAAGAAAAAGTGCTAAATTTTTGTTATTTTGACAAATAATGTCTAAATTTGCCGACATAATGGGTCTATAAGGCATTGAAGGATACCTTGACACGCAAAAAATGCATATTCCTAATAACTATCATGGTTTTTCCTCCTTGCTCCTTCCATCATTACTACTATTCATTTTTGTCATTATTAACCAAAACTTTATATTTATGAAAAAAAATCTACGATTTCTTATGTTGACACTGCTATGTGCGGTGTTCAGTGTTGGATGGGCACAAAAGACTTACAAATTAGAGCAAGTCTCCTCCGTGGAAGCTGGCGGGTTATATGTGTTCGAGCAGGATGACTATGTCATGAATAATGAGATTTCTAATAAAGCCCTTGCGACAACAAACACTTATAAAACCTCAGAACTTGAAGGTACAGAAAGCTATATATGGACGTTGGAAACAGCAACAACTGGCTTTTATTTGAAGAATGTTAAGAATGAAAATTACCTGATAAATTCTTCTGGTACAGATATGAGCTTAGGAACCCAGAATAACGCCAGTGATTGGTCGATTATCAAGCAAACTGATAACTCATTCTGGTTTTTGAATAATAGTAACTTGAGCAGCAATTTACCTCGAATTTTAGGATATACAAATAGTACGAGTCATTTGTATAAAGCATATGCCCAGTCAGGAATGTCAAGTTACCCTCATGCCATAAAAGTTTACAAACTTGTAGAAGAAGCTCAAAGTTCTGTTAAAACACCTGTCATCAGTCTCAGTTCTGACACTTATTATAATCCACAATCAGTAACAATCAGTTGCGAGACTTCTGGTGCTTCGATTTATTATACGTTGGATGGCAAAACTCCAACTAAAGCCAGTACTCCATACACCAGTGCTATCCAAATCTCAGAGTCAGCGACCCTTAAAGCCATTGCATATGTGGGGAACGAAGCCAGTAAAGTTGCCACAGCTGAATATGTTATCGCTGTCGCTACTCCGACATTCAGCCCTGCTGCAGGCACATACACAGAAGTACAAAATGTGTCAATCAGTTGTGAATCCACAAATGCTTCGATTTATTACACGTTGGATGGCTCTACTCCAACTAATGCCAGTACTCCATATTCTAATGCTATTGAAATCTCAGAGACAAAGACACTGAAAGCCATAGCTTATGTAGGAACAAAGGCCAGTGAGGTTGCCTCAGCCCAATACAACATCGAGACTGAAAAGACTATCGCCCAAGCCCGGGCTCAAGCAACAGGAGAGGTCATCACAAGAGGTATTGTTACCAGTAAGAGTGTAAGTGGAAATAACACGACAGCATATATACAAGACGCAACCGCAGCTATAGTTGTTTATGGAAACATCTCTGTTGCCGTTGGTGACGAAATCACTGTAAAGGGAACATTGAATAATTCTAGCTATCATGGATTGTTGGAAATCACTAGTCCTACTTGTAATGTGGTATCTCAAAACAATACTGTGGAGCCCTCAGTCATGACTATAGCCGAAATAACTAATGACAATCAAGCCAAACTCATTAAGATTGTGAATGCCAAGGTTGCAAGCACAAGCAGTAGCGGCACAACCATAGCCCAAGGTAACAATACGATCTTGGTCAAGGGTACTCTTTCTGATGTGGTGGTTAATGACATCATCACTTTGACAGGTAATATAGGTTATTATGACGCTTTGCAAATCGTCAATCCAACAAATATAGAGATCAATACACCGTCGATTAAGGTAGATAGAAAGACAATCGAAGCAACAGCAGAAGCAACTGATGGAATCATTCGTGTCACTTATAAAAATATTGACATAGAAAATGAAGGTGTTAATGTAATATTCTATGATGCTGCAGGTAATGAGTGCGAGGCTCCTAGTTGGCTTGACCAACGCACTTTCGATGATGATTTGAATTTTATGTATGCAATAGAATCCAACGAAGGTGCAGTTCGTTCGACTTATTTTAAGATATATGGTAAGGATTTAGAAAGAAACGACGTTTATTCAGAGCTCATTACTATCACACAAAACAAGATACTAGTTGACTATGCGACCTTGCCATTTGAATATAATGGAGGAAATACTAATCTTCCAGAAGGTCTTACTCAATCTGGTGTCGGTGATTATGGCGCAAATGCGAGTTCCCCAAGATTGAAGTTTGATACAACAGGAGACTGGCTTATTTTGAAGATAAATGAAGCTCCTGGTTCTCTTTCATTTGATATTCAAGGCATGAGTTTCTCAACTAGCGGTACATTCCAGGTTCTCACATCAGAGGATGGCAATAATTATACGGTATTGGAATCTTTCTCTTCATTACCATCTAATAAAACGAAAAAGACATACGACAATCTTTCAGAGAATGTAAGATACATTAAGTGGCTTTATTCGAATAAGGCATCTGGTAATGTGGCTTTGGGCAATATCAATGTAAGTCGGTTTGTTGCAAATATTACTGTTGCTCAAACATCTCTAAATGTTGATGCAGGGGAGCATGAGGGAACGATTAATGTTACTTACAATGGTGTTGATCCAGAATTCGCAGAAGTTCATTTTTTTGCAGCAGATGGAACAACTCAGACCACTTACGATTGGATAATCGCTGAAATAGATGCTAATAATAATAAGAATATCTCTTATATTATAAATTCTAATGAAGGAAATGCCCGTACTGCATATATGAAGGTTTATGGTCTTGATAGTCATGCCAATGAAATCTATTCTTCTCTCATAACAATAACGCAGAATAAGTATGTTATAGACTATGCTACTTTGCCATTTGAATATAGTGATGGTTCTTATCCAACTGGACTATCAGGTTCAGGAGTTGGGACTTATTCTTCAGACTTGAAATTAAAATTTGATGATGATGGCGATGCTCTTGTCTTGAAATTCATGGAAGAACCAGGAATCTTGTCATTTGACATGAAAGGAAATAGCTTCTCTGGTGGAAATATGGTCGTTAAAACATCGATTGACGGTATCAATTATACAGACTTTAAAACCATTAGTGACGTTGAAAGTACGGCTAAGACATATATCTATTCAGACGTTCCTTCCAATGCAAGATACATCAAGTGGATTTACACAAAGGACAAGGGTAATATTGCCATGGGTAATATCCATCTTTATAAACCAACAGTCATTTTCACTGACGACGGCGAAGACAACACCGACATCATTTCCGCTAATGAGGGTCTTGCCAATGTGATGCTCGGTGGCCGCACGCTTGTCAAGGGCGGCAGTTGGAACACGCTGTGCTTGCCGTTCAATGTGGACCTCACCGACAAAGATGGTGTCCTTTATGGTGCTACAGCCAAGACACTTACCGATGCCACGATGGAAGGAACACATGTAACACTGAACTTCGGTAGCGATATCACTGAAGAATTGGTGGCAGGCACGCCGTATATTATCAAATGGGATGATAGTGGAGACAACATAGTCAACCCGTTGTTCATGAATGTGAATATTGTTGAAGCCGAACCGGCGACAATCAACAAAGCTGACGGATGCGTGCAGTTCAAAGGATATTACGATGCCTTCGACATTACAGCCGAACATAATTCCAACATCTACTACATGACCGCTGGCAGCAAACTGAAGCATACTGGCAAGGACCGTACATTGAACGCCTTCCGTGCTTACTTTGTCTTCACGGCTGAAGCTGAAGCTCTGGAGTTCACCATGGACTTCGGCGATGGCACGACAGTGATACAGGGTGCTGAACTCAACCTCGACACTGAAAGTGGCGCATGGTACACAGTTGACGGACGTAAACTCAGTGCCGAACCAACGGCCAAGGGCGTCTATATTCACAATGGACAAAAAATGATCATCAAATAATCAGGGAGGACCAAGTTATGAAAATCATCGAAAAAATGAAAAAGATCTATATCGCACCAGAGGCAGAACAAATCAATCTCTCGATAGGAAGCAACGTCCTTCAGGATAAATTGATGAATACCTTCAGCGGTGGTGGAGGAGATGGTGAACCAACCATCGATCCCAATCCCGATAACAACGATGAAGAACCAAACATGTCCAACCAATTCTCGAACAATCTCTGGGACCATTTCTAAATCCATTCAGACAATAAACCCACAGGCCGCAGATCGTTCTGCGGCCTGTGTCATTATATCCTTGTTCTTTCATGAGGCAGAAGCCCCGTTGATCCGTTGGTGTCGCATTTGCCCTTGGATTTCCTCAATGGGTTTCCCAGTGGCAAAATGATTGGAAAGTCATACAAGGGTTATGGAAACACGTTTCCCTAAGCCTGCGAATATTCTGAAAAGGGTTGTGAGTTGAATGTCTGTATGACCGTTCTCAATTTTGGATATGTAGGTTTTTTTTGTGCCAATCCTTTCGGCAAGTTGCTCTTGTGTTAACCCCGCTTCTTTCCTGTGCTGTTTCAAGGCCTCAGCAAGGCAGAATGCTTCTGCTTCTGCCTCAAACTTTTCTCTTTCTTCAGTCCCTCTTTCCCCATATTCCAGGTCGAGAATGTCATCAAGACTTTTACAATTCAAGAATTTTTCTCGTTCATTAATGTTCATTATTTTCCCTCCTTACTTTTAAAATATTCATTTTTAATCATTTCCGCCTTTTTAATCTCCTTCTGAGGAGTTTTTTGAGATTTCTTTTGAATTCCATGAAAGAGCACTACAATAGCGTCTTCATCTTTACAACAGAAAATTCTGAAGGTATTTCCGCCATATTCTACTCTAATTTCATATATTCCATCAGAACCTTGTAAATATTTGAAAAACTTGGATGAGATATTAAGTTGTGTCTCCAGTAGTTTAAGTACATAATTGATTTTATTTCTGACAGGTAATGATTGTGCCAGATAGAAATCTATATAGTATGTTTTAAAAAGTCTGATAGTTCTGATTTTATCCATATACAATATTTCTGCAAAGTTAACGAATTAAATAACTTGTTCCAAATATTTATGGATTAATTTCATGGTTTTATATAAACATCCTATTGATTACACATTGATTCTGTTGTAGCATTGTCCCATAAAAAACAGGCAGAGAACGCTGTCCCTGCCTGTAAACGTAAAGCCCATTGGTGAGGCTTATTCCTCCCAGATGCCCTTGTTGATGGGCGCTTCGTCTTCTTCGAAGGCTGCCGGGTTGGCAAGCTGCTCGTCGGGATCTTTCTCGGTGCCGCTGATGATGTCGAAACCGTAGCTGCTGTCCATCACTTCGCCGATTTCCACTGTCCTGATGTCAGGTGAGATATATGATTTCATATCTGTCGTTCCTTTCTTTTTGATACGTTATTTGATAATAATCTTTGAACCGTTGACGATATAGACGCCCTTCTTCAGGTCGCTGGCCTTCACGCGCATGCCGGAGAGGGTGTAGATCTCGGAGTCGGCATTGATGGTGGCTGGCAGGGTGACGCCCTTGATACCGTCGAGGAAGTCGAAAGTGTAGTAGTCGGCTGCCATGCTGGCGGGCACTGCGAGATATGCCTTGTGGGCTCCGCTGGTGAACGGGCCGCAGTTCTTGGCGCCTGGGAAGAAGCCTACGCCGAGCTCCTCGTCGTCGGCGAGCATGAAGAACTTATAGTCGCCTTCTCTTGGTGCCTCGGTGGTGGCTGCCACGTCAGATCCCATGAGCATGTTCTCGTTGTCTTTCTCGTCAGCGGTGACGGTCACCACGAAGCTGTAGCTGCCCTGGGCTGCCTTGAGCACGACGGCGCTTCCTGCCGGGATAACGCTGTATTCCTTAGACTCCAGGGTCTTGGTGGCGCTGTTGGCCTTGCAGGTGAAGGCTGTCACGCCGTCGGGCACCTTGAGGTTCTTGTCGCTGTAATACAAGGTGGCGAATCCAGCGCCGCTGATGTCAACGGTGATGATCTCGCTCTCCACCTCCAGTTCGGTGAGGGCAATCTCAGGCTTGTTCTGGAAAACAATCACAATACCTGTGGCTGTCACAGCAGAGCCTTCAACGGCATCCGTGAGTTTCTTGTTTTCCTTGAAAAGCTCGAATTTGTCGTAGATCATCAAGTCTGTGGTGCCATCGGTCACATAGTAGTTCTTGCCGTCAATCTTGAGGGTGCCGGTCACGGTGACGAGGTCGCAGACATATTTCTCGAGTGTCACGTCGGCCAGGTTGGATACTGCTGTCGGGGTGGCAGTGCCTGCGGTGGCGGTCACGTCGGCGTCAGCTACGGCTGTGATCTCGGGCAGTCCGTTGTAGTTCTTGAAGGTCACCTTGGCGGTACCATTCAGAATCTGGCCAGTCTCATAGCTGAAGTTCGTGGTCCTGAAGAAGTCGATGGCTCCAGACTTGTCCTTCACGTACATGTCATTCTTACCCTTATAGAGCACCTGGGCGTCCTCAAACTTCAGCACGCCGGTTTTGTCGTCACCGATGCCCTTGATGCCAGCGATGTCGTAGGTGACAGCAGCGTCAACGACGGAGAGGAGATAGCTGGCCTTACCGGCGTAGAAATTGTCGGTCTCGGCTGACGATGCAGTCACGGTAGCTGTACCTGCTGCTATGATTGTCAGTTTGCCAGTAGCGGCATCGATGGTGGCCACGCCAGTAGCCGGTTCGATGCTGTAGGTCACTGTGCCGTCGAAGCCTTCGGCATATTTCAGCTCGGGCTCGGTGAAATCTTTACCTATAGTAACGTCAAGCTTATCAGAAGAGAATTCAAACTCAGCTTCTTTCTTGATAACAACAGCTCCACTCTTCACCAGGATATCATCGATAAAGCCTCTCTTGCCTTCGAATGTAACCGTGACATTGCCGTTACCATTTTTCAGTCCGATTGTATAGTTTTTCCATTCGCCGTTGACGAGGGTAATATCGGTGTTGCCTTCCGGGGTGGCTCCCTCAACCTTCACGGTCAATGTATTTGTACCTGCTCCCCATCCAGCGGCACGGAAGGTTAGACCGCCGTCGCCAGAGATACCAATGGCGCGGGTGGTCATTGTGCAGTTTGCACTACTTGTTCCAAACTTGGCGCATTGTTTTGCCTTATAAGCTTTGTCAAGAGTTGTCCAAGTTTCATCCGTAGGATCTTCTGAGGTCATTGCGGAATTCGAAATACCAGCAAACTGGTCGTCGTTGCCACCTTCTCCCTCAATCTGGTCGAAGGTCTCCAGGAACGGTTCTGTGTTCTGTGTCTGCTTATTCACGGTGAGGGAATAGGAAGCTGTGCCCTCTTTGTAATTGGCGGTCTCAGCAGATTTAGCGGTCACGGTGGCTGTGCCTGCTGCCACGAGGGTCAGCTTGCCAGTGGCGGCGTCGATGGTGGCCACACCAGATGGGTCAATGCTGTAGGTCACAGCTCCGTCGCCCTTGTTGGTCAGCACAGGTTCTGTGAAGGTGTCACCCATGGTGACGGTCAGAGAGGCGGAATTGAAAGCCAGTTCGGGATCTTTCTTCTCAACAACGGGAGGATCCTGGTTGTCGCTCTTCACCAGTTTTAGGTTGTCCAAACGGGCGTTGGAGTCTTTACTCGTTGCAAAGGTAAGGTTGAGCTTCTGCGTTCCAGAAGGCACAAACACGATATAAGTATAGGCGTTGATCTCTACGTCTCCAGCAACAATCTGGACTCCAGTGGTCGAAGAGGTTACGTTCAGCTTCTGGTTGCAGGTGAAGGTGAGGTCGAGGTTGCCGCTTTCGCCCTTGAGGTCGATGTCGGCTTGGAAGGACAATTTGCGGCTTGATTTCGGTACGAGCAGCTCCATGTTAGTGTCATCAGTACTGCTTGCATATATTTTTATAAAGCCGCCATCGTCACCAGTGTAGGTGGCTGCTGCATTCTCTACATCTTCAACCTTGTCGCCTACAGAAGTCGTCTGCCAGTCCTCAGCCCAGATAGCATCGGTGACAGGTGCGGGAGCTTCCTTCACGGTGAGAGCATATGAAGCTTCGCCTGCTAGGTAATTGTCGGTTTCAGCAGATTTGGCGGTCACGGTGGCTGTG
The DNA here is from genome assembly GCA_902776475.1 of uncultured Prevotellaceae bacterium. Classification (GTDB taxonomy): domain Bacteria; phylum Bacteroidota; class Bacteroidia; order Bacteroidales; family Bacteroidaceae; genus Prevotella. The sequence goes on along the minus strand of CACYQD010000005.1, from coordinate 97,687 downwards.
CCAGCTGCTACGAGGGTCAGCTTGCCTGTGCTGGCGTTGATGGTGGCTACTCCAGCGGGATCAATGCTGTAGGTCACGGTGCCGTCGAAGCCTTCGGCATATTTCAGCTCGGGCTCGGTGAAATCTTTACCTATCGTAGCGGTGAGGGAATTAGGCTTAAATTCGAATTCGGGATTCTTTAAAGTGACTTCGTTAGTCCCTTCAGCTGTAATTGCAATACTTACAACGTACAAAGAGTTTGTCGTACAATTGACAGTTAGTTTTACAATTCCAGACTGAGGCGTAGAATAATTAATCTCTGAAGTGTATTTTGCCGTTCTTCCGTCGCCAGAACCAGAATAACCTGCTTCTGCTGTCTCTTCTGGATTATTACCCACTATAACCCCAAAAGTACCAGCACCAGCTGATTTGTTGGTATTATAAGTAATAACAACCTTTTTGACATTGGTAAATGAAATGGGAGAGGTGGCATTTGCACCTGTTGAATTGGTTGTTACTTGTACTCCATCATTTGAGAATCCAGCGCCATCTTTTCCTGATGTCCAATTAGCGTCTGATTCATTACATGTGGCAGTCCAATTTTTGGCAGTAAAGGTGTATGTCTTAGTGACATCCTCACCCCACGCCGTTCTGAATACTGCACATAGCAGTATTAGCATGAGTAATCGTAGTGTTTTCATCATAATTTATAGTGTTTGGTTATTCAGTAATAGCTGATCTAAATATAAATATGTGCAAAGATAATGAAAATTTCGGATAAGTGGGTTTAAAAGATGTTTTTCTTTTGTAGTTTCAAAAAAAATCGCCAGAAAAGGGTGAAAAATCCCTATTCTGGCGAAATCATATCTTTTCTCTTTCAGCTTATTTTTCCTTGATTCCTTTGTTGTGCTTCTCGAAGAGGGCGCGGGTGTTTTTGAGGTAGGTGTCGCGCTTGGCCCGCTCCGTGGCATTCAGGCTGTCGGAGGGATAGCTGGCGGGAATGACACGGAAATGGCGCAGCTCGGAGGTCACGGGACGCGATACCCAGTAGAGACTGTAATCGCAGTTGAGCAACTGGGTGTGATTGTCTGTCTTGGCCAGTGTCATGCGCACCATCGTGCCGCCGTCGGTGTTGGGACGCGACTGGTTGCTGACGAAGTTGCCGAGGGAGTAGGCGAGCAGATGCTTCTCTCCATTGAACTCACGCACCTCGATGGGTTCTACGACATGGGGATGGCCGCCGACGATGTGGTCGATGCCGTGGGCGAACATCCAGTCGGCCAGTTCGCGTTGTGCCTTGTTGGGCAACAACTGGTACTCGTCTCCCCAGTGGGGGATGCAGATGATGACATCGGGGTTGAGGGATTTCGCCTTGGCGATGTCCTGCGCGATGACGGTTGTGTCGATGAGGTTGACGACATAGGGCTTGGGCACGGGGATGCCGTTGGTGCCGTAGGTGTAGTTGAGCAGACAGATGCGGATGTCGTTCTTCTCGATGATGAAGGGATACAGGGCATTACGCTCCTCCATGTTGCGGTAGGTTCCGAGGTGTTTCACGCCTAAGGAATCCATCATGGTGATGGTGCGGTCGATGCCGCGGCCGTAGGTGTCAACACTGTGGTTGTTGCAGGTGGTGAGGATGTCAAAACCGCAGTCGATGGCGGCCTGGAGGTATTCGTCGGGAGCGCAGAACTGCGGATAACCCTTGAAGTTGCTGCCGCCGAGGGTCACCTCGAAATTGGCAATCGCCAGGTCGGCTTCCTGGATCTTGGGTGCCATCAGGTCGAACACGCCGCTGTAGTCGTATTTGCCTCCCTGACGGTAAGCGGACTTGATCTGTGCCTCATGCTGCATGAGATCGCCGCCGAAGAGCAGGGTCACCTCGTGATACTCAGGCTCTTGAAGGGTGGAGTCGTTTTGCGGGGAGCCTCCCTGCGCATTGCCTGTGCAGCAACAGGTGGTCATGGCGATGAGAACGAGGCCGATGGAGCGCAGATGCCTCCATGCCGAAAGGGAAAAACGTAATCTTGTCATGGTCTTGAGTGATAGTCGTAAAAAGGGATTGTTTATTGTCTCGCAAAAGTAGTGTTTTTTGCGCAGATATGGAAATCTATGGGCCAAGAAGCGGTGATTTTTCTTGTTTTTGACAAAATGGCAGCATTTAATGACATTTTGTCAGTGTTTTCGGGGTTGGTACGCTGCTTGCATGATAGTGAGTGAGCGCGACGAACAAAGCGCCCGAGAACAGACAATCATAACAATTTAAAAATAGGAGATTAAAACAATGAGACACATGCAGAACAATTACTGGTTGCCAGAACTTTTCAATGACTTGATGAACGCTGGACTCAACGCCACCAAACCGTGCACCACCGCACCGGCCATCAATGTGATGGAAAACGAGAACACTTATGTTGTGCAACTGGCAGCACCCGGGCTGAAAAAGGAGGATTTCTTCGTGAACATCAACGATGAGGGCAACCTTATCATCAAGATGGAGCAGAAGGAGGAGGAGAAAAAGGAGAATGAGAAGATGCACTACCTGCGCCGGGAATTCTCTTACACGAAATACGAGCAGACGCTTATCCTGCCGGATGACGTGGCCAAGGAGAACATCTCTGCCAAGGTGAGCGACGGCATCCTCACGGTCACCCTTCCCAAAATCGAGGAGACCAAGGTGAAAGTCGCCAGGTCGATCGAGATCGGGTAAAAAGACAAATTACCCCATCTGGACAAAAAATAGTAGAGACGTCACAGTGTGGCGTCTCTTTGTGTGTGATATGTCCCCTCACCCATCCTCTCCCAAAGGGAGAGGGGTTAGTTTCTGGTTCTCCCAGAGGGAGAGGGGTGCATCCCGTTTTATGGGCGAACGTATTTCTTGCTGTTCTCTATCACGATGCCACGGGTGCTTTCTGTGGCAGGGATGCCGTCGAGGCGATAGGCGCCAGCCGGTATTGCTGGTTGCAGCGATACTGAGACAGACGGGATGCCGTCAGTCAATTTCTCATATTCGGCGCGGGCGGCAGCCATCAGTTCGCAGAATGTCGGGTCGGCATGGAGACGGGCCACGAGGGCTGATGTCATCTGGCGGGTGGCCTCGATGTCGGTAAACCAGTGGTAGCCCACTATCAGGCGGTTGTGGCCGTACTCATAGCCACGCCGCAAGATCTCATTCTGATGGTTGGGGGCCACCTCTACCATCACCAGTGCCTCGGCCCAGCCCAGATTGGTGTGGCCAGAGGGGAAACTGCTCTTGCCGCGCTCCTTCTCCTCGTCGCCAGCCACAAACGATGGCTCATTGAGCTGCACGAAAGGACGCTTGCGGAAACGGAGGGGTTTCAGACGGTCGGCGGTCTCGCTGGCTTTGTCGAGCACGTAGCTCATCAACTGCGTGATGGCGGGTGTGCCTTCATCGCTGAGCGTCATGCCGATGGCCTCGCCCATTACCTTTTGCATCATCTTGACGCTGTAATCGGCCTCGACGCGGGCGGTGTCGCCACGCAAAGTCCCGCGGATGGGCTTGTTGCTCCAATACAGCATCAGGTCGGCCATGTATCGGGAGGAGGCAGTGTCTACAGGGTTGTTCAGGATACGCTCGCCATGTGGCACGTCAATGCCTCCCTCGAAAGGAAAGCTTTCGGGGACGGCAACACCCTTCAGTTGGGCATATTCGGCACGGGCGGCGCGGATGTCTTCAGTGAGCGTGGGGTTGCAGTGGGCGCGGGCAATGGCTGCAGCGGCACATAAATAGCCTGCTGTGACGTCGCTCTGCCAGTGGGCTCCCGTGATGACACGGTTCTCGCCAAACTCATATCCGCGGCGCATGATGGTGTCCTGCAGGGCAGGCCACATCTCTGCAAACACCAGTGCGGTGGTCCATCCGAAAGCGGCATGTCCCGACGGATAGGATGGGTTGGTGTAAAGGTAGTCTGTGTCATACCGCGCCCACAGCGGTTCGTTCATCTGTATGAAGGGGCGTTTGCGCCCGTACTCATTCTTGGTGGCGGTACACAAATGGCCCGTGGTGTAGGCCTTGCTCAACAGGTGGCTGAGTGCTGGTGTCTGCTCGTCGCTGATTGTATCGAGTTCCAACGCCTGGGCCATCACCGTGCGCATGATGTCGGGCAGCATAAGCGATTCACGGTCGGCCTGTTCGCCGCGCTTGGTGTAACGCATGGTCTTGCCCCACTGCCACTGGGCCATGTCATCGATGAAGATATAACTCGTCGTGTCGGGTGGTATGGGCAGGAACAGCCTCGAGTCTGGCATGTCGCTGAGGGCCACATAACTATCTCTTTCGGACTCCTGCGCGATAACTCCCTGTGCGCTTGCGCACAGAATGGCTATGAAAAGAAGCAATTTTCGTGTCATGATATTTATTTTCGTATTTGTAGGGTTTGACAAAACCGTCTCCTAAAAGTTAAATGAATAAAAGTGCTGCAAAGTTACGGTTTTTATTTAAAATAAACCTAATCTAATAGGGATTGTAATGCATTTTTTGCAGTATTTAATCCCTCTCCTTGTATAGCAATCTAATTCTCCTCCCTTACCCATCCCCCTCATCCATACTCCCCTCAACCATCCCCCTCTCCCATCCCCCCTCTCCCATCCTCTCCCTCAAGGGAGAGGGGCAGTTTCCTTTTTGAAATCAGTCCTCTCCCTTTGGAGGCATAACAAACTTATTCCTCTTCCTTTCCATCCCCCCCTCTCCCATCCTCTCCCTCGAGGGAGAGGGGCAGTTTCCTTTTTGAAATCAGTCCTCTCCTTTTGGGAGACACAACATACTTATTCCTCTCCTTTTGGAGACATAACATACTTATCCCTCTCCCTTTGGGAGAGGTTAGGTGAGGGGAAAAGGCTCATCCTTTGAGGCGTGTTATTTTGCAACAAAATGCGAAGAATGTGGGGAAAAAATAGTACTTTTGTGACCAAAAAGTTTCAGAATGTACGCGAATCACATCATAAAAATGCCTGTGAATCACATCATAAAAATGCCTGTGAACCACATCATAAAAATGCCTGCGAATCATATCATTAAATGCTTGTTGCTGGCGGTTTTCTGCATGATAGGTTACGACTATGCAATGGCTGATAGCGAAGACGGCAGAAACGTTGCCGGCAACATCTACTATCCCGACACGCAGGCCAAGTTCTATGACCCCATCGTGACTCCTATGGTGAAGTCGATCAAGATGAAGTGATCTTCCTGACGTGAATCCTTCCCTGGCCGTAGGCCAAAGGTACGAATAAGCGAGCGAAAAGCCAACATATTATTTGGCACTTCGCTCGCTTATTCGTACCTTTGCAGTGGATTTGGGGGAGATGCCCTCAGATGGTAACAATGGATACTAACACATAAATCATAGCTTATTCAATTATGGCAAAAAAAGCACTTCTGATGATACTCGACGGATGGGGTATCGGTAAAAAAGGGAAAGGTGACGTGATCTACAACACACCCACTCCCTATCTGGATTATCTCAACGCCGTGAGCGCACATGCTCAACTCAATGCCTCGGGAGAGGACGTGGGTCTGCCCGACGGACAGATGGGCAACTCCGAGGTGGGACACCTCAACATCGGTGCCGGACGCATCGTCTACCAGGACCTCGTGAAAATCAACCGCGCCTGCAAAGACGGGTCCATCCTCAAAAACCCGGAGGTGGTCAGCGCATACAGCTACGCACAGCAGACCGGCAAGCGCCTCCACCTCATGGGACTGACCTCTGACGGCGGTGTGCACTCCTCACTCGACCATCTTTACAAACTCGTGGAGATCGGCAAGGAATATGGCTTGAAAAACACTTTCGTCCACTGTTTCATGGACGGACGTGACACCGATCCCAAAAGCGGCATCGGGTTTATCAAGCAGTTGACCGACGTCTGTCAGGCCAATGACGCTGCCATCGCCTCCATCGTGGGCAGGTTCTACGCCATGGACCGCGACAAGCGCTGGGAGCGCGTGAAAGAGGCCTATGACCTTCTCGTCGAGGGCAAGGGAAAACAGGCCCAGGACATGGTGGCCGCCATGCAGGAGAGTTACGACGAGGGTGTGACCGACGAGTTTATCAAGCCCATCAACAACGCCACCGTGGATGGAACCATCCAGGAGGGTGATGTCGTGATCTTCTTCAACTTCCGCAATGACCGCGCCAAGGAACTGACCACCGTGCTCACTCAGCAGGATATGCCCGAGGCTGGTATGCACACCATTCCGGGACTGCAGTACTACTGCATGACCCCGTATGACGCCAACTTCACTGGCGTGCACATCCTCTTCCCCAAAGAGAATGTGGAGGATACGCTTGGAGAATACCTCTCCAAACTGGGCAAGAAGCAGCTCCACACCGCTGAGACGGAGAAATACGCCCATGTGACATTCTTCTTCAACGGCGGACGGGAGGCTCCCTTCGAGAACGAAGACCGCATCCTCGTGCCTTCTCCCAAAGTGGCTACCTATGACCTCAAGCCCGAAATGAGCGCCTATGAGGTGAAAGACAAACTCGTGGAGGCCATCAAGACGGAGAAATATGACTTCATCGTGGTGAATTTCGCCAACGGCGACATGGTGGGACACACCGGTGTCTATCACGCCATCGCCAAGGCCGTATGGGCCGTCGATCAGTGTGTCAAGGAGGTGATCGAGACCGCCAAGGCCGCTGACTATGAGGCCATCATCATCGCTGATCACGGCAATGCCGACAATGCCATCAATGAGGACGGCACTCCCAACACGGCGCACTCGCTCAACCCTGTGCCCTTCATCTATGTCACCGACAACAACAGTGCCGTGGTGAAAGACGGAAGACTGGCCGACGTGGCTCCTTCCATCCTCCATATCATGGGACTCGAACAGCCTGCTGACATGACGGGCGAGAACCTGATCACCGACAAATAAGACCGGATGAACGTCAAAATAGAGGATTCTTGGAAAAAACGGCTCGCTGGGGAGTTTGAGAAACCTTATTTCGCCAACCTCGTGCAGATGGTGAGACAGGAGTACTCCCAATATCGGTGCTATCCCCCAGGACCGCTGATCTTCAACGCCTTCAACCTCTGTCCGTTTGACAAGGTGAAGGTGGTGATCATCGGACAGGATCCCTATCATGAACCAGGACAGGCGATGGGACTGAGCTTCTCCGTTCCCGACGGGGTGCCCATGCCGCCATCGCTCATCAATATCTTCAAGGAGATAGAGATGGACCTCGGAAAACCCATGCCGGCCTCGGGAAACCTCACACGGTGGGCCGAACAGGGAGTCATGCTCCTCAATGCCACCCTCACCGTGAGGGCACACCTCGCAGGCAGCCACCAGCGGAGAGGGTGGGAAACCTTCACCGATGCGGCCATCAAGGCCCTGAGCGACGGACGGGAGCACCTCGTCTTCATCCTATGGGGTGGATATGCGCGCTCCAAGGCTGCTCTCATCGACCAGACACGGCACCTCGTCGTGCAGTCGGTGCACCCGTCGCCGCTGTCGGCCAACAGAGGGGGGTGGTTCGGCAACCACCACTTCTCACAGGCCAATGCTTACCTGCAAGCGCACGGACAACAGCCCATCGACTGGTGAAAAGGTGATTGCCTTCGAAGACGCCCAGGTTCGGCTCACCACACTGACCGACTATGAGCATGTGGGGCAAACTCACGACCGATGGTCCGGGTGCCAACTACGTGGCCCCGGATGGCGAACAACCGCATGCGGACGATGCTGAAGGGTGTGCACACCCGGACTTGGCACAAATTGACAACACATGAACGAGATACCTCCCATCATACAAGTGGGAGAGGTGCTCCTCTCCTCTGATATCCTCACCCAGTTCTTCTGCTGCGACCTCAACAGTTGCAAGGGGAAATGCTGCGTGTATGGGGATGCGGGGGCTCCGGTCACCCTCGACGAGGTGGCGGAAATCGAAGATTGCCTCGACATGGTGTGGAATGATCTGTCGGCATCGGCGCAGAGGGTGATCGATGAACAGGGAGTGGCCTATACCGACGAAGAGGGAGACCTCGTCACCAGCATCGTCAGGGGACGCGACTGTGTCTTCACTTGCTATGAGAATGATCTCTGCCTCTGCGCATTGGAAAAGGCCTGCCGGGCAGGGAAAACACGATTCTCCAAACCCATCAGTTGCGCGCTCTATCCCATCCGGGAAAAGACTTTCTCCGGAGGGGTGACAGGACTCAACTACAACGAATGGTTCGTGTGCCGGGACGCTGTGGAAAATGGAAAGAAACTGCAACTGCGGGTCTATCAGTTCCTCAAGCAACCCCTCATCCGCCGATTCGGGGAAGAGTGGTATCGGGAACTGGAAATCGTGGCGCAGGAACTAATCAAAGGAAAAATCATCTGATGAAACCTTCTACCAATATGGACATTACCACGCAGAATGCCAAACATACACTGGGTGACAGCTCTTTTATCGACGATGACCTGGTCTTGTTCGACAGTTTCGATATGGTGCCTCTCTCCACCGAACCCAGGCGTGTCGGGTGTCTCTTCGTCGCCATGTGTCTCGAGGGCAGCGCCCAATACACGGTCGACACCAAGGAGTACATGGTGCACAAAAACGATGTCATCATCGTCAATGAAGGACAGGTGATCGGCAACTATATGTTCAGCCCTGACTGCAAGGGCGTGGCCATTATGAGTTCCATCGATTTCTTTGCCGAGATCATCAAGGAGGTACACGAGATCTCACAACTTTTCCTGCTGGCTTATTCCAGACCTGTGTTCAACTTGAAACAGGAGAAGGCGGAGGTCTTCATGTCGTATTTCAACAATATCAGACTCAGGGTGGATGACAAAGAGCATCATTTCAGGAAACAACTGACCATGTCGCTCCTGAAAGCGATGATCTATGACATCGGCAACGAGATCTACCAGGCGCAGGTCATCGCTCCCAAGCGGACACGGGCGGACGCCATCTTCACGAAGTTCATCGCACTCGTCAAGGTGCATTTCAGACAGGAGCGAAGGGTGGGATGGTATGCACAGCAGATGTGCATCACCCCGAAATATCTTTCAGAGACCGTCAAACAGGTGAGCAAGCGCACACCCAATGACTGGATAGACCATTACGTGTCGCTGGAAATCAGGGTGCTCCTCAAAAACTCCACCATGAGCATCAAACAAATCGCGCAGACGCTGAACTTCCCCAACCAGTCGTTTCTCGGCAAGTATTTCAAGGAGCATGTCGGCATGCCGCCTACGAAATACCGCCGGTCGTGAGCAAAAAGGGTGGAAATCAGGACTTTCCGCCAAACTGGATCTTTGTGGATCCGCCTTTCTTCAACGTGATTTTCTTGACTTTTCCTTGGCAGATGACTTGAAGTTTGCCACCTGCCTTGCTGTGGATGACGGCTTCCACATCACTGCCGCCGTCGCGCCAGATGATATCTACTGTGTGGCCGCCACGGGCACACAATCCCTTGACACTGCCTTCTGACCATACGGACGGGAGGGCAGGCAACAGCATCAGTTGATTTTCATCGCCTTGAAGGAGCATCTCGCAGACACCAGCGGTGCCACCGAAGTTGCCGTCAATCTGGAATGGGGGGTGGGCATCGAAAAGATTCGGATAGGTGCCGCCGGAACGTCGGCGGTCGCTGCCTTTATAGCCGTCGGGTGAGACGTAGGTCAGCAACTTGCGGTAGAGATGGTAGGCTTGTTCGCCGTCATGAAGGCGGGCCCAGAGGTTGATGCGCCATCCTGTACTCCATCCCGTGGTCTTATCACCCTTGATTTCCAAACTCTTGCGGGCGGCCTTGGCAAGGCTGGTTGTCCCGTCGACCGTGATCTGATGACCGGGATATAGGCCGATGAGGTGTGACTGATGACGATGCTGGGGGTCCCAGTCGTCCCAGTCGTAATACCACTCGTTGATGTCTCCCTCATGGCCGATGGTGTAGGGATGCAACCGTTTGAGGTGTGACTCAAGGTTGGACAGGAAGGCCTTGCTTTCTCCTACCAGACGGCCGGCGGCCAGCGTGTTCTGCAACAGTTCGCGGATGATGGCGAGGTCGGCCGTACCGCCGTAGCAGGTCGTGCCATGATAGCCCGCAGGGGTCTTGTACTCATTCTCGGGCGAGGTGCTCGGAGCGGTGATCAGCGTGCCCGGAGATTTGGGGTTGTCGATGAGCCAGTCAAGACAGAACTCGGCGGCGCCGCGCAGAAGAGGGTAGGCCGTGTCGGTGAGAAACTGCTTGTCGAGGGTGTAGCGGTAGTGTTCCCAGAGGGCCTGCGAAAGCCAGGCTCCACCAAGGTTCCAGTTGCTCCATTCCGGACTCTCCCGTTTCTCTCCCACAGGATTGGCCATGGCCCAGATGTCGCTGTTGTGACTGGAGCACCATCCGCGTTGGATGCCGTAGTAGTTGCGGGCCACATGACTGCCGTTGGTGGCCAGCGACTGCATGAATCCCCACAGGGGAGTGGCCATCTCACTGAGGTTGGCCACTTCAGCAGGCCAGTAGTTCTCTTCCAGGTTGATGTTCACGGTGTAGTTGCCGCGCCAGGGGGAGAAGCGGTGGGGGGTCCACAACCCTTGGAGGTTGGCCGGCACGCTGGGCGTGCGGCTGCAGGAAATGAGCAGGTAACGGCCGTATTGGAAATACAGGGTCTCCAGGAAACGGCTGTCGCCGCCATTGTCGGTATAGCGTTTCAACAGGGAGTCGGTGGGGATGTGCAGGTCCTCCTGCGACTGGAAGGCATCACCGAGGTTGAGTTTGACGCGGTTGAAATAGTGGTCATAGTCAGCCACATGGCGGTTGAGCAACTGGTCGTAGCTGTAGTTGACGAGATGCCAGATCTCGTCGGTGGCTCTCTCCAGATAGGGTGCTCCGGCTTCGACGGGATGATGGTCGGCGCCATTGAAACTGGTCTCGTTGACGAAATAGATGGTGAGGTCTGAGGCATCGCGGACGGTGACGACGGAGTCGGCGGCAGTGAGCTGTCCGTCGCTCGACTGAGCCCACATCATGCAGCAGTAGTGGATGTTGTCTTTCTCATCACCGATGGCATGGCCGGTCATGATGAGCTGTCCGTTGGCCTTGGCCTTCACGCTGTGGGGAACCTGTGAGGTGAGCAGCAAACGGCAGTTGATGTTGCGGCCGCCATTGCAACGGATGCGCATGGCAATCATCTTGTCGGGGTTGGAGGCGAAATACTCTCTGGTAATCAGACATTTGCCTTGGGCGTAGCGGTCGGTGCAGACGGCTCGGTCGAGGTCGAGTGTGCGGCGGTAGTCGCTCACGGGTGTGCCGTTGTCATCGAGGATATGGAAGGTGCCTAAAGGCTGGTAGAACTGGGAGTTGGGACCTTGCACGCGGAGCTGGAGACTGTCGGCGAGGGCGTAGTCCTCACGGAAGAGGGCTTCCCTGATCTTGGGTATCCATTGACTCGCTCCCGCATCGAGGTTGGGATCGACGGGTTTGCCGGTCCAGAAGGTGATGTCGTTGAGGTAGATGGTGTTGTCGGCCACTCCGCCAGAGATACAGGCTCCGATCTTGCCATTGCCGATGGGCAGGGTCTCCTCAAAATAATCTGCAGGATGGTCATACCATAGTTGCATGGGCAGTTGCTGCTGGGCATGGGCACTCAGGAATGTTGTCAAAAGCAAGATGTGAACGATTTTTCTCATGGCTGTGGTTTTCTGAAATTAAAAACACGGATGCCTTCGCGGCATCCGTGGATAAATCAATTAGATATTTCTTAGGCGTCGATGTTGGCGTAGGTAGCGTTGGCCTCGATGAACTCACGGCGGGGTTCCACGTCATCTCCCATCAGCATGGAGAAGATCTCGTCGGCCTCGGCGGCATTCTCGATGCTCACCTGCTTGAGCAGGCGGGTCTGCGGATTCATGGTGGTCTCCCACAACTGCTCAGGGTTCATCTCACCCAAACCTTTGTAGCGCTGGGTGTGGATGCTGGTGCCTTCCACTCCGTTGCCGTATTTGTCGAGGAAGGCCTGGCGCTGCTGGTCACTGTAGCAATACTCCTTCACCTTGTTCTTATAGGTGCAGAGGTAAAGCGGTGGCGTGGCGATGTAGAGATGGCCCTCCTGGATCACCTTCGGCATGAAACGGTAGAAGAGGGTCATGATGAGGGTGTCGATGTGAGAACCATCGACGTCGGCATCGGTCATGATGATGATCTTGTCGTAGCGCAATTTGTCGATGTTGGCTTCCTTGTCTCCTTCGCCTTCAACGCCAAAACGCACGCCGATGCTCTGGATGATGTTCATCACCGACTCACTCTCAAACACTTTGTGCCACATCACTTTCTCCACATTGAGAATCTTGCCGCGCAAAGGCAGAATGGCCTGGGTGTAGCGGTCGCGGCCTTGTTTGGCGGATCCGCCTGCGGAGTCTCCCTCGACGAGGAAAATCTCACAATCCTTCGGGTCTTTGTTGGAACAGTCGGCCAACTTGCCGGGAAGTCCACCGCCCGACATGACGTTCTTGCGCTGGACACTCTCGCGGGCCTTGCGGGCAGCGATGCGGGCCGTGGCTGCAAGCACCACCTTGTCGCAGATCTGCTTCGCTTCCTTGGGGTGCTCCTCCAGGTAGTTGGCAAGAGCTTCACCGACAGCCTGTTGGACGGCTCCGGCAACCTCGCTGTTGCCCAACTTCGTCTTCGTCTGACCCTCAAACTGGGGTTCGGCCACCTTGATGGAGATCACGGCGGTGAGTCCCTCGCGGAAGTCTTCACCGGTAATCTCAATCTTGGCTTTCTCTATCTGCTTGGAAATGATGGGGTCGCTGTCGGCATACTTCTTCAGCGTGCGGGTCAGCGCCATGCGGAAGCCCTGCAGATGGGTACCGCCCTCTATCGTGTTGATGTTGTTGACATAGGAATGGATATTCTCTGAATAGTCGGTGTTGTACATCACGGCCACCTCGATGGGAATACCTTGCTTCTCGGTCTTCAAATAGATGACATCGTCGAAGAGATGCGTGCGGTGACGGTCGATGAAACGGACAAATGCCTTCAGACCATCCTTGGCGTGGAACTGCTCCTGACGGATGTTGCCGTTCTCGTCGGGACGGAGGTCGGTGAGGATGATCGTGATGCCGGCATTCAGATAGGCCAGCTCGCGCATGCGACGGGCGATGATGTCATATTGATACTCTGTCGTGGTGAAAATGGTCTTGTCGGGCCAGAACTGCTGGCGGGTACCCTGGCGGTCGGTCTCCCCCACCACTTTGACGGGGTAGAGGGGCTTGCCCTTCTCGTATTCCTGCTGATAGATCTTGCCGTCGCGGAACACCTGCGACATCATGTGGGAGGACAGCGCGTTGACACAGCTGACACCGACGCCATGGAGACCACCGCTCACCTTGTAGGAGCCTTTGTCGAACTTGCCTCCTGCATGAAGTACGGTCATCACCACCTCAAGGGCTGACTTGTGGAGTTTCTTGTGCTCATCGACGGGGATGCCGCGGCCGTTGTCCTGCACCGTGATGGAGTTGTCCTCGTTGATGGTCACCTCGATATGGGTGCAATAACCGGCCATAGCTTCGTCGATGGAGTTGTCTACTGTCTCGTTCACCAGATGGTGAAGGCCTTTCTCACTGATGTCGCCGATATACATCGCAGGGCGCTTCCTGACGGCCTCAAGACCTTCGAGCACCTGGATGTTTTTGGCAGAATAGTTGCTTTCTGGATTCTGAATTTCTGACATTTTTGTCTTCTGGTTTATAGAGTGCAAAGATACAAAAAAATACCCACATTCAGAAATAAAAATGGCATTAAAAAACACTAAAAAACCACGAAAAAACCGCCCTCAAAAATGCCTCCTCAACCCCCTTTCTCACAACCCCGCAGAGACGTCACATTGTGGCGTCTCAAGCCCTCACCTGGCGCCCGCCCCCATCTTTAAAGTCTTTAAAGTCCTTAGAGTCCTTAGAGACCCTAGGGGCACTAGGCCCCCTAGGGATACTATGCCCTCTAGGGATGCTAGTCCCTCTAGGGATACTAGGTCCTCTAGGGATCCTGGGAATTCTAGAGATCCTAGGGATTCTAGGCCTCCTAGGGATCCTAGGCCCTTAAAGCCCTTGCCGCTCGCAAGAGTAAAATCCTCTTTTCCCCCAAAAGCGAAAAGGCTGCAACTCATGTTGCAGCCTTCCGTTGTATTTCATCGCCTGGACTTAGGCCATGCCGTTGATCTGACGGGAAAGACTTGACTTCAAATTGGCAGCCTTGTTCTTGTGGATGATGTTGGTCTTAGCCAATTTGTCAAGCATTTTCTCAACACTGGGATAAAGCTTCACAGCCTCCTCCTTGTTGGTCATGGCACGTAATTTGCGAACGGCATTACGCATGGTCTTTGCATAATACTTGTTGTGGAGTTGCTTTTTTTTGTCCTGACGGATTCTTTTGATTGATGATTTGTGGTTTGCCATCTCTTTATATCTACTATTTTATTGATCTTGCAGTCCATAGCAGAGTCGAACTGCTCTTTAGAGAATGAAAATCTCTCGTCCTAACCGATAGACGAATGGACCGTTGACTTGAATTGCGGATGCAAAGGTATTGCTTTTCCGTCATTCTTGCAAATTTTCCCGCCTTTTTTTTGGATTTTTTCGCTAAAATCTGCTTTTCACCGTCTTTTTTGGGGGATTTTTTCGCTAAAATCTGTTTTTCACCGCCTTTTTGGGGGATTTTTTCGATATAATTTGTTTTTCACTGCCTTTTTTTTGGCTTTTCGACGCTTTTGATGTAGCTTTGCCGCATGTTGATGACCAGAACAAGGGCTATTGTGCTCCGGACCGTGAAATACGGAGACAGCGGACTGGTGGTGGACATGTTGACGGAGAAACAGGGGCGGGTCTCGTTCATGGTGAAGGTGCCGAGGTCGTCGAAGGGAAAGATTCGGAAGCAATTGTTCATGCCGCTCTCGCTGGTGGAGGTGGATTTCGACTTCAGGATCAAGTCGGGACTGCAACGGCTGCGTGACATCCGTATGTCGGTGCCCTTACCTTCGCTGGCGCTCGACCCCTACAAGTTGTCCTTGTGTCTCTTCGTCGCGGAGTTTCTCTGCCACGCCACGAGGGATGAGCAGGACAATCCGCAGTTGTTCAACTTTGTGGCATTCAGCATGGAGTGGTTGGACAATGTGGAGGGCAATTTCTCCAACTTCCACCTCGTGCTCATGATCCGGCTTTCGCGTTTCATCGGTTTCTTCCCCAATACGGAGGGGGCACAGGAGGGACGCTTCTTCGACCTCCTCAATTCGACCTTCACGGACAAGGTGCCCGAGCACCATCATTTCCTGGCGCCTGAGGAGGCTGCCAAGATCGCACTGCTCATGCGGCTTTCCTATAAAACGATGCACCTCTGTGCCATGTCGCGCGTGGAGCGCAATCGTTGCACAGAGGTGATCTTGGAGTATTACCGACTTCATGTGCCGGGATTTCCCCAGTTGAAGTCTTTTGATGTGCTCAAGGAACTCTTTGTCTGAGCGTCAGGCCAGCAACCGCTTGACGACCACGGAGATGGCACGGCCGTCGGCCTTGCCGGCCAGTTGCTTGCTGGCGATGCCCATCACTTTGCCCATGTCCTTCATGCCTGCAGCGCCTGTCTCGGCGATGATGGCTTTCACCGCGGTCTCGATCTCTGCCTCGCTGAGTTGCTTCGGAAGATAACTTTCGATGACGGCCACCTGTGCCAGTTCGCTGTCTGCCAGGTCCTGGCGTCCCTTCTCGGCGAAGGTGGCGGCTGACTCGCGGCCCTGCTTGGCCAGTTTCTGGATGATTTTCAGGGCGTCGGCATCATCGAGCGTGTCATTGGCTCCCGGGGCGGTCTTGGCCTCGATGAATACTTTCTTGATGTTGCGGAGGGTCTCAAGGCGCACCTTGTCGCGGGCTTTCATCGCAGCCTTGATGTCCTCGCTGATCTGGTCGTAGAGTGTCATGGTGATGATGGTTTAGAATACGATCTTGTTGTTTCCTGCTCCGTTTTCCTCGTTCTCGTTCTTGTCGGTGTTGGTGTCACCGGCGGCCAGGTGGTAGATGTCTTCCTGCAGCTTGCGGGTGCGGCGGTAGGTCGGCGTACTTTCCACGGCAAGGATCACGTCCTCGTTGTCGAGGGTGTCCTGATTGAAGAGGAAGGTGTATGTGCGGCGCTTGTGGGGAGTATTCGTCGAGTCTGCATAATAGCGGCGGCGACGGTCTTCCTTCTCAGCACGGCGCTCCTCCAACTCGGCCTCGGCCTGCGTGTGCTTCTTGATATGGCTGTTCATGCCATCGACATTCTCGATGCCGAATCCGGTGGCGAGGATGGTCACTTTCACCTTCTTGCCCAGTTCGGGATCCACGGCGAGACCCCATTTGATCTCGAAGTCATCGCCAAACTGTGCCATGAAGTCGTTGACGTCGTTCATCTCCTCCATCATCAGACCGCCGGACTCCTTGTCATTGGCGAAGGTGATGCTCAGAAGGATCTTCTTGGAGTTGAACACGTCGTTGTCGTTGAGCAGCGGGGAGTTGAGGGCGTCGTGGATGGCGCTCTTCACACGGCCTTCACCCTCGCCGTAGCCTGTACTCATGATGGCGACGCCACCGTCCTTGAGAACGGTGCGCACATCGTTGAAGTCGAGGTTGATCAGACCGTGGACGGTGATGATCTCGGCGATGCTGCGGGCTGCGATGCTCAGCGTGTCGTCGGCCTTGGCGAAGGCGTTGAGCACGGAGTAGTCGGGGTAGATCTCGCGCAGGCGCTCGTTGTTGATCACGAGCAGCGCATCGACATGCTTGGCCATCTCCTCGACACCGTCGAGAGCCTGGTCAATCTTGTTGGGTCCCTCAAAACGGAAGGGGATGGTCACGATGCCCACGGTGAGGATGCCCAGTTCCTTTGACACGCGGGCGATGACGGGAGCAGCTCCGGTGCCGGTTCCGCCGCCCATGCCGGCGGTGATGAACGACATCTTGGTGCCGTCGTTGAGCATGTTGCGGATGGCGTCCTCGCTCTCTTCGGCAGCCTTGCGTGCGCGCTCAGGCTTGTTGCCGGCGCCAAGACCTTCCTGGCCGAGCTGGATATGCACGGGCACGGGTGAGTCGTTGAGTGCCTGACGGTCGGTGTTGCAGAGGACGAAGGTCACGTCGTGGATGCCCTCACGGTACATGTGGTTGACGGCGTTGCCGCCACCGCCACCCACGCCGATGACTTTGATGATACAATTCTCTTTTGGGAGGTCAACGACATCGAGACCTTCTATTTGGGGATTGTTTGACTTGTTATTATTATTGTTCGGCATATCTTTGTTGTTTTGATGGTGCGACATTGGTTTTGGTGATGGTGGCGAGGATCTTATCTCCTGTCATCCTCGTCGGTCTCCTCGGAGATGAGTTTCTTTCCGAAATCCCTCAGCGAACTCCATGTGCGGGAGATGAAGCCGCCTTTGTCTTTCTCCTCTTCCTCTCTCTGGCGTCTGAGCTCCTCAGCCTCGCGCTCACGGCGGATCAATTCCTCGCGCTCACGACGGCGCTCCTCCTCGATCTTCTGCTTCTCGGCCTCGGTCATGACGACTCCGGGTTTCATGTCACCGGGATTGCGGGGCTTGTTATGGATATCGGTGGTGGTGGTCCCGGAGGACGAATTGCCGCCGAAGAGGTCGCTGTTGGGGTTGATGGTCGAACCGGCGCAGTTCATGTCGCCTTTGGCGAGCAGTCCGAGAGCGGTGTTCATCATGCCGTCGCGGGCATTGACGTCTTTGTCGGTGGAGGTGACGTTCTGGATCACGGTGCCGGCGATGCGTACCTTCTGGATGTTGGTGATGTTGGAGAACGCCTTCTTGATGTTCTTCATCTTCGATCCGCCACCGGTGAGGATGATGCCGCTGAGCAGTTTGTCGGAGTACTCCTGGGGCACCTGGCACCAGACGTTCTGGATGATCTCGTTGACACGTGCCTCGACCAGGTCGATGAAGGTCTGGAGCTCAACTTTGCGCTCGTTGTCGATGGGCAAGGTGGCTTCGGGGTCAATCTCGGTGCTCTCGGTGAATGCGGAGGCGTATTTGATTTTCATCTCCTCGGCCTCGGCCTCCTCCATCTGGAGAGAGGTGATGTCCTTGGTGATGTTGTTGCTGCCGAGCGGGATGACGGCCAGGTGGCGCAGGATGTTCTTGTAATAGACCGACACGGTGGTGGTGTCTGCACCCAGATCGACGAGCATGCAGCCGCTGCGCTTCTCTGCCTCGGTCAGTACGCTGTGTGCCAGGGCGATGGGGGAGAGGAACATCTCGGCGATGGCGATCTTCGCACTCTCAAAACACTTGTTGAGGTTGCGGTAGAAGGACTTCCGGCAGAGAATGTTGAGGAAATTGCCCTCCAGCTTGCTGCACTGGATGCCCACGGGGTCAATCTGGTACTGCGTGCCCACCTTGTATTCCTGGGTGGCTGCGTCGAGGATTTCCAGATCGGGATAGGTCATGCTGCGGTTGTTGTCCATCAACTCGTTGATCATGTCCTGGGTGATGATGGTGTCGTCGGGCAAGGTCTTGACGATGACGTTGCGCACGCTGCGGATGGACTGGCCGCCGACACCCACATAGACCTGTGAGATCTCCGATTTGAGGAGGGTCTTGAGTTTCTTGATGATGGTCGTCAGACAAGCACTGGTCTTGTCGATGTTGTAAACCACGCCCTTGCGGATGCAGGAGGTGGCGTCTTCCCTCACGACGGCGAGCACCTGGATGCTTCCGTCCATGCTCTTCTTTCCGGCGATGCCGGTGATTTTGGTAGAGCCTAATTCAATAGCTACGATGAATTCCTTTGCTGCCATATTATTACGTTATGTTTTTTTATGTTTGTCTTGGATTGAAAGTCTTGTCATTGGGGGGTGTGGGCTGCCAGTTCTCCTCCCGTGGTTTCCTGGTGCTGAACTTTGTGCTTGCTCTTGCGGCAGATGATCTGGTTGTCAAACTCCAGGTTGATGTAGGAGTATTTGTTCCAGCCGATCTCGTTCAGACCGTAGCGGTAGAATTTGTCCAACCGCTCGAGTTTGCGCTCCATGAACTGGTTGATGAGCCTCTCGCGGCGGTTCTTGTCGTTGATTTCGGGCAGGCGCCCCAGGCACACGACATGGTCGCCGATGCGGGGAACGATCTCGATGCTCTTGTCAGGGAGGATATTGATCTGCTCCACCTGGTTTTTCCACAGCTCATGGCCGGTGATCCACTGGCTCACGAGCGACACGTAGTTCTGCGCATACCTCTGGCTGATATTGCCGGTGGCCACGATGAGGTCAGAGGCGTAGTGGCCTCCCTGCATGATGTTGCCGTCGGCATCCATGTAGTAGTCCTCGCCATTGTCGGCCTTGACCCGCAGCATGGGAAGGTGCTGCGTGACGACGATGCCCACGCTGCCGTCCTGGGTCTTGTAGCATTCCACGCCGTCGATGAAGGAGTTCTCCTTCAGGGCACTCTCGATGGAGCGCAGGTCGATGAGCTGCATGTTCTTGCCCTTCGGGTAGAGATGCTTCTTGGTGAGCAGGGTCTTTACTTCCTGGGCACTCAGAAATCCTGTCGAGTCGTTGTCGGCAATGGTGATCCTCACCTTCTCACAGACCTGGCTCGTACGGTCAGGACGGTTGAAGGAGGTGACGGCCAGCACCAGGTAGGCGGCCAGCGCCAGGTCGAGGGTGACCAGGATGGATTTCTTCCAGTTGATATACATTTATGACTCTTTGGCTTGGATGATTTGGGTGATTTTGTCCACCTCGTTGTCGAGGTCGCCGGCTCCGAGCACCACGAGCACGTCGAAGTCGCGGTTGCGCACATAGTCGAGCACGTCGGCCTTCCGGATCAGTTCGCGCTTCACGCCTGGACGGAGATGGTCATAGATCAGTTGCGACGTGACGCCGGGGATGGGCTCCTCGCGGGCGGGATAGATCTCGCAGAGCACCACTTCGTCGAGTTGGCTCAGACTGTCGGCAAACTCCTGATAGAAGTCGCGGGTGCGGGTGTAGAGGTGGGGCTGGAAAAGAGCCGTCACCTTGCGGTCGTGATACAGTTCGCGGATGCTCTTCGCGCTCTGGTAGATCTCCATGGGGTGGTGGGCGTAGTCGCTCAGGACCACGTGGCGGTCGTTCTTCAATTTGAAGTCGAAGCGGCGGTCCACGCCCTGATAGGTGCTCATGCCCTCACGCAGTTCGTCGGCGGTACAGCCGTTGAGCTGTGCCATGGCCATGGCGGCTACGGCGTTCTCGATATTGATGGGGATGGGCTGTCCTAAGGAGATGCCGCTCACCTGCTCGATGGGGGAGCAGAGGTCGAAGGTGATCTCGCCTTTGTCGATGCGGATGTTGCTGGCATGGAAGTCTCCCTCGTTGCGGCTGTAGGTGTAGGTCCTCACTCCTTCCGGCACCTCTGCCTTCATCTCCAGTCCGGTGTGCAGGATGAGTGCGCCGCCGGGTTGGATCAGCATTGTGTAGTGGCGGAAACTGTCCAGGTAGGCCTCCTTGGTGCCGTAGATGTCGAGATGGTCGGGGTCGGTGGCGGTGATGACGGTCATCCAGGGGCGGAGCCAGTGGAAGGAGCGGTCATACTCGTCGGCCTCGATGACAACATAGTCGCTGTCCGAGAGGATATAGTTGGTGCCGTAGTTCTTGGTGATGCCCCCGAGGAAGGCATTGCAGTCGAGATGGCTCTGGTGCATGATGTGGGCGCACATCGCCGACGTGGTGGTCTTGCCGTGGGTGCCGGCCACACAGAGTCCCTTGTGGGTGCGTGTCAGTTCGCCGAGCACTTGGGCGCGCTTCTGGATCTCGAAGCCCTCAGCGCGGAAAAAGGCCAGTTCGCTGTGGTCGGTGATGGCGGGGGTATAGACGACGAGCGTGGTGGCCTTGTCGAGGCAGGGCTGGGGAATCAGCGCTGTGTCGTCGGTGTAGTGGATCAGCATGCCTTCCTCTTCCAGACGGGCCGTCAGAGCGGAGGGGGTCTTGTCATACCCCGCCACAAAAAGACCCTTGTGGAGGAAATAGCGGGCGATGGCGCTCATGCCGATGCCGCCGGCGCCCACGAAATATACTGACTTGATATTTTCTGTCTGGATCATCGTTGGGATTGACTGTATTTTCTGGCCAGTTCTATCACCCTGTCGGCGATTTCTTCCGCGGAATGATACTTGGCCAGTGTCTTGATGTTGGTGCTGAGTGAGGCCAGGAGGTCGCTGTCGTTCACGATGCGGATGGCTTCGGCAAGAAGTTTCCCGGGGGCCTCGGCGTCGGAGATGTAGATGGCGGCGTCCTTGTTGACCAGGGCCATGGCGTTGTGATACTGGTGGTTCTCGGCCACATTGGGTGAGGGCACGAGGATGACGGGCTTGCCGAGCAGGCAGAACTCTGAGATGCTCCCGGCGCCGGCGCGGCTGACAACCAGGTCGGCGGCGCGGTAGGCGGCTCCCATGTCGCTGATGAAGTCTGTCACCTTGAGGTTGGCGACGGCAGGCTGCTCCTTGAGCTGCTCCATGATGCTCTCATGGTAGTATTTGCCGGTCTGCCAGAAAATCTGCACGTCTGACTTCCTGATGAGGTCAAGGTGCTGGAGCACGCTCTCGTTGAGGGTGCGGGCACCGAGACTGCCGCCCACGATGAGGATGATCTTCTTCGCAGGGTCGAGGCCCAGGGTCTGGGCGGCTTCCTCACGGCTCATGGTGGTGTCGAGCAGCGACTGGCGGACGGGGTTGCCCAGGTTCTCGATTTTTTCTGCGGGGAAGAATTTCTCCATACCGTCATAGGCGACGCAGATGGACTTGGCCTTCTTGGCCAGCAACTTGTTGGTCACTCCGGCATAGGAGTTCTGCTCCTGAATCAGGCAGGGAATGCCCATGTCGGCGCATTTGTTGAGCGTGGGACCGCTGGCATAGCCACCCACGCCGACTGCGGCCATCGGACGGAACTCACGGATGATCTTCTTGGCCATCCGCTGGCTCTTGAACAGTTTCCAGAGCACGACGACGTTCTTCAACAGGTTCTTCCTGTCAAACCCCATGATGGGGAGTCCCATGATGTCGTAGCCGGCGGCTGGTACGCGCTGCATCTCCATCCTGCCCTCGGCGCCGACGAAGAGGATTTTTGTGCTCGGCTCCTTGGCGACAATGGCATTTGCAATGGAAATGGCCGGGAAGATATGACCTCCCGTACCGCCTCCGCTGATGATGATTCTAAGTTGTTGGCCCATTTTTATGGTTTTAACTGCAAAAGTAACGCTTTTTTTTCTCTTCACACAATTTTCCGGTGAATTTATTTTTTTTTAGTCACTTCATGCCTCAGGAGACCTGTTGCGGTCTGCGCGAAGGGATGGCACTTTGCTTCTTTTTGGCGGAGATGCTCACGCTGAGGATGGCTCCGATATAGACGCAGTTGATGATGGTCGAGGTACCTCCCTTGCTGATGAGTGGCAACGGCTGTCCGGTGACTGGCGCCAGACCCACGGCGACCATCATGTTGAACATGGCCTGGCAGACGAGCAGCAGCGCCAGTCCCATCACCAGGAATGCCGGGAAATTGTTGGCGCAGCGGTCAGCGATGCGCCCCGCTCTCCACAATAGGAAAATGTAAAGAAACATGACAAATACTCCACCAAACAATCCGAGTTCCTCGATGATGATGGCATAGATGAAGTCTGAGAAAGCTTGGGGCAGGAAATCTCGCTCTTCAGAATTTCCAGGGCCTTTTCCGACAATCTCTGAAGAGGCGATGGCGATGTTGGAATGACCTATCTGGGAGTCTTTGTCAAGGTCAAAGTCTTTTGGCGCAACTTCCTCATTGTTGAGAAATTTCAGAATACGTCCTTTCCATGTGCCGGCACGGTGAAACACCTTGTCCAAGAATCCTTCCGACGCTGCCGTCTCCACCTTCGCCGTCTGTTCGGTCAGACTGGTCTTGCTGTCGGGAACTTCTTCCTTGCCCAACAGCAGGACGAGTGACAGGCAGATGACACCAAACAGGGCCAGTCCGCCGATGAGCCGTCCGATCTTCCTGAGCGAGACACGGCCGAAGAACATCATGCCGACTACTACCAGACCGATGAGCATGGCCGTGGAGAGGTTCTCGAGCATGATGAGGAAGATGAGCGGACAGGTGATGGTGAGCACATACTTGAAGGTCTTTTCCTCTGTGCCGTCCTCCGTCTGCATGGCGCTGAGGATCTGCGCCACGGCCAGGACTATGGTGCCCTTGGCGATCTCCGAGGGCTGGAACTGCAGGCCGAAGAGCGACACCCACCGCTGGGCACCATTGGTGCTCTGTCCGGCCATCAGCACCCACAGGAGGGTGATGGCGGAGATGATCAGCAGGAAGATGGTGGCAATCTTGAAGTACTTGCAGTCGATGTTCTGCACGACGACCATGATGACCAGTCCGGCGAGGAGGATGCCGCCATGCTTGATGATGGGTCCCCAGTAACTCGCCTTGTTGTAGGTCAGCGTGCTGCTCGAACTGAACACCTCGATGAGGCTGATGATGCACAGGAAGAAAAAGATCATCCAGATGACCTTGTCACCCTTGAATATGTTGGCAATGGATATCTTCATCTGTTTTTAAAGGTTTCTCACAAGATTCTTGAATTGGTCGCCACGGTCTTCCATGTTCTTGAAAAGGTCGAAACTGGCGCAGCAGGGACTGAGCAGAACGGTGTCGCCGGGTTGTGCCAGTTCGTAGCAGGCTGCCACGCAGTCGGCCATGCTGTGGGTGTCGCGGACGGGGATGCCCAGGCCGTCGAAGAAGTCGTGCAGTTTGGTGTTGTCCGCACCGAGATAGACCAGCGCACGGCATTTCTGCTGCACCAGCGACTTGATCTCGTTGTAGTCGTTGCCCTTGTCCTTGCCGCCGATGATGAGGATGGTGGGGGAGTCCATGCTCTCGAGGGCATACCAGCAGGCATCGACATTGGTGGCTTTGGAGTCGTTGACATAGCGCACGCCGCGCACGGTAGCTACCCGCTCCAGGCGGTGCTCCACGCCGGGGAAGTCGCTGAGGCTCTTGCGGATGTATTCTTTCCGCACACCGGCGATGTTGGCGGCCAGTCCGGCGGCCAGGGAGTTGTAGATGTTGTGCTTGCCGGTCAGGCTGAGGGCTTCCTGCTCCATGTTGAACGGTGTGGGCTGCTCGATGTGGTACATCCCTTCCTCAATGTAACCGATAGACCCTTTTTCCTTCAGTTCGGAGAACGGATACTGGATGGCCTTGATGTCGTATTTCTCCAGCTCGCGCTTGATGATGGGGTCGTCGTTCCAGTAGATGAAACTGTCTTCAGCGGTTTGGTTCTGGATGATGCGCATCTTGGCATCGACATAGTTCTGCATGCAGTTGCCGTATCGGTCGAGGTGGTCGGGGGTGATGTTGAGCAGGACGGCAATGTTGGCACGGAAGTCATACATGTTGTCGAGCTGGAATGAACTCAGTTCGATGATATAGTATTCATGCGGGTCTTCTGCCACCTGCAGGGCAAGGCTGCGCCCGATGTTGCCGGCCAGACCGGCATCGTAACCGGCAGACTTGAAGATATGGTAGATGAGCGACGTGGTCGTCGTCTTGCCATTGCTGCCCGTGATGCAGATCATCTTCGACTGGGTGTAGCGCCCGGCGAACTCGATCTCGCTGATGATGTGGATGCCTTTTGCGATGGCTTTCTGGATGATGGGGGCCTCGTCGGGGATGCCGGGGCTCTTGATGATCTCATCAGCATTGAGGATTTTCTCCTCTGTATGGTGGCTCTCCTCCCACAGAATGCCATGGTCGTCAAGCATTTTCTTGTATTTGTCCTTGATGGCCGACATGTCCGACACAAAAACGTCGAAGCCTTCTTTCTTGGCCAAAACTGCGGCGCCTGCTCCACTTTCAGCAGCGCCAAGTACTACAATTCTCTTCATTTCCAATAATCAATTATCAATCTTCTATATTCTATTCTATCCTCAGTCGGCCACAGCCGACCTCAATCATCAATTTTCAATCTTCAATCTTCAATCTTTAGTCTCCTTGAATCACCTGATTTTCAGAGTGATAATGGTCAGTGCGGCCAGGATGATGGTGGTGATCCAGAAACGGACCGTGATCTTCGACTCATGAAACTGTCGCTGAGGCCAGTTTTTGAGGATAAACCGGCTTGTGGGGTCGAGGTCCTTGTCGAGTTTCCTGAAGTTGTCATGGATGGGCGTGGCGCGGAAGATCCTGACACGCTGGCCTTTGCGCAACTTGTATTTGAAGTAGGATGTCTGGATGATGACACTGAGACTCTCGACGAAGAAAATGCCGCAGAGGATGGGGAGCAGCAGTTCCTTGTGGATGATGACGGCACACACACCGATGACACCGCCGATCATCAGCGACCCCGTGTCGCCCATGAACACCTGTGCGGGATAGGCGTTGTACCAGAGAAAACCAATCATCGCTCCGATGAAGGCACAGAGGAATACCACCAGTTCCTGCGATCCCGGGATATACATGATGTTGAGGTAGGCGGCATACTCGATGTGACTGCTCACATAGGCGAGTATGCCCAGTGCCACTCCGATGATGGCGGAGTTGCCGGCGCACATGCCGTCCATGCCGTCGTTGAGGTTGGCTCCGTTGCTCACCGCGGTTACCACGAGGATGGTGATGATGACGAAGAGCAGCCATCCGGCGGCATTCTTGTACTTGCCCATGAAGGAGAAGGCCTTCGAATAGTCGAGGTTATGGTTTTTCACGAAGGGAATGGTGGTCATGAGCGATTTCTCGGATTGTGACTTGTGGGTGACGATGGTCTTTCCCTCCACCTGCTCGGTGGTGATGGTCTCGTTGATCTTGGCGTCAGGGCTGGCCCAGAGGGTCAGTCCGACGATCAGTCCGATGACCACCTGTCCGATGATCTTGAGTTTGGGCGACAGCCCGTCCTTGTTTTTCTTGATGATTTTGATGTAGTCATCGAGAAACCCGAGGAACCCTAACCAGACCGTGGTGCCGATCATGAGCAGCAGGTAGATGTTGCGCATGCGCCCGAAGAGCAGGATGGGTACCAGGATCGACACCAGGATGATGATGCCGCCCATGGAGGGCACGTTCTTCTTCTGCACTCCGAAGGGGTCGATGGAGGCGTCGCGCTGCACCTCGGAGATATTCCTTCTCTTCATATAGACGATGAACTTCTCGCCAAACCATGCTGAGATGATGAGCGAGAGGATCAGTGCGGCCAGTGACCTGAAGGAGATATACATCCACATGTGTGACCCGGGGATGTCATACTGTTCGAGGAATCTGAAAAGATAGTATAGCATAATTCAATACTTTTAGTTGGTTCTTGTTGTTGGTAGCGGCAGGATCACGATTCGGCGTCACTGCTCTGTGTGGCGAAGATCTTCTCGAGCTCTTCACGGTCGTCGAAATGGTGTTTCACACCCTGGATTTCCTGGTAGTCCTCATGGCCCTTGCCTGCCACGAGCACCACGTCACCCTTTGTGGCCATTAGACAGGCCGTGCGGATGGCCTCGCGGCGGTCGGCGATGGAGACCACCTTGCGCTTCTGCTGCGGGGTGAGGCCGGCGAGCATGTCATTGATGATGTCCTGCGGGTCCTCAAACCTGGGGTTGTCGCTGGTGATGATCACCCGGTCGCTCTGTTTGACGGCCTCCTGGGCCATGAGCGGACGCTTGCCCTTGTCGCGGTTGCCGCCGGCACCGCATACCGTGATGACCTTGCCCTTGCCGTTGAGCACCTCGTGGATGGCCTTGAGCACGTTCTCCAGGGCATCGGGGGTATGGGCGTAATCGACGATGGCGGTGTAGCCCTCCGGTGATCTGACGGGCTGCAGACGGCCGCTCACGCTGTGCAGGGTACTCATCACAAGGAGCACGTCGTCAGCTTTCTTGCCGAGCATGATCGCTGCGCCATAGACGGCGAGGAGGTTGCTCACATTGAATTTCCCGATGAACTGCACGCCGATCTCCTTGCCGTCGATTTCCAGGTACATGCCCTCGAAGTGGCACTCCAGGATCCTGGCCCTGAAGTCGGCCATGCTCCGGGTGGAATAGGTCTTGACCTGTGCCTTGGTGTTCTGCACCATAAACAACCCGTTCTTGTCGTCCGCATTGGTGATGGCGAAGGCTCCTTTGGACAGGCCATCGAAGAAGGCTTTCTTGGCATCGCGGTAGTTCTCGAATGTCTTGTGGTAGTCGAGGTGGTCGCGGGTGAGGTTGGTGAAGATGCCGCCGGCGAATAGAAGGCCTCCGATCCTGTGTTGATGGATGGCGTGGCTGCTGCATTCCATGAAGACATACTCGCATCCGGCTTCGACCATTCTGGCCAGCAATTGGTTGAGTTGGATGGGGTCGGGAGTGGTGTGGGTGGCTGGGACGGCCTCGCCGTCGATGTAGTTGCAGACGGTGGAGAGCAGGCCGCAGCGGTGGCCCATTTTCCGGAACATATTATATAATAAGGTGGCAATCGTCGTTTTGCCGTTGGTTCCGGTCACGCCGACCAGACGGGTGTGGCGTGAGGGGTCGCCGTAGAAGGTGGTGGCCACTGTTCCCACGCACCGTTCGGTGCAATCCACTTGGATGTAGGTCACTCCCTGGACCAGTTCATCGGGCATTTCCTCGCAGAGGATGGCGGAGGCACCCTGTTCGATGGCTTTCCCGATGAAGCGGTGGCCGTCGACCTGTGTTCCCTTCATTGCGATGAAGAGGTGATGGGATGACACTTTCCGTGAGTCGATATCGACACCTGTGATGTCGGTATTCACATCGCCGTAGACGGACGATGTCTTGACATTCTTGATCAGTTCGCTTAGTATCATGTCTTTATGCTTTTGTAGATGTCATTGATATTCCAGCTTGAGGGTGCAGAAAGACCCTCTGTTGCAGGGGTCACCGGCATGCAGGCTTTGGGCCACGACCTTGCCGCGGCCTTCAAGCTTTGTCTTGATGCCCCGGCTCTCCATCTGATAGACGGCGTCACGGGCTCCCATGCCCACAACGTCGGGCACGGTGTTGGAGGATGCCAGGTCGGTCTGGTGGAGCTGGTAAAGGTTGCCGTTCTTGAGTGACGCATTGCCCCAGAACGGCACGTTGTTGGCGATGTTGCTCCACTTGCTCATCGTGCTGTATCCCAAATGGTTGAGTACGATGCTGGTGGACTCCAGGTTGCCTTTCATCCCCACCGGATGGATCTCGGACACCGTGTCGCGGGCACTGGACACATCCATGTTGAGGTTGTGGGCCATGATGCCTTCGGCGATGTTGTGGAACACCCATCCGCTCATCGTACCGCCAGAAGCGGGCAGACCGGTCTTCTGCAGGCATACGATGCAACTGTAGCGTGGCGCGTCAGCGGGGAAATAGCCGACAAAACTCACCAGGTAGCGTATGGCTCCGGCCTTGTAGCCACCACGGCCTTTGGAGATCTGCGCGGTACCTGTCTTGCCTGCCACGGCAAACGACTCCGAACGGGCTTTCTTGCCCGTGCCCTGGGTCACTACCTTGCGCAGGATGTCCTGGATCTTCGCCAGTGTGGTGGGCTTGCAGATCTGCTGCTTGAGAACCACGGGCTTGTATTCTGCCTTGACTTCTCCCTCGCAAAGCACTTTTTTCACGAAACGTGGTTTCATCATCTTGCCGTTGTTGGCGATGGCGTTGTAGAACGTCAGGGTGGAGATCGGAGGCACCTGGCTCTCGTAGCCGATGCTCATCCAGGGCAGGGTGGTGCGTGACCAGTTGGTGTACTGTCCGTGGGAGTTTTTCTTGGGCATACGGATGACGGGGGGTGCGGCGCCGGTGATGGGGACACCCAGGTCTTCGGCGATGCCGATGCGGTGGAGTCCCTCGACATAGCGCTCGGGGTTTTTCTTGTAGTGCTCGTCGATGACATAGCTGATGCCGATGTTGGAACTCACTTGCAGGGCACGGCTGAAGGAGATGGTGCCATAGCCGCCGGAAGCGCGGTTGTGGTCGTTCATCTGGGCACCATACATCATATGCTGTCCGTTGCCGGTGTTGACCCTGTAGGAGGTGTCGACCACACCGTCGTCGAGGGCCACCATCATCGAGGCGGTCTTGAAGACCGAACCGGGTTCCAGAAGGTCGGCCACGGCATGGTTGCGGCGCTCACGGTAGACGCCGTCGCCGCATTTCTCCAGGTTGACGATGGCTTTCACGTCGCCGGTGGCCACTTCCATGACGATGGCCACGCCCACTTCGCCGTTGATGAGTTTCAACTCTTCCTCGACGGCTTTCTCGGCGATGTCCTGCATCTGGACGTTGAGGGTGGTCATGATGTCATAACCGTCCGTGGGCTCCACATCCACAAAGTTGAGGTATTCGTTCATCACCTTCCGTTTGTGGGTGATGCCTTGCTTGCCGCGCAGCAGACTGTCATAGGCGAGTTCCAGTCCGAAACGGGCACTGTCTTTCGCTCCGTACATATCGCCAACGGTGCGGTAGGCGAGGGTGCCGAACGGGCGCCGGCGGGCATTGTTCTCCTCATAATGGAAACCGCCGCGGAGCTTGGGCATGTTGAAGATGGGCAGTGCCTTCACTCTTTGGAAGGTGTTGTAGTCCACACGCTTGGGCCAGATGGGCCAGTTCTGGCTCATCTTCTGATGTCCTTCCTCAAGGTCGCGCTTGAACTCCTCCACCGATTTCTCGGGGAAGATCTCGTGCAGGCCCATGCAGATGCTGTCTACTTTCTCGTTCCAGAGGGAGTCTTTCTTCTCGCCGCCCACCTTGAAGTCCATATACATCTTGTATTCCGGCAGCGAACTGGCCATCAGTTCGCCGTCGTCGCTGAGGATGTTGCCGCGGTTGGGCGCCACGACCAGCGAGTCAAATTTCTGCTGCTGTGCCACTTCCATCCAGTAGTCGTGCTTGACGGTCATGATATAGGCGGCCTTCAAGACAACGGCGATGCCCAGCAGGGTCATGATGGCTGCGATGAAGGAGTAGCGGGGGATGATATTGTTGTTGTCGAATCTGCTCATGGCGGTATCAGGGATTAGGGATCATGATGATGTAGGGGGGCTGGTCGGCGGGATGGATCACACTGTCGTTGTTGGCACGCAGCAATTCCACCACATGGCTCTCACGGCACCGCTCGGTGAGCACGCTCGAGAGTGACAGGGTCTTGTATTTCGACTTCTTCAGTTCGGTATTGAGCTTGTCAATCTTGATCTGCTGTTTCTGGCAACTGTACCGGTTGGACACATAGACGATGGAGAACAGGGTGATCAGAAGGATCAGCCACACCTGACGGCGAATGGCCTGCGTGTTGAGGATGTCGCCGCCCAGAATGGTTCTCAGGGCGAGGGTTGACGAGAACGGTTTCTCGTCCTCGCGTGCATTCTCCTCAATCACTTCCTTCAAGGTGGGCCTGGCCTGGCCGGCCTCCTCGTCTCCTGTCTCCTCGTCTTCCGACTCCTGGTCTGTCAACTCTTCCAGGTCGTCTGCATCATCCCCGCCGGGATAGGCTTCTGCCACTTCTTGTCGTCGCGTGGCTTGTTCTTCGATGTTGATGTTTTCTTCTTTGCTCATTGAAACATTTCCTCTTACATTTCTTCGGATTACCTGTCGTCACATTTCTTCGGTGGTGGGAACGTCAACCACGGGCATCGGTTCTCGCACACACATTCTATCTTTTTGTCTAATTCTCTATTTCTTCTCTGCGATCCTCAGTTTGGCGCTCCTGCTCCGGGGATTGCTGGCCTGCTCCTCCGCACTCGGAGTCACGACCTTGTTGCTCATGGCTCTGAGCGGTGTGTCGGTCCTGCCGAAAAAGTCTTGTTCCACCTGACCCTCGGCATTGCCCGACTTCATGATGTTTTTCACGATGCGGTCTTCCAGACTGTGGTAGGTGATGACCGACAGCCGTCCTCCGGGGGAGAGCAGACTGGTGGCCGCTAAAAGCATCTCCTGCAGGGCGCTCATCTCATGATTGACCTCGATGCGCAAGGCCTGGAAGACTTTTGTCACCTCTTTCTTCTCCCGTTCACGGGGAAAAAGCTTGGCCACGATGCCTGCCAACTGCTGGGTGGTCTGTATGGGGGCGGCGGAACGGGCCTTCACAAGGACCGCCGCCAGGCGGCGTGCGTTCTTCAGTTCACCATAGAGGTAGAAGATGTCGGCCAACCGCTGTTCGCTGTATTCGTTGACCACGTCGGCTGCCGTGAGGCGCGCGCTCTTGTTCATGCGCATGTCGAGCGGTGAGTCAAACCTGAAGGAGAACCCCCGGCTCTCGTCGTCGAAATGATGGCTGGAGACACCAAGGTCGGCCAGCAGTCCGTCGATATGGTCTATTTCGTAGAAGCGCATCCAGTTGCTCAGATACCTGAAGTTGCTCCTGATGAAGGTCAGCCTGTGCTCGCCCTCGGGGATGTTGCGCTCACTGTCGCCGTCCTGGTCAAAGGCGAAAAGCCTTCCGTCGGGCCCCAGCCATCTGAGGATCTCGCGGCTGTGACCGCCTCCGCCGAATGTCACATCGACATAGGTGCCTGAGGGCCGGATGGCAAGTCCATCGACACTTTCGGTCAACAATACGGGGATATGGTAGGTGGCATCAGACATGTCCGTTCTCCTTGCTCGTTTCCCCGTCGGTCATGACGGGTGCGTCGCTCATCAATTGTTCCATCTCGCGCTTGAAGTCGTCTTGGGCAAGGAAGGGCTGGCTGGTGGCGGCGCTGCTCCATACCTCGATGTAGTCGCCCATGCCGATGAACCTGATGCCCTGGCTGAGACCGGCGGCCTCCAGCAAACGCTTCGGGATGAGGATGCGCCCGCTGCTGTCGGGGTAGACAATCTCCACGTCGGACAAAAACTGACGGTAGATCTGCAGATGACGGGGATTCCACCTGTTGATGCGGGAGCGCACGCTGTCCATCACGGCGTTCCACGACGACTGCGGATAAAGCGTCAGGCACGTCTGATAGACGTCCTTGCGGAGCACAAGGCTTTCCGCGTCCTCTCCTTGCAGCACTTTTCGGAATGCTGCCGGAAGGAAGACACGTCCTTTCGAGTCGGTTTTTGCCTCTATGTTGCCTAATAATCGCATCAGTTCTTGTCGGTTTTGCTAATCGGCTCCAAAATTACACAATTTTCCCCATTTTCCCCCATTTTTCCCCACTTTTTTTCCAAAAAAAATTGGGGTGTCTCCAGATGGTAAAAAACCGTATTTTCCCGTTTGCCAAAATAGAATGAAAAAGAACGGTATTTCTATCATTTTTCTGCAAAAAAAAGATTTTTTAGGTGCAAATCGCCATTTTTAGCGGAAAAAAGTATTTATTTAGAAAAAGTTACGTTATTTTTGCATTTCAAAAGCAAACGAATACTGATGACTGAGATAACAGAGAAAACCATAGACCTCGACCAGATTCTCCACGACAAGCTGGGTGACAAGGCAGGACGGGTCCCCTCGTTCGCCCGCAACTGGCTCAAGAAAATCATCCATCAGGATGAGGTCAACAAGTTTCTTTGGGAAAGCCGCGACAAAAAAGGTGTCGAATGGTTGGAGGAATGCGTCAGATACCTGGACATGAACCTACAGGTGGAGGGCAAGGAGAACCTGCCCGACAAGGATGACGGCAGGCTCTATACCTTCGTCAGCAACCACCCCCTCGGGGGAGAGGACGGTGTCGCCCTGGGCGCGGTGATCGGAAGGCATTATGACGGCAAGTTCAGGTATCTGGTCAACGACTTGCTGATGAACCTTCCCGGACTGGCTCCGCTCTGTATCCCCATCAACAAGACGGGAAACCAAAGCCGCAATTTCCCGGCTATGGTCAACGCGGGCTTCAAAAGCGATCATCATATGCTGATGTTCCCGGCTGGTCTGTGCTCCCGGAAAATCAACGGCGAGATTCATGACCTGCCGTGGAAGAAGACCTTCATCTCAAAAAGCGTCGAGACCCACCGCGACGTGGTGCCCATCCATTTCAGCGGGCGCAACTCGGAGCGCTTCTACCGCATCGCCAATCTCTGCAAGACCCTGAGGCTGAAGGTGAACATCGCCATGCTGTTTCTCGTCGATGAGATGTATAAAAACACCCATCAGACCTTCCGGGTGGCCATCGGAAAACCCATCCCCTGGCAGACTTTCGACAAGTCGAAGACGCCGGCCGAGTGGGCTCAGTTTGTTCAGGACACAGTCTATCGCCTTTAGATCCACATCATTGATAAACTCATAACTCATGGAACAGATCATACCCCCTGTAGAAAAAGAACTGCTCAAGAGCGAACTCACCCCCGACAAGCGCTTGCGCATGACCAACAAGAGCCACAACCAGATCTATGTCGTCGATATCCACAACGCGCCCAATGTGGTGAGGGAGATCGGACGGCAGCGGGAAGAGGTGTTCCGCGAGGCTGGAGGTGGAACGGGAAAGGCGCTCGACCTTGATGAGTTTGACCTCATGGACAATTGCTACAAGCAACTTCTGGTCTGGAACCCGGAAGAAGAGGAAATCATCGGCGGATACCGCTACAAACTGGGCAATGAGGTGGATTTCGACAAGGAGGGACAGCCTATCCTGGCCACAAGCCATCTGTTCAAGTTCTCAGAGACTTTCATCAAGGAGTACCTGCCGCAGACCGTCGAACTGGCCCGGTCCTACGTCACCCTGCCTTACCAGAGCAGCAAGAAGGGGACGAAGAGCCTCTTCGCGCTCGACAACCTCTGGGATGGTCTGGGAGCGCTGACGGTCATCAAACCCAATATCAAGTATTTCTTCGGCAAGATGACCATGTATCCTTCTTATGTGAGGCGCGGCAGAGACATGATCCTCTATTTCCTCAACAAGCATTTCGGCGACAAGGACAAACTGATCATCCCCATGCACCCGCTGAAAATCGAGACCGATCCCGATGAGTTGGCGAAAATCCTGTGCAAGGATGACCTGAGGGAGGACTATCGCATCCTCAATACCCAGATCCGCAGTCTCGGCATCAACATCCCGCCGCTCGTCAACGCCTACATGGGCCTGAGCCCCACCATGAGGATGTTCGGCACCGCCATCAACGACGGCTTCGGCGACGTGGAGGAGACGGGCATCCTCATTGCGGTCGATGAGATCCTCGAGGAAAAGCGCATCCGCCACATCGACTCTTTCATCAGCGAACATCCGATTCAACTTCCCTCGGGCGATGTGGGCAAGTTGCTCGCTCAGGAACTTGATCAGAAGACGGAATAAAAACAACGCTCACCCCAAATACCTGATACCATGAGACTTTTTTTCTGGTTCTTGCCCTGCTTGCTGATGGTGGCAATAACCGGGAAGGCTGCCGATGTCAAACCATTGGTCAATAAACCGCTCGACACCGCACATCCCGTGGAGGTGAGACAGGGCGGACAATTCTTCTATGCCGGTACGACCTTCCTCCTCGATGACAGACACTTGCTGGTCGATGCTACTCTGCCTGACATGTTCGTCTCCGACCAGCCTTTCATGTTCAATTCCTTTTCCGAGGCGATGAACCATCTGGTGGACGGGTCTGAAGAGATGCCGATGACCGTATATATCGCTCCTGGAGTCTATTGGGCCGATGACCCCGACGACCCCACGGTGAAAGTGGGGAAAGACGGGAGCGAACCCTTCGGGATGGTCATCCGGTGTCAGAACCTCCACCTCGTAGGACTGACGGAAGACCCCCGGCATGTGGTGCTCGCCTCGCAAAGGGGACAGACGCAGGGAGCCGACGGCAATTTCACCATGTTTGACTTCCATGGCGACGGACTCCATGTCAGCCATCTCACCATGGGCAATTACTGCAATGTCGATCTGGAGTTTCCCCTCCAGCCAAGCCTCGGCCGCAAAAAGCGCAGCGGGGCCATCACTCAGGCGCATGTGGCCTACTGCCATGGCGACCGCGTGGTGGCCAGTAACGTGAGGTTCATCAGCCGGCTCAATATGAATCCGCTCAATGGCGCACGCCGCATCCTCTTCGACCATTGTCACATGGAGTGTACCGATGATGCCCTCACGGGCAATGGCGTTTACTTGGGTTGTGATTTTGAATTTTACGGACAAAAGCCTTTTTACACCACCCGACAGACTGGTGCGGTAATGCTGGATTGTGACTTCTATCTCAAGAGCGAAAACGACAAGAGTTATTTCTGCAAGGCCCCAGGGGCTTTGACGCTCGTCGACTGCCGTTTCCATGCCTCCAAAGCGGTGTATGTCGGCTGGACGGCCTATCCGCCACCTGCCCTGCGGTGCTATTACAGCCACCTGACGATGAACGGGGAACCTTATGTCGTGGAGGCCGACCATCCTCATACGTCTGTTTGCCTGGATGAGAAAAAGGCGCTCGAGGCTTTCAAGACGGCTGACGGATATAATGTGAACGGCCTTCTCGCCGGTGATGACGGATGGAAACCCTTGGGAGACACCCCGGCGTTTTCCGGGCCGGTGAAAAACACGGCGGTCAAGGTGGTTCCCGAGGAGGTGAGACTCAGAGGTGATGATGCCCCCTTGACCCTTCAAGCGATAGTCTGGCGCCATGCCGGTTATGCGTCGCTGAACCGGGAATCTCTTAGATGGGAAATCGCAGAAGGATTTGAAAAATTCATACAAATCAAACCCTTGGATGATGGCCGGTGCATGGTCTCCTCGACTTATGATGAGGATGAGCCTGTCGATATCGTCGTGACTGCCCATACTCCTGACGGACTGGAGGGGGCTGCTGTCATCCACCTCGAAGGAAAGCCATTGCCGGCTCCCCAACTGGCCGGTAAACCACGGATTGTCGTCCACGGACATGTGGCTGAAGTAGACTACCGTCTTCTCCCGGAGGGCCATGCCGACAAGTCGGACATCACTTGGTATCTGGCAGACGACAAGCAGGGGAAGAATGCGGTGGCGGTGGCCGCCAGCCATGACGGTCCCCAACTGACGTATGACATCAAAGGATGGGATGCGGGCAAATACCTGATGGCGGCCATCCGGCCGGCTCATGCGCGGAGCGCGATGGGAGACACGTGCCTTGTGGTCTGCAACAGGAAAATACGGTCTGGCCAGACAGGACCGTCACGATGCCTGGAGACCGATTTCCATGATTTCGTCTGCGCATGGCAACCGGAAGTGAGAGAAGGGTTCTGGACCGTTGACGGATATAAACCTGAGGATACCGCAGCCTATTCCTGGTCTTTTGATTCCTCCCGTCCGATGTGGGAATATGCCGAGGGCTTCAACGGGGCCGTCGGCAAGGGGCTGCTGCAGGCCCAGCGGGGTGCCCGGCTCATGTTCACGCCGCCAGCCTCCAGTTATGGCGACATGGAGGTGAGATGGGACGTGGATCCCACAAAGACTGCCGGACAGGGATTCGGCAGTGCCACAGGACAGTATATGGATGTTTGTTTGAAGTTCGACACCCGGTCGCTCACCGGCTATGCGCTCCGCATCATCCGGACAACCAAATATGCCAAGGCTGTCGATTTCATGCTGATGCGTTATGATCATGGCCAGACAACCGCCCTCACCCCGCCGGTCAGTGCGGTGTGTTACCGCACGGGTTGCCATATCGTGGTAAGGTATGCGGGAGGACATTTGTCCGCCGAGGTGACTACCGACACGCCTTTGTCTGTCCCGGATGATCCTGTCCTCCAGACCAAGGTGTCCCTCCAGGCCACGGTTCCGCCGAATGATTTTGGTGGTCTTGGTGTGCAGCACACAGGGACATGCGGCGAGAGCACCACGATGCTCCACCGCGTTCAAGCCACTTGGGAATGAGGAATAGGGTAGGAAACTGCCCCTCACCCAGCTCTTTCCTGGGAGAGGGGCATGTATTTTTCTATACAATGGGCAGGGAGATGCCGTTGATTTTCTGATAGACATCCAGCGCATAGACATCCGTCATGCCGCTGATGTAGTCGATGACGGCCATGATGCGGGTCTCAAGGTCGGTTGACCGGATGTCATACTGGCTGCTGACCCTGTTGATCAGTTGCTGTGAGTAATACAGGTCGGGCTGGCTGATGGCTTGGGTCATCTTGTCCATGAGCGTCTCAATGATCTGATAACCCGACAGTTCCACGTCGAGTACGGGTTTGCTGTTGTAAATCCGCTCTCGGGAAATCTTGGTGCAGCGCCGATAGGCTTCGCGGGTGTGACTGCTGACATGGTCGAGCAGGCATCCGTCGAAGGTCCCTTCGAGGATCTCCTGTTCATGATCGACGAAGGTTCCGGCGCACTCCCTCTCCAACAGTCCGATGACGGAGGCACGCATATAGACGACTTTCTCGTTGGGGTCGGTGATGTGCTCCTCCACAATCCGCTGCTTCATCTTCTCTTGGACCTCCTCGCTGAAAAAGCCCAGGAGCAGTGACCTGGTCTCTTCAAAAGAGAGGATCTTCAGTTTGTGGGCATCCTCGATGTCCATGATCTCATAGCAGATGTCATCGGCGGCCTCCACCAGATAGACCAGGGGGTGACGGACGTATCTGACTCCCTCGCCGGTGGTCTCCAACTGCTTGATGCCCAGTTCGGTGGCAATGCGGCGGTAGATGTCCTCCTCTGACTTGAAAAAGCCAAACTTCCCCTTCTTGCTGGCCTGCGTCGAGGAATAGGGATACTTGACGATAGAGGCCAGGGTGGAGTAGGTGAGGACAAAACCGCCCTCGCGGCGACCGTTGAACCGGTGGGCCAACAGCCGGAAGGCATTGGCATTGCCCTCAAAATGGGTGATGTCGCTCCAGAACGACGCACTCACCTGTTCGCGGAGCCGTTGACCCTTCCCATCTGTGAAATAGGCCTGGATGGCACGCTCACCGGAATGTCCGAACGGGGGATTGCCCATGTCGTGCGCCAGACAGGCGGAGGAGACGATGGTGCCGATCTCCTCGAAGAGCGTCCCGTGGAGATGGGGATGGCGCTGGACAAGTTGGCGGGCCACATCGTTGCCCAGCGACATGCCTACGGACGACACCTCAAGGCTGTGGGTCAGACGGTTGTGGACGAAGATGCTGCCGGGCAAGGGGAAAACCTGGGTCTTGTTCTGCAAGCGGCGGAAGGGAGCGGAGAAAATCAGCCGGTCGCTGTCGCGCTTGAACTCAGAACGGTCGTCGTGACGCTGCGGATGACGGTCTTCCTGCCCAAGGCGCTTGTTGGAAATCAGTTGTTGCCAATTCATAATTCGGGTTTTTGCAAAAGTAATCTAAAATTATCTAAATTCATTCTTTTTCAGGTGGAAAATAACGATATGTGGATAGAAATGGTTAATTTTGCAGTTCATTACCAATGTCAGACAAAGAAATGATTCAGATAAAAGTCATCAACAAAAGCCATCATCCACTGCCGCAATATGCCACCGCACTCAGCGCAGGCATGGACCTGAGGGCCAACATTCCGGAACCTGTGACCCTGAAACCCATGGAGCGCAGGCTCATTCCCACCGGACTCTTCATCGCTTTGCCTCCCGGATTCGAGGCACAGATCAGGCCCCGCAGCGGTCTGGCCCTGAAACATGGCATCACCGTTCTCAACACCCCTGGCACCATCGATGCCGACTACAGGGGAGAGGTGATGGTGCTGTTGGTGAATTTCTCGGCTGAGGATTTCGTCGTGGCCGACGGGGAGCGCATCGCACAGATGGTCATCGCCCGTCATGAACAGGTCGAATGGGAGGAAACGGACCAACTCGATGAGACGGTCCGCGGCGCCGGTGGATACGGACATACTGGAGTGAAATAACGTGATCAAGATGAAAAACGAGTGGATGTCGCGGTTGCGCCTCATGCTGGTCTTGCTGCTCATGGTCTTGGTGTCTGTGCCCGCAGCGGCCCGCAAGAAACCTCGCCCAAGGAAGGTCCAGCCCGTGGTGACCGTCTCCCTGAACGAGAACGATGCCAAGCGCTTCAACTATTTCTTCCTCGAGGCGGTGAGACAGCAGCACCTCGGCAATTATGCCGGGGCGTTCGACCTCTTCAGACATTGTCTGGAGATCAACCCCTCGTCGCCGGAGACGTATTTCTCGCTCTCTGCCTATTATTCGGAGATGCGCAACGACTCTGCCATGCTGGCCGTGATGAAAAAGGCTGCCGAACTCAGTCCGCTCAACTATACCTATCTTGAACGGCTGGGACAGGCCTACCTGCGGATCCAGGACTATGCCAAGGCCACGGAGGTCTATGAGCAACTGGCCGCCAACAGTCCCAGGCGTAGCGATGTGCTCTCCATGCTCGTGCAACTCTATCAGCACGACCAGAACTATGGCAAACTCATCGAGACGCTCGACCGCCTGGAGATGATTGAGGGCAGCAGCGAAGACATCACGCTCTCCAAAATGCAGGTCTATGCCCTGCAGGGGGAGAAGAAAAAGGAATACAACGAACTGCGCAGTCTGGCCCGGCAGCACCCCAATGACTTCAACTACAGGGTGATGATGGGCAACTGGCTCCTGCAGAACGGCAAGGAAAAGGACGCTCTCGCCGAATACAACGCCGTGCTCAAGAAGGAACCCGACAACATCATGGCGCAGATGTCGCTGCTCGATTACTACAAGTCGCAGAAACAGGACTCCTTGGCGAAGGCTCAAATGGAAAACCTCCTCATGGCCAAAAACACCGAACTGGAGAGCAAAATCCTGCTCATGAGACAGTTTATCACGGACAATGAGGAGAGCGGAGGCGACAGCATCGAGGTGCTGGCCCTCTTCGACAAGATTCTCCAACAGCCTCAGCCCAATTCCTCCATGGCGGAACTCCGCGCGGCCTATATGTCGCTGAAGAAGATGCCGGAAGACTCCATCAACGCCGCCTTGGAAAAAGTGCTGGACATCGAACCCGACAACGCCGGAGCTCGTCTCCAACTGTTGCAGTCGGCTTGGAAAAAACAGAATTTCGACCGGGTCGTCAGCCTCTCGAAACCAGGCGTGGAATACCACCCCGACAACATCTGGTTCTATTATTTCCTCGGCATGGCCTACTCGCAGAAAGATGAGAAAGACGAGGCGCTCAACACCTTCCGCAAGGGCGTCGGCCAGGTCAATGCGGAAAGTAACAAGGACATCGTGTCGGACTTCTACTCCATCATGGGCGACCTTCTCCACGAAAAGGGATTGCTCAACGAGGCCTACGCCGCCTATGACAGTTGTCTGCAGTGGAAACCCGACAACATCGGATGCCTCAACAACTACGCCTACTTCCTCAGTGTGGAAGGCAAAGACCTCTCGAAGGCGGAACAGATGAGTTACCGCACCGTCAAGGCTGAACCCAACAACTCGACCTTCCTCGATACCTATGCCTGGATCCTCTTCAGGCAGGAGCGGTTCGAGGAGGCCCGCATCTATATCGACCAGGCCCTGGCCAATGACTCCACGGTGAGCGACGTCATCATCGAACATGCCGGCGACATCTACATGATGATCGGTGAGAAGGAGAAGGCCCTCGACTACTGGCGGAAAGCCCTGGAGAAGGGCGACGGCGAGAATGCCGTCCTGCAAGAGAAAATCAAATTCAAGAAATACATAGAAGACCATACAACCCAATGATGAACTTCAGCAAAAATGCCCTCAGGCTCATGCTCGTCGCATTGCCATTTGCGATGACAGCCTGCGGCAGCAAGAAAAAACTGGTGGATGACGGGGGCAAGAACGTGACGACAACCGTCGTCAACACACCCGAGACCAACTCCCCGTCGGTCAATGGCATCGACAACGTGGCCTATCTGGGCAAGGTGACCGCCAACGCCCAGAATGTCAAGAACCTCGTGGCCAGCATCGACTTCAACCTCAAGTCGGGCAGCAAAAACATCTCCGTCGATGGAAAACTCAGTATGAGAAAGGACGAGGTGATCAGAATCCAACTCTCTCCCATGGGACTGATGGAGGTGGGACGGATGGAATTTTCCAAAGACAGCGTGCTCATCATCGACAGGATCCACAAACAATACCTCAAAAGCAGCTATGACCAGGTGAGCTTCCTCCGAAACAACGGCATCGATTTCCAGTCGCTGCAAGCCCTGTTCTGGAACCAGCTCTTCGTACCGGGCGAGAAAGGACTCACCCCGGCAGCCATCCGGCAGTATGAGATCGACGGTGATAAGATCAAGCTCAACAAGGGCAAGATGACCTATATTTGGGAGACCGACCCGAAGGTGGAACATGTCAATTCGGCCACCGCCACCTACAACAGTTCCAAAAACGGCACGTCACAACTCAGTTGGAATTACGACAACTTCAAGACCTACAGCGGCAAGGCCTTCCCTGCTACGCATCAGATCAAAATCATCGCCGATGCCTCAGGAAAAAACAAGACCATCGAGGTGGTCCTTTCCTTGAAGAACATGAAGAATGACACGGGCTGGGACACCACGACGAAGGTCTCCTCCAAATATAAACCCGTGGAACTGAAAGATGTGATCAATCAAATCCTGAAACTGCAATGAGAAGAACTATCATATTGATCCTGATGGTCATGATGACCCTGCCGCAGATGGCGCAGACACGCCATAAGAACAGCCGCGGCAGACGTACCACACAGACGACAGCCACCACCCGGCAAA
The DNA here is from genome assembly GCA_902776475.1 of uncultured Prevotellaceae bacterium. Lineage (GTDB taxonomy): Bacteria > Bacteroidota > Bacteroidia > Bacteroidales > Bacteroidaceae > Prevotella. Next base: position 56,256 of record CACYQD010000005.1, on the reverse strand, counting down.
GTAAGTCGAGGTCCACCCGGCAGCAACCGGCCACCACGACGAAGAACAAAAAAGGCAAGGCCAATTATACCACCTCGGAGATCCGCGGACTGCAAAACCAGCGCCAGCAGATCGAGAAGGACATCCGTGACCAGCAAAACAAACTGAGAGCCAACAAGGAGAATGTGGCCAACCGGCTCAATGAACTGATGATCCTCAACGGAGAGATCGATGCCAAACAAAAAGATATCGAGGGCTTCGAGATGGAAATCAAAAACCTCGACGGCAACATCGGTATCCTCAAGTCGCAGATGACGACCCTGCAGGGACAACTGAAAGACCGGCAGGAGAAATACATCAAGTCGATGCGCTATATGGCCAAAAACCGCTCCATCCAGGACAAACTGATGTTCATCTTCAGTGCCAAGAGCCTGACACAGGCCTACCGAAGGATGCGCTTCGTGCAGGAATACGCTTCCTACCAGAGAGCACAGGGCGAACAGATCAAGGCCAAGCAGGAGGAGATCAACCTCAAGAACCGACAACTCGAGGTGGCACGGTCGCAGAAAAACCAACTGCTCAGCAAGGGAAAGGCCGCACAGGCTGACCTGCAAAACAAGCATAGCGAACAGCAGAAGGTGGTCAATGACCTGCAGAATGAACAGAAAACCATCCAGGTGATCATCGCCGACCAAGAGCGCAAAAACGCTCAGATCAATGCCGAGATCGACCGGCTCGTGGCTGTGGAGGTGGAGAAAGCACGTGCCCGCGCCGCCGCTGAGGCTCAGCGCAAGGCTGAGGCCGCCGCCGCCAAGAAACGGGCAGAGGAACTGGCACGGAAGAAGGCTGCCGCCGAGGCTGCCAAACGGGAAGAGGAGAAGCGCATAGCCGCCGCCAAGGCTGAGGAGGCCCGACTGAAAGCGGCTGCCGAGGCTGCCGCCCGCGAACATGAGCGCAGGGTGGCCGCAGAGAAGGCGGCTGCCGAGGCCCGCGCCCGCGCCGCCGCTGAGGCAGAGGCGAAGTCGAAGCGTGAGGAGGAGGCGAAATCAAGACGTGAGGCTGCTGCCCGCGCCCGTGCCGCCGCCGAGGAGGCCCGTGCCGCTGAGGAGGCTGCACGCCGCAGTGCCGCAGAGAAGGAACGGGCCGAACAGGCTGCCCGCGAGGCGGAGTCGGCCAGGCTCGCTGCTGAGCGCAAGGCCGTGGCAGATGCCGCACGGCGTGAGAAAGAGGCTGAGGAAGCGGCCAAGGAGTCCACGAAGATGGAAACCATGTCGGCTGTCGACCGGCAGATCAGCGGCAGTTTCGAGAGCAACCGCGGACGTCTTCCCATGCCGGTCACTGGAAGCTACAAGATTGTGAGCCACTTCGGTCAATACGACGTGGAGGGACTGAGAAATGTGAAACTCGACAACAAGGGTATCAATATCCTCTGCCAGCCCGGTGCCAGCGCCCGCTCCATCTTCGAGGGTGAGGTCAGCGCCGTGGTCAGTGTGGCAGGACAGCTGGTGGTCATGGTGCGCCATGGCGACTTCATCTCTGTCTATTGCAACCTGAAGTCGGTGCATGTGCGCAAGGGCCAGAAGGTGACGACGCGCCAGGTGCTCGGCACCATCGGACAGGACAATATCCTGCAGTTCCAGTTGCGCCGCGAAACCTCCAAGCTCAATCCGGAGTCCTGGCTGGGACGCTGAGAATAGGAAAAAGATTATATCGTTACGCCATCGAGCAGACTGACATACTGCTCGATGGCTTTTTTGATTTCCGTGAGACAGATGTACTCGTCGGCGGAGTGGGAACGGGCGGATTCGCCCGGACCGAGTTTGAGCGACGGAAACGGCATCAGCGCCTGGTCGCTGAGGGTCGGTGAACCAAACGGGCGCATGCCTGCCGCCAGACAGCGCTGCACAAGGGGATGGTCGATGTCGATGTGGGAGGAGCGCAACCTGAAAGAGCGTGCTTTCACCTCGCTGCTCACATGAGAGCGGATGAACCCAAACACTTCCTCGTTGTCGTAAAACTCATTGGTGCGCACGTCGATGATGGCCTTGCAGAGGTCGGGCACGACATTGTGCTGGGTGCCGGTCTGCAGCACGGTCACGTTCATGAGCGTCGGTCCCAGAAGCGGACTGACTTTCTCAAAACGGTAGTCGCGGAGCCAGACCAGGTCGTCGAGCATCTTGTAGAGGGCGTTCTCTCCCTCTCCCCTTGCTGCATGGCCCGACCGCCCGTGCGAGGTCATGTCGATCACCATGAGTCCCTTCTCCGCCACGGCGGGCTGCATGCCGGTGGGCTCGCCCACCAGTCCCAGGGTGATGGGGGGCAACAGGGGCAGCACCCGGCTGATGCCGTTGCTTCCCGACACTTCTTCCTCCGCAGAGGCCAAATAGATAAGGTTGTAGGACTGACGTGTAGCCGAGAGATGACGGAACACCTGATAGAGAGCCACCAGACCTCCTCCGCAGTCATTGCTGCCGATACCGTAGAGCCGGTCGCCGGACATCTCGGGGTGATGGGGGTCACGGGTCCATGAGGCCACAGGCCGCACGGTGTCGATATGGGCGTTGAGCAGCAGGGTGGGGCGGGAGGCTTCAAAACCGGGGGCGGTCACCCAGAGGTTGTTGGCCTCGCGTCGCGGATGAAGCCCGTCTTTCCGCATGGTTTCTTCCAGGATGTCGGCGGCTGCCTGCTCCTCTCTGCTGACACGGGGAGTGGCAATGAGTTTCCGCAGCAACTCCACGGCATTGTCGGTGTATTCTCTTGTCATGATGCCTGCAAAGATATAGTATAATCAATAAAAAACATCGTTTTTTTTTGTTTTTCATTGAATTTGCATTATTTTTGCAGATATCTTAAGAAATACCACTATGCAGACAAATTGTCACCTTTCGGTCCTGGTGCACGAACAAGCCAAGAAATATGGCGAGAAAGTCGTGCTGACTTACCGCGATTTTGGAAGCAAGGAATGGAAATCGATTTCATGGAACACGTTCTCCCATATCGTCAAGCAGGTCTCCAATGCCTTGCTCAATGTCGGAGTGGGGGTTCAGGAAAACATTGGCGTGTTTTCCCAGAATGCAGTGCAATACATGTTCACTGATTTCGGTGCCTTCGGCGTGAGAGCGGTCACCGTGCCTTTCTATGCCACCAGCAGCGAGGAACAGATCCGGTTCATGATCTCCGATGCGGAGGTCCGCCTGCTTTTCGTGGGTGAACAGGAGCAATACGACAAGGCACACAGGGTGTTTCCGCAATGCCCCACTCTCGAGCGCATCATCATCTATGACAGGGGGGTGACCATCCATCCCAATGATGCCAACGCCATCTATTTCGACGACTTCCTCAAACTGGGTGAGAATTTTCCCCGGCAGACGGAGGTCGAGAAACGGTATGCCGACGCCTCGTTTGATGATATCTGCAACATCCTCTATACCAGTGGCACCACAGGCGACAGCAAGGGCGTGATCCTCAGCTACAGCCAGTATTATGCCGCTTTTGAGGCCAACCACCGCAGCGTGCCCGTCGGTGAGGATGACGTGGTGATGAATTTCCTCCCCTACACGCATGTCTTCGAGCGCGGATGGGCCATCCTCTGTCTCACGGAGGGTGCGCATCTCGTCATCAATACCTATCCCAAGGAAATCCAGGAGACCATGAGGCAAATCCACCCCACCTGCATGAGTTCTGTGCCCCGCTTCTGGGAAAAGGTGTATGTCGGCGTGAAAGCCAAGATCGATGATGCCAGCGGTGTGAAGCGCGCGCTCTTCAAGAAAGCGCTCAGCGTGGGCCGCCGCCACAATATCGAATACCTCAGCCACGGGAAAAGACCGCCCATCCACCTCCAGTTGGAATATGCGTTCTACAACAAGGCTGTCTTCAGTCTGATCCGTAAGCAACTGGGCTTGGAGAATGCGCATTTCTTCCCCACGGCAGGCGCCACGGTGTCGCCTGAGGTCGAGGAGTTCATCCATTCCATCGGCATCAACATGATGGTGGGCTACGGACTTACGGAGAGTCTGGCCACGGTGTCTAACGACCATCTCGGCGAACCTTACACGATCGGTTCGGTGGGCCGTCCCATCTTCAGCGTCCAGGTGAAGATCGGAGAGAATGAAGAGATCCTGCTCAAGGGACCGACCATCACCCGCGGCTATTACAAGCGTGAGGCCCTCACCAAGGCCTCCTTCGACGAGGAGGGGTTCTTCCGCACCGGCGACGCCGGATACATGAGCAATGGGGAACTGTTCTTGAAGGAGCGCATCAAGGACCTCTTCAAGACGTCCAACGGCAAGTATATCGCCCCGCAACTCATCGAGTCGAAACTGCTTGTCGATAAGTTTGTCGAACAGATTGCAGTCATCGCCGACCAGCGGAAGTTTGTCTCCGCTCTTATCGTGCCCAATTTCGCCATGCTCGAGGAATATGCCGCCGACAACGGCATCAAGGCCGGGTCGAATGAGGAACTGTGCAAGCATCCGCGCATCATCAAGATGATGCAGGAGCGGATGGATACCTTGCAGCAGGGCCTGGCCAGTTACGAGCGGATCAAGAAGTTCGTCCTCCTTCCCAATATGTTCAGCATGGAGAAGGGTGAGTTGACCAATACCTTGAAGATCAGAAGAAACGTGCTGGTGAAGAACTACGCTGCGGAGATTGACGAAATGTACAAGGAGTAATATGATTACAAGTGATCAGTTGAAGGATGTGCTGGAGCGTGCTGACGCCCTGCACAGATACCTCGAGATAGATAAGAAGAAAATAGAATTTGAGGAGGAGCAGCTGCGTACGCAGGCTCCGGATTTCTGGGATGATCCCAAGCGGGCCCAGGAACAGATGATCAAGGTGAAGGGCATCCAGAAATGGCTCGACGGATACAAGGAGGTGCGTGACAAGGCAGATGAACTGCAACTCGCCTTCGACTTCTACCACGACGAGATGGTGACGGAAGAGGAGGTCGATGAGGACTATCGCCAGGCCATCAAGGCCATAGAGGACCTTGAACTCAAGAACATGCTCCGGCAGAAGGAAGACCCCATGGACTGCGTGCTCAAGATCAACAGCGGCGCGGGGGGCACGGAGAGCCAGGACTGGGCGCAGATGCTCATGCGCATGTATATGCGCTGGGCGGAGGCTCATGGCCATAAGGTGACGGTGAGCAACCTGCAGGACGGCGACGAGGCCGGCATTAAGAGCGTCACGATGGAAATCGAGGGCGGCGACTGTGCATACGGTTACCTGAAGAGCGAGAGCGGTGTCCACCGTCTGGTCAGGGTATCTCCCTTCAATGCCCAGGGCAAGCGGATGACGAGTTTCGCCAGCGTGTTTGTCTCCCCTCTGGTGGATGACACTATCGAGGTGTATGTCGATCCGTCGAAAGTGTCGTGGGACCTCTTCCGCAGCGGTGGAGCTGGTGGACAGAACGTCAATAAAGTGGAGACGGGTGTCCGCCTGCGCTATCAGTATGTCGATCCGGATACGGGTGAGGAGGAGGAAATCCTCATCGAGAACACGGAGAGCCGCAAGCAGCTGGAGAACCGCAACAATGCCATGCGCCTGCTCAAGTCACAGCTTTACGACCGCGCCATGAAAAAACGGTTGGAGGCGAAGGCCAAGATCGAGGCCGGCAAGAAGAAGATAGAGTGGGGCAGCCAGATCCGCAGCTATGTCTTCGATGACCGCCGCGTGAAGGACCACCGCACCAATTACCAGACGACAGATGTGGATGGCGTGATGGACGGCAAGATCGACGGTTTCATCAAGGCTTACCTGATGGAATTCCCTGTCAACGACGAACAGTAAAGAAATCGTTAAACCATAAAAAATCGATATTATGTCAAAGAAAATGAATGCCAAGCGTAAGGCTTACGCTGAGAAACAGGCCAAGGAAGGACAGAACGTGGTGCGTTGGATTTTCATCGGACTCATCGCCCTGGCTGTGCTTTATGTGGCTTTCACTATGAGTGCCTGGACTTAAGAATTCCCTGATGAGTGGTTTTGAGATAGAGCGCAAATTCCTTGTTCATAAGGACAAGGACTTCAAGAGTCGTGCTTATGCCAGCAGTCGTATCAAACAGGGATACATCGCCGCGAAAGGCGCGACGGTGAGGGTCCGTGTGCGCGATACCCAGGCTTACCTCACCATCAAGTCGCCTTCGACCGATGGCGGTCTCCGGCGCTATGAGTTTGAGAAGGAGATCACTCTGGAGGAGGCTGAACACCTGTTGGCCTTGTGCCAACCGCCCCTCATCGACAAGACCCGCTACCTCGTGAAATGCGGCGACCACACTTTTGAGGTGGACGAGTTCTATGGCGACAACGAGGGTCTTGTGATGGCTGAGGTGGAACTGGGCAGCGAGGATGAGGCTTTTGAGACGCCCGACTTCATCGGGATGGAGGTGACGGGCGATGGCCGTTTCTACAACAAGCGGCTCCGTCAGTTCCCCTTTATTCTTTGGCGTGGCACCTTGCCCATAGAATACCGATAGCCAAGGCTATCGTCGCCCCGATGGTGTTGGCCGCGAAATCCAGCCACTCTCCGCTTCTCCGGCCTCCTGTGCAGTGGGCCTGCAGGATTTCGATGACACCGCTCATGATGACGGGCGCAGCCCAGGCCAGCAGGATGACGCGGTTCCATCCCACATGGGTATGCTTGTGCAGGTATTCTGCCCAAATGACAAGACAAGTGAACAGATACATAGCTGTATGGGTCCACTTGTCTATGTTTTTTACATCCTCCAGTTTTGTCTCAGGAGGAGTGAAGAAACATAGATACCAGATCAGAGCAATCAGTAAAGAGGAAAAGGGATATCTGGTTATCAGATGTAATAAATATCTCATATTTTGCAATATTTCCGTGCAAAATTAGGGAATAATTTATAATTTTGCAAATTATTCAGTATGGAAAGCCCTCAGGACTTTCCGGAGTTATATTATCAGATCATGTCGAATAATATGGAGAGAGCCAACTTTGGCAGCAAGTTGGGTGTGGTCTTGGCCACTGCGGGTTCTGCGGTGGGACTGGGCAATGTGTGGCGTTTTCCTTACATGGCGGGCGAGAACGGCGGTGCGGCCTTCATCATCATCTATTTGGTCTCGGTGCTCCTGCTAGGCATCCCCTGCATGGTGAATGAGTTCATCATCGGAAGGCATGGGGCGTCCAACACGGCGCGCGCCTATGACCGCATGGCTGGTGGCAGCGCCTGGAAATATGTGGGCTATCTGGGTGTGCTGACGGGCTTCCTCATCACGGGCTATTATGCCGTGGTGTCGGGATGGTGCCTGCAGTATGTCTATGGCGCCGCGGTGGGTGGCATCAACGGTGATGCGGAGTATGTGCAGTCTTATTTCAAGGAATTCTCCTCCCACCCGCTGAAACCGGTGATCTGGACGTTCGTCTTCTTGTTTATCACTCACTTCGTCATTGTGAGGGGCGTGCGCAACGGCATCGAGAAGGTCTCCAAGATGGTGATGCCCACACTCTTCATCCTCCTCTTGGTCATTGTGGTGGCGTCGTGCATGTTGCCTGATGCCGGCAAAGGCGTCTCTTTCCTGTTCAAACCCGATTTCGCCAAACTCGACAAGGATGTCTTCCTCGACGCCTTGGGACAGTCGTTCTATTCGCTGAGCATCGCCATGGGATGTATCTGCACCTACGCTTCTTATTACTCGAGGAGCACCAACCTGCTTCAGTCGGCGGTCCAGATCAGTATCGTCGATTGTCTGGTGGCCGTGCTCGCCGGACTGATGATCTTCCCGGCGGCTTTCTCCGTGGGCATCAATCCCGATTCCGGAGCCTCGCTGGTGTTCATCACGCTGCCCAACGTGTTCTATCAGGCATTCTCTTCCATACCAGCCATCGGCTATGTCATCTCCGTCCTGTTCTACCTGCTCCTGGCGGTGGCGGCGCTCACCTCGCTGATTTCGCTGCATGAGGTGAGTACGGCTTTCCTGCAGGAGGAGATGCGTATCTCTCGTGGAAAGGCGGCGCTTGTGGTCACCTGTACTTGTACTGTCATCGGTGTGTTCTGTTCCTTGTCTTTTGGTGCCTGGGACGGCCTGAGCTTGTTTGGCTTGTCTTTGTTCGAACTCTTTGATTATGTCACCGGACAGATCTTCCTGCCTGTGGGCGGTTTGCTCACCTGCATCTTCATGGGTTGGTTTGCTCCCCGCAATGTGGTGCATGATGAGTTCACCAACTGGGGCACGCTGCGCTCCACGTTCTATGGGGTCTATCGCTTCTGCGTCCGCTATGTGTGTCCGGTGTGCATCCTGCTGATCTTCCTTCATCAGTTCAAGGTCTTATAAATTCAAGGTGTGGCTATGTCTGAGATGAAAAGGACTGGTTTCAGTTCCAAGATGGGAATCGTTCTCGCCACGGCTGGTTCGGCGGTGGGACTGGGGAACATCTGGCGCTTTCCCTACATGACGGGCATGAACGGGGGAGCGGCTTTCATCCTTTTCTACATCTTGTTTGTTCTGATGCTGGGTGTTCCGGGCATGATGGCTGAGTTTGTGGTGGGCCGTTCCGCGGAGTCGAATGCCGCGCGGGCCTACAACAAGTTGGCCGGGAAGACGCCATGGCGGGTGATCGGCTACCTCGGCGTGATCACCTCGATGATCATCCTCGGGTTTTATTCGGTGGTGGCGGGATGGTGCCTGCAGTATCTCCTGGCATCGTTCGTGGGCCATGTCACAGGCGATGCCGGCTATGTCTCAGCCTATTTCCAGGAGTTCTCATCCAATCCATGGAAACCTGTCTTGTGGGCTGTCGGTTTCATCGTGCTGACACACCTGGTTGTGGCGCGCGGCGTGCGCAACGGCATTGAGAGGGCTTCCAAACTGCTGATGCCCACCTTGTTGGTGCTCCTCGTGGTCTTGATTGTGGCGTCGTGCATGTTGCCGGGTGCGGGCAAGGGCGTGGAGTTCTTGTTCAAGCCAGATTTCTCGAAACTCAACCACAGCGTCCTGCTGGAGGCCTTGGGACAGGCGTTCTTCTCCCTGAGTCTCGGCACGGCATGTCTCTGCACCTATGCGTCGTATTTCACGCGGCAGACCAATCTGATGCGGTCGGCGGTGCAGATCGCCTTGCTCGACACGCTCGTGGCGGTGCTCGCCGGACTGATGATTTTCCCGGCGGCTTTCTCGGTGGGCGTAAACCCCGACTCAGGACCGTCCTTGATATTCATCACGTTGCCCAGTGTCTTCCATGAGGCTTTTGCCTCCGTACCGGTGGTTGGCTACGTGATCTCCGTGCTGTTTTATGCGCTCCTGGCTCTCGCCGCTCTGACATCCACCATCTCGATGCATGAGATCGGCACGGCTTTCTTCCATGAGGAACTGCATGTTTCCCGTGGCAAGGGGGCGTGGGTTGTCACCGTCGTTTGCAGTCTGATAGCCATCCTGTGCTCCTTGTCCAATGGTGTCTTGTCTGATTTCAAGGTGCTGGGCATGGGCATGCTCGATTTCTGCGATTCCCTTACGGCGCAGGTCCTCCTGCCCTTGGGTTCGCTGCTCACTTGTTTGTTTGTGGGCTGGTATATCCCGCGCAAGGTGGTGCATGACCAGGTCACCAACTGGGGTACGCTGGGCGGTGGTCTGCTTGGGGTGTTCCTTTTCTTCGTCAGGTTTGTCTGTCCCATCTGCATCGCAGCCATCTTCCTGCATCAGTTCCATTTGATCTAAACACGATAGGCGTATGTCTCTCAGGGAGTTTTTCTATTTCCAGAAATCCGACCGCAAAGTGCTTGTGGTGGCTTTCTGCGTGATGGCCGTAGCTCTTGGGGTGGTGTACCTGGTGGGCAACGGCAACAGCACCACACCGATGGAGACAGCCGACTCGACCGCCTTGGGCGGGGCAGGGGAGGAGCCTGCAACAGCTTCTGGTTCCTATTATGCGGTGGAGGAACAGCCGCGCCACCTGGTGCCTTTTGATCCGAACACCGCCGACAGCACCTGTCTTTTGGGACTGGGACTCCAACCGTGGCAGGTGCGCAGCATCTACCGCTACAGGGCCAAGGGCGGGGTATTCCGTCAACCCTCCGACTTCGCCCGTGTCAATGGACTCACGGTGAAGCAATATCGGGAACTGCAACCATATATCCGCATCTCCGACGACTATCGTCCGGCGGCGGAGGTCTATGGCCAGCGCAACCGTGGCTTCCGTGCCTACATCAGCCATTCCGGTTCTGCGACAGGTGTGTATCCGTCTCATGAGGTGCCGCAGGGAAGGGGACTGTCTGAATCACCGTCTCATACTCCGTCCCGTGACACGTTGCGCTATCCTGTCAAACTGAGGGCAGGTGAGCACATCGACCTCAACAGCGCTGACACAACGCTCCTGAAACGTGTGCCGGGCATCGGCAGCTATTATGCCCGCAAGGTGGTGGCCTACCGGCAACAACTTGGTGGTTTCTATTCCACCGACCAGTTGTTTGAGATCGAGGGTTTCCCCGAGGATGCTGTCGATTTCTTCACCATGACGACGGGCATCACCCATCGTCTGAAAATCAATCAGTTGTCGCTTGCCCAGTTGCGCAAGCACCCCTACATCAATTTCTATCAGGCCAAGGCCATCACTGACTACCGCCGCCTGAAAGGTCCCCTCACTTCCCTCAACCAACTGTCCCTCCTCCCGGACTTTCCTCCCGAGGTCATCACCCGCCTCGCCCCCTACGTGGAGTTCTGACACAGCTCATGTCATCACCCGCCTCGCCCCCTTCGTGGAGTCCTGACACAGTTCATGTCATCACCCGCCTCGCCCTACGTGGAGTTCTGACACAGCTCATGTCATCACCCGTTAATTCCTGCTGTCATCATTCTTTAATAACAATGCCTCCACCAAGCACGCTGTAGAGACGTCACATTGTGGCGTCTCCCAAAGAGAAATAGCAAACTTATCCCTCTCCCTCTGGGAGAGGTTAGGTGAGGGCAAATCAATATCCTCCCCATTGTAGCGTCTCTACACATATAATATGCCCCCTCACCCATCCTCTCCCGAAGGGAGAGGGGCCATTGGTCAGGATGAGTGCAAAAGTAGAGACGTCACATTGTGGCGTCTCCCTCACCAAGCAACCACCACCCTCGCCCATCCTAAAATGCCACGCCCTTTCCCTCTTCCTCCCTTATCTTTGCACCCATAAACTCCAATTTCCACCATGAACAGCAAAGATAAAATACAGTATGGCACTGCCGTGATGATGTTGTTGTCCGGCCTCGTGCTCTCTTTCTGCTCCTTCTTCATGAAGGGTGACATCCTCGACGGGGTGTTGTGGTATGCCGGTCAGACCATGGTCTACGCCGGCAGTGTCTTCGGCGTAGCGATGTTGATCCGCACCAAGAGCGGTGAAATCAAGAACTATATTGACGAAAGGCTGAAAGACCATGATCCTGTTGATTGACAATGGCCATGGTTCGGATACCGCCGGAAAGCGCAGTCCCGACGGTCGCTTGAGAGAATGGGCATACACACGTGAGATCGCCGCCGAGGTGGTGCGCCGCTTGAAGGTACTGGGCATGGATGCGCGGCGCATCGTCACCGAGGAGATGGACATCTCCTTGCCGGTGCGCTGCCAGCGTGTCAACAAAGTATGTAGGGAATATGGTTCCAACCAAGTCCTGTTGGTCTCCATCCATGTCAATGCGGCAGGCAATGGCCAGTGGCTCCATGCCCGGGGATGGTCGGCCTTCACCTCACGTGGACGGACGGAGGCTGACCGTTTGGCCGACTGCCTGTATGCGGCGGCCGCCGTCCATCTCAAGGGCCATCAGCTCCGCACCGACTACAGCGATGGCGACCCCGACTGGGAATCCGGCTTCTATATCCTCCGCCACACCCGTTGTCCTGCCGTCCTCACTGAGAATCTGTTTCAGGACAACCGCGACGATGTGGCCTTCCTGCTATCCCCCGAGGGCCGTGAGCGCATCATCCGCACCCATGTGGATGGAATCCTGTCGTTTGTACGCCACCAGACGGCTGGGGCTCAACTATAGCAGTAGGAGAGGAACACGATGACGAGGAGGTGCAGAAACTGGTCGAAACCGAACACGGCCCAGTAGGCCTTGCTGGTGGTGTCTTTCAGTTTCTCCACATTCGCAGTGAGGATGCTCTTGCCGGTGTCGATGAAGAAGTGGGTGCAAAACTGGATGAAGAAAGCAGCCAGACATCCTCCGAGGGGCACTTTAAACAAGTAGAGCGCGAATGTCATGAGTGCGGCATGGATGATGGCATGCAGCAGGATGTATTGCAGTTCGCTTCCGTTTGACTTGGCTCTGATGATGGCTTTTGTCGTCAGACAGAAATCACCCAGGTAGTGGCACAGCAGCAGAGCGCACATGATGAGGCACCAGAGGTTTTCTTCTTTGGTGATGTTGCTGCAGGAACAAAGTGTCAGGGAAAGCATCCCGGTCATCAAGATTTTTCTCATAATCTATCGGTTTGAAAGATGGGTCTGAAAAGGGTTTAGTCGGCGACGAACGTGGTGATGCTGCGCGGAGGCAAGGTCACCTGTCCCTGCGTCTGGCCGACGGGTTTCAGGGTCTCGCCCGACACGTCGGAGGTGCGGTACATCTGCCACTGACTGACATTGCCCTCGGAGAGCCGGAGGGAGAAATCCTGCACCGTCTGGCTGTAGTTGATCACGACCGCCACCCATCGCCCGTCGGTGTTGCGGTAGGCGGAGCACATCACGCCGTAGGGATTGAATTTCTCAGAAGAGGATACCTCATGGCGGATGGCCCCTGGCCTCACGAAACGGCTGTAGTTGCCCAAGGCCCACATCAGACGTGAATCGACGGCATAGCCGCTGCTCATCCGCCGGTCGGAATAGACGCGGATGAGTCCGTCTTTGTAGTCGCCGCCCACAGCCCGCCACCACGACCAGCTCTCCGCGTCGGCAAACACCAGGTCATGGTGGATGACACGGGCCACATAGAGGGCCGTCTTCATCGAGAAATCATAACCGCCGCCACCGCCGATCTCCTCGTCGTTGCTCATGATGCACAGTTCTGTCTGCCAGAATTTCAGTCCGTATTTGGCAATGGTGTCGCGCAGCTGTTCCCGTATCTCCCTCATGTAGGGGACGGGGGTGTTTGTCCAGTAACTGTGTCCCACCATCAGCCGAGGCACGTTGGGCACCTCGCCGAGATAGGTGGCCGTACTGTCTTTCGAGAAGAAGGTACGTATCTGGTATCCGCGCTCCCAGTTGGTCTGGTGGGTGTCGAGCAAACAGCGCAGGTCGCTCGACTCATCGACGATGATCTGGGTCGTCAGTCCTTGTCGCTTGAATTCCTTGCCGGTCTCCCTCACGAGCCGGGCTATCTCACGGTTGGTGGCGGGCGACCCCTCTTGTTTGGGTCCAAGCCAGTTCCAGTGCCCGTCGGGTTCGTTGACCGGACAGATGTAGTCGAAGTGGATGCCGTCATGCTCCTCTATTCCCTTCACGGCAGTCGCCATAAACCGGGCGAAATCGTCGTAGCAGTCCTCCTTCAGGTTGATGGTCCCTCCGCGGCCGGTGTTGGTGGCGAGTCCGTTCTGTGTGAAATAGACTGGGGCGGAGTTGAGGAAGGCCAAAAAATGGGGGACGCCGCGCTCTTTGGCCATTCTTAGGAATTTCCGTTGTCCGGCCTGTTTCGTCCAGTCGTAGGTGCCGTTCTCGGTGAGGAAACATTCCGTCCGCGTCGAGAAATTGATCTGCGCATTGCGCCCTTGTTCGGCGCTCCCCGCCCCGAGGTTGAAGCGCCATACGGAGAGTCCGATGCCGAGCGGTTTACCCTGTTCATCGCAACGGGTGGAGAAGAGCCAGTCGGCGATTTTCTCCTGTTCAGCCTCATTCTCCCATAGTCCGATAAACTGCATTGACCAGGCGTCCGACGCACCGAAATGCCGGATGGTCTGGCGCGGTTGTCTCACATCAATCGTATAGTCTGCCGCCTGGCAGACCACGGAAAGGGACAGGAGTACGGAAATTAGGATTTTTTTCATCGATAGCGTGTTTTTGGTGTTTTGGATTTCATGGCTCCCATTCTTGGATGTCTTTGGCTTTTGATCTGTTATATGATCCATTTCGTGTATCATGATACGATAACGGTGCTTTCAGGAATGTGTTAGGATGCAAAAATAATCATAAAAAACGACACACATGGTCTTTTTGGGAAAAAAGGTGAATGGAAATGAAAGAACCCAATAAGACGATGTTGATTTTGTTTGATGTATATAATTTTCTTGTATATCAAACTCAGGTGCGGAAACATGGTAAAAAATGTCAGTTTCCGCACCTGAGTTGCACTTTTTCCTTGATAATGGTCATATTGGTTTTTCAGCAAGAGCCAGATGTGTTGTGAGTTCTGTGATGCGCCAAAATGCATGATGCTTACTCCTAAAATATAATATTTTAGATAGTTACGGAGGTATTATCCGTGATAATTATCTCCTAAAATAAACTTAAAAATATGGTTGCGTAGAAAATTATCATTTTTTGATAATTATTTTTTGATAATTTTCTTCACTCAGTTCCGTGGTTTCTGCCGTCAAAGGACTTTTGGAAAAGGATATCATCACCAGGAACGACAATGTTTACTGCATCTACGACCGTTTCTTCCAATTGTGGTTGGAGACAGGCAGAGGATAGTGGTGATAGGGAGCTAAAGCAGAAAATCAGCCATTTTCAAGATTTTTTCTGGAAATGGCTGATTTCTCGTCGAAAATAGAATCCTCTAAAATAAATCAGAATGTGAACCGGTATCTACAAGGATAAGCCTTAATTGCTGGTCATCTCCTGGTCAGAATCCGATTTTCCTGTCGGTTTGAGCATCGAGTTTCTCAGCCCGGCAATAGTCTTGCAGCGTGGTGAGCTGGTGGGTGGATTCACCATGAAGGATGCTGTTGATGGTGTTCTTGCGGGCGATGTTCTCAATCTGTCCGCCGCTGAAATCGAAGGCGTCCGACAGGATGGTGGCTTCTTCTTCCGTGAGTTCGGGGATCATCTGCATCCAGATCTGGCGACGGACGGAGGCGTCGGGTTTCTCAAACTTGATTTTGTAGAGGAAGCGGCGCTCAAAGGCCTTGTCGAGGTTCTGCTCCAGGTTGGTGGTGGCGAGCATGATGCCGTCGAGGGTCTCCATCTCCTGCAGGATGATGTTTTGGATGGAGTTCTCCATCTTATCGACGGCACTCTGAGCTCCGTTCTTGCGGATGCCGATGATGGCGTCGGCCTCGTTGAAAAGCAGGATGGGGGTCTGCTTGGCGGTCTTCACCAACTCGCGGTAGCGGTCGAAGAGTGCCTTGATGTTTTTCTCCGATTCACCCACCCACTTGCTCTTGATCTGGGGCACATCGACCACCATGATGTTGCGGCCGGTCTCGCGGGCCAGCTGATACACCGTCTCCGTCTTTCCCGTGCCGGGACCGCCGTAGAACAGGCAGGCGAAACCGTTGCGGAACCCCTTGTCTCTCATGCGCTGCTGCACCTTCTTGAAGTTATCTGGCTGCAGGAAGGAGTTCAGCTCGCTCACCTGCCGGCCGATACTTTCTGAGAAGAAGAGCTTTTTCTCCGTCAGTTGGCCGGTCTCCACCACATCGGCGATTTTCTCTTCCGTCGTGGTGATTCTCAGTTCGCTCAGGAGCGCCCTCTTGGCATCTTCCGTTAGTTTGTAACGGGTGCTGTCGGCAATGCCGTCCTCACAGCGGTGCTCGATGATGTTGCGTCTCATCAGCCAGTGCTCGCCGCTTCGCAGTTCGGCCTTGGCATTGAAAAACGTCCTGTCGCTGTCGAAGGCGTCCTCCAACTGGCTGAAGCGGATGTCGTCATCGTCGCGGTTGATGAGCAGATGACAGAACAGGGTCACCAGCAGCATGTTTTCCTCGCCGAGGTGGTATTCCTTGAGATGGCGCACGAAGCCCACTTGGGGATTGTCGTTGTAGAGCGTCTGCAGTTCCTCACTCAGTTCCTGGGCTGAGATGGCATCGTCGCTGAGGTCCTCAAACCACAGGTTGAGCAACTCAAACATGCCGGCGCAGTCGAGGCCCGTGCGCTGGGGGAGTTCATACACCTCGTTGTGCTTCAGGCAGCGGATGACGGCGGTGGGAACGTCGAAGTCGTCCTCGTCCTTCACGTCGCGGAAGCGGAGCAGGCGGCGGCGCACCAGGGCGTCGATGTCGGAGGCAAATGCGAGCGCGCTGATCTTGTTGATATCGAGATATGAGGCCAGGTCGTCGTAGTCCACGCGGTGTGGCCCTCTCTCCATGCAGATGCAGAAGAGCACGGCCTGGCGCTCGGTGATGCCGTAGCTGTTGGCGAGAAAAGAGATCTCCTGCTTGGCCTTGCGCATGAAGATGGCGCTCATCTTCGAGTCCTTCGACAGTTCCACCACGCGCTCGATGGCTTGCAGCAGTGTGAGTGTTTGTTCCTTCTGGGTGTTTTTTCTCGTTGTAGTCTTCTTTTCCATTTTTCCTCGTTTTGAATCGTTCATACATATATATAGTTACAAACCAGAAAAAATTCAAAAAAAGCCCCACTTTTTTTTGTTTTTTTATGCTTTGAGGAAAAGAAAATGGTATTTTTGCAGAATCAAAACAAATCATCATGAAACAACTTTTCATTGCTCTTTTTCTGATCTCCACACAGTTGCTGTGTGGAGAGGCTTCCGCGCAGACCGTGCGGCTCGATGCCACCGTGCGGCATCAGAACATCACGGGCTTTGGAGGTTTCGTCTGCTCTCCGCAGTTTGGCTACAACCACATGTCAACGTCTGACATCAAGAAGGTCTGGGGCTCAGGCAGTACGGTGGGCTGCAACATCATGCGCCTCTACATCCCCATCGGCAGAAACGCCTGGAGCCAGTCTCTGCAGACGGCCAAGACGGCCAAGCAGTTGGGACTGATCGTCTTCGCCTCTCCCTGGGGACAACCGGCGGAGTGGAAGACCAACGGCACCATCAACGGCAAGAACAGCGACGGCACCACGGGCAAGCTGAAGCGCGAGAACTGGCCCGATTATGCGCAGTATCTGGAGGACTATGTGCAGTATCTCCGCCAGAATGGGGTGGAACTGGATGCCATTTCCATTCAGAACGAGCCGGATTGGCCCGCGGAGTATGCGGGATGCCTCTGGTCGGCACAGGAGATGGCGGAGTTTGTGAGGACCTACGGACAGTCGATCAGTTGCAAGGTGATGACTCCGGAGACCATCGGTGTGAGCGACGGCTACGTGAACGAGTTGAAGAAGGATGACGTGCTGCCTGCTTTCGACATCTACGGCGGTCACCAGTACGGCGGTATACAGTCGGGATACAAAAAACTGGCTGAGAAGGGCAAGGAACTGTGGATGACGGAGTATCTCATCAACTGGAACGAGAATTCCCCCTCCAACCGCAATTTCGATTACGAGAAGGATGTGTTCAATTTCTTCCGGGCCATCAACACCTGTATGCTGGGCGACTTCAACGCCTGGATTCACTATGCTGCCAAGCGCTACTATGCGATGCTGGGCGATGGACAGTGTGGCACCAGCAGCAGCGTGGTCACCAAGCGGGGCTATGTCATGGCGCATTTCGCCCGCTTCATCAAGGGCATGACACGCATCGACGCCACTTTCTCCGGATCCTCCATCGAAGGCTCCGCCTATCTCTCGCAGTCGGGCGACACCGCAGTGGTGGTCGTGGCCAATGAGAGCAAGGAGGCTTTCAACGTGACGTTCGACCTGCCTTTCTATACCGTGTCGGGCAAGGTCTGCACGACCACCCGGACGAAGAACTTCGCAGAGGAGTCAATCGCGATGACTGATGAGACGTGCCGTCCCAAGGTGAACATCGCCCCACAGAGCGTGGCCACGGTGCTCTTCGTCCGCTCCCGCGACCGCCAGCATTCTGACATGACCGCCAGCGTCTCGCGCTTCGACCGCATCGATGACATGACGCCCACGCGCAGCAACTTCGGTACTTCGTATAAGCTGAGCGGCAAGACCAAGACCTTTGACCACAACAATCCGCTCATCTCTGCCCGCACCGACAACTCCAACGGCTACCTGGCACTCTCCGACCGTTTCTCGCAACTGGTCCTGGAGGTGAAACAGGTATCCTCGACATTGAACTACACCTCCTCGAACAACACGTTGTACTACATCAATGGCAAGGGGCAGGTGGCCTCTCATAACTACGGTGAAGTGGACTGGAGCCGCAGGCAGAATTTCAACATCGTGTTCGACCTCTCTCCCGCAACGCTCACCGATGGTTGCCGGGGACTCATCAGCCTGACCAACGGCAACTGGTCGTCGGTGCTCACCGTCACTTTCGGCGATGTCTATCTGGGCACCAACTATGCGGCGGCCCTTCAGGGTGAATTCGTAGCCGACGACGGCTATTTGCTCGATTTCACGGAGGATGGCGCCTGCACGAGCATCGACCTCACGGGGGTCACCCAACTGCCTTCGTCTCTGCCTTGGAATACGGGCAGCAACAGGGTGTACTATACTGGTGCTGACGCGTCAGTGGCGGATGCCAACATCGTGAAGGATGGCGCCTGCGGACAGTTGCGCTTGTCTGCTGATGGCGGCGATTTCCGTCCGGCACGCAACTTCATGGCCGACCAGGTGGCGTTCTCCTGTCATGTGGAGGGCCTCCGCTTGCTGATGCTGCCTTTCAATGCCACCATCCCAGAGGGTGCCAAGGCTTATACCCTCGGCGAGGACCTGGCCCTGCAGCAGATGCGCTCCATTCCGGCACACACCCCCGTGGTGATTGAGGCCAACGGCGACGTGACCTTCACGGGCAGCGGATGTGAGGTGGCCTTCAACACCAGTGCCTTGGATGCGTCCATGAGGGGCAGTTATATCCAATGCCCTCTCTACAAGGGCGACTATGTCCTTGGACAGCGCGACGGCCAGTGGGGACTCGTCCGTCTCAGTGAGGCGGCCACATTGCAGCCTTTTGATGTCTATGCCACTTCCGCCTCCCAGGAGGATTTCATCGCCTTCGACATGACGGGCATGGGCGTGGGTGCACCGCTGTATGACGCCTCCGGCTCTTCCGAAACCTGCTATGACCTGCAGGGCCGCAGGATAGACAATGCTGCCAACAGCAGGGGCATCGTCATCATCCGCTCATCGAATGGCAAGGTCCGCAAGGCCCTGATCCAATAACAAAACAAACTATTTTTATTCACAGATGAAAAACAGACATCGTTATGATTGAACTGAAAAATGAACAACTGACCATCAAGGTCGCAGAAATGGGAGCCGAACTCCAGAGTATTATCGACAGCGACGGGCGTGAGTATCTTTGGCAGGCCGATCCGCAGTATTGGCCACGTCATTCGCCCATCCTTTTCCCCATCGTGTGCAGCGTGGAAAACGACACCTATACCGTCGAAGGACAGGAATATCACCTTCCTCGTCACGGCTTCGCCCGGGATACGGAGTTCACCCTCGTGGCTCAGTCTGACAACAAGGTGGTCTTCGCCCTCCATGAGAATGAGGATACGCTGAAGGTGTTCCCCTTCCCCTTCAACCTCGCCGTGAGCTATAGGCTCGAAGGCAACAAAATCCATGTCGTCTGGCACGTGGAGAATACGGGCAAGAAAGAGATGCACTTCCAGATTGGTGGCCACCCTGCTTTCAATGCGCCGGGCTGCGAGGCCGGACAACCGCTGAAAGGAGTGCTCCGTGTTGACAACAGGGGGGCACTGAAGGGCTTGAAAAGCCATATCGACGGTTCGGTGGAGATGGAGGAGATCGAAATCGCTTCTCAGGACGGCCTGATCTGCTTTGACGATGAGTTCTTCGCCCACGACTCGGTGAAGTTGCACAAAAGCCAGACGGGCTGCGTCGAACTGCTTAATCCCGACGGCAGCGTGGCTGTGAAACTGAGCTATAAGTGTCCTATCATCGCTTTCTGGAGCCCCTATCAGAAAAACGCTCCCTTCGTCTGCCTGGAACCATGGTATGGTGTGGGAGACCCCCGCGGCTACCAGGGTGAGTTCAAGGACAAGCCCGTCATCAACCATCTGATGCCAGGCGCCTCGTTCATGAGTGAGTACGTCATCACCATCGGTGAGTAAACCCAATCTTCCCTTCGGGCCGGTACAGCCTTTCCGTGCGGCCCGAAGGGTTTTTTGATCGGAAAGGGAACAAGTCTGTCAAGGAAAGGAGACAAGGGATGAAAGTAATAGCGGCTGTTGATTCTTTCAAGGGATGCCTGACTTCCATTGAGGCAAACCAAGTCGTGGCTGATGGCATCAGAAGCGTCTGCGATGGTGCTGAGGTCATACAGGTGCCTGTCAGTGATGGCGGGGAGGGCTTTTTGGATGCATTCCACGCCGGTGTCGGCGGCCAACTCATTGAACTGTGGGTGAAAGACCCGCTCATGCGTCCTGTCAAGGCGAAATACCTGCTCAAGGACCGCCTGGCGGTGATCGAGATAGCTCAAGCCTCTGGCCTGACTCTGTTGACAAAGGATGAGCGCAACCCGATGGTCGCCACAACTTATGGAACAGGTCAGATGGTGGCTGACGCTGTCCGAAAGGGTGCGGAGGACATCATTGTCGGTTTGGGCGGCAGCGCCACCAGCGATGCTGGAATAGGGATGTTGAAAGCGCTCATGGATGCTTTTGCCAACCACGGGAAATGGGATGACATAACGGTTTTGAAAAAGGTGCATTTCACCATCGCTTCCGATGTGAAAAATCCCTTGTGTGGTGAAAACGGCGCTGCCCATGTCTTCGCACCGCAAAAGGGTGCGACAGATGAAATGGTCATCCAACTGGACAGGAGGGCACGCTTGTTTGCCGACACTTCGGCCCGTCATTTCGGTTTTGACCGTTCTGAAATGGAAGGCGCCGGTGCGGCAGGCGGCCTTGGCTATGCCTTTCTGCAATATCTTGACGCTGACTGCAGGTCTGGTATCAAGTTGCTGCTCGAAACCATCCGTTTCGAGGATGTCATCCGCGGTGCCAGCCTCATCATTACGGGTGAGGGTGCTGCCGACAGGCAGACATTGATGGGCAAACTACCGATGGGCATCTTGGAACAGGCTGGCGATATCCCCGTCTGTCTCATCGCAGGCCGGATTGATGACCGGGATTGTCTCCTCCAGGCTGGTTTCGCCTGTGTGGAATGCATCAATCCCGAAGGCCTCTCCCTCGAAGAGGCTCTCCGAAAAGAGGTGGCACAGGAAAACATCAGAAATACCATCCGCAGGATAGGCGAAAAGGGCTTCTCTGCACCATACCCGGCTTCGACGTAGGTGAGGCTCAGCATCCTTCAATATGACCCGATTTTTGGTGAAAAAGCCTCTAATTTCGCCCCGATTTTTGGTTTTGGGTAGTATTTTGGATATTTTCTTATAATTTTTGCCCCTACTTTTGGATATTTTAATGTCGGAAATGATAAAATCCCACAAATCGCATTCTATTTGCGATTTATTGTCTATATTTGCAAAAGAATTACAAAAATTGCAGTTAAAATGATATTGGAACTTCGTCTGAGCAATATCAAAAGCATTTGCACGCTATCGTACCATCGATGACGAGATGATGAAAAGCATGGTCGATATGTTGGAATAAGTATTGGAACAATCGGTCATCATAGACTGGGACTAAAAACATACATTTGTCCCAAAAACAGTGTTTTCGTTGTGCAAATGGTTGTGCAAGATACTCCTAACAAAAGGCTAAGCATCCGTAACAGATACTTAGCCTTTAAAAAGTCGGGATGAGGCGACCTTTGGCTCAGAACCCTACTAGCCATAAAACAAAAAAGCCGCCGATTACTCAGCGGTTTTTTTCCCAGTCGGGATGAGGCGACTCGAACGCCCGACCCCTACGTCCCGAACGTAGTGCGCTACCAACTGCGCTACATCCCGATTTTGCGGTGCAAAGATAGATGTTTTTTGTCATACAGACAAATTTTTCTCCGTTTTTCTTTGCTTTCATCCGCAATGAGGGCCCATGACAGGGTTGTCAAAGGGTCATAAAAGTGCAGGCAATTCAAACAGGCGGTTGCCGTTGCTGCCTTTGATGAGAATGTAGTAACCCTCTGGGAGACAGTTGGATATGGCCTCTTTGACCTCCTCCACATCATGGAACTTGCGGAAGCCGCATTCGATGGAGGCAAATTCTTCACCTACGAGCCAAACCTGTTCGAGTTGGGATGCTGAAAGTTGAGCGACAACGTTGATGTGCTCTTCCCGGCTGCTCTCACCCAGTTCGCGCATCTCTCCGATAATGGCCATCTTTGGCCCCACTTCCATCATTCTGAAATTCTGAATAGCCGCTTCCATCGAGGTGGGGTTGGCATTGTAGGCATCGACGACGAGGTGGTTGTGGGATGTCTCGGTGAGTTGTGAGCGGTTGTTGCTCGGTGCATAGTTTTCCAGCGCATGGCAGATCTTCTCGGGCGACACGGCGAAATGCAGTCCCACGGTGATGGCGGCCAGGGCATTGTCCATGTTGTAGGCCCCGATGAGTTGTGTCTGTACCTCATGCCACTCGACGGCGGCTCCCCGCTCCTCCAGGTCGATGTCGGACTCGCGCCAGCGGAATTTCAGGAAGGGGGCGCAGGAGATGACCTCGCCGCACACGCAGCCTTCCGTGTCATCGGGATTGCTGCTGTAGGGTGTCACCCAGGCATTGTCGGGCAGGATGCTGACCAGCAGTTCGTTGTTGGCATTGATGAAGATCACCCGTCCTTCTTCCTGAGCCAGGAAATCATACAGTTCGCCTTTGGTCTTCAGCACGCCCTCAAGTGATCCGAAGCCCTGGAGATGGGCCTTGCCCACGTTGGTGATCAGTCCGCAGGTGGGTTCTGCGGTCTCCACAAGTGTCTTGATGTCGCCGGGATGGCTGGCGCCCATCTCGATGACGGCGATCTCGTGCTCCTTGCCCAGTCTGAAGAGGGTCTTGGGCACGCCGACGTCGTTGTTGAAATTGCCTTGCGTATAGAGCACGTTGTACTGTTCGCTGAGGACTGCGGCGACAAGTTCCTTGGTCGTGGTCTTGCCGTTGGTGCCGGTGATGCCGATGACAGGGATGTCAAACTGCCTCCGGTGCTCGCGGGCGAGGTCCTTGAAGGTTTGAAGGACATTCCCGACAAGGATCAGTCTGCCGTTGCGGGTCAGTTCGGGTTGGTTTGCGGCCACCTGTGGGTCGTCGATCACGGCATGGGAGCATCCTTGTTCCAATGCCTTCACAGCAAACTGGTTGCCGTCGAAGGATTCGCCTTTCAGGGCGAAGAAGATACTGCCCTCAGGACACTGACGGGAGTCGGTGGTGATGACGGGATGCTGCTGGTATAATTGGTAAAGCTGTTGGATATCCATGGTCTTTCTTTTTATGTTTCACTTGCAAAATTAGGCATTTTTTTTGTTTTTTGTCATGATAGGGGGAAAATACAGATTATTTTTCCTAATTTTGCATCAGTGGAATTTCTGATGCACCATACGGTCAATGTCAACGGACGGCTTTTGGATTTGTCGTCACCGGTTGTCATGGGCATTCTCAATGCCACACCCGACTCCTTCTTCTCTGGTAGCAGGGTGCAGACGGAGCATGAGATCGCGCGGCGGGCGGATGAGATCATCGCCCAGGGCGGCGCGATCATCGACGTGGGGGCTTTCTCCACACGGCCTGGTGCCGCTGAGGTCTGCGAGGAAGAGGAGATGGTGAGGCTCCGCCATGCCTTGTCAATCGTGCGCCGCCAACAGCCTGATGCTGTGGTGAGTGTGGACACGTTCCGCCCTGATGTGGCGCGGATGGCGGTCGAGGAATTCGGCGCCGCCATCATCAACGACGTTTCTGAGGGTGGGGGAGCTGACGGCGCCCTTCGGGCTTCTTTCATCCCTGGCGCTGAAGTGCCTCCGATGTTTCAGATGGTGGCGAGGCTTCAGGTGCCCTATGTGCTCATGTCGGTCCGTGCCACGGTGGAAGAGATGCTGTTGGCCTTTGCCCGTGAGGTGGGCCAGTTGAGGACTTTGGGCGTGAATGACATCATCCTCGATCCTGGTTTCGGTTTCGGCAAGGACCTTGATCAGAATTATGCCGTGATGGCGAGGTTGTCCGACCTCCATGCCCTGCGGCTTCCCATATTGGTGGGCGTCTCCCGCAAGTCGATGATCACCCGTGTGCTTGGCGGCGGACCGGCTGAGGCGCTCAATGCGACGACAGCCTTGCATGCCGTGGCTTTGATGCAGGGTGCCCACGTGCTCCGTGTGCATGATGTGAGGGAGGCTGTCGAGGCTTGCCGTATCGTGGGGCGGCTTCGTGAGTGTGCGCCCGGCAATGGCCCGCAGATCACCCGTTTCTGCGTGAATGAAAACTGAATCCTGACAAAACGACGATGTTATGATAGAATTTGGCTTGAAAGACCTGTTGGATATATTTCTGGTGACGGTGATTATTTATTATTTCTACCGTCTGATGAAGGAGTCGAGGTCGATCAATGTGTTCATCGGTATCCTGGTCTTCATCCTGATATGGCTTATCGTCAGTCAGGTGCTGGAGATGCGCCTGCTGGGCAGCATCCTCGACAAGTTGGTGAGCGTGGGTGTGATCGGAGTCATCGTCTTGTTTCAAAGTGAGATCCGCAAATTCCTCTATACCCTGGGCGCGCACCAGCGGATGGAACCGCTGATGAGGCTGTTCGGGGCCAGAAGAAAGGATGAGGTTGACCGCAAAGCCATCATGCCCATCGTGGCTGCCTGCATGAGCATGGCCCGCGACAAGGTGGGGGCACTGATCGTGATTGAGAGGGGCATCCCGCTCGACGACCTCATGCAGACGGCCGGCGAACTCATCGACGCCAGCATCAACCAGCGGTTGATTGAGAATATCTTCTACAAGGGCGCTCCCCTCCACGACGGGGCGATGATCATCTCCAAGAAGCGCATCCGCGCTGCGGGATGTGTGCTGCCTGTGTCGCACAGCAATGAGATTCCCAAGGAACTGGGTCTACGCCACCGTGCGGGCATGGGTATCTCTGAGGAGAGCGATGCCGTGGCCATCATCGTCTCGGAAGAAACGGGACGTGTCAGCGTGGCGGTCAACGGCGAGTTCAAGCTCCGCCTGTCGTTCGAGGACCTCGAGAGCATCCTGACCAAGGAAATGGGGTAAGTTTTTCGCCTTTTTCGCTGATAATCCAATTTTTTGCATTATCTTTGCTACGAAAATACATTTCTATCAAAAACACAAAATATTTCAAAAAACGACTATGGATTTAGTACAACAAATCATTGAGCGCGCAAAAAGCAACAAGCAGCGCATCGTTCTCCCCGAGGCTACTGAGGAGCGTACATTGAGGGCAGCCGACAGAGTGCTTGCCGAGGACATCGCTGATCTCATCCTGATCGGCAACCCTGACGAAATCCACGCTTTGGCCAAGCAGTGGGGACTGGAGCATATCGACAAGGCCACTCTCATCGACCCGGAAAACAATCCCAAAAGCGAGGAATATGCTGAATTGCTCACTGAACTCCGCAAGAAAAAGGGCATGACCATCGAGAAAGCCCGTGAACTGGTGAAAAATCCGCTCTACCTGGGGTGTATGATCATCAAGACCGAAGGCGCTGACGGACAGATCTCGGGTGCGCTGAGCACCACGGGCGACACGCTCCGCCCGGCACTGCAGATCATCAAATGCTCTCCGGGCATCACCTGCGTCAGCGGCGCCATGCTGCTCATCACCAAGCAACCGCAATATGGCGAGAACGGTATCCTCGTGGTAGGTGACGTGGCTGTCACCCCGATGCCTGACGCCGCACAACTCTCCCAGATCGCCGTCTGCACCGCTCAGACCGCCAAGAGCGTGGCTGGATTCGAAGATCCGCGTGTGGCCATGCTGAGTTTCTCCACCAAGGGAAGTGCCAGCCATGAGGTGGTGGACAAGGTCATCGAGGCTACCAGACTGGCCAAGGAACTCGACCCGAACCTGAAAGTGGATGGTGAACTGCAGGCTGATGCAGCTCTCGTGCCCTCCGTTGGTGCCAAAAAGGCTCCCGGAAGCGAGATCGCCGGCAAGGCCAACGTGCTCGTCTTCCCCAACCTTGAGGTGGGCAACATCGGCTATAAGATGGTGCAGCGCCTGGGCGACGCCGAGGCTCTCGGCCCGATCCTCCAGGGTATCGCACGTCCCGTCAACGACCTCAGCCGCGGCTGTTCCGTAGACGATATCTACAAGATGGTGGCCATCACGGCTTGCCAGGCCATGGACGCCAAGTAATCTATTGAGGTGATGATCCTCTGAAACAACCAACCTAAATATTATATAAAAAGGAAAAATGAAAATTTTAGTATTAAACTGTGGTTCCTCCTCCATCAAGTACGCACTTTATGATATGGACACCAAGGAGGTGATGGCTTCGGGTGGCGCTGAGCGCGTGGGTCTCGACGGCGCATTCGTGAAAGTGAAGTTGCCCAATGGCGAGAAAAAGACCATCATGCATGAGATCCCTGAGCACACCGAGGGCGTGAAGTTCATCTTCTCGCTGCTGACCGACCCGGAAATCGGCGCTATCAAGGACCTCAAGGAAATTGACGCCGTGGGTCACCGCATGGTGCATGGAGGAGAGCAGTTCAACAAGAGCGTCCTGCTCACCGAAGAGGTGCTCGATGCCTTCGAGAAGTGCATCGACCTCGCTCCGCTCCACAACCCCGCCAACCTCAAGGGTGTGAGGGCCGTCAGTGAACTGATGCCGGGCCTGCCGCAGGTGGGTGTCTTCGACACCGCTTTCCACCAGACCATGCCCAAGAAAGCTTATATGTATGCCATCCCTTACCGTCTCTACAAGCAGTTCGGCGTGCGCCGCTATGGTTTCCATGGCACCAGCCACCGCTATGTCTCACAACGGGTATGCGAGTTCCTGGATGTCAACCCGAAGGGCAAGCGCATCATCACCTGCCATATCGGCAACGGTGGTTCGATTGCTGCCGTGAAAGACGGACAGTGCGTGGATACCTCTATGGGTCTGACTCCGCTGGAGGGACTGATGATGGGTACACGAAGCGGCGACATCGACGGTGGCGCCATCACTTATCTGGCCAAGAAACTTGACCTGGATGCTGACGGCATGTCCAACCTGCTCAACAAGCAGAGTGGTGTGCTGGGTATCACCGAGGAGAGCAGCGACATGCGCGACGTGGAGAGCGCTGCCAAGGAAGGTAACGAGCGTGCACGGCTCGCCCTCGACATGTATTTCTACCGCATCAAGAAATATATCGGTGCCTACGCTGCCGCCATGGGCGGTGTCGATATCATCGTGTTCACAGCCGGAGTGGGCGAGAACCAGATGGACATGCGTGAGGAAGTGTGCAAGGGTCTGGAGTTCCTTGGCGTGAAGTTTGATACCGAGCGCAACAAGACGCGTGGAGAAGAGGCTATCATCTCCACCGATGACTCCAAGGTGACCGTCTGCGTCATCCCGACCGATGAGGAACTGATGATTGCTTCCGACACGGCAGCATTGGTCTAAGCATTCGCTTTATCACAAATAAAAACCTCCCCGGCACCACATGCCGGGGAGGTTTTTTCTCTATTCCTCGCTCCCTTTAGCCTTATACATAAAATCCCTCTCCCAAGGGGAGAGGTTAGGTGAGGGTCTCAAACATGAAATATAGTTGAGGGCTTAGGAGCTATGGTTTGCTCTCTCCCTCTACATATTCCTCAATGAAGATGTGGTCGCCGTCATACACGACGTAGGTGAACTGCCATATCCAGTCGCCAATGATCATCATGCGGCTTTTCTTCGAGAGCATCAGGTCAAGTTCGATGTGACGGTGCCCATAGATGAAATAGTCGATGTCGGCGTGGCTCTTCATGTATTCCTTGGTGTAAAGCACCAGATGCTCACGGTTCTCGCCCATATAGGGAGGTTCCTTGCCGTCGGCGCGCTTCAGCCGGCTCTTCTTCGCCCAATGCATGCCGAGCGACATGCCCCAACGGGGATGGATGGCATTGAGCAGCACCTGGCAGGTGCGGTTGTGGAACATCTTGCGCAGGAACTTGAATTTGGCGTCGGGGTCGCCGAGGCCGTCGCCGTGGGCCAGGTAGAACACCTTGTCATATATCTCCGTGGTCAGGGGCTTGCGGTGGATGATCATGCCGCATTCCTGTTCCAGATAACCATAGGTCCAGAGGTCATGGTTGCCGGTGAAGAAATGCACCTCCA
Source organism: uncultured Prevotellaceae bacterium (assembly GCA_902776475.1). Classification (GTDB taxonomy): domain Bacteria; phylum Bacteroidota; class Bacteroidia; order Bacteroidales; family Bacteroidaceae; genus Prevotella. Next base: position 28,137 of record CACYQD010000005.1, on the reverse strand, counting down.
CGCCCATGTCGGTGAGTTCGGAGATCTTACCCAGGAAACGGGTGAATCCCTTCGGCACCACGTAGCGGTATTCGTCCCAGAAATCAAACATGTCGCCGAGCAGGTAGATGGCGGCTGCCTTGTCCTTGATGCTGTCGAGGAAGCGCACGAGCCGTCGCTCCTGAGTGCGCGCATGCTCGATGGCGAGCGAACCCAGGTGGGCATCGGAGAGGAAATAGACGTTCTTCTTCATGGCTTAGTCAAATCCCAGTTCTATACGTGCTTCCTCGCTCATCATGCTCTGGTTCCATTCCGGCTCAAAGACGAGATGGACGTTGGCTGTACTCACGCCCGGCACCGACTCTGTCTTTGTCCTGACATCCTCCAGGATGTATTCGGCCATCGGACAGGAGGGGGCGGTGAAGGTCATGTCGATGTCGAGGACGCCCTCATCGTCGAGTTCGATGCGGTAGATTAGTCCCAGGTCATAGATGTTGACGGGTATCTCGGGGTCGAAGACTGTGCGCAGCACATCGACGATCCTGCTTTCTATTTCTGCTTTGTTTTCGGGTGTCATGCTTTGGTTGGATAGGATGTCCTTGTCATTTCTTGTTATAACTTGTCTTTTTGTTATAACTTCTCTTCTCTCGTCATTCCTTGTCATATTTGTTGGCAACGGTCTTGCCCAATACGACGGCGCCCACGACTTCCGCTCCGCTGTCTGCCATCTGCGCGGCGAAGCGTATCACGCTGTTGCCCGTGGCCATGATGTCGTCGAAGAGCAGCACCTGGCGGCCTTTGAAATAGTCCTCGTCGAGTGCATATTGCGGCTGATGGGTGTCGAGATGTTTCGACTCTCCATCGACGGCCACGTTGACGTGCGGGTAGCCATTTTCCATCCCAGTCTGTTCGGTGACCAGACTGGAGAACTCCTCAAAACGGGCTGCCGTCTTCTCTGCCGAGGAGGCGGGGATGCACACCAGCGTCAACTGCGGCAGGAGTTGGCCGAAGGTCTTTTCGAGCATCGGAACGAGCAGTCCGATGGCTTTTTGCATGGCTTGGCGGTGGGAGATGGGATCTGTCAGTTCGGAGTTGTTCTTGAAATTGTAGATCATCTCGCGGATGTCCCACTCGTCTGGGGAGAGGTTGTAGGTGCCGAAGGCATGGTAGGAATGGTAGTCCACCAGATGATGGTAGCGCACACCGCTCTTGAGTTGCGGCCATTCGGCCACACATGCCTGCAGTTGGCTTTTCTGCGTGTCGTTGGGAAGTGTTGTCTCGTTCATGATGGATGAGGTTTGATGACGTGATGCTCGTCACGTCAGATGCAAATATAAGACATTTCTTTCTGAAATGCAAGAAAAAACTGTAGAAAGATGCTCCGCCGGGTGTAAAAGGGCTTACAGCCTTCCTTGTTCGTGATAGGAGTAGAATCTGCCGTCGGTCACGATGACGTGGTCAAGGAAATGGATGCGCATGATCTCACAGGCTTTTTTCACCCGCTGGGTGATGCGGTCGTCATCCGAACTCGGAGTGGGGTTGTTGCTGGGATGGTTGTGGGTGAGGGCCAGGACGGTGGCGTTGTTGAGCACGGCGAGTTTCATGATCTGGCGCACATCCACCGCGGTCTCGCTGATGCCTCCTGAAGACAACTGCTCTGTCTTGATGAGCTTGAAGTTCTGGTTGAGCAGCAGCACCCACGCCTGTTCGGTGGCGAGGTCCTGCATCTTGGGGTGCATGATGGCGTAGATGTCGTTGGCGGAGGTCACCTGCTGGCGTTCCATTGCTTTCTCCTCCTGGCGCCGCTTGCCCAGTTCGCAGGCGGCGAGGATGGTGATGGCCTTGGCCTCGCCGATGCCGTTGTAGTTCATCAGTTCCTGCAGGCTCTTCTTGCCCAGGGTGTTGAGGTTGTCCTGGCAGTCGTTGAGAATACGCTTCATCAGGTCAACGGCACTCTCCTTGGACGACCCCGATCCGATGAGGATGGCCAGCAACTCGGCTTTTGAGAGCGAACTGGCTCCCAACCGCATGAATCTCTCCCTCGGACGGTCTTCCTCAGCCCATTGGTTGATGTTGAGTTTGGATCGTTCTTCGTCCTTAGCCATAGAAGTTTTTTTCAAATGCCGTAAACTCGTCTTGTTTCAGCACGCAGCGCTTCCACCACGACTCGAGAAAACCGAAACCATAGCCCATGAGTTGAACGAAAGCGGCGGGGACGGAGAGCAGACCCACTTTCAGACTTTTGTTCTTGATGGTGGAGTCGAGCAGGATGATGAGGCTGTAGAGCAGGATGGGGATCCATGGGATGGCGCACACCTTATACCAAAAACGCCAGCTGGCGGCGTCATAATACATCATCGCCCTGCCGAAAGCGGAGATGAGGATGAGCAGGATGACGCCGACGGTGAAAACCATGGGCAGGAGATGCACCAGTTTCAGGGTGCCGGGATGCCGCTTGGCCAGGTTGATGCGGGCGATGCCGCTGTTGAAGACCTGGCGGAAAAATTTGCGGAAATCGGTGCGCCGCTTGTGCCATACCCATGCGCTGGCAAACAGGCGCGGTTTGTAGCCGGCTTCCACGATGCGGTAGGAGAAGTCGATGTCCTCGCCGAAGCGCATCTTGGAGAAACCTCCCAGTTTCAGGTAGATGTCGCGGCGTATGCCCATGTTGAATGAGCGCGGGTAAAACTTGTCGAGCTTCTGCTTGCCGCCGCGGATACCGCCGGTGGTGAAAAACGAGGTCATGGAGTAGCTGATGGCTTTCTGCACATCGGTGAATGACTCATGGGCCCGGTCAGGTCCGCCGAAGGCATCGGCATGGGTCGATGCCAGTTCCTCACTCACATGGGCGAGGTAGTCGGGGGGAAGCACCACGTCGGAGTCGAGCACAATCAGGTATTCGCCTTTGGCGCGCTCCGCACCATAGTTCCTGCTTTGACCGGGACCAGAGTTATTCTTGGCGTGGTAATGGAGGTCGAGCACACCGTCATACTTCTCGCAGATGTCCTTGCAAGGGCGCTGCGAGCCGTCTTCCACCACGACGACCTCGAAGTCATGCTCGGTCTGGGCGGCAAGGCTCTGAAGCAATTCGTCCACCTCGTCGGGACGATTATACACAGGCACGATGACGGTGTATCTCATGGGTGCGTGGCCTCCATGCCACAATAGGGTAAGTCTTATTCCTTGATACGCTGCAGATAGCTTCCGTCGCGGGTGTCGACCTGAATGAGGTCGCCCTCATCGACGAACAGGGGCACGCGTACTTCCACGCCGGTCTCCAGAGTAGCGGGCTTGGTGGCGTTGGTGGCGGTGTCGCCCTTGATGCCTGGCTCGGAATGGGTGATGCGGAGCACGGTCTTCACGGGCATCTCAGCATACAGGATGGTGTTGGTGTCTGCATCGCTCACCACTTCCACGATGTCGCTCTCTTTCATGAAATCGACGCCGGTGATGAGGTCACGGGCGATGGGAATCTGGTCATAGGTTTCCTGGTTCATGAAGATGTAGTCTTCTCCCTCGAGATAGAGGTATTGATAGGGGCGGCGCTCCACGCGCACATCCTCGAGAGCCTCACCGATGTTGAAGCGCTTCTCCAATACGCGTCCGCTCACCACGTCTTTCAGGGTGGTGCGCATGATGGTGTTGCCTTTACCTGGCTTTACATGGAGAAAATCGATGCAAAAATACAGCTTGCCGTCCATGCGGATGCAAGTACCTTTCTTGATGTCTTGTGATTTGATCATTGTGTTATTTTTCTTATTGTTGGAAATATATTTCTCAATTTGTGTGCAAAGTTACGAAAAAACGAGTGCAGAACAAAAGAAACTTGTTTGTTTTTTATGCCGAGTGGCAGTAACTTCGCGACGAAGTCGCAAAGTTACGAAAAAACGAGTGCAGAACAAAAGAAACTTGTTTGTTTTTTATGCCGAGTAGCAGTAACTTCGCGATGAAATCGCAAAGTTACGAAAAAACGAGTGCAGAACAAAAGAAACTTGTTTGTTTTTTATGCCGAGTAGCGGTAACTATGCTCTGCGCAAATAAGGAGACGCCACAATGTGACGTCTCGCAGAGTAACATAGCTAAAGAGACTCTGCCCAAGAAGGTCCGCTGCAAAAAAAACCACCGCCTCCGCCGCCAAAAACCACCGCTCCCCGCCGTCAAAAACCACCGCTCCCCGCCGTCAAAAACCACCGCTTCCCGCCGCAAAAACTCCAAAATCCAATGCTCAGAACAAGAAAAACAATAGCTTTGAAACGAAAATTCGCACAAAATTTTGGTGGAATAAAAAGAAATAAGTACCTTTGCAGCCCAAAGTGAGAAATAATAACAGATAAATAGCAAAAAAGATGAAAAGAACATTCCAGCCCCACAATCGCAGGAGAGCAAACAAGCATGGTTTCCGTGAGAGGATGGCCTCTAAGAATGGCCGCCGCGTGCTGGCTTCCCGTCGTGCCAAGGGCCGCAAGAAGCTGACGGTTTCGGATGAGCATCACGGAAAGTAATTGCTGATCCTATGTGACGAAGGACAGGAAGGGGCCAGGCTTTTTCCTGTTTTTTTTGGCCCATTTCTGGCTCGTTTTCGTCGCTACCCGACCTTCAAATCCAAAAATAGTGGATTTTGTTTTGTAATTAGGTGGTTTTGCATTATCTTTGCTTCCCAAAGCAATGATATGCTGCATCTCAGCGCAAACAATGGCTGCACCGCAGCGCTGTCTGAGACTGCATCTCAGCATAAATAATGAGTGAATGACTGCTAAGAATTTCATCCGTAAGATCATCAGTCCATATCTCTGGCTCAACCTCGTGGCCATGGCGGTCATCGTGGTGCTTCTGAGCCTTGGCTTGAGGTATGGCCTCGATTTGTATACTCACCATGGACAGACCGTGGAGGTCCCCACGATTCTTCACAAGACCTACAATGAGGCAGAGGATATGCTCGATCAGGTCCACCTGCAGATTGTGGTGAGCGACACCGATTACGTGAAAACCCTTCCGCCAGACTGCGTGCTGGAACAGTCGCCCACACCAGGTGATATCGTGAAGCCGGGGCGCATCGTCTATGTGAAGATCAACGCTTCGCAGACACCCCGCCGTCCGTTGCCCGACGTGATTGACAATAGTTCGCTCCGTGACGCGCAGTCGAAATTGCTGGCCATGGGATTCCTGTTGGGCGACCCGGAGTACATCCCCGGCGAGCGCGAGTGGGTCTATGGCATCAAGTGCCAGGGCAAGCAGCTCTCCACCGGCGACCGGGTATCTATTGAGGACCAGCTCATCATCCAGGTGGGTGACGGACGCCGTGACATGAGTCAGACGGTTTCCTTCGTCGATGCCAATTCCTACTATTTCGGTGAGGAGGAGGACGAGGAGGAAACGACCACCAAGTCAAGACCCCACTACAAGAGGCAGACCGAGACCCGTGAGACGCACTCCGAGTCATCCGATGCTTCTTCTCCGACCAACGTCTCCACCGTGGTGAAGCCGCTCGACATCCCCAGTGTGTCCGCCTCACCGTCCATCCCTTCAGGACAGGCTCCGGCTCCCGTGAAGGCAGAATAGTCCAACAACACGCCGAAAACGAGAGACTATGGTTGAGACCCCTTTCGACACCGAAGAACTTGACGACGAGTCCCCGCAACTTTATGAGCACTACCGTTTCGTAGTGGATAAAGGGCAGGTGCCTGTGCGCATCGACAAGTTCATGTTCGAGAAAATGCAACATTCCAGCCGCAACCGCATCCAGAAAGCTGCGGAGGCTGGTTTCGTGCATGTCAACGAGCGTCCGGTGAAAAGCAACTACAAGGTGCGCCCCGGCGATGTGGTCACCCTCATGCTCGACCGGCCCCATTTCGAGACGACCATCGAACCGGAGGACATCCCCCTCGACATCGTCTATGAGGATGCCGACGTGATGGTCATCGACAAGCCCGCCGGGATGGTGGTGCATCCGGGATGCGGCAATTTCAGCGGCACGCTGGTCAATGCCATCGCCTGGCATCTGCGCGATGACAAGAACTACGACCCCAACGACCCGGAGGTGGGCCTTGTCCACCGCATCGACAAGGATACGACAGGGCTCCTCGTGGCAGCCAAGACTCCCGAGGCCAAGCGCGCCCTCGGCCTGCAGTTTTTCAACAAAACCACCCACCGCAGTTATGTGGCCGTGGTGTGGGGAAACCTCACCGAGGATACGGGCCGCATCGAGGGCAATATCGCCCGCGATCCCCGCGACAGACTCCGCATGACGGTGATGCCACCTGACTCCGAAGTGGGCAAACCGGCCGTTACCCATTACAAGGTGATCGAGCGGTTGGGCTATGTCACCCTGGTGGAGTGTGTGCTCGAGACCGGGCGTACCCACCAGATCCGCGCCCACATGCGGCATATCGGCCATCCGCTCTTCAGCGATGAGCGCTATGGGGGCACCGAGATCCTGAGAGGGGAGAGGAGCGCTTCCTACAAGGCGTTCATCAACAACTGCTTCAAGATCTGTCCGCGGCAGGCCCTGCATGCACAGACCCTGGGCTTTGTGCACCCCCGGACAGGAAAGCAGATGGACTTCTCCTCACCGATGCCCGACGACCTTGCCCAACTGATTGAGAAGTGGCATGTGAGGATGAAGGGAAACGAATACAAGTAAACTCAATACATTATATATATTATAAAGATGAATCAAAACAAAAGAACCATAGCCATCGTATGTGGAGGCGACTCCTCGGAGCATGATGTGTCGCTCCGGTCGGCCCAGGGCCTCTATTCCTTCTTCGACAAAGTGCGCTACAACGTCTATGTCGTCGATATCAAAGGACAGGACTGGCATGTGAACCTCCCCGATGGCACTACGGCTAAGATTGACCGCAACGATTTCTCCTTCTTCGAGAACGGTAAGAAAGTGATTTTCGATTATGCCTACATCACCATCCATGGCACACCGGGGGAAAACGGTATCCTCCAGGGCTATTTCGAACTCATCGACCTGCCTTACAGCACCAGCGGCGTACTCGTCGAGGCGATGACTTTCGACAAGTTCGTGCTCAACCAGTATCTGCGCAGTTACGGTGTGAGCGTGGCTGAGAGCCTCCTCATCCGCAGAGGCTATGAGCATCTGGTGAGCGACGATGACATCATGTCGCGCGTCGGAATGCCCTGCTTTGTGAAACCGGCCAACGACGGCAGCAGTTTCGGCGTGTCGAAGGTGAAGAACATCGACCAGCTGGCTCCCGCCGTCCGCAAGGCGATGATGGAGAGCGACGAGGTGATGGTGGAACAGTTTCTCGACGGTGTGGAAATCACCGTGGGCTGTTACAAGACGCGGGAGAAGTCGGTCGTCTTCCCCATCACCGAGGTGGTGACCCACAACGAGTTCTTCGACTATGATGCCAAGTATAATGGCCAGGTGGAGGAAATCACACCGGCGCGCATCTCCGACGATGTAGCACGCCGGGCTTCCGAAATCACCAGTGCCATCTATGACATCCTGCATTGCAATGGCATCATCCGCATCGACTATATCCTCACCAAGAATGAGGAGGGTGGACTGAAAATCAACATGCTTGAGGTGAACACCACGCCGGGCATGACTCCTACCAGTTTCATACCTCAGCAGGTGAGGGCCGCCGGACTCAACATCACCGACGTGCTCACCGAGATCGTCGAAAACCAATTCTGAATACCAACACCATGAGAACACCTGAGATTTTTGACCCCATCCGCCCGTTTGAACCGGAAGAACTGCCTGCCGTCTATGACAGGCTCCTCGCCGACGAGGGCTTCAAGGCTGTCCTGGCCTACCTCTATCCGCAGGTGCCGACAGAGGCCATTGCTGCCAAGATGCGGCAGTGTGCCACCAACCTCGACTTCCAGAAGGCTTTCTGCTATGGTTTTCTGGAAAACCTGTTGTCCAAGGCGAGCAAGGGCTGCGACATGGACGTGAGCGCCATCGACGTGAGCCGCCGCTATACTTTCGTGAGCAACCACCGCGACATCGTGCTCGACTCAGCGCTGCTCGACAAACTGCTCATCGACTGCGACTTTACGACCACTTGTGAGATCGCCATCGGTGACAACCTGCTCTCTCTCCCCTGGGTGAGAGACCTGGTCAGGGTCAATAAGTCGTTCATCGTGGAGCGCAGTCTCCCGCCACGGCAGATGCTGCTGGCCAGCAAGCGCCTTTCGGAGTATATGCACTATGCCATCGCCGAAAAGCAGGAGAATATATGGATCGCGCAGCGGGAGGGAAGGGCCAAGGACTCCGACGACCGCACCCAACCGGCCATTCTCAAGATGATGGCCATGGGTGGTGAAGGGTCGCCCGTCGACAGGCTCCGGCAGTTGCACATCGTGCCGCTGAGCATCTCTTATGAGTTTGACCCCTGCGACTACCTCAAGGCCAAGGAACTTCAGCAGCGGCGCGACACGGAGCATTTCCAGAAGGCTCCCGGCGACGATGTGCTGAGCATGCGCACGGGTATCATGGGCTACAAGGGGCGCATCCATTACCACTGCGCATCCTGTATCGACGGTTTCCTCGATACGTTGGCCGACGTGCCCAAGGGTGAGCTGTTTGATGTCGTCGCCCGTCACATCGACCGTGAGATCCATCGCCACTACCGGCTCTATCCGTCCAATTATGTGGCTCTCGACCTGCTTGAGGGAACTTGCCACTCAGGTGAATATACAGAAGAGGACAAGGTTTTCTTCCTCCGTTACCTCGAAGGTCAACTGGCCAAGATCGACTTGGAGCATCCCGACAGGGAATTCCTGCGTGAACGGATGCTGACGATGTATGCCAATCCGGCCAAAAACCTTCTGTCAGCACAATGAGAAAGGTCGGGCGTATATTCGGTTTCTGGGCTGCCATCATGATGCTGCTGGCCACCGCCTCCTGTTCCATGGACGACTATGAGACGGGTGACGGCGATTATTCCTATCTGTGTGCGGAGTTTGCTGATGCCCGCAGCGGTGAGGGCGGCATGATGAAGTATGCGGTGACCGACGGCGGCGACTCGCTGGTCTTCCAACCGGTCTTTGCATGCAAATGGATGTCGAAGCCGGATACCACCTATCGTGCCTTGGTCTATTACAGCCGCAAGGAGGCTGCACTTCCTGTCGTGGAGTGTATCGCTGCCCACCAGGTGCTGGTGATGCGCGTCCTTCCCGACACGGCCAGGAAAATCAATAACGTCACCGACCCTGTCGTGTTTGAGAGTGCATGGGTCGGTGACGATTCAAGGTATCTCAACCTGGGACTTTTCGTCAAGATAGGAAAGGACGACGACCAGAACCTCAAACAGTTGCTGGGCATTGCCTGTGACAGCATCAAGGAGCGCCCTGACGGTTCGAAAATGCATTTCCTGCGGCTTCTCCACGACCAGAACGGTGTGCCCGAGAACTATTCCACCCGTCTCTATGCCAGTATCCCCTTGGAGGATGTGGCAAAGGGTGATGAGGTGCAGTTGAGGGCCAACACCTACAATGGCGAAGTCATCAGGACGTTCGTCAAGTAGGCAAGGGCAATCTACGATTCCTTTACTGCCAGCTTTTTAGGATTCCTTTACTGCCAGTTTTTCCCTTAGTTTTTCAATCATGTCCGTGGTCATCGACCGGATGTCGAAGTTGGGTGCCCAGCCCCACTCGCGGCGGGCGCAGGTGTCGTCCATCTTGTCGGGCCAGCTTTCAGCGATGCTCTGCTTGAGCGGATCGACGTCGTATTCCATCTCAAAACCGGGGATGTGCTTCTTGATTTCCGCATAAATGGTCTCCGGTGCGAAACTCATGGAGGCCACGTTGAAACCATTGTGGTGGACGAGCCGCTCCGGGTTGGCCTCCATCAGGGTGATGGCGGCTTTGAGGGCGTCGGGCATGTACATCATGTCCATCAGTGTGCCTTTCTTGATCGGGCAGATGAACTTCTCTCCCTTGACGGCCGAGTAGAAGATGTCCACGGCATAGTCGGTCGTGCCGCCGCCCGGGGGCGTGATGTAGGAGATGATGCCCGGGAACCTCACGCTGCGGGTATCGACACCATATTTGTGGAAAAAGTAGTCGCTCAGGAGTTCGGTGGTGACTTTCGAGACACCATAGATGGTCCGGGGGCGCTGGATGGTGTCCTGCGGCGTCCTGACATGGGGCGTGCTGAGACCAAACGAACCGATGCTGCTGGGGGTGAACACCGAACAGTGGCGGAGACGGGCCACCTCAAGGATGTTCCACAGTCCGTCGATGCCGATGCGCCAGGCCAGCCGAGGTTTGTGCTCTGCCACGACGGAGAGCAGCGCCGCAAGGTTGTAGATGGCGTCGATATCGTATTTCCTGACCACTTCAGAGATCATCTCTCCGTCGGTCACGTCGGCCATGGCCGACGGTCCTGACTCCAGCAGTTCGCCTTTGGGTTCCGCTCCCTGGATGTATCCTGCCACGACATGTTCGTTGCCATAGCGTTTCCTCAATGCCATGGTGAGTTCCGATCCTATCTGTCCGGTTGACCCGATAATCAATATGTTTTTCATACGCAAGAGATTGTGTTGTCTTTCAAGGGGCAAAATAAATAAATTTTTTCTAAACAACGTGCTTTTTCGTGGATGAAAATCGCATATTTTATCACAAAGGGTCAAAAATGTTTTGTCTTGACTTCTTTTTTCGTTAAATTTGCAGGACAGAACACATATAAAATAACCCGTGTGAGTTGTTACGACCCACCTAAAATCTAATGTTATGTTTGGAAAAATGCAAGCGTATCTCAGTGAGGAGATCGCAGGAATACGGGAGGCTGGCCTCTACAAGGAGGAGCGCATCATCGAGAGTCCTCAGCGGGCCGCCATCCAGGTGAAAGGAAAGGAAGTGCTCAATTTCTGTGCCAACAACTATCTGGGGTTGTCTGACCATCCCCGTCTTGTCGAGGGGGCGAAGCGCATGATGGACAAGAGAGGCTTCGGCATGTCGTCCGTGCGCTTCATCTGCGGTACGCAGGATATCCACAAGGAACTGGAGGCTGCCATCTCCGACTATTTCAAGACCGAGGACACCATTCTCTATGCAGCCTGCTTCGATGCCAACGGCGGCGTCTTCGAACCGTTGTTCACCGAGGAGGATGCCATCATCTCCGATGCGCTCAACCATGCGTCGATCATCGATGGCGTGCGCCTTTGCAAGGCCAAGCGCTACCGTTATGCCAATGCCGACATGGCCGACCTGGAGCGGTGCTTGAAAGAGGCGCAGGCTCAGCGTTTCCGCATCATCGTGACCGACGGCGTGTTCTCCATGGACGGCAATGTGGCTCCGATGGACAAGATCTGTGATCTGGCGGAGCAGTATGACGCCCTTGTCATGGTCGATGAGTCGCATTCCGCCGGTGTGGTGGGCGCCACAGGCCATGGGGTGAGTGAGTTGTGCGGCACTTACGGACGTGTCGATATCTATACGGGCACACTGGGCAAGTCGTTCGGCGGTGCACTGGGTGGCTTCACCACCGGACGCAAGGAGATCATCGAGATGCTGCGGCAGCGCAGCCGTCCCTATCTCTTCTCCAATTCGCTGGCGCCGTGCATCATCGGAGCGAGCCTGGAGGTCTTCCGCATGCTGAAGGAGAGCAATGAGATCCACGACCGGTTGGTGGAGAACGTGAACTATTTCCGTGACAAAATGATGGCTGCGGGCTTTGACATCAAACCCACGCAGAGTGCCATCTGCGCGGTGATGCTCTATGATGCCAAACTCTCGCAGGTGTATGCCAACCGTCTGCTCGACGAGGGCATCTACGTCACTGGCTTCTATTATCCTGTGGTGCCCAAGGGACAGGCTCGCATCCGCGTGCAGATATCAGCCGGGCATCATCGCGAACAGCTCGACCGTTGCATCGAGGCCTTCGTCAAGATCGGCCGCGAACTGGGCGTGCTCAAATAAGTTGTCTTAGGCGTTGGATGTCTTCTGGCTTCGTAGCCCAACTGGTGACGAAGCGGCACACGGTGCTGTCATCGTCGTAGGGCATCCAATGAGTGAATAGCACCTGCTGCTCCAGCAGGTGCATTTTTTTGTTGGGCAGGATGACAAACTGCTGGTTGGTGGGCGACTCGACGTAGAAGGCCAGTCCGGCTTCCCGGAGCACGTCCCTCAATGCGGCTGCCATCTCGATGGCGTGGCGCGAGATGCGGAAATACAGGTCATCGGTGAACAGGGCGTCAAACTGCACGCCGGTCAGCCGGCCTTTGGCCAGCAGCGCTCCGTGGCGCTTGATCATGCTGAAGAAGCAGCGTGGCGTATTGTTGTGGGTGAAGACCACGGCCTCACCGCACAGGGCTCCCACTTTCGTGCCTCCGATGTAGAAGGCGTCGCAGTGGGCGGCGAGAAAGGGTAGGGTGATGTCGTTGCCTTCAGCCATCAGTCCATAGCCCAGGCGTGCGCCATCGACGAAGAGATGCAGGCCGTGGCGGTGGCAGATGTCTTCGAGACGGAGCAGTTCGTCTGCCGTATAGAGTGAGCCCATCTCGGTGGGGAAACTGATATAGACCATTCCTGGTTGGGCCACATGGTCGCGGCTCTCATCGTTTTCGAAGACTTCCATAAACCGCTCGAGGGTGGCGGCTTCCAGTTTCCCGTCTTTTTGCGGCAGTCCGATCACTTTATGGCCGCTGGCCTCTATGGCTCCTGCCTCATGCACGTTGATGTGCCCTGTCTCTGCACAGACCACGGCCTCATAAGAGCGGAGCATGCCGTCGATGACCGTGGCATTGGTCTGGGTGCCTCCCGTGAGGAGAAACACTTCGGCATCGGGGGCCTCGCAGGCCGCCTTGATTTTCTCCTTGGCTTGTTCGGTATAGCGGTCGAAACCGTAGGTGAGGGTTTCTTCGTCGTTGGTTTCCACCAGGTGGCGCAGCACTTCAGGGTGTGCCCCGTTGTTGTAGTCGCATTCAAATGATATCATGGTTGTTCTCCTTATTATATATATATAGTCTGTATGGCAGGCCCGATATAACTTATATGGCTCGTTTCTGGACACACGATATGGCTCGCCTCTGAACAGCCAACAAAGGTAGTGCAAATAATCGAATGCTCCTCATAAAAACGATTCTTTTTGCCCACCCAATCCTCGACTGATATGTAAACAAATGTTAAATCTTGATGTCTCCTGAAAAATAATTGCTCAAAAATTTGGAGGGTATCGATATTTGATATACTTTTGCAGTGTACTATTAAGGTAGTACACTATGATACTCGAATTAATAACCATTCTAAACCGCATCGATATGGAAACGATCATCACCATTTTCACTGTACTGAGCATGTACATGAACGTCATTACGAACGCCGAGAGCAAGTATTTTTACAATGCCGACATCAACGATGGTGTCGTGGAGACCATCTACGTCTTCAACCAAAATGGTGCAGGTCTTCAGGAGAAGTTGGCTTGCCACTATGACTACGACGAGCAAGGTCGCCTGACCGAGAAAACCGTTTGCCGCTGGGAGCCCTACACCAGACAATATGTTCCCGACTACAAACTGAGGCTGACCTACAATGATGATTGCTATGAGCTGGCCCGCTGCGAGTGGAGCACCAGGAACGAAAACTGGAAGCCCTTTGATGAGAAAGTCATTTACCAAAGTATCAACGGCAAACTCCAGTCTGTCAACTTCCTCCGTCTGGACAAGGATGGCGCCTACCATTCGGTTGACCACCTGCGCGTGCTGGATCCTTACGAAGGACTGCTGCTGGCCGACGCCCTGAAATAAGCCGGCCTACTACAACGAGTGAATATAAACAGATGCAAATCCATAAATACATACAACAATGATAGACATCAAAAACATCAGTTTCAGATACGCAGGTTCAAAAAACCAGATCTTCTCTGACTTCAGCCTGCAGTTGAAAGAGAACAACATCTACGGTCTGCTGGGTAAGAACGGCACGGGCAAGAGCACACTGCTCTATCTCATCTCCGGTCTGCTGCGCCCCAGCAAAGGAACAGTGATGGTCGATGGCATGAAGTCCATTGACCGCCGCCCCGAGATGTATGAGGAATTGTTCATCGTGCCCGAGGAGTTTGACCTTCCCTCGATGACTCTCGACAAATATGTCAGCATCAACCAGCCTTTCTATCCCCATTTCAACCGCGAGGTGCTGGAGAGCTGCCTCAGCGACTTCGAATTGCCTTCCTCCATCTCCCTGCAGGAACTCTCCATGGGACAGAAAAAGAAGGTGTTCATGAGTTTCGCCCTGGCTGCCGGCACACGTCTGCTGCTGATGGACGAGCCGACCAACGGCCTCGACATCCCCTCGAAGGTGCAGTTCCGCCGCGTGGTGGCCAACAACATGACCGACGACCGCACGCTCATCATCTCCACCCATCAGGTGCACGATGTGGAGTCGCTGCTCGACCATATCCTCATCCTCAACCAGAAGCGGCTCCTGCTCGATGCCTCGGTAGGTGACATCTGCGAGCGTTACAGCTTCGAATACCGCACTCCCGGCACCGCCACCGATGATGTGCTCTACAGCGAGCCCTCCGTGCAAGGCAATGCCGTCATCTCTCCGCGCACACCCGACATGCCCGAGACACCGCTCAACCTGGAACTGCTCTTCAATGCCGTGATCCTGGACAAGGTGAAAATTGATGCCCACGAATCCTCCAACCGTTAAATGACAACAATCATGAGTCAGTCTTTCAATCTACACCGAATAGGACAACTGGTGCGCTGGTCAATGGCCACCGACCGTCCCTACAACGTCAAATCCTTCGGTATGGTTGTGATAATGGAGTGCATTTTCTTCCAGATCATCAACCTCGATTATTTTCTCGGTCATGGCCAAAATGGGGTTCAGATGGCGCGTGTATGCGTTCTTGCCTGGCTTTTCTCACTTCCTGCCGCCGGAGGGTCCTATTTCTTCTATTCCTACTACATGTGGAAAGATGGCATCCGGGAACTGATCCTGCTGCCGGCCTCCAGACTTGAGAAATTCGTCGTCCGCTTTCTCCTCCCGATTTTTGTCCAACTGGTGATCTTCGCTGTCGGTGCGCTCGTGGCTGATTTCCTGCAGCACTTCGTGGGATTCATCATCAACCGTGAACCGCTCAGATGGGTGCTCCCCGATGTTTTCAACTCTGTGTCATCGTTCTTTAGCAACCTCAGTGGCCTGGAACTCTTCGTGCTGATCATTTTGGCCTTCTGGGTAAACTCCATGTACCTGCTCGGTGCCAATCTGGTTCGCAATATCAAGTTCAACTTCGTGTTCACCACTGTGGTGCTCCTGGCCATCTACATTGCCGCCATGATGTTGATATCCAACGGCTGGCAGTTTGTCCATCATCAGGGCATCCTCCTGAGCATCGTGCTGATCGCACTCACCATACTCAATTTCTGGCTCGCTTTCCGCCTGTTCAGTCTCAGACCATTGATTGGCAAGTTCATCAACAAACTCTAAATCCAGCAAAAAATGGAAAAATTCAATATCAAGAGATTCTGCAACACCTTCAAATGGTTTTTCTGCGAGAACCGCGGTTATTGCCTGAAATGGTTATTGGGCATCATGCTGGCAACCACCCTGATTCAGATGGGACTGATCATTATGGCCATGCACAACGTTGCGACCGTTGAAAACCAGCAACCGGTCAGTCCATATACGATAGCGGTCGCACTTGCCAACTCCATGTGCATCCTTCTGGTGTTCATCTCCCTCCTCGTGGTCTGCACCAACGTGTTTGCCATGCTGAAGAACAAGCAGAAGCGCATCGCCTTCCTTACCCTCCCGGCCACCAACCTGGAGCGCTGGGCCACCGCCGTCCTCTTCGCCGTTGTCTTCATGCCGGTATGTGTCGTCCTGGCTTATGTGTTGGGCGACGTGCTGCGCAACATCGTCTTCTGTGTCCAAGGCAAGGAGTGGCTGTTTGGCGTAGACACCTTCATGGAGAGAATAGCAACGGTATCAAAGCGCAGCCTCTTTGGCTACCTGTTCAAAGGTGCCATCTGGCTATGGGTCCTCTCTCTCTACGTCCTCGGTGGTACATGGTTCAGAAAAGGAGCGTTTGTCTACGTCTCCACCTTCCTGATCGCCTTAACCACGCTGCTGGGCTATCTTGCCAACGTTTTCAAGAGCGAGATCCTTACTTTTCTCGTCGATGGCGTGTCCAAAGGACAGGAAGATTATATCGCCTATAGCCTGTTGGTGGTCGTGACTGCCCTCGCTGTCTTCCACTTCTGGCTCAGCTACCGCATTTTCACCCGTTTCCAGCTTATCACCTCTAAATGGACCAACGTATGACATTCAGCAACGACAAAGCCATATACATCCAGATGGCCGACCGCCTCTGCGATGAGATCATCTCCGGTCAATACCAGGAGGATGGTCGTATCCCCAGCGTGCGTGAATACGCCGTACTGCTGCAGGTGAATACCAACACGGCCATGAAAGCCTATGACCAACTGGCCCGCGACGAGATCATCTACAACAAACGCGGACTTGGCTACTTCGTCATGGCCGGGGCCAAGCAGAAAATCATGGATGCCCGCCGCAAGGAGTTCATGGAGCAGAAACTCCCGGAACTCTTCCGCAACATGCGGCTGTTGGGCATTGACATCGAAGATGTGATGAAGGCTTGGAAAACCACCTGATAACATTGCATAAACTCTCTGTTATCCCGGAGTGATGGCATTGCTGCTGTCCTCCGGGATTTGGTGTGGCTGTGACAGAGATATAAAAAACATTAAAAATGTTAATGTTTTATAATTTGTGGTTTTGGGCATCTCGCAATCCTTATAAAATTTGTACCTTTGCAGTCCGATTATTACGGGGATACACTTAGAACCCCAGGAAAGGCGTGTTAATAGCGGTGCTTTTGGCCAGGCACAGCGGTTAGTGAATCGTCATTCCACGAGAAACGTAAAAATTGTTTTTTAGTAGTAAATTTAAAAATTGAAATGAACACTTTAAGTTACAAGACTGTTTCCATGAACAAGGAGACCGTCAAGAAAGAGTGGGTGGTCATCGATGCAAGCGACCAGGTTGTAGGCCGCCTCTGCTCCAAGGTAGCTAAACTGCTCCGCGGAAAATACAAACCCACCTTCACTCCCCATGTTGACTGTGGAGACAACGTGATCATCATCAATGCCAAAAAGGTGATCTTCACAGGCAAGAAAGAGACTGAAAAACTCTACACCCGTTATACTGGCTATCCCGGTGGCCAGCGCTTTGACACGCCCGCCAAGCTCCGTCTGAAGAAAGATGGCGCCGAGCGGATCATCCGCCATGCCGTAAAGGGTATGCTCCCCAAAGGCCCTCTTGGAAGAAGCCTGATGGACAACCTTTATATCTATGAGGGAACCGAGCACAAGCATGAGGCTCAGAAGCCCAAAGCAATTGACATTAACCAGTATAAATAAGCACAAGAATGGAATATATTAATGCAATAGGCCGTCGCAAGAGTGCCGTGGCACGCGTTTATGTCAGTGAGGGTTCAGGCAAGATCACCATCAACAAGAAGGACCTCACCGAGTATTTCCCCTCAGCCATCCTGCAGTATGTGGTTAAGCAGCCGCTCAACCTGCTCAACGTAGCTGACAAGTATGACGTGAAAGTCAACCTCGACGGTGGTGGTTTCACCGGTCAGAGCCAGGCTCTCCGCCTCGCCATCTCCCGCGCACTTGTGAAAATCAATGCTGAGGACAAGAAAGCCCTCAAGGACCAAGGCTTCCTCACACGCGACTCACGTGCTGTGGAGCGCAAAAAGCCGGGTCGTCCCAAGGCACGCGCACGCTTCCAGTTCAGCAAGCGTTAATCTGCGCCCATACCCCATGTTTAGCATCCAAACCGGCGAGACTCACCGCATGGCAGCATAGCCGTGGGGATGATTACCCGCTGGCTGGTTAGAGACAACTAAAAGGAAAGTAAACAAATTCAATAACAAACACAATGTCAAGAACAAATTTTGATATGTTGCTGGAGGCAGGCTGCCACTTCGGTCACCTCCGCCGCAAATGGAACCCCGCCATGGCTCCCTACATCTTCATGGAGCGCAATGGCATCCACATCATCGACCTCCACAAGACCGTCGCCAAGATCGACGAGGCTGCTGAGGCCCTCAAGCAAATCGCAAAGTCTGGTAAGAAAGTACTCTTCGTAGCTACTAAAAAACAAGCTAAGAGCATTGTGGCCGAGAAGGCTGCAAGCGTAAACATGCCTTACGTGATCGAGCGTTGGCCGGGCGGTATGCTCACCAACTTCCCCACCATCCGCAAGGCCGTGAAGAAAATGGCCACTATCGACAAGTTGATCGCTGATGGTACTTTCTCCAACCTCTCCAAGAGAGAGCTCCTGCAGGTGCAGCGCCAGCGCGCCAAGCTCGAGAAGAACCTCGGTTCCATCGTTGACCTCACCCGTCTGCCCTCCGCACTCTTCGTCGTTGACGTGATGAAGGAGAACATCGCCGTGAAAGAGGCCATCCGCCTCGGCATCCCCGTCTTCGGTATCGTGGACACCAACTCCAACCCCGATGACATCGACTTCGTCATCCCCGCCAATGATGACGCCAAGGACAGCATCGACGTGATCCTCACCGCTTGCTGCGCAGCTATCGCAGAGGGCCTCGAGGAGCGCAAGGCTGAGAAGGCTGATGAGAAAGCCGCCGCTGAGCAGAGCGAAGAGGCTGCCGACGCCAAACCCAAGCGCCAGCGCAGAGCTCGCAAGGATGCCGCTCCCGCAGAGGAGAACGCTGCCGCTCCTGAGGCAGAGGAAGCTCCCGCAGCAGAAGAGGCTCCTGAGGCAGAAGAGGCTCCCGAAGCAGAGTAAACCCATTTCCACAACAACTTATTAAAAGAAAAGAATCATGGCTTACAAACCCAATATGGAAGATATCAAGAAGCTCCGCACCATGACCGGTGCAGGCCTGGCTGACGTCAAGAAGGCGCTCACAGAGGCTGAGGGAGACTTCGACAAGGCCAAAGACCTGCTCCGTGAGCGTGGACTGGCCATCGCCGCCAAGCGCAGCGACCGCGAGACATCCAACGGTTGCGTGCTCGTGAAGGTCGACAACGGCTTCGCCGCCATCATCGCCCTGAAGTGCGAGACCGACTTCGTCGCCAACGGTGCTGACTTCATCGCTCTCACTCAGAGCATCCTCGACGCCGCCGTGGCCAACAAGTGCAAGACCCTCGAAGAGGTTGGCGCACTGACCCTCGCCGACGGACAGAAGGTGGCTGACGCCGTGACACAGCGTTCCGGCATCACTGGTGAGAAGATGGAGCTCGACGGCTACAACTATCTCGAGGGAGAGAATATCTACAGCTACAACCACCAGGGCAAGAACATGCTCTGCACCCTCGTACAGCTCAACAAGGACTTTGAGGAGCAGGGACACAACATCACCCTGCAGGTGGCTTCGATGAACCCCGTCGCACTCGACGAGGAGAGCGTGCCCCAGTCTGTCAAGGACAATGAGCTGCAGGTCGCTATCCAGAAGACCAAGGAAGAGCAGATCGAGAAGGCTGTGGAGGCTGCACTCAAGAAGGCTGGCATCAACCCCAACCTCGTGGACAGCGAAGATCACATCAGCTCCAACATCGCCAAGAACTGGCTCACCGAGGAGGAGGCTGCAAAGGCTCGTGAGATCAAGGTTACTGTTGCCGCTGAGAAGGCTGCCAACCTGCCCGAGCAGATGATTCAGAACATCGCCCGCGGCCGTATGGCCAAGTTCTTCAAGGAGAACTGCCTGGTCAACCAGGAGTACATCAAGGCTGAGAACAAGGAGAATGTGGCTGCTTACCTGAAGGCTGCCGACAAGGAGCTCAAGGTGGTGGCATTCAAGCGCTTCACACTTCGTGCAGACTAACCAAAAGTACATTCTTTCATAATTATCTGGCCGGGGTCTGGGATTCAACTCCCTCACCCTGGCTTTTTCTTTACACCGACTCCATCGATGAAGATTTTCGCCGTAGCATACAATTACGCGGAGTACAATAAAACGGCCGGTTCTCCGTTATATCTTGGGGAAGAGCCCGTCATCTTCACCAAGGCCGACTCGTCGCTGCTCAAGGGCGGCAGACCGATGTTCCTGCCCGACACGCTCGGGCGCATCGATTACGAGGCGGAACTGGTGGTGAGGGTATGCAGGCTCGGCAAGGGCATCCCGCAGCGCTTCGCCCACCGTTATTACGATGCTGTGACCTGCGGCGTGGACTTCACCGCGCGCGACCTGCAGCAGCAGCTCAGGAAGCAAAGTCTGCCCTGGGACGTCTGCAAGAGTTTCGACGGCGCCGCGGCTATCGGCGAGTGGGTGCCCATGGAGGAGCTGAGTGCCATCCTGGACATCCGCTTCAGTCTGGATGTCAATGGCCGCAATGTCCAGACGGGCTATTCGGGCGATATGCTCTGGACGGTGGATGCCATCATCGCATCGGTCAGCAGACTCTTCACCCTGCGGACGGGCGACATCATCTTCACCGGCACCCCTTCCCCGACAGGACCCGTGCATGAGAATGATCACATCACGGGATTTGTCAATGACCGGAAAGTTTTGGAATTCAATGTCAAATAGACGAAACATAAGGCTCTTTGCCATTGTCGTGATACTGCTTGTGAACTGCCTGACAGCCGTGGCACAACAGTTTTACAACCTCACCGCCGACGAGGTGAGGATAGACTCCGTGCTGCCCCGCTTCACCTGTTCGATACCCTTGCAGGGACAGTATGCCGACTCGGTCTATACCGTCCGGATCCTCTATCCTGAATTCGTGCCGATGACTCCCTACAGCGAGCGCAGACTCATGAGGCTCACCAGCCAGCCGCTGCCGGAAATGCCGGAGGTGGAGTCGCGCATCGTGGTGGAGCGGCGGAAGGCCAGCCTCGAAGTGCTGTTCGTCCCACTGGTCAGGCGCGAGGATAAAAACCTCATGCTGGTGAGTTTCATGCTCCAGGTGGAGGCCCAGCCCCGTCATGCGGCGGCAGTGCTCCGTGCACCGAAGGCCACTGACAAGCGCTATGCCGACCATTCGGTGCTCGCCACGGGGAGATGGGCGAAGATCCGCGTACCTTCCTCAGGCATCTACCAGCTCACCGATGCCCTGGTCAAACAGGCTGGATTCAGCGACCTGAGCAAGGTCAGGATATACGGCTATGGCGGGGCATTGCAGAACGAGACGCTCGTTCCCGAAGAACTGGCTGCCACCGATGACCTCATGGAGGTGCCCACCTGCACGGTGGGCGGCAGGAGGCTCTTCTATGCGCAGGGACCGGTCACTTGGGAAAAGCCTTCCACCATGAGGCGCACACGCAACTACTACTCCAACTATGGCTACTATTTCCTGACGCAGTCGGAGGAGGCGCCCCTGAGCATCGACAGTGCGGCCTTCGTCAGCAACTACTATCCCAGGCCTGAGCATTACCATGCCTTGCACGAGGTAGACAACTTCTCGTGGTTCATGGGCGGGCGCAACTTGTTTGAGAACACCCCCGTCAGTGCCGGAAGCTCACAGCTCTACACCCTCACCAATCCCAGTGCCGACAAGCAGGGGAAAATGGCCATCAACGTGTCGGCCGGAACGGCTACCAAAGTGCAGGTGACCCTCAACGACTCCGTGCTCGGAACGCTGTTCATCTCTCCGGGCAGTTACGACAAGGGAAAGGACGCCACCATGGTCTTTGATGTGAACAACCTCAGCGCCACCGACAGCGTCACCATCAGTACGCTCTCGGGCGGACCGGCGCGGCTCGATTATATCGACATCTATACGGCCACTCCCCGGAAAATGACCGCCCTCACTTACTCGGGCATTCCCGCACCGGAATATGTGCACAACATCACCAACCAGGACCTCCATGGAGACGGACCTGCCGACATGGTGATCATCATCCCAACCTCGCAGAAACTCCTCGAACAGGCCAGAAGAATCGCTGCCATCCATGAAGAGCGCGACTCCATGAGAGTGCGCATCGTGCCCGCCGATGAACTCTTCAACGAGTTCGCCAGCGGCACACCCGACATGAATGCTTACAGGAGATATCTCAAAATGCTCTACGACCGGGCAGAGAGCGAGGCCGACATGCCCAAGTATGTGCTCCTCTTCGGCGACGGCTACTGGGACAACCGCATGCTCACCAGCGACTGCCGCAACTATTCCCCCGATGACTTCCTGCTCTGCCATGAGAGCGAGGAGTCATTCAACGAGATTTACTGCCTCGTCGATGACGGCTTCATCTCACTGCTCGACGACGGAGAGGGCGGCAATCCCGAGACATCCGACAAACTTGATGTGGCGGTGGGACGCTTCCCCGTGCACACTGCGGAGGATGCCAAGACCCTCACCGACAAGACCATCAACTATATCCTCAACAAGGATGCCGGCGACTGGCAGAACCGCGTGGCCGTGCTCGGCGATGACGGCAACAGCAACTCCCACATGAAAGATGCCGACGACCTCGCCGATATGATCGGTTCCATTTCTCCGGGACTGCAGATCAGGAAGGTGATGTGGGACGCTTACACCAGGGTCACTTCGGCTACAGGAAACACCTACCCCGACTGTACGAGGGATGTCAAGACGCTGCAGGAGACCGGTGCCCTGATCATCGACTACTCCGGACACGGGTCGGCCAACAGCATCTCCCATGAGCGTGTGCTCATCCTCCAGGACTTCCACAATTTCTCCAATACCCACATGCCGCTGTGGATTACAGCGTCGTGCGACATCATGCCCTTCGATATGGCGGAGGACAACATCGGCGTGGCCTGCCTGCTCAACAAAAAGGGCGGGTCGATGGCTTTCTTCGGCACGACCCGTACGGTTTACCAAAGCTACAACGCCTACATCAACCGGGCGTATGTGAAACACGTGCTCAGCGTCAATGACGGGAAGCGGACTTCCATCGGCGAGGCCCAGCGGAGGGCCAAGAACGAGATGATCACCTCGCAGCAGGATCTCTCGAGCAACAAACTGCGCTTCTCACTGCTCGGCGACCCCGCCCTGTGCCTTCATGTGCCGGTCTTGAAAGCGGTGATTGACAGCATCAACGGACTAGCCCCAGACTCCTCCGACGAGATCGCCATTCATGCCGGCAGCATCGTCAGTGTGAAAGGCCATATCGAACAAGATGGCAGCCGGATAGAGTCTTTCAACGGTCTGGTCACCGCCACCGTGCGCGACTCGCAGGAGAAGGTGGTCTGCAGAGGACAGGCAGAGGACAGTCGTACGAAATTTGAGTACTACGACCGTCCCAATGTCCTCTTCAATGGTTCGGACAGCGTGCGCAACGGTTCGTTTGCCTTCTCCTTCGCCGTACCGATGGACATCAACTACTCCGACGGCAGAGGACTCATCAATCTCTACGCCATCGATGACAGCCATATCCTTGAGGCCAACGGACAGTGCTCGAGATTCACCGTGGGTGGCACCGACGTGGCCGGCAACGACTCCATCGGACCGTCGATCTACTGCTATCTCAATTCACCCTCGTTCACCAACGGAGGGACGGTGAACACGACGCCCTATTTCGTGGCGCAGATCACCGACAAGGACGGTATCAACGCCGCTGGCACCGGCATCGGACATGACCTGGAACTCATCATCGATGATGAGATGTCGAAAACCTACGTGCTCAACAGCAATTTCTCGTTCGATTTCGGCAGCTATACCAGCGGCACCACCTTCTACAGCATCCCGGAACTCTCTCCGGGCATGCACAACCTGAAATTCAGGGCATGGGACATCCTCAACAACTCCTCGACGGCCCAGTTGTCATTCCAGGTCGTGGCAGGACTCAAACCGACCCTGCACAGCGTCAGTTGCACCCGCAACCCGGCCACCACATCCACCACCTTCATCATCAACCACGACAGGACGGGCAGCGTGATGGATGTCGAACTCGACGTGTTTGACGTCAGCGGCAGGCAACTGTGGAAATATGCCGAGAGCGGCGTCTCCACCGACGGCGCCTATACCATCGACTGGGACCTGACCATCGATGGGGGCAGAAAACTGCAGACGGGAGTCTATCTCTACCGTGCCCGCATCGCCTGCGACGGCAGCCAGACCGTCTCGAAATCCAAGAAACTCATCGTGATAGACAATAATTGAGCCTACATCACGTTTACATAAGTGTTTAACTCCTGAAACCGATCAGCGATGCATATCACCAAAAAACTGCTCCGGACAGCCTTCTTGGCTGCACTCTTTCTTCAGCCTGCCATGATGATGGCACAAAAGGAGGACATGTTCAACCCCGTCAATACGTCGGTTACCTCGCAGACCATCGCCCCTGACGCCCGCTCGGCGGGTATGGGCGACGTGGGTGCGGCCACCGACCCCGACGTGGTCTCACAATACTGGAACCCCGCCAAGTATCCCTTCACCATCTCCAGGGCCGGCGTGGCGCTCAACTACACGCCATGGCTGCGCCAACTCGTCAATGATATGGACCTGGCCTATCTGGTGGGCTACTACCGCATCGGCGACTACAGTGCGGTGTCGGGCTCCCTGAGGTATTTCTCCCTCGGCGAGGTCATCACCAACAGTTCTCTCGACGGATCCAACGACATGACCATCAATCCCTATGAGATGTCGCTTGATGTCGGCTACTCCCTGATGCTCAGCGAGCAGTTCTCCATCGCTGCCGCCGTCAGGTGGATCTACTCCGACCTCACCTACGACTACTCCGAGGATACCAGTCCTGGATCGGCTTTTGCTGCCGACGTCTCCTGCTATTACCAGAACTATCTCAACATCGGCGCCCGTGAGTGCCAGTTGGGCCTGGGTTTCAATGTCAGCAACATTGGTAGTAAGATCTCCTTCGGTGGCGACGAGCACAGCGAGTTTATCCCGACCAACATGCGTCTCGGTGCTTCGCTCATGGTTCCTATTGATGAGTACAACCGTTTCACCATAGCCGCCGACGCCAACAAACTCCTTGTTCCGACCTATCCCAAGCAGAAGGAGGAGGAAACCTCACAGGAGTACATGGACCGTTTGGAGAAAGAGTACTTCGATGTCTCCAGTATCAGCGGTATGTTCAAGAGCTTCAGCGATGCCCCCAACGGCTTCTCCGAGGAACTGCAGGAGATCCAGTGGAGTGTGGGTGCCGAATACAACTATCACGACCAGTTCTCACTCAGGGCCGGTTATCACCATGAGAGCGAGAACAAGGGTAACCGTAAGTATTTCACGGTGGGTGCGGGATTCCGGATGAGCGTCTTCTCACTCGACGCCGGCTATGTCATCGCCACGGCCAAGAGCAATCCGCTCGACCAGACGCTCCGCTTTACGTTGTCGTTCGACATGGACGGCATTAAGGACTTGTTCAAGAGAAGATAGAAGAGGGGAGTATGAAAATCAGAGTCGGATTCGGATATGACGTTCACCAACTGACCGAGGGGCGTGACCTGTGGCTCGGCGGCATCAAGATCGACCATCGTCTTGGTCTCCTGGGGCACAGCGACGCCGATGTGCTGATTCATGCTGTGGCTGATGCCATCCTGGGCGCTGCCAACATGCGTGACATCGGTTTCCATTTCCCAGATACCTCGGACGACACCCTTGACATGGACAGCAAAGTGATTCTGCGCGACGTGGTGGCGCTCATCGCCACCAAAGGCTACCGGGTGGGCAATATTGATGCCACGGTGTGTGCGGAACGCCCCAAACTCAATCCCCACATCCCGGCCATGCAGCAGTGCATGGCACAGATTATCGGATGCGACATCGACGACGTCTCCATCAAGGCCACCACGACCGAGCGCCTCGGTTTCACCGGCCGTGAGGAAGGCATCTCCGCCTACGCTACCGTATTGATCGAGAAAACCGAATAACACCAGGGAAATAAAAAAAGTACGCTGCAACTCTCAACGAGCCGCAGCGTACAAGCCTATGTTTAACTAAAAATACCTTTGTTGTCCAATTAAACAATCTACTTTAATACCTTAAACCTAATAACTAAAAACCTAAATCTATTACTACTAACCTAAACAATCTATTAACCTTTATGATTGATGTCTCAATCATTGACACTGCAAAGGTAATAACAAATCCGTCGCTTCGCAACTTTTATAAATACAGAATCCAAAAAATAGCCCTTTTTTTGATTTAAATCAATAGTTGTGTGCGATAACAATGTGAAAAATGCGCATTTGCCTGTCCGTCCCCCTGTGTTCAGTATCATTCCTGAGTTTATGATTGGATGTTGCGTAGAATTGTCGTCACATCTTCCGTGAACGCCGTGAAGTGGTTGGCTGCGGAAGCCGTCATCAACTGTGGATAGTCGCGGTTGAAGCGCACCAGCGAGGTTTGGGGGAACTGTGCTGCCATGCGCTCGAAGGGGAAGCGGATGATGACGGGCGTGTTGAAACCCACTCCGAACTCCAGGAGCAGCAGCCGTTTGTCGTATGACTTCTCGATAAACTGGCTGTAGCGGTCGGCTTGCTCATGCCAATGCTCGTCCTCCACGAAAGTGTCATCGCATCTAAGGTTCATGGCGACGGGCTTGCCGTCTGGCGTATGCGGTATCAGTTCTGTGGGGATGCGGCAGTCATGGATGGCTGGCAGCGCCTGTTCCACCCATTGGCGGTTGGGATACAGTTCTTTGGGCGAGCCGTCAGCGGGTTGGAAAAAGGCATAGTCGCCCTGTGTGGCGAAGATGCGCTGAGGGTCGAACCCCGCCTTCTCGAACTGACCGTCCACGTTGGTGGTGATGACGAAGTAATCCTTGTCCTTGACGAGCGACAGCAGTTGTCTGTAGAGCGGTTGCGCTTCCGGCCTATAGCGGGCAAACCAGATGTGCTTGGCCCAATACGCCCAACGCTCCTCCTCGGTCTCGAAGGGATAGAACGATGAGCTGTAGAGGTCGGTGATGCCGTATCGGAGAATCCATTGGCGGAATACATGTTCGAACGCCTCTCCTGAATACTCCAGTCCTGCGGCAGCCGACAGTCCTGCCCCCGCCCCGATGATGATATGGTCGGCTTCGGCAATCAGTTGACATGTCTTGGCGATGCGTTCATACCAGTCGCTGGTAGATGTCACGGTCTTTGTCGAGGAAAACATTGAATACAATGGTTTTGAGTGAATGAAGAGGATACTCTTTTATGGTTTTGACGGCAATCTCCGCCGCAAGTTCATTGGGGAAATGGAACACACCCGTCGAGATGCAGCAGAAAGCGATGCTTTGCAGGTGGTGCTTTTCGGCCAGGTCAAGACAACTGCGGTAGCATTGGGCCAGCTGTTGCTTTTGATGTTCGGTAGGCCATCCGCTCTCGATGATCGGTCCGACGGTGTGGATGACGTGCTTGGCAGGCAGGTTGTAGCCCTGTGTGATGATGGCATCGCATGTATCCAAAAGACGACCCTGCATGATGTCGGCACACTCCTTGCGCAGTTGGATACCCGCAGCAGAGTGGATGCAGTTGTCGATGCAGTTGTGCAAGGGCGACCAGCAGCCCAATGCCTGTGCGTTGGCGGCGTTCACGATGGCATCCACTTTTAGGCGTGTGATGTCTCCTTGCCAAAGCAGCAACCCTTCGCCGGTAGGAGTCACCACGCCTTTTTCCTCGCGTTGCATCTGCAACTCGGCATCCTGTGCCGATAAGAAAGTAGTATCGATCGCCTTGGGAATCCATACATTCATCAAAGCCCGCATCATCGTCCGCCGCTCTTCCAACGTATGGGGAATCTGATGGCTGATATCCAAATCAGCCATCAGATACTGAATGATGCCTTTGAGATTCTCCAGCCGGTCCGTTACCATTTCAGTTCATCCTGGAGGATCGTGCCGTCGGTCATGGGGCTGTCGGCCTCGGTGAAGGCGTTGGCCCTGTACTGGATGCAGAGCATCGTCATGTTCTCAGTGCCGGTGTTCTTCAGCGCACGCTTGCCGTCGGGAGCCACGCGGACGATGGTACCCTCGCTGACGGGGAAGATCTCGCCGTCCACCTGATACTGTCCCTCACCTTTGAGGATGATATACAGTTCCTCGTGGGTCTTGTGGGTGTGCAGGAAACCGCTGTCCTGTCCGGGAACCAGTGTCTGGAACGACAGCTCGCTACCCGTAGCACCCACGGCTTGCCCTGCGAACACCTTGCCCTGGATGGTCACTTCGGGACCCATCGGCAGCACATGCTCGATAATCTCGTTCATCTTACCCACGCTCACTGCGCTAAAATTCTTGCCTGTTGCAATTGTCTCAATCTGT
>CACYQD010000004.1 GCA_902776475.1 uncultured Prevotellaceae bacterium | reverse complement strand
GAGAACAACACGGGTGCCAAGTATCCGAAACCCGGTGGCATCCAGAGCGGTGACAACCCCAAATACGGTTCCACTCTCGGTTATTTCGACGCTGGCTACCTCAAGGTGCGTGCCATCACGCTCGGCTACAACTTCGACAAACTGAAGGCTGTGAAGGATCTCGGCATCAGCCGTCTGCGCCTCTACGCTACGATCCAGAACCCATTCGTGCTCTTCTCACCGTTCAACAACGAGAGTGGACTTGATCCTGAGACCAACTCTTACGCCACTCAGAACACCGCTGTTGGCATCGACGGATACACAGGCAAGCACAGAATGCCTATCGTGGGTTACAACACACCTTCTACCCGCAACTTCTTGTTCGGTATTAACGTTACATTCTAAAGAATCATTTAAGAAACAAGAGATATGAAAACAAAAAGCATCAAATATATCCTTGCTGCGGGTCTTGTCTGCTGTGGCCTTTCCACGACTTTGACTTCCTGCAGTGACGTGCTCGACGAGCAGCCTCGTAGCCAGTTCGACCCGACATTCTTCACCACGAAAGCGGGTATTGAGGGCGGTCTGACCTCTCTCTACGCTCACCTGCGCTATTTCTATGGCAACGGTTACTATCTGAACAGCCTGGAGACGGGTACCGATGAATATACCTACGGACAGTCGGCCGACGGTAACTTCAAGGACGCCGACCTCTCCGGCGTTGGTTCCATGACTCCAAACAATAGTATTGCCGGTGGATGCTGGGGAACAGCCTTCGCCAATATCAACACTGCCAGCGGCATCATCGAGA
The DNA here is from genome assembly GCA_902776475.1 of uncultured Prevotellaceae bacterium. Taxonomy (GTDB): domain Bacteria; phylum Bacteroidota; class Bacteroidia; order Bacteroidales; family Bacteroidaceae; genus Prevotella. The sequence goes on along the minus strand of CACYQD010000004.1, from coordinate 260,533 downwards.
ATGGCGCAGAGGCTGGCATGGATGCCTCTCTGTTGGCTGAAGCTTATTTCTTCCGTGGCTTCGACTACTTCATTCTGGTGCAGACCTACGGCGGCGTACCCCTCGACCTGGGAGCCGGTCCTCTGAAGTTCAATACCTCCACCGTCCGTACCTCCGTACGTAACACCGTTCCTGAGGTCTATGCTGCCATCTTCTCCGATCTGGAGAAGGCTGTCGCTGACCTGCCTGAGAATCCTCGTCTCACCGGTACGGCTACGAAAAACCTCGCACGCCTGTATCTCTCCAAGGCTTACCTGACCTATGCTTGGTGGCTCCAGAACCCGAAGAACATTCCTACCTATCCTGAGTGCACCCGCGATGCCGGTCAGGCCAACAGCTACTTCCAGAAAGCTTATGAGGTGGCTATGGCGGCCATCAACAATCCTGGACCGTATGCCCTGCAGCCTACTTTCTATGATGTGAACGTGGCTACCAACGACCGCAACTCGGAGATCATGCTCTATGCTGATCACGACGAGGATGAGAAGTTTGGTAACGGCGGCGCCGGCTATGGCTGGGGTAGCGGTGGTTCTCCTGAGAACTTCGCTTACTGGATGGAGACCTGGAACTACACCGAGATGACTGCCAAGGCTGCTTCTGGCGCAACCATCAATCCTATCCAGCGTGAGGCTGTTCAGGCTCTCGGCCGTCCTTGGACCCGTATGGCTCCTATCGCCGACAACTTCATGGAAGGCGGTGTTTGGGAAGATGCCGTCAAGGCCATCGACTCCCGTTACGACGCAACCTTCACCCTGCGCTACCACACCAACTGGCAGAAGTCTGGCAACAACGAGCCTTATGTCTTCGGTGCCAACGGCATGCAGGTGGGCCCCAACGAGGTTTATTTCAGCTGGGTGCCTGAGAGCGAGGACAGCAAGATCAACTACACTGGCGCCGACGGCAAACTCGGCTTCGGTGAGATGGCTGGTCGTCCCGACTTCGTCGTCGCTGTCAACCACATCAGCCGCAAGAAGTACCCCATCAACTGGAAGATCGGTATCTACCGCACCGACAACGCCGGTGGTCTTGGCTCAAAGGTGAACGGTGGTAGCCCACGTCCTTGGAACATCGCCAAGTTCTCTGAGCTCTACCTCATCGCTGCAGAGGCTGCTGTGAAACTCAACAACAACGCCGAGGCTAAGCGCCTGGTTGATGTCCTCCGTGCCCGTGCCGGTAAGCAGACCTTCAGCCAGAACGACAATGTGGCTGTCTCTGTTGACCACACCGCTGAGATGTTGGCCGCCACACCGGCTGTCATCACCATCGACTACATCCTCGACGAGCGCAGCCGTGAGTTCTGGGGTGAGGGATACCGCTGGTTTGACCTCGTGCGCACCCAGACATGGAAAGATCGTGCCTCCAAATATCGGATTGCCGGCAGTGGTTACACCGACAAGGATCTCCAGACCTTCACCCGTGACATCCCCGACGGCTATTACCTCCGTCCAATCCCACAGGGTCAGCTCGACGGCATGATCATGTCGAACGACGAAAAGAAAGCATATCAGAATCCTGCATATAGAGATTAGTTTTTAGGTTATTTGTTTATAGGGTGTTAGGGCAGCTGTGAAGCTGCCCTAATTTCTTTTCGCCCTGGGTAATTGGACCACAAAATTGGCGCCCTCAATGCTCTCTCCCGGGAGCAATTGCCCGATGGCCATCAGGCGGAACCATTTGAATGGCGTGCTGCGGCGCCGGTGTAGATATTGGTTGGCGCTGGAGGCGATGAAATGCCAATGATGAAGGTCATTGCTGCCCCACAGCGCCACCCCGATATGACTGCCGCGATGCCCTTGGTGGTGGAAAAGGCCGCGCACGATCAAACGCTCCATGGATTTATAGCCATGCCGCTCTCCCAATGCCAACGGACGGGTGCAGAAAGCGACAGCTTGCCTTTCATGCGGATGATAGCCAATCCGCCCCAGTTCACCTGCACTGCTGACACCCCAAATGCCTGCAGCACAACTGATGACGCTCCGCAATGGCAGATACGCCATCCCCCAGGCTCCGCTGCGCATCGAAAGGACCAACATGAAAGGCCATCGCACACCTCCTCCGTCATCAGTCGCTGCATTCCAAAGACAAATCCGGTCGCGGCAGGTGTCGTAGAACATCTTGGCGTTTTGCATGAATCCAGACAATTGCATGAAACTGGGCATGTCATACCGAATGGTTTGTGACAATGTGGGTTCGGTGGCGAGAATCTCATCAAAATGTGGCAGACGGCTTGTGTCCGGTGGTGCACCATGGAGTGGCGTACTCAGGCAGGTGGCCTTCGACCCTTTCAGCATCATCAGTCCGCAAGCGGAGAGATAGACCACAGCGTCGCCGGTGCATGCAATCTGAGCTTCATATCCGCACACATCTTGGGCATCACGGCCGCACACATCTTGGGCATCACGGCCGCACACATCCTGGGCACTGCAGAGCGGAGCGATGCGGGTCACGGCTTGCTGGGCATGCCATTTGCCACCGCTCATGCGCAGCAACCAAACCCCTTCGGTGGTGAATGCGTAATACTGACCGTCGCCATACAATCCGTCGGCGGTGCGGCGTGTGTTGCTGACAATGCCAAGTAGTTCTCCGCCTCCAACTCGGATGGTTGATGTCTTTGGGAATATAAGGGGATTGCCTTCTGCCGAGGTGCTGAGCCGTGACCGGTCACGGGAGAGTGCCCATTTGTCGCGTGCCCTTGCGGCATGTCCTTCGTAGTCGGCCGCGCTCTCTTCCTGCCAGATGGGGTAGGAGGGGGCGTATGTTCCGCTTCCAGGGTCATAGTCCAGTGCTTCAGCTTGTTGGAACAGCAACGAAAGGACGGCGGGCCGGCGGGTGAGGTGCACTTGTCCTGTAGCGCTATACACCGTTGCCGCCATTCCTTTGTCGCTGTAGGTGTCAAGATGGTGCCGCAGGGTATAGTAACGATATCCCTCTCCACGCGACAGTCTGATATGATATTCCATCTCACGGATATGGGGGCTGGGAAACATCATCATGCCGGGAACGGGGTATTGCACTGTGGTATTCCACCACACTTCCCTCACTTCCTCATCATCTGTGAAAGCATGGACCACCAGTTGGGCTTCCTGTCCATCGGCGTTGTCGAGGATGTCGGCCCTGCTGCCTGCGGTGAGTTCCATCCGCAGGACTTCTTCCCGGTTGCCGCTGTCGAGCCCGAGCCGTGCTGTCGCGTCGAGGGTGTGGTAGGTATAGCGGATGCCGATTTCCATTGGGTTGTGGAGTACGGTGGTGGTGCCGCATAGGTTTAGCCGTCCGCCGTGCCCGTAGGCCGACTGGGCGCCTGTGGTGGTGCGGCGGAGGTCTCTGAGGTCTGCCGCTTCGCCGTTTGCGGCCATCGGCAACAGCACGGGAGTGCCCAGTTGGTTTACGCTGAGTGTCAGGGCATGGTGTAGTGTCATCCGCCGTAGGACATCCATCACAGCCTCTCGGTCGAGGTGCCCGAAGGTGATGGATGTGGTTTGTCCTGAACCGTCTTTTGTGTGTGCTGCCGCTTTGTGCATGTCGAGGAAGTTCATGGGGCGTGAGAGGAAGATCTCCACGCCTTCAATCAACTGCACCGCATTGCTGTCGGCCTTTCTGAGACTTGCGGTGATGGCATGCCGGTGCAGGAATGCTGACATCTGCAGAATGCCGTTTTCCCGGTCGGCGGTCAGTGTGGTCATGAGGTCGGCGGGCCACAAGGCAAAGGGATTGGAGTGCATCACCGTGGAACCGTCCTTGAGCCGCAGCGCTGCCATGCCGATCACAATATGTTTCATGCAGCCGATGCCGCGTCTTGCGACCTCTTGGTCAAGGAGCACTTCCATTTGTGCCGCCACCATGGTAGCGCCGGTGGCGAAGGTGCCTTCTGTGTCGTAGAAATAAGGAAAAACCTGTCCTGGCAGCGTGTTCCTGCTGGTGAGTGCCGTGTCAGGTGCGTCGAGATAGCGGGCCAGAGCGGGCGTGATGGTCTGGCTGACCTCCACCCGCATCGGGGTGTTTTGCGTCAGTGTGAGATCGTAGAGCAGGTCGTCGTGGCGCACGACGAGGTAACGGGCGTTTCCGGATTGCCAGAAGGCATGGAGGGTCTCGGTGTCGCTGCAGAGACACAACGTGTCGCCCATCGTGGCGAAGTCGTTCACATGAAGGCCGCTCAACAGTTCTGTGGGTTGTCCGTCTCCTTCTGCGTCCATCCAGTAATAGGTCTCCGCATTCTCCACGATCAGGTGCGTGTAGCGTTCGGTCTGATGCACGGCCACCAATCTGCCATCCACCGTCCTACCCGTGTGCTGCATCGTCATGGCGATGGGCCTGAGTGCCTCGTCCTCATGGATCAGGTTGACTGACAGGGCGCAGTCGCCCTCGTGTGCTTCATGGTCGGTGGGATGATAAGCCAGTCCCCCGAAAGAGATATGTTTCTTCATGTCAAGGTCGTCGTTTCTGGGTTGGTGAGTGATGCGGTGATGATGATCGGCAGTGCCCTTCCGCGTCCGGTAAGTTCGGTGAGGCCGCCCACTCTGAGCGAGATCCGGTTGCAGCTGTCGCAGATGCCGAGAATGTAATGCGCCATTTGCTTATTGAAGACGCGCAGGTAGTTGCCGCCTTTGTTCGCAGGGTGGCACACGCAGGTATGCCGGCCTGTGGTCTCTGCGGCCATGCGCGATCTGTAGAGATAGTGCTCGGGATGCTCGTCGTCTGACTTGATGATGTTGATCACGTCGCCTGGATGCAGGTCGAGTGCTTTCACGACGTGTGCGGTGAGGTCTATCCGTCCGTCGGCATGGAAAGTCACATCGCCGCGTCTTGTCATGGGAATGATACTCCTGGTGTCCATCTTATCTCCTCCTCCATCTGAATGACACGGTCGTGATATAGACAAAAGTGCGGGTCTGCTCAATCCGCCGCCGGTGTTCCTCGGCTGAGGCTTTGGTGAAATGAATCTGGGAGGCAATGTCATAGCGGTCGCTGCCCCGCTCTCCGATGATGACCGCATAGCAACGTGTGCCCAGCACAAACGTCGCGATTTCTTGAATCAATCTTTTCATGGTCTGTCTTGTTTCAATGCTTTAAAAAAATGTTATCCTGAAAAACAATCCTAAAGATTGGAAATGTTTATATTTTTATGAAAATTTAGGTCATTTTATTTGTTTATATAAAAGATTGTTTGTATTTTTGCCATCGAAAACCAATAGAAGTTCATATTAATTAAACTTTCTGTTTGGAATTCGATTGCAAATATAAAGCAAAATCGACATAGTTGCAAGATATCTGTTTAGATTTAACAGTTATTTAACATTTGAGTTTATATTCCGATTATATAATAAGGTTGAATTGATTAGAAAGGGTTGAAGATATGAAGGGAAATATGCGAAAAGTGGTGGCGTGGCTTTTGTCCACCGGTGTGGCGGGCTCGCAACGTGAACTGGCCTTGCAGTTGGGTTATAATCCGTCCTCGTTCTCGCAGATCATCAATGGCAAGGTGCCTCTCAGCGACAAGTTCCTCGGACGGATCACGGCTCTGGAACCTCGGATCAATGCGGAGTGGATCAGGACAGGGAAGGGAGAGATGCTTCTGTCGGCAAAGGCGGTCGTGGAGGCACAACTTGTTGATGATGGCGACGAGATGGAGTTTTATACGGAAAATACCACGGGAGCCAAGTTCTACAAGCAGGGCGACAAACTCTACATGACTGTCAAGCATGTGCCTTATGCGGCTTTCGGGCAGTTTGCCAATGATTCCGACCGCCTCGAAGCCAACCTCGATGAGTGGGGTGAGGAGACGTATGAGGTGGACAAGGTGGTGAGGGGCCATTACCTCTCTTTTGAGGTGAAGGGCGATTCGATGGATACGGGGTCGAGACAGAGTTTCGAAGCAGGCGACAAAGTGCTCGTGCGTGAATTGGAACGGGTATATTGGGACAACATCTGGTTCAAGGATCATCCTTATTGGGTGGTGGTCTTCGGTTCAAGTGTTTTGATCAAGCAGATGATTGACCAGGATTTGGAGAAGGGCACGTTGACGTTCCACTCGCTCAATCCCTCACCGGAGTACGCCGACTTCACCGTCAGTGAAAACGATATCCGAGCCTTGTATTACGTCATCAAGAAAAAGCCGCGCGAGCGCTCCTTCTAATGCCAGGGCCTCATGAGTGCTCCTCCTGAAAAAAGCCACGCGAGCGCTCCTCCTGAAAAAAAGCCGTGCGAGCGCTCCTCCTGAAAAAAGCCGTGCGAGCGCTCCTCCTGAAAAAGTCGCTCTCTCTCCTCTTGATGCCGGGGCCTCATGGCCCCCTGGCATCCATCCCGCGCATCGCTCTCATCGCTCTCATCGCTCTCATCGCTCTCATCGCCCTCATCCCGCCCATTGCTCCCCTCGCTCTCATCGCTCTCATCGCTCTCATCGCTCTCATCGCTCTCATCCCACCCATTGCTCCCCTCGCTCCCCATCTCGCCCCTCGCTCTCATCGCCCCCATCCCGCCCATCGTACCCATCGTGCCCATCGTGCCCATCGTGCCCATCGTGCCCATCGTGCCCATCTCGCCCATCGCTCCCATTCCCTCCCAGTCTCTCCCAGCCCCTCCCAGCCCTCCCATCTCTCCATGAAGGAGATGCCCTTTCTGGCGCTCTTTCTCGAAAAAGCCCAAATAAATTTGGCTTTTCGCTCTCTTAATCGTAACTTTGCCACGTAAAATCAAATCTTATGGTTATTTCTATCGATTTCGACGGGACTGTCGTAGAGCACAAGTACCCGAAAATAGGGGAGGAGATCCCTCATGCCACCGAGACTTTGCGTAAACTCATGGAAGACGGACACAAACTCGTGCTGTGGACGGTCAGGGAAGGCCGCCTGCTCGACGAAGCCGTGGACTGGTGCCGCGAGCGCGGCGTGGAATTCAGCGCCATCAATGAGACTCTGCGCGCCGACACCAATGAGCACAGTCATAACACACGTAAAATCGATGCTGACATCTATATCGATGACTGCAATATCGGTGGAAGGTTTGACTGGCCGACAGTGTATCACATGATCCATGACCACCTCACCTACTACGACATCATCCGCGAAGCGAAGCGTGAGGCACAGCAGGCCGCTTTGGAACCTCCGAAGAAAAAGCGTCGCTGGTTTGGCTTTTGAAAACCGCCCCAACCCCATGATCATGAGAAATACCGCTTTTGTCCTTTTCTTTTTGCTCTCCTTGGCCAATGGCGCCTGGGGAGGTGATACCCTGTCCATCCGTGACATCACTTCAGGGAACTATGCTGCGGAGAACCTCCGCTCGCTGGCTCCGCTGGCCGATGGGGAGTGCTTCGCACAGGTCAGTTCTCAACATGACAAGATCCTCAAGTATAGGTTTGACACGGGCTTGCAGACGGGTGTCATTTTCGATGTTGCCGAGACCCAGGGCGCATCCATACAGAGTCTCGACAACTACAAGACCAGCCCTGACGACCGGTTTATCCTGGTAGGCACCAAGTCCAACCGCATCTACCGCCGTTCCTTCACCGCCGACTATTATATTTATAATGTGGAGAACCGGCAACTCACCCCGCTCTCCCAAAACGGTGCGCAACAGTCACCGATATGGTCGCCTGACAGCCGCAAAGTGGCCTTCGTGCGTGACAACAACATCTTCGTGGTGAACATCGATGAAGGGATGAAGGAGACGCAGGTGACGACCGATGGGAAATTCAATGAGGTGATCAACGGCATCCCCGACTGGGTCAACGAGGAGGAGTTCGGACTGAGCACTTCCATGGCGTTCACCCACGACAGCCAGCACCTCTGCTGGATCAGATATGACGAGACGGCGGTCAAGACCTACGCCCTGCAACTCTTCAAAGGACTCGCGCCTGAAAAACAGGAGAATGCCGATTACCCGGGCCGTTATGCCTACAAATATCCCAAGGCAGGACAGGACAATGCCGTGGTGTCGGCATGGTGCCATGATCTCACCAGCCATGCCACACGGCAGTTGCCGTTGCCGCTACCCCACGAGGGCTATATTCCACGTATCTTCACCGGGAAGACCGCAGGCGACGTGTTGCTCTACACGATGAACCGCCATCAAGACTCGCTGATGGTCTATCGTGCGGATGCCGCCAGCCAGTCGTGCAGGCTGCTCTTCACCGAGACGGTGCCCAAATACGTCAAGGAGGAGGTGCTCAGCAATATCTCCTTCACCAAGAACGGCGCTCTCCTGCTCAGCGAGAGAGACGGTTTCATGCAGGTGTATCTCATCGACCAGGACTACAGGAGAATCAAGAAACTCACCAATGCCCGCTATGGCGTGACACAGGTGTATGGCTACGATGACAAGACGGGAAAACTCTATTTCCAGGCAGCTGGCCAGTCTCCCTTGGAACGTGAGGTGTATGTTGCCGACAAACGCGGAAAGACGTCTTGCCTCACGCCCCGGAAGGGATGGAACAGTGCCGTGTTCTCAGCTGACTACAAATACTATATCGCCACATGGAGTGACATGAACACTCCCTTTGAGTGCGACGTCTTCGACATCAAGGGACGAAAGCTCCGCTCCGTGGTGGATAATGCCGGACTGAAACAAAAACTGGCCGGACTTGACGCACCGGTGAAAGAACTCTTTTCTTTCACGACTTCCGAAGGCATCTCCCTCAACGGATGGATGGTGAAGCCACATGACTTCGACCCGACCAAGAAATATCCCGTCGTGATGTTCCAATACAGCGGACCCGGCAACCAACAGGTGGTCAACTCCTGGAACTTCGGTTCGATGGGCCAGGGAGGCATCTACGACCAGTATCTCACGCAACAGGGATTCATCGTCGTGTGCACCGACGGCAGGGGCACCGGCGGCAGAGGGGCGGAGTTTGAGAAATGCACCTATCTGCAACTGGGTGAACTGGAGGCGCGCGACCAGGTGGAGACGGCACTCTATCTCTCCCGTCTTCCCTATGTTGACAGCCAGCGCATCGGCATCTGGGGATGGAGCTACGGCGGATTCTGCACGCTGATGAGCATGAGTGAGGGCAGGGGAGTGTTCCGGGCTGGCGTGGCAGTGGCTCCGCCCACCAACTGGCGCTTCTACGACTCCATCTACACGGAGCGCTTTATGCGCACGCCACAGGAAAACCCCGACGGCTATGCCGTCAACCCCATCGTGAGGGCCGACAGACTTCATGGTGCCTTGCTCATCTGCCACGGACTGGCTGATGACAACGTGCATCCGCAGAATACCTTCGAATACTCTGAAGCCCTCGTGCAGGCTGACAAGGACTTCAAGGAACTGATATACACCAACCGCAATCACAGCATCTATGGCGCCAACACGCGCAATCACTTGCTGAGGCAGATCGCGGAGTTCTTCATGGATCAAATGCAATATAAACCCTAATCAGAAACAAACGTTATGAAACTTGGAAACTTAATCTTGGGATGGAGCCTGGTGGCCATGTTGCTGCCAACGGCTGTCAGGGCCAACGACATCACCGTCGTCGTGTCCAATGACGAACCGATTCAGCGACAGGAACTCGCTGAGGTCAACATCAATGATGTCTACAACTGCATGGGCATCGCCAAAGGGGAGAGCATCATCGTCAAAAACGCTCTCGGTCAAGAGGTGCCCTACCAGATCACTTATGATGGAAAACTGCTCATTGACGCTGCCGTCAGACCTTGCGGACAGGCTGTATATACCATTTCCGCCGGGAAGCCACAGGCTATGAAGACATTTGTCACGGGAAAAATGTATCCCGAACGGGTGGATGACATCGCATGGGAAAACGACCGCACGGCCTACCGGCTCTACGGACCGGCCCTCCAGCGTTCCGGCGAGAAAGCCTACGGCATCGACGTATGGGTGAAAAACACCCCCGACCTCGAGGTCGACAACCGCTACAAGGTGGAACTCGGCAATCATGCCAAGATCCAGCAACTGCTCAAGGAGGGTAAAAAGGAGGAGGCACGGCAGATGGAAATCGCCACGACCTACCATTTCGACCATGGCTACGGCCTCGACTGCTACAAGGTGGGTCCCACACTGGGATGCGGCACTCCGGCTCTCATGGAGAACGGACTGCTCGTCATGCCTTACAGCTACCGCACCTACAAGATCCTCGACAACGGACCACTGCGCTTCACTGTCGAACTGGAGTATAACCCCACCACGGCCAATGGCAATAAGAACGTGATTGAGCATCGCCTGCTCAGCCTCGACAAAGGTTCCAACTTCAACAAGATGACGGTGTGGTATGAGGGCATCACCAAGCCCACAGATATCGCCGCCGGCGTGGTCGTCCATGAGGAAGACATGCAGAGCTACAAATGTGGCAGGGACTTCGTGGCTTACGCCGATCCCACCGACAACCCGGCTGCGCAGAACTTCCAGATCTATGTGGCCGCCTTGTTCCCCAACGGGGTGAGCGAGACAAAACCGCTGCTCTATGATGCCCCGCGCAACGGCGCCGCCGGACATGTGGTGGGCATCCTCCGCGACTATAAGAACGCTGAGCGCTACACCTATTACTTCGGATCGGCCTGGAGCAAGAACGATGTGCGCAATTTTGATGAGTGGATCCTCCGCATCAACAGCTTCCTCGACGCTGTGCACAGCCCCCTCACCACAACCATCAAGTAGAGGCTCCCGCTCCCAGCACTCCCGCGCTTACAGCGCCCGCAGTCACTCTCAGCACTCCCGCGCTCTCAGTGCTCTCAGCGCTCCCGCGCTCCCAGTCACTCCCAGTCACTCCCAGTCACTCCCAGTCCCCCTAGAACTCCTAGTAAAAAAAACTATCATAATGAAAAAACTTCTCTTAGGCGATGAGGCTATCGCACAAGGTGCTCTCGATGCCGGATTGAGCGGCGTCTATGCCTATCCAGGCACACCCTCGACCGAAATCACTGAGTATATCCAAAACTCGCCCCTCGCCGCACAGCGCAACGTGCACCGTAACTGGTGCACCAACGAGAAGACGGCCATGGAGGCCGCCCTCGGCATGTCATACATGGGAAAACGCGCCCTGGTATGCATGAAACATGTGGGTCTCAACGTGTGCGCAGACCCCTTCGTCAACTCCGGCATGACAGGCACCAATGGTGGTGTCGTCGTTCTCGTGGCCGACGACCCGTCGATGCACTCCTCACAAGATGAACAGGACAGCCGCTTCTATGGCAAGTTCGCCATGGTGCCGGTCTTTGAACCGAGTTCTCAGCAGGAGGCCTACGACATGATGGACGTGGCCTTCGACTATTCCGAAAAAGAACACCTGCCTGTCCTGATGCGTGTCACCACGCGCATGGCTCATTCCAGGGCCGTCGTCGAGGTGAAGGAGACTCCCCGTGAGGAGAATGCACTCAACTATGACTCCGTGGCGGCCAACTGGGTATTGCTGCCTGTCAACGCGCGCCGCCGCAACGACCATGTCACGGCCCAGCAGCAGCACCTCGAGGAGGATGCCGCCGCCTCTCCGGCCAATGTCTATGCGGAGGGTGAAGACCATACGATGGGCATCATCGCCTGTGGCATCGCCTACAACTATGTCAGGGAGTGCTTCCCGGAGAAATGCCCTTACCCCTTGTTGAAAATCTCCCGTTATCCCCTGCCCAAATCCTTGGTGCGCCGCATGACGGAGGAGTGCGACACCGTACTCGTCATCGAGGAAGGACAACCAGTGGTGGAGGAGATGCTGGCGGGTGTCATGCCGGGCAATGCAGTCATCAAGGGACGCCTGACAGGTGACCTGCCGCGGACGGGCGAACTGAGTCCTGACTGTGTGCGCAAGGCTTTCGGCATGCCAGCCCATGAGGCGTATGAGAAATGTGACGATGTGGTGGGACGGCCACCGGCTCTCTGCCAGGGCTGCGGTCACCGCGATGTCTATAAGGCACTCAACGAGGTGCTCCTCGAATATCCCAACGCCAGGGTCTTCGGCGATATCGGTTGCTACACGCTGGGCTTCCTCCCGCCGTTCCATGCCATCCACTCCTGTGTCGACATGGGTGCGAGCATCACCATGGCCAAGGGCGCTTCCGATGCAGGACAATGGCCTGCCGTGGCCATTATCGGCGACTCCACTTTCACCCATTCGGGCATGACAGGCCTGTTGGATGCCGTCAATGAGAATGCCGACATCACCGTCATCATCAGCGACAACCTGACCACGGCGATGACTGGCGGCCAGGATTCTGCCGGCACCAACAAGTTTGAGGCCATCTGCCGCGGACTGGGTGTCGATGAGGCTCATCTCAAGGTGGTGGTGCCGCTGCCGAAGAACATGCCGGAGATCACGGCCACCATCCGTGAGGAAATCAACTACCATGGTGTGAGCGTCATCATCCCGCGCAGGGAGTGCATCCAGACGCAGAAGCGCCATCTCAAAGAAAAGAAAGCCAAGGAGGGGAAACAATGAAAACTGATATCATTCTTTGCGGTGTGGGAGGACAGGGCATCCTTTCCATCGCCACCATCATCGGCGAGGCTGCCATGAAGGAAAACCTATACATCAAACAGGCCGAGGTGCATGGCATGTCTCAGCGCGGAGGCGACGTGCAGAGCAATCTGCGCATCTCCTCACAACCTATTGCCAGCGACCTCATCCCACGGGGACAGGCCGATGTCATCATCTCCATGGAACCCATGGAGGCGCTGCGCTACCTGCCTTTCCTCAACAAGAAAGGATGGATCATCACGTCTTCCACCCCGTTTGTCAATATCCCTAACTACCCGGAGATGGACCGCCTCAAGGCTGACCTCGAAGGGGTGGAGAATGTCATCATGATCGACATCGAACAACTGGCCAAGGACAACGGCGTGCCGCGCTCAGCCAATGTCATCCTGCTCGGAGCCGCCCAGAAGGCGCTGGGCATCGAATATGAGAAGATCGAGGAGGCCATCCGCCGCGTCTTCGGCCGTAAGGGCGAGGCGGTCGTTGAGGCCAACATCAAGGCGCTTGCCATAGGAAAGGAAGCTCAGAAATGAAAGCTACACCTATCGACAAGTCGTTGATCGACAATGCTATCCGTGACTTCGGCATTCAGGATTTCGCCAAAGCCACCATCCGTGAGGTGAAGGGCATCGCCGCCTTCGCCGAGAAGGAGTCTGGCGTGGAATTCATCAAGATGGAGATGGGCATCCCTGGTCTCCCCGCTGCCAAAGTGGGGGTGGAGGCCCAGATCAAGGCTCTCCAGGAGGGCATCGCCAACAGCTACCCCGATATCCAGGGATATCCCGAACTGAAGCGGCAGGCCAGCCGTTTCGTCAAGGCGTTCATCGGTGTTGATGTCAATCCCGAGGGTTGCGTGCCCACCGTGGGTTCGATGCAGGGCACCTATGCCTCGCTCATGCTCTGTTCCCAGGCTGACCCGAAGAAGGACACCGTCCTCTTCATCGATCCGGGCTTCCCCGTTCAGAAGATGCAGCTCCAGGTGATGGGTGTCAAATACAAGACGTTTGACATCTATGACTACAGGGGTGAGAAACTGGCTCCCAAACTTCTGGAGTATCTCTCCGAGGGCAATATCTGTGCCATCGTCTATAGTAATCCCAACAATCCGTCGTGGGTATGTCTCACCGAGGATGAACTGAAGGATGTCGGACGACTGGCCACGGAATACGACGTGGTGGTCATTGAGGACCTGGCCTATTTTGCCATGGACTTCCGCCGCGACCTCAGCCGTCCGTTCCAGCCGCCTTATCAGTCCACTGTGGCCCGCTACACCGACAACTACATGTTGCTCATCAGCGGTTCAAAGGCATTCAGCTATGCAGGAGAGCGCATCGCCGTCACTTGCATCAGCGATGCCTTGTTCCACAAGCATTATGATGCCCTTGCCGCCCGTTACGAGGGACTGCCTTTCGGTTTGGTGTTCTCCACGCGTCTGCTCTACGCCCTCTCATCGGGCACGAGCCATAGCGCGCAGTATGCCCTGGCAGCCATCATGAAGGCGGCCTGCGACGGTGAGTATGATTTCCGTGACGAGGTGATGGAATATGGCCGCAGGGCAAAGCGCCTGAAGGAGATTTTCCTCCGCCATGGTTTCCATATCGTCTATGACCAAGACATGGGACAACCCATCGCCGATGGTTTTTATTTCACCATCGGATACAAGGACATGACCAGCGGACAACTGGCCCACGAACTGATGTACTATGGCGTGAGTGCCATCTGTCTCATCACCACGGGCAGTCGCCAGGAAGGTCTTCGTGTCTGCACCTCCTTCATCCGCGACCATCAATACGCCCAGTTGGAGGAGCGCATGGCCATCTTCGAACAAAACAATTGATCCTCGGCTCTTCCCAGTAGAGACGTCACATTGTGGCGTCTCCCGCACCCCATCAGTAGAGACTTCACATTGTGGCGTCTCCCGCACCACATCAGTAGAGACGTCACATCGTGGCGTCTCCCGCGCCAAAAATAATAGAGACGTCACACCGTGGCGTCTCTATTTCATAATCCCCACACCGTGGCGTCTCTACCTTTTTAATAATTTATTCCATTTGGAATTGATGGCCTTACGGGCGGCCCTCTCTCCCCGTTCAATCATCGTGTCGATGCTCTCCGCTCCAAAACTCGACACCCCATACTCCGCCAACTGCGGGTTGATGTAGATATCCGCATCCTCACGGTTCTCCTTTCCTTTTTTCCAGTCGGGGCGCGAGACAGCCCAGTCGAGGATGCCGCCGATGCCGAAGGTCTCCTTCAACGAGAAGTTGCGCTCTTCATGCTGCGTCTGTTCAAGATCTACGGCGATGACGAGATCCGCGCCCATCGCGCGCACCACATCTACGGGCAGATTGTTGAGCATCCCGCCGTCCACCAACATCTTGCCCTTCCATTTCACGGGCCGGAAAGCTCCGGGGATGGCCATGCTGGCGCGCATCGCCAACTCCAGTTCACAACTGTCCATGACCACTTCCTCCTGGGTCTTCAGGTCAACAGCAACGCAGCGGAAGGGGATGGGCAGGTCATCGAAACTCTTGATGCCGTTGTACTGGCTTGTCAGACTGTCGAGCAGCAGTTCGATGCTGTTTCCGCTCAGCGCACCGATACCGGTGTGCTCCACCTCGGATCTCTTCTTCTTTTCCTTGTCTTTGTCCTTTTCCTTGTTGCTCTTGCCGACGGGGAAACCGAAGATGTAGGTCACGCCGTCGCGCTCGTCGATGATGCTGCTGCGGAGGTCATTGTTGCGGTCGCCGATCAGCGACAACCATTCCTGGCTGCGAAACATCTCCTCGATGTCTCGGGCCTTGTAGCCACAGGCATATAAACCGCCGACGATGGCACCGATGCTCGTCCCGGCGATGTAGTCGATTTTGATGCCCTCTTCTTCCAGCACCTTGAGCACGCCCACCTCAGCGGCTCCTCGCGCGCCGCCGCCTCCAAGTACCAGCCCGATCTTGGGCCGCTCAGCCGTTTCCCCGGCAGTCCCGATTTCGAGCAGATCTGCCGTTTCACCTGAAGTCCCGTTTCCGACCCATTGTGCAGTTTCCCCAACCGTCCCGATTTCAGGCTGCAGTACCGTTTCACCTGCAGTCCCGTTTTCGAGCCACTCAGCCGTTTTCCCGGCCGTCCCGTTTTTGGGCTGATCTGCAGCTTTACAAACCGTCCCGATTTCGGGCTGCGGTACCGTTTTCCCGGCAGTCAACATGCTGCAGAGCGATAGCAATATCAGGGTGAATAGAATTCTTATCATGGGTTCGGATTTTCGTTGTTGTTGTCAATCACGTCGTCATCAAAGGTGAGGGGATTCTCCCGCCAGTATTGATCCTCATCAAACGTCGCGGGAGCCTCGATGGCCTCATAGTCTTGTCTGAAATAGATGTCGGGGTCGGAGTTGAGCAATTCCTCATGGTCGGGAGCGATGTAGTAGTGATACCTGTTGAAGTCTTCCTCCACACGGCTGCGGTTGGCTCCAGGACTGTATCCTTCATATTCATGATACACCTCGGGTTTCTCTTTCCTGAGCCGTCCCCATTGGTTGATGATGCGCCGGAGCATGGGACGGTCGAAACACAACCATACTCCTCCAGATAACAGCAAGGTCATCAATGCAACCATCACTGTTATCAACCATTTCTTGATTTTTTTTGCCCTGGGTTTCATGTCCGCGACAAAAATACGATTTTTTTGCCAATTCTCCAAGTTATTGCATCATCAGTCCAGTCAAATCGTCCACGAAAATCTTTTCCCCTCTTCTTCACGCCTTCCTTTGAAATGATATCCCCCCCAAAAAAGACTATTTCACAACCTTATCCCAATCGAGGCATTCACATACCAGTCGGTGATGGAGCCTTTGTTGCTGTTGTGCTTGAAGACGAAATTGTTGTATTGGGCATTGGCATTGAAAAACCAGTCGCCGAAATTATAGGTCACTACGTCACACTGGTTGATATCGCCCTTGAGGATAATCTGCCAGGGTTTCTCCGGCATCGTGATGTAGCGCTGGTCGAGCCCTCGGATAGTCATCGAGTCTATGGAGGTGCCCAATTTCTTGAGAAAACCGGCCACACCACCTTCTGCAGACACTTGTGTGCAAGTGGCAAGCATCATCAGAGAAAACAATACCTTCTTTCTCATATCTTTCGCTTATTGTTCTTTTTCCTGTTTTGGGGTGCAACAAAAGGCCATTCTATTTCGACCGATAGGGCAAAGATAGTACAAATAATGGGGGAAACATTTATTTTTCCAAAAAAATGGTTATCTTTGCGCAAACTCAATCATGAATGCTTATGAAAAAGATTGCTATCGCCTTCCTTTGCACCACCATGACCACCAGCCTCATGGGATGCGGGTCTATTGACAACACGCTCTATACCCTCAACAGTGCCGGCAACGTGCTCAACAGCATAGGCATCCTTGGCAATACCCCGACTGCTACGACGACCAGCTCGACTCCTCGTTCGACGTCCACCAGTACGACTCCTCGTTCGTCGTCCACCAATCAGAGCTCGACGGTCTATTCCTCTTCCTCGGCTTCCACATCGTCATCGACGGCGGCCAAGGCTCCCAGTTCCACCACCCGCAGCTCCAGTTCCACTGCTGCGACCAAACAGACCAGTACTCCGCAGAAGACCATGGAATTGTGGTATGGCGGCAGGCATGTGGGTGACATCCGACCTGATGGCGATGTGTTCATCAACGGGCGGAATGTGGGCCGTGCCAAGTCAAATGGTGAGGTAGTGGTCAGCGGACGCCTGTCGGGTGAGATGCGCTCCAACGGCGAGGTGTTCCAGAACGGACGCCGAGTGGGCGAGGTGCGCTCCAACGGCGAGGTGTTCAAGGACGGCCGCAAGGTGGGCGAGATCCGTTCCAATGGTGATATCTTTAAGGACGGACGAAACATCGGAATGGTCAGAAACATGGTCAACCCCAAATGGGCGGCCATGATCTATTTCTTCGACTTCTTCAGTTTCTGACCTCGATAAACTTTCCGTCAAGACAAATCAATCCCTCCTTCTGCATCTCACTGAGACAGCGCTGGAGGGAATATTTTTGAATGCCGAAACTATCGGCCAACTCCTGTCGTGACATACCGACGTGGATGCGGTTGGATTGCTGTTTTTGAACTTCCGACTTGAGAAATTGTTCCACCTTCTCACGGACGCTCAATGATAGCAAACCTACCTTTTGGGTAAGGAAATCGATATTGTTGGACAAAATGCGGATGAAATTCATCGCCACCTGATTGTTTTGATGAATCAAGGACTCCACGTCGTGGGGCATTAGACGCAACAGCACGACATCGGTGATAGTCTCTATCGTCACAGGATAGAGATTGTGATGTGCAAACAAAAAGGCCGGAGCAAGCATGTTGCCCGTCGTGTGGGTGTGCATGCGGATAGTACGACCGGATGGACCTTCCAATTTGGTCGACATCTGACCATGGATGATGATGTCGGCATGAAGGCATGCATCGCCGGCATAGGCAAACACTTCGCCTTTCATATATCGCAACACACGATACCGGACGCTGTGCATCAACGTGATGATTTCCTCTTCATTTAGTCCTTTGAATAGCGGACAGACTTTCAGTCCCATCAGTGTATCTATATCCATGACATCGGCGTTTTTCATTTTTTCAAGACAAAAATACGTTTTGTATGTCGCTTTTTTAATGTTTTAACAAAAATTAATAGTATGCAGTAACATTTGTTACCAGCTCATATCCTCATTAATGATTACTTTTGACCAAAATCAATCATATACGATGAAATTCATACGCAAATTCAAAGATACGTTATCCTACAAGCAAAAAATTGGACTGCTTGTGGCTGCTGGGGTCATTGTCGGCCTGGGAGGATTATTCATGTACCTCCTCAGGGCGCATACCTATCTGGGCGATGACCCCGCAGCTTGTGTCAACTGTCATATCATGACTCCGTATTATGCGTCATGGAGCCATTCCAGCCATGGACGGGTAGATGCCAAATCCAATGGTGCTACTTGCAACGATTGTCATGTGCCGCATCAAAACCTTGCCATGAAGTATGGCTTCAAGGCCATGGACGGGTTGAAACACGTGGCCTATTTCGTCACAAATTCTGAGCGCCAGGCCATCATGGCGGAAGACATGTCGGCCAAAGTCATCATGGACAACTGCATCCGATGCCATACCCAACTCAATCAGGAATTCGTCAAAACCGGCAAAATCGATTTCATGATGGCGAAGAAAGGTGAGGGGATGGCATGTTGGGACTGCCACCGAAATGTACCTCATGGGGGCATGAACTCTCTCTCTTCGACTCCTAATGCAGAGAGTCAGGTGCCGCTGCCCCCAAGTCCCGTGCCCGACTGGTTGCAGAATATGCTGGGCAAATGAGAAACAAACATCTGAAAAACAAAAACACACAATATTATGGCAAAACAACTGAAAAAATGGCAAGGCTGGGCCCTCTTCGGAGGTTCAATGGTGGTGGTCTTCTTGTTGGGACTGCTCGTCTCGTCCCTTATGGAGCGCCGGGCCGAGGTAGCAAGCGTTTTCAACAACAAGCGGACGGAGTTCACCGACTCCATCATTGCCCAGAATGAGAAATTCAAGGCGGATTACCCCCGTGAGTATGAGACCTGGGCGATGACCGAGGACACATCATTCGTATCGAAATATAATTCGTCGCAGGAAGTGGATGTGCTTGAGGCACGTCCGGAAATGGTCGTGCTGTGGGCTGGATACGCTTTCTCACGCCATTACAACACCCCACGAGGACACAAGCACTGCCTTGACGATTTGCGCAAGATCCTGCGCACGGGAAATCCGGGCATCGACGGTGATGATGACATGCAACCGGCTACTTGCTGGACCTGCAAGGGACCGGATGTGCCGCGCATGATGCGTGAATTGAGCGGCTCTAAATCGGTCTTCGACCCCACAAATTATTATGCTGCCAAATGGAGCGAACTGGGCAGCGAGATTGTCAACACGATAGGATGCTCCGACTGTCACGACGCCCGCACAATGGATCTGCGTCCTGCCCGTCCGGCTCTCTACGAGGCATGGGCCCGGGCCGGTAAGGATGTGCGCAAGGCCTCTCATCAGGAGATGCGCTCACTTGTCTGCGCCCAGTGCCACACGGAGTATTATTTCATCAAGAAGGATGATCCCAAGAACCCCGGAAAGGCCAATTACCTGATGTTCCCGCAGGACAAGGGTATGACTTGCGAGGCTGCTGAGGAATATTTCGACAGCATTGGATTCTATGACTACATCCATCCGCTCTCCAAGACTCCTATTCTCAAGGCTCAGCATCCAGGATACGAGATTGCACTGCAAGGCATCCATGCTCAGCGTGGCGTGAGTTGCGCCGACTGCCACATGCCTTACAAGAGCGAGGGCGGTGTGAAGTTCAGCGACCATCACATCATGTCGCCATTGGCCAATATCGACCGTACCTGCCAGACTTGTCACCGTCAGGATGCAGAGGTGCTTCGCCAGAATGTGT
The DNA here is from genome assembly GCA_902776475.1 of uncultured Prevotellaceae bacterium. GTDB lineage: Bacteria > Bacteroidota > Bacteroidia > Bacteroidales > Bacteroidaceae > Prevotella. The sequence continues at coordinate 240,589 of CACYQD010000004.1, read as the reverse complement.
ATGACCGTCAGGAGAAATGCACAGAGGTGCGCGACCGCGCCGAACAGGAACTGGCAAGGGCGCATTTCGAGGCTAAATTCATCATCGAGAAGGGCGCTACTGATGCAGAGATGAAACCCATCCAGGATCTGCTCCGCAAGAGTCAGTGGCGGTGGGACTATGCCATCGCATCCCATGGTGCCACATTCCATGCCCCGCAGGAGGTCACACGACTCCTCTCTCACAGCGTGGACTTCGCACAACAGGCGCGCCTGCTCATCGCCAAGGTAGCTGCCAAACATGGACATATAGGCGACATCCCCGTACCTGACTACTCCACCAAGGCAAAAGCCCAGGCCGCTATCGGTCTCGATATGCCCAAACTGAAGGAGAAGAAAAAGAAGTTCCTCGATACTGTCGTTCCGAAATGGATCGAAGAGGCCAAGAAAAACGGGAAACTGATTGAAATTTAATCAAAAAAGAGGCAGGAAAACCTGCCTCTTTGCATACTCTCCCACATTCTTTCACATTCACTCACGCTCATCGGGTTCCTTGATCCGAAATAATACCGCTTGAAATTCTTGTTGGATTAATCAGAATTGTTTACCTTTGCTCTGCTTTCATTTAGCATGACCATACAATCTTCTTATGTGGAAAAAAACTTGGAAATTGCCTGAAGGCTTCCTGATTGGAGGAGGCTTGATTATCGCAGGACTGATGCTCGAAATCAGTGCCGGACCCGTGGACTGGGATGCCTTCCACTGGCCCGTGAATGGTGTCGTGCTTGTCTGTTTCCTGTTGATGATCATAGCTATGGCCCTCACGGCAGGAAAAGTTTATGCCTTCCGTTTCCTCACATCGCATGCCGCTGCTGTGCCGGCCATGATATATGGAGTGATCTTGACAGTGGTTATGGGACTGACTCGGCAGACCGTTGATGGTTCCTGGGTAAACAACATGCTGACGTTCTGGCCTTTTGTCCTCATCTACGTTTATCTCATGGTCATCGTGGGGATGGTGGTCATCAAACGCTTCCGTCATCTGACCAGTTGGCGTCGCGACCTTCCCTTCATGCTCAACCACCTCGGCCTCTTCATCGCACTGGTCTGCGGGACACTGGGCAATGCCGATATGCAAAGGCTTAAAATGATTACCACCATAGACCAACCGGAATGGAGGGCTCTTGACACGCAACAAAAAGTGGTGGAACTGCCGCTTGCCATCCAACTGGAGCGGTTTATCATGGAGGAATATGATGATGGTTCCCCGAAGCGATTCGCGTCCGAGATACAAATCTTGACCAAGTCGGGAGACAATATCCACACCACGGTGGATGTCAACAAACCCGTTGTGGTGGAAGGTTGGAAAATCTATCAATACGGCTACGACACAGCGATGGGAAAAGACAGTCAGATCAGCATCCTTGAACTGGTGAGCGACCCGTGGCTGAACGTGGTGTATGCGGGTATCGGAATGATGCTGCTCGGAGCGGCGTCGATGTTGTTGTTTGGTGTAAGGAGGGGACAATCATGAACTGGGACTATTTCATCTATTTCGCTGTGGCAGCTGTGCTGCTGTGGACCATCGGGGCCTTCGCAGCCTGGAAGGATAAAAAACGTTCGGCCTATCTGATGACCATCACCGGACTGATCGTCTTCTTCGCCTTCATCGTCTCCATGTGGATCTCTTTGGAGCGCCCGCCACTGCGCACGATGGGCGAGACTCGGCTGTGGTATTCGTTCTTCCTGCCGCTCGCCGGAATCATCGTCTATGCGCGTTGGCGATACAAATGGATACTCTCGTTCTCCACCATCCTCGCCCTTGTCTTTATCTGCGTCAACCTGCTCAAACCGGAAATCCATTCCAAGACGCTGATGCCTGCTCTGCAAAGCCCATGGTTCGCACCGCATGTCATTGTCTATATGTTTGCTTATGCCATACTCGGGGCGGCAACGGTGATGGCGGCCTATCTTCTCTTTTTCAAGAAGGAGGAAACCACTGCTGAGGAAATGGATATCTCTGATAATCTGGTCTATGTAGGACTTGCTTTCATGACCTTTGGCATGCTTTTCGGCGCGCTTTGGGCAAAGGAGGCCTGGGGACATTACTGGTCATGGGATCCAAAGGAGACCTGGGCGGCCATCACGTGGTTGGCTTATCTCGTATATGTGCACTACCGACGTATGCCGACGCATCATCCTAAACTCGCTCTTTGGACCCTTCTCGTCGCCTTCGTCCTCCTCCAGATGTGTTGGTGGGGCATCAATTATTTACCGAGCGCGCAGGGCACCAGCGTCCACACCTATACTCAGTAGAGACGTCACATCGTGGCGTCTCCCATTCCTATCAATGCGAAACCGTCACATGATTCAGTTGAAGAAGACGTACAATCCAATCATGACGACGGCAAGGATGGTCCATAAGACAATGACCAACCGCGAGTGGTGCTCATGAATGGGATGAGGTATCTCATGACGCTGTCCTTTCTTGTCCAACAGCGAGACAATGACCATCATGCTGGCCAGGATGACGAAAAGACAGAACGACAACAGCATGAAATGAGGCCATAGCTCACTCTTTGGTCCCCATAGATATAGCACTCCCACAATCAGACAAAAGGCAGTGCCGGCCGTCAATGCCAGATTGGCGGCCCGGGTGGTGGTGCGCCTCCAGAAAACGCCCAACAGGAAAACTGCAGTCATCGGGGGAGCGATGAAGCCCAGTACCGACTGGAAAATATTGAACAGGTTGAGTCCCTTGATGCTGTCAATCGCCACTGTGAGGATGATGGCGATGGCTGCTCCCACTAAAGTGACGATGCGGCCCACATAGTTGATGCGACGCTGACTGGCGTCGGGATTGAAACGCTTCACATAGATATCCATGGTGAAGACGGTGCTTAGGGCGTTGAGTGCCGAACCAATGGTGGAAACCAAACAGGCGGTCAGAACAGCGAACACCAGTCCCACCATACCCACAGGGAAGAGGTTCTCCACCATCGTGAGGTAGGCTTCGTCGGGATTCTCCAAAGTGGGGAAAAGAGCAAGACAAATGACACCGGGAAGGATATAGAGGGGCACGTCGAGAATCTTGAGCCAACCCGTGAAATTGGTGCCCAGTTGTCCTTCATTGAGGTTGCGGGCGGCCAGAACGGGCTGTACCATCGACTGGTCGGTGCACCAGAACCATACACCCATCACCGGATAGCCGAGAATGATGGGCAACCAGGGGAAGGCTTCATCGCTGTTGGGCTTGAAAAGCACCCAATAGTCTGCGGGCACTTTGTCAACCAGTGCGCCGACACCACCCACATGGCTCAGACCGACGATGGTGAGCGCCGCGGAGACGACAATCAGCAGGATCATCTGATAGACGTTGGTGTAGGCCACGGCCTTCAGTCCGCCCATCATCGTGAAGAAAGCGGAGATGAGCAGCAGGATGAGAGCCGACAACCACATGGGAATCTCAAAGACCTGACGGATGAGGATGCCGCCGGCAAACAGGGTCAGCGCCAACCAGGAGATGATGATGGTGACGATGGTGTACCAAGCGAGGATGTTGCGGGTGGACTGCCCGAAACGAAGTCCCATGAATTCGGGCAGCGTGCTGATTTTCGCTCCCAAATAGCGGGGGGCGAAGACAAAGGCCAGCAGGGCGATGAAGACAAAGGCATACCAGGCGTAGTTGCCGGAGACGATGCCGCTCGTGAAACCGGCACTTGCGCTGGCGATGAGCATCGACGGTCCAACGTTGGTGCCCCACATCGAGAAACCGATATGATGCCAACGGAGGGAGTGCTCTGCGAGGAAGAGGCTGCTCTCCTTCTTGCGTTTCATACTCGCCCAGATGCCTATCGACAGGAGGATGAGAAAATAGACGGCCAGAATCAGCCAGTCGGGTCCTTGCATATAATGGGTGTTCATATCGCTTGTCCTTTGTTGTTTTCCGTTGTTTGAATGAAATGGTTTGCGGCGGATGGTCTCACATTTCTCAGTGGATGGTCACATGGGGGCCAGGATGGTTGAAGCCGATCTGCGACTTGTCGATGAGACGGCCATCGCAGCGGTTGTTGACGAGGTCGTAGCCATCGGTCTCGGCATCCAGGTAGATGACGAAACCGCGGTCATTGGTGGCGAAGGGAGCTGGATGCGGCAAACTGATCTCATTGTCCTGGATGATCGAACCGGGTTGGTTGGACAGGGTGTAGATGCCGCCGGCATCATAGAGTTGACGGGCATAATCGTTCACATGGTTGCCGATGATGCGGTTGTTCTCCATTCCGGTGTAGAGTGGTGTCCAGCCCCATCCCACACAGATGCCGGAGTAGTTGACGCCTTCGACATGGTTGCCGGTGATCTGGATGTCGCGGACGTATCCGCATCCGATGCCCACGGCTCCCCAGTCTTCGGTGGTGGCTTCCCGGATGATGTTGTCGCGGATGAGAAGACGGCGGCACTGCTGGGCCAGATGGTTGTAGGGACGGTGAACCTCGCGCGGATACTCGGCGAAACTGCCGGCGAGGATCGCACTGCCACCGATTTGTTCGAAACGGTTGCCGATGATGGCGCAGTCCTCGACATGTCCCACATAGTCGAGGGCGGTGGAACCCAAATGGCGGAACTGGCAGTGCTGGAAGTCGATGTGTGACGCATGGCTGACGCTCACTGCGGCGACAGGACGCTCCACCCACGCTTGGTTCTCCAACGTGGCAGCCCAGGGCAGACCTTCTTGTTCCAACTTGTAGGCATCGAGGATGGGGAAACCGCCTTGCAGGGTGACATGACCCAGGTGCAGGGGACGGTTCCAGCTGGTGTGCTCGAAGGTGAGTCCTTCGAAGATGACATGATGGACAGGATCTTCTTCGGTGCCGCTGACGATGACCAACCGTTCGATACCGTCGTGTTGTTCGGTGGTGCGCAACAGGAAACTGCTGTTGCCGCGCTCTCCGCCGATGACGGGCTGGGGCCATGGATGCTCAAACTCCAGACGGCTCTCAGGTTCCTGGAAGGTGACATGGGTGCGGTCGCCTTCGACGGTCATCGACTGGACACGGAGGATGGCGATGGCCCAGCGCTGGTGGACCACCATCTCCAAGTTGCGCTGTTTCAGTACGCTCCGGGGAGGCGTGGAAATGATGATGGCGCGGCGCTCTTTGTCGAAATCGAGCATGCGGGCCATTCCTTCCGTGGGATACACCTGGGTGTGCCGCTGCATGGGGTCTCCGCAGAGTGTGGCGCCTTCCTCGCCACGGATGAGGGTGGGCGAGGTGGCTGTGCCACTGTCTTCCGGACGGATCAGGAGGGGCTCCTGCATGTAGTGGCGGCCTTTGACGTGGATGGTGATGCCGCCATCGCAACGGGGGTCGTGCAACCGCCGCCACTCCCGGGCCTGACGGAGGGCTGCTTGCAGACTCTCACCGTCATTGACGATGATGTCGCCGCCCAGAGCGCTCAGCGAGGCGGTCAACAGGAAGAGGAGGATAAGGGTCCTATTCATAGGCTTGGAGGTATTTCAATATAAAAGGGAGCTGGTCTTCGTGGTCGCGGTGTACGGCGATGCGGATACTGGTGTCGCCCAACAGTCCCTTGACCATGTAGTGGTGATTCTCGATCTTGAAGAAAGGCTGGCGCAACTGGTCAAGCAGCAACAGACTGCCTAATGGACGGAGAGTGAAGACGAAATCACGGGTCACCTTGCCGTCGAGATGATACTGCGAGGCATGCCAACCGGCTTCCACACAGGGTTCGGGAGAGGGGGTGATGGCGGTGATTCTCATAGGCTGTCGCTGATATCGTGGAGGGCATCGACCAGTGCCTGGAGGTCGTCCTTAGTGGTGTGACAGGAGAGGCTGACACGCAAAGTGCCGTCGGGATGGGTGTCCAGTTCCCGGTGGATGAGGGGGGAGCATTGCAGACCGGTGCGGACCACGATGCCGTAACTGTTGAGCAGGATGTAACCAGCGTCGGAGGGGCGCAGACCCTCTATCGTGAGACTGATGACGGGTCCTTGGGATGTTCCGCCCTGACTGTGGAGCCTGACCTTGGGGATGGTGCGCATCTGTTGGATCAACCAGTCGGTTTGTTGCTGACCCTGCTGGAAAATCTTCTCCACTCCGCGTTCCAATACGTAGTCTATGCCAGCTTTCAGACCGGCAATCCCGGGCAGGTTGGGGGTGCCTGGCTCATATTCCCAGGCTCCGTCTGGATAACTGATGATGTCGCTTCGGCTGCCGGTGCCTCCGAAAAGGGTGGGGCGGAGCCGTATGCTGCTGTTGACGTAGTAGCCGCCGGTGCCTTGTGGCCCGAGGAGGGATTTGTGACCGGTGAAGACGAGGATGTCAACGCCCCAGCCGTCGACGTCGATGGGGATGCAGCCAGCACTCTGCGAGGCATCCACCATCACCAGCATCCCTTTCTCGTGGGCTTTCTGGCAGAGGGTGGCCACGTCGTGGATGGCTCCAGTCACATTCGAACAGTGGGGGAGGATCAATAGCGTGTGTCCTTCGGTGTGGACAGGCACGCTGATGTCTTGGAGGGCTTCGCTGCTGAGGGATTGGCCGCCCGTCGGGAGAAGGGTGAGGTTGCAGGGTATTTCCTGATTGTAGAGCGGACGGAGCACGCTGTTGTGATTGTCGTTGGTGACGATGACTTGACTGAGACACAGTCCACCGATGATGCGGTTGATGGCATCAGTCGCTCCGCTGGCCATGAAAATACGCTCATGGTCGGCGATGTGGAACAGCTGGCCCAACCGCTGCCTGACTGCCGTGAGGAGGTCTGGACCTGTCGGCCGTGAACTCCGCAGGCTGCTGTCGGGCATGTCGCGCAGGGTGTCGGCGACGGCGGAGATCACCGACGGAGGCTTGGGATAGCTGGTGGCGGCGTTGTTCAGGTAGATCATCGATGTTCCATCACATTGAAGCCCATGACCTCACCGATCTGGTGCAGCATCTTGGTGTAGTCGCCGAAGATGAGTACCTGATGGTGACCGAAACCGGCCAGTTGGTGCATGAAACCACGGGCGTCGTTCATCTTGATATAATAATAGGGGGAACAATACACCATGTCAAACTCTGACTTCAGCACCTCGCCGCACTTGAGGCTGAGGGTGTCAGCCAGCGGGTTGAAACGGCCCAGGGTGACATAGCGGTCGGCGTTCTCCGTAAAATCCACTTGCAGTTTGCCACCGAAACCCTGGCCTGTGAAGGCCCAGAGCTTATACTGCAGGGGCTTCGACCCGTAGCCGTTCATGCAGAGGGCGGGCACGGCATGGTGGATGCGGAGCAGGTCGTCGGTCTCCATGTTGGGGTTGCCCATGAAGGCGGGTCGCATGGCGGCGGCCTGCATGATGGTCATCGCCAACAGGGCATTGAGGTCTTCCTCGCAACCGCTCGGGTAACCTTCGTCTTTCAACAGCGAGTGGCAGACGCAGGGGGTGAACTTCCTCTCCTGGGGTATCTCGCTCGTGCAGAGCTCATGGCAGGCAGTGCTGAAGGCATTGCAGTCATAGACCTCCATCATCTTCTTGGCCGCCAGGTAGTATTTGATGTCGTTGATGAACCAGTCTCTCCTGACCTTGACTTCCATCGCTCCTTCCATCAGTCGCTCGGCGATGGGACGGGCTTCATCATCGGTCACCTCGTCCATATACTTGAAAATGTCACGGAAGGGAAGCTTCACAATCTCCATGCCGTAACGCTGACGGATGAGCTCGGGGTCGCGGATGACGCTTTGCAGTCCAAAAGTGGGCATGCTGCCGTGGGTGAGCACGAGGGCGCGGGTGTTTGCCACGACTTTGCGCACCCAGAGGGCGTGGGCGATCTCGTTGAGGTCAAGCAGGTCCATGCAGACATAGGCCTCCACACCGATCGAACGGCAGTAGGCGGCGAAGTCGATGCCTTCGTTGCCGTTCTGCAGGATGACGACGGGCTTGCGGTAGCGCTCCAACTTGGGGATGCGCCAGTTCATGCAAAGGAAGAAATCCACCTCGTCGAGCCGCTCCTCGATCTGGGAGTAGATGTCGCGGCTCACGACGAAACTTTCGTCGTAACGGGCATCGATGGCAGGCAACAGTTGTATCTCGGGTGTGACCTTGCTCAAAACGTCCTTCGCCGCTTCAAAAGCGGCGGTGGCGGCTGCACACTCTGCCTCAGGTGTCATGTCCTTGGCGTAGCCGGCGCGGCACGGACCTTCCCAGAAGTGGGTGTGGGTCAGACAACCCACGATGGGTCTGACAATGAGTTTCTGGTTCATGGCTTTTTCTCTCATGCAGATATGGATTTAGGGGATGATGGTTTTCTGATGGTTGTGGATATAGAGCCCATGACGGGGCGATGCGATGCGGCGGCCCGTGAGGTCATAGTAGCCGTTGTCGGATGAGATGTCGTCTTGGGGTGTGATCTGGATGTGATCGGTGCCCTTGGCATAACTGAAGTGGAATTCCCTGGTCAGATGGATGCCTCCCTCTTCTGCCTTCACGTTGATGGTGAACATCCTGGGGGCTGTGGCATCGGGACTGACGGTCAATTTGCCTTCGCCGATAGTGGCGTTCACTCCGCTGGCTGTATTGGTGATGGTGAAGGAGGGTGATCGGTAACCGGCGAAATAGTCGCTGAGCACGATTTCCTGCGGTTGCTCAATCTGGAAGTTGGGCACGGCGATCCAGTTGAGATAATCTTCCAGGTCGGTGTAACCGTCGCCGTCATTGTCGGCGTTGTTGTTGGGCGTAGCGGCATCGGTTCCTGCAAGGGCCTCAAACCAGTTGGGTATGCCGTCTTGGTCGGTGTCCCAATCGGCATCGCGGGTGCCTTCCACGATGTTGAGTCCCTCGAATCCCTCGGCGTCTTTCTCCCGGTCGATGAGTCCGCGCTTCTTGGTGTAGTAGCCGGTGGTGGATGTGGTGCCGTTGAGGGCCTCGCTCACCATGCGCTGGTCGTGGTTGGTGAGTACCGGCATGTTGCAGCCCACGTCGGAGAGCACGTTCTTGAAGGCAGCCTCGGCGGTCTCTATCGTGGCGTAGGAGGGGAAGAAGGGCTGGTTGGCCCACGGCTCCCAGGTGAGTTCCTGTCCGTTGGAGAGGTCATAACGGTAGGTGACACCTTCCTTGTCTGCGGTGAGTTTGCCATTGAGTTCCTCACGGATATTGCCGCTCACGTAGGCGGATTGGGTCCCCTTTCCTGTGCCTTCAAACTGATGCCGGAGGAGATAGTTCTGCGAGGTGGCGGGGCCTTTCTTGTAGTAGTTGGCCACGAAGTTCAATTCATGGGTGCCGCCGTCACTGGCTCGTCCGCCCCAGTTGTAGACCACATTGTTGAAGATGTCGTGATGACCGTCGTAAAAGCCTCCTCCGTCGAGTCCGCCGGAGATGCTCCAGTTGCGGCCTTCATTGTGGGCCAGTAGGTTGTGGTGGAACGAACCGACGGTGCCTTCTGCCTGTCCGGCGCCGATGGTGGCGGCATAACCATGGCTCACCAACTGGCCTTCCTCAGCATAGTGGCTGTGACCGCAGTAGTTGAGGGCCTCTGAGATCATGGTGCGCTGCAGGGTCAGGTTCTTCGCATTGCGGCTGGAAAAACCTTCGTCGATGGTCCAGGCGATGGAACAATGGTCGAGGATGGTGTGGTTGGCTCCTGCTGCTCCGATACCATCGGAGGTATGGGGATTGGGACTGCTTCCGTCCCAGTCGTCACCGCCGCCAAGATACAGGCGGACGAAACGCATGATGCTCTCATGGTTGATGCCGATTGCTGATCCCCGGAAAAGCACGCCATTGCCTGGGGCGGTCTGGCCTGCGATGGTGATAAACGGATCGGAGATGGAGAGACGGGCTTTCAGATGGATGGTGCCGGCCACGTCGAAAACGATGGTGCGGGGACCGGACAGGCGGGTCACGCCATATCGGAAGGTGCCGGGCTGTGGGTCGTTGGCATCATCGTCAAGGGAGGTGACATGATAGACGATGCCGTCTCTGCCGCCAGTGGCAAACCGGCCATACCCCTCGGCTCCGGGGAAGGCGGGGTGGCGGGGACGGAAGGTCCAGGTCTCACCTTGATGGGTCTGTCCTGACGCATCTTCTTCGTCCACACGCCAATAATACAAGTGGTGGTTGTCGAGTCCGCTCACGGTATAGGTGGCGTCGCTGGTCACGCCGACTTCCGACAGTGTTTCTTCTGACAGACCGAAGAAGACGTGATGCCTCACGGCACTCTCAGCGGCAAGCCATCGCAGGGCGATGCTGCCTTCGTCTGCATCTGCGTGGAGATCGCCTTTGGCGGGGTAGGGGTCAAGGGCAACCTTGGTGTTGTCGGCTTCGTTGAAAACCAAGGCGTTGATGGTGACGGTGGTGGTGCCGTAACTCACGCCAGCGGTGGGTGTGGTGACATAGGACACGGTGACGGTCTCGCCATCAGCGACATTGAATTCCACAAATGATTTGCCGCTGGCAGAGGCCGTGGTCTGGCGGTTGGTCTGTTCCACGCCAGTGAGTTGTTTCACCCCGTTGACATACACCTCCAATGGAGGGGCATCGAAACCATCGATGTTGTTATGGAAGGCTTGCAGGGAATGGCCTCCGGCCGACAGTCCGCTGATGGTCACATCCAGTTTGACAGCCCCGCTCGTGATATTGCCATGGTCATTCTTGTAGGCAATGACGGCATCGCCCACCAGTTTCGCGCCATTGGTCACGCCTTGTTTCCAGTAGTTCGACATCACGGTCTCTCCTTCGTAGGCAGGGTCGCACGACAGTGTGATGGTCACTCCGTCGAAGGTCTCCGTGGCAGAGGTGGTCTCTCCCACAATCCAAGGACTGTAGCCTTCTTCCAGTCCTTCGCTTTCAGGTCGTCCGCCTTTGTTGAAGTCTATTTTCTGTCCCACAACATGGAGGGCACAGCACATCAATAGTAATAAGTAGAGAAGTCTCTTCATTTTCAAGTGAGTTTGTTCAATATAAATGACGTTGAAACGATGAAAAGTACTCATTTTTTCATCGACACAATTCACCATTCCACACCCCTGGGCTATGGTTGGTGTGCCCTTTCAGGGCGTTTTTATTTATGGTTCCTACACGATATTAGGGCGTGTGTCCTGTGATGTGCTTGGTGATGATGCCATTGGTGAGGGACGCTTCCACCGTTCGCCCACGACTGGCGTGGAGACGGAAGCGGATATCCCATTCTTTTGGCCATGCGGGGAACAACAGCAATTCTCCGTCGGGCGTCTCCTGTAAAAGCATTTCCTGCAGGCCGATCATGGCAGAACCGCCGCGGTTGAGGTCGGGAGCCCAGTCGAAGCCTGGTTCCCAAAAAGCGGGGAAACGATAGGGACCGTCGGAGAATTTTTCATTGGTGAGCCTTCGCGCCTCCTCAGTGAGTCCTAAGCATGCTGCCCAGATGTTGTCTTGTTTCCATCCCTTGCTGCTGCGCATGGCAAGGGCATGAGGGTCTTTCCAATAGGTGTTTCGGGCGATGTCGAGATGGTCACGCCCCATACCGTATATCCGCCATGGGAAAACGGGATAAAGCTGGGGCGTCTCCGTATTCTGGATGCGCGCCCAGACCACGGCAGGAGCAATGCAGGTGTCACCCTCAATCGTATGCAAAGGAATGTAGGGGATGCGCTCGAAGGGGAGGGGAGAACCGGAAAAATGGGATGCGACAGCGTGCAGAGCGGCGATGGTACTCGACGGATTATAGGCCATCTTGTAGGTCTCGCAACCCGATCCGGGGTAGATGATGAGCTTACCACTGTCGGTGAGGGCTTTGGATCCTGTTTTTTTCGCCAGATATTGGTAATGCTCATCGAAGAAACGCAGACATTCGGTTGTCAATGGCTCGTATTTGTGGTATTTCAGACTGTCGTTGTCGTAGTCTTCTGCCAGTATGGCCATCATGCAGAATTCGAGCGCCGTGTCCCATTCATATTCGAGCCAGGCGTTGCGCTCCATGCCGTAGTCGCTGCCCTCTGGGTGTTTGCCGTATTCGGCCGGGTTGGGCAGGCCGAAATTCTCTAATTGTTCGGTGAAACAGGCTCCCCCATGTCCCCAGTAATGACGTGTGCGGGCGACTGCAGTGGGGAGCAATCGGAGATAGGTGTCGAGTTGCGAGGCCAGCATGTCGGTGTCGCCGCTCTTCAGCATGGGCCAGTACAAAAGACGCTGGTTCTGGGCGGTCATCGTACCGCCGCCCCATTTGCGGTAGTCGGGGGTGAAGGGGTTGGCGGGAGTACTGTCGGCAGCAGGTGATTCCGCATGGACAGGGTCGAAGGTGAACAAGCCTCCATTGAATTTCGAGGGCCACTGGCCGTAGGCGTTGCAACCAAGCAGGTAACGCATCAATTCGTAATTGCGGACGATGCGCTGGACATCGGCATCGGAAGAGCCGGTCTGTATCCAACTGCGTTGCCAGAAGGCGTGCCACCAGCGGGATGAGCGTTTTTTCGAGGCGGTGGCATTCCGTGGCGCTTCGGTTGACTGGCTTTCTCCGTTGTCGAGGGTGATTTTCACAACGGCATGACGTAAACCGTTGTTTCGGAAATTCCATGACCGGTAGTCGGTCGAGGCATATCGCCCGTCGTTTGTATCTGTGAAACGGAAACCGTCGGCCTTCATCTTCAGGGACATGGTCCTGCCACCCAGGGGATTATAGAGGCTGTCCTTGATGGCATCGAGGTGTTCATAGGATACCGTATAGTCAAATACGGTTTGGGCCTCGTTGCGATGGGTGACGGACAAGGCCTGGTCCTTGACTTCTATCTGGTCGGCATGGGTGATGCAATCCTTGGCAATCAACCATTTCCACGATGATTGCTGACATTCGGCCTTGGTGAGCGGACGATCCTTGTAGCGCCAACTCTCATAACTGAGCATGGCCTGTGTCTTCTGGCGGGTGCTGATATCCAGAAAGACGGTGGGATGAAAGACATCAGCCCATATTGTCACCTCTGTGCCGCCATCGCTGATGGTGACATGCCCCTGGTCGAGGTGAAGGGTCTGACGGAAATCACCATTACCCAATGGGTCGCCATCGAGATGCAGGCGCCAGCGACCGGCCTTCAGGAGGGTGTTGTTCTCGTCAAACCAACCGCTTTGCGAGACATACATCAGGATGTCGCCGTCCTCCACCCAGATGTTCATGCCGATGTCATGGCCACCACAGGGCATCGACTCGCTGGAGTTGCGGCTCGGTGTGGTCCATACGTAGTCGCTGGGCACATAGTCGCCTGCTGATAATGCCATCGGCAACCACCAAAGGAGGATCAATAGTCTCGCTGCTCGCTTCATAGGCTTGGAGTCTTTTACCATTCGTCACTTCTGAAACTGCTGATGGGAAGACCGTCGCAGAAGAGATCACCGTCGGCCCAGTTGCGGAAGGCGTACCTCACGGCCACGGGTTCTTTCACCTGGTCGCTGCGCAGATACACCCGGTTGCGTTCAATCCAGGCTTGGGCAGGATGGAACACCCGGTCAGCACCGGCAATTTCAAACAGTTCACTCGTCGTTCCCTTGTCGAAATAGACCCATTCCTTCGAACGGTCAAAACGCACGACAGCGGTGTCACCCTTGAATTCCACACCTTCGTACCGGGCAAACTCGGGGATGCCTCCGACACCGTAGGTCTTGCCCAAAGCCAGATAAGCCAGACGCTCGCCTGCCTGTCGTTTCTTGCGGGGATGAATGCCGTATTCCAGTCCGGCGTCCATCAACACGGCCATCGCGCAGTTTTCGACTTTCCGTTCCACCTTAGCCTGTTGCTCACGCAGTAGGGCGCTGTTGACATCCCAGTCGATCAGACTGTAGTCGTAGGGGGCGATCTGACAATAATAGAAGGGGAAGTCTCCTTGTTGCCACTCTGTGCGCCATCCCCGGATCATCGTGCTGAGCATATCGGCGTAGGTGGCGTAGCGGGGCACGTTGTCCTCACCCTGATACCAGATGACGCCGCGCATCGTATAGCCGATAAGGGGGTGGAGCATCCCGTTGTAGAGCACGGTGGGCGTGCGGTTCTGTGACTTGATGTCTGTTGCCGATTGGGGAATCTTTGCATCGGGGAAGGCACGGAGCCATTCGGCGGTCATCCAGGCCTCACAGGCCGAACCGCCCCAGGAGGCGACGATCAGTCCGACGGGGATATCGAGCACCTGGCGCAGTTCACGACCGAAATAGTAGGCTGTGGCGCTGAAATCCCGCACGTGGAGAGGGGTAGCGTCCATCCAACTGCCGCTGACGGTGTCAACAGGGGCAAACTGGCTGTTGCGCTTCACCGTGAACATCCGCAACTGCAGATCGCGGCTGTGCAGGCAGTCGCCGATGGCTCCCTCGACGGGTTGCGCCTTGAATCCCTTCATCTGCATCTCCATGTTGCTCTGTCCGCTGCAAATCCACACCTCACCGATGAGAATGTCTTGGAGCACGGTTTTCTCTCCGTCATCGAAAATGATGGAGTAGGGGCCGCCGGCTTCAGGCGTGGCGATGGCTTGCTTCCAACGACCGTCCCGGTCAGTTTTCGCCGTATAAGTTTTTTGATTCCAGGAGGTGGTGATTTTCACTGTGCTGTTCTTGCGGGCTTTCCCCCATAGGTTGGCCTGTGTCTCACGCTGCAGGACCATCCCGTCGGAAAACATTTTCGGCAGCACCACCTCTGCACTGGCCGCCATGCAAAATAGGACATATAAACAAAGCAGAATTCTCTTTTTCATAGGCAATAGTTTGTTTCAAATGCAAATATAATCTAAAATTCCGATTAAGCGAAAATTATGCAAAAACTTTTGCATGATTGAGTGTGAGGAATCTCTTTCATGTATGGGCACCTCACAGAGAGGCAGGAAGTGACAATATGAAAAGTTCCTGATGTGATTGATAAAGAAAAACAATTATGGCGAGAGAGAAATTCTTGCCATTTTTATGTAATTTTGTGCCCTGATAGCAAACAAAAACAAAATATGAAAAAACTATTCTTTCTGATTATGGCTTGCCTGACAATCAATTCTTCTGTTGCGCAAACAAAAGCTTTCGGAAAAGGAAAGCTGACCATTAGCAACATAGCGAATAACGCTGTGAGAATTCAATACACCGAAGATGGTCAAGGTCGCGGTTCCGAACATCCCGAATGGGTGTATGTAAATCAACAGTCCGCTTCCAAAAACAAGGTGAAAGTAAAAGTGGACAACAAGCGGCAGACCGTGACCATCTTCGACAAAAAAGGAAATAAGGTCTTTCATGCCACCCGCCATCAACTTGTCTCCGGACAGGCTACCCTGGCATTTGACTCTCCGAAAGACGAGTGCCTCTTTGGCCTGGGACAGTTTCAGGACGGCTACAGCAACGTCAGGGGACTGACACGAAGGCTGACGCAGGTCAACACCCAGATATCATTGCCAATGATTGTTTCAAACAAGGGATACGGACTGCTTTGGAACAACTACGGACTGGTGGATTTCAATCCGTCAGACTATAGCACAGCCCTTTCGCTGAGTGATGTGGAAGGGAAAAAAGAGGTGGTGAACGTCACCTCTACTGAGGGTGGAAAACAAGAGGTGAGACAGCGAAATACCTACGAGGGGAGCATCGACGTCAAGGAGACGGGTGATTATGCCCTGCTGCTCGACGTGGGTCAGAAAATGGCACGCCGCCACAACCTCACGGTGGATGGCAAAACGGTCATCGAGATGCAGAACATGTGGCTGCCTCCGACGACATCGACCATGATCCACTTGACCCAGGGCACTCACAAGGTGAATGCCGAACTGTCGAGAGGCGACAAACCGGTGATCTATTACCGGAAAGTCAACGATGAGACGGTTTTCAGTTCTCCAGTGGCGAAAGCGGTCGATTATACCGTATTCGTGGGTTCTCCCGATGAGATCATCGCCACCTACCGCAATGTCACGGGACCGGCTCCGCTCATGCCTCGTTGGGCATTGGGCTACATCCACTGTCGGGAGCGCTTCCATTCGTCGGAGGAGATCCTGCAGACAGCCAACCGCTTCAAAAAAGAGAATCTGCCGCTCAGCGTTATCGTACAGGACTGGCAGTACTGGGGAAAATACGGGTGGAACTCCATGCAGTTTGATGAGACTTACTATCCCGACCCGAAAGCATTGACCGACAGCCTCCATAAGATGGATGTCAGACTGATGGTGAGCGTATGGTCGAAAATCGACAAGAATTCCGTTGTGGGACGGCAGATGGTGCGCGATGACTATTATATTGACGGCACCGACTGGATAGACTTCTTCAATCCCGATGCCGCCGCCGCCTATTGGAAGAATTTCCGTGAAAGACTGGTGCCCCTCGGTATCGACGCTTGGTGGCAGGATGCTACCGAACCGGAGAATGATGACCTTGAGGGAAGACGTGTCAACAACCGGAAATGGTCGGGCGAGGAGGTGCGCAATGTCTATCCGCTGCTCGTCAACAAGACCGTCTATGAGGGTCTGATGCAAGAGGGAAAGACACCGGTCATCCTCACCCGATGCGGTTTCCCGGGCATCCAGCGCTATGGTTCGGCGCTCTGGAGCGGTGACGTGGGCAACGACTGGGAGACCTTCCGCAGACAGATTGTTGCCGGACTGGGTGTCCAGGCTGCGGGCATCCCTTGGTGGACTTATGACGCTGGCGGATTCTTCCGTCCGGGTGACCAATACACCAATCCTGATTATATCGAGCGCATGCTCAGATGGATTGAGACGAGCGTCTATCTGCCGCTGATGCGCGTGCATGGTTATATGAGCAATACCGAACCATGGAACTATGGAAAGGAAGCGCAGGACATCATCGCTGGCTGTCTGCGTGAACGGGAACGGCTGTTGCCTTATATAGAACAATGTGCCAAAGCTGTCTCCACAGAGGGATATACCATCATGCGACCTCTTGTCTTCGATTTTGCTGACGACCCCATTGCCCTCCAACAGAAATATGAGTATATGTTCGGTCCTGCCCTGCTCATCAGTCCTGTGACAGAGCCCAAGGTCACGGAATGGCGCACCTACCTCCCCAAATGTGAGGGCGGATGGCGTGATTACCGCACAGGCAAGCATTATGAGGGTGGACAAACCGTGACAACTGCGGTCGACAAGGCCCATATCCCCGTCTTCGTGAGAGTGACGAAGGCCTCACTCTTGCCGTGAGAAAACGTTCTCGGCAGTGGTGCAGCGTATGTAGAGACGCCACATGGTGACGTCTCTGCAGTCATATCGGGAGAAATATCAGAATTCTGACTCCACATACACGCCCTTTCCCAATCCTGCGGGAAGGGGCGTTTTTTCTGCCCTTCGGTATTTGCCGTTGGTCCAGATACCTTCGTAGGGCGGGGTGCCCTGATCTGTTCCCAACAATGCGTTGGCCCAGGTGTTCACCATCTCGATGCGCAGTTGGTTCTTGCCTCGCTTCACGGCCTTCGTGATGTCGATGCGGTGAGGTGCCATCCAACTGGTGCCGCATGGAATGCCGTTGACATAGATGGTGGCGATGTCGTGCACCTCATCCAAGCGCACCCATGCCTTCCCCTTCCCCTTGTAACGGAATGGTTTCTCATACGCCACATGTCCGGAATAGTATTTCAGACGTGGGTCATCGTAGGTTTCCCATCTCCTGAGGGTGTCGGTGAGGACAATGCCGTTGCTCACGAACGTGATGGTCCATTCGCCTTCGATGGCTGCTGAACGACGGGGCAGGGATTCCTTTTCGGTGAGAGCATCAAGATTGTCGTCGCTCAATCTGTAGATCACAGAGGCGAAGGGTAGAAGGGTGATGGAGCCGCCGGCCTGGGTGAACTGCTCCTTCATGGGGTCAAACAGATAGTGATGGTTTCTGGAGGCTCTGGCTTTGGGCTCAAATGTGACCGGACGGTCTGTCTGGTTGCTGATGAAGTAGATGTCTTCATGGTCATCGTGACGGTGGGTGTAGTCGAGACCGACGGGCAATTGGATGTCCCGCTCAATGCCAATGTCCGACAGGTCTGAGGCAGTCCATGGCTTGTCGATGATGATTGCTCCTTGCTGGCGCAGCGCTTCGATTTCAGACAGTCCGGTATTGATGTTGTCGGGGTTCATCTTGCGGGCCTGGGGAATGACAAGGGCTTTGTAGCGCATGCCGTCGCGGGTCACTACTTCACCGTTCTCCACACGCATGCCCCTGAGCACGTCATGATTGAAGGAGTCATACTTGTAGCCGCGCAGAGGATTGATCCAGTCTTCGGCTTTCGTCATGTTGCGGGTGTGGTTGACGCCGACAGGACTGGTTTCCATGGGCTGCCCTTCATTGCGCAGGCGGATGGTTTCACGCCGGAGGATGGAGTCACCAAACAGTCCTGGCAGAATGCTGGTGAGCCTCTCGGGCAGGATGGAGCGCCGTGGCACCTCGTCGCCGACATACACGGCCAGGTCAACGACCGGATGTCCCTGTTGGAGCATTTTCTGGCAGTTGGTGATATATCGGGTGAATGCGGGCATCTCCCGCCACCAGGTGTTGTCGCGCTGGAAGAAGGTGCCGATGCCGTCGAGGGTCATTCCCGGACGGCGGTCTGTCCAGGGATTGTGTGTGCAGACATGGAAGACGAGGCTGTTGATGCCCATGCAGTAGTTGCGGTCGAGCAATGGCTTGAGTTGGGCCGGGGTCTCGTCCCAAGTGCCGCGGACCTCGGTGAATCCTTCTGCCTGGATGATGTTCTTGCCGTAGATATGGGCTCCGCTGATGGCGTCGAGCATGTCATTGGGCTTGTCGTGGGTGGGGGAGTTGAGCCAGAACTCTCCCATGGGGTAGTCAGCGTGACGGTAGTGAAGCAGACCGTCGCTCACCATCGTGGGGGCGACGCACTCGGCGGACAACTGCACGCCATATTCCCGCGCTGCTCGTTCCATCTCATCAAAAAACACCTCGTCGATGAGTTCGGCGATGGTCTGGCGGATGTCGCGCAGCACCTCATAGCTCTTCTCTCCGCTTTGGATGGGGATGCCGGCATAGAGCGGCAACCAGGGCAGGAGGTCGTAGCCCCGGCGCTGGTGAAACTCTTCAGCGAAGTTGCGGCTCCAGTTCTGCGAACCGCATTCCCAACTGTCGACATGCAACCTGCGGATGACGTGATAGGGGTCATGGCTGTGGATGGCGCCAAACCAGTGGCGGAGTTGCTTGCGGATGGCGGCACGGGAAAATTTGTCACATTCCAGTCCTTTTCCGCCTCCGCCCGTGGCATTCTGATGACCTGTAGTGGTGTGACCCATCCGCAACAGGCGCCAGCGCCCTTCTGGCAGACGGGCTATCTTGCCGTCAACAAGGGTGAGACGGATGATCCCGCCGGGGTCCGTACAGTCGGCATCAGCGATGGGGAAGGACGGGCTGACGCGCCACACGGTGCCTGACTTGCCTTCATAGCCGTCGAGCAGTGGTTGGCTGCCCAACTGGATGTCGGCCACTTTCAGAGTGGGCTTCCATTTCGCTGCGTCCATGTCCTCGCTGCCGGGGTCGCTGCCCTCCGGGGTCCAGTGAAACTTGAAATAGCGGGCGCGGGTAGGTGGAATGGCATAGGTGGCGTGGGCATCGGTGTTCTGCCATCCCTGACGGGCGGGTTCGATGTCCCTGACGTGCCGGTAGTTCGTCCCGTCTTCTGAGGCATAGACTTGCCAGCGATTTGCTTCGTAGTTGTTGCCACCGGTGATAATGCGCACGTGGCGGAGCGTGAAGGGCTCATCGTAGGTGAAGAGGATGTCGCAGGGGTCGTTGCTGCGGAAGGGGAAACTGACCGAGGCGCGGGGCTTTTCTTGCGACAGGTCATCCTTCACGGGGATGGCATAGACGGCGATATCCTCATAATAACCTTCAGTGGCTTCGGGCCGTCGGAGGGGAATGTCGCGCTGGTTGCCACTGACGAGGGTGTCGGTCCAGACGATTTTCTGCATCGACTCCTCGGGGGTGATCCAGGGACCGCCGCCGAGGGCGAAACCGTCGGAGAAATGGATGCCTGCCTCCAAGCCAAGACTGTCGGCGATGCGGAGGGCGGTGTCCATCCGTTTCCACCATTCCGGCGACAACTGCCGGGCAGTGCCTTCATATTGCGGTCCGTCGCTGATGTCCTTGATAGGCATGAGATAGAAACCGCCTATACCGGCTTCTTTCATGCCTTGCAGGTCGAGACGTATGCCCTCATCGCTCACGCATCCATACATCCAGTACCAGAAGGTCCAAGGCTTGTTGGTGTCCTGGATGCCGGCTGCTGCGAGGGTGGCGACGCAGAAAAGGGTGGCGAGAAGGATGGCGGGGCGTCTCATTCAAATCTCAGTTTTGCGGAATAGGCATGCATGCCCCTGGCCCAGTAGGGTTGGGCTGAAGGGCCGTTGAGGTCGGTGGTGTTCACTTTGTTGCGCACGGCGGGGATGGCTTCCAACAACGAGATGCCGGTGTCGGGCAGGTCGTAGAGGATGTGGTCGCGTCCGTCGCGCGGCTGATAGACACCGATGTAGATATGTTTTCCCGAACGGGGCAGGATGGGTTCGATGCTGATGCTGCCTTCGGTGGTGTTCAACTGCATCCAGTCAACATGGGAGAAATAGCCCTTGAACTCGGGATACTCGAAGGTTTCACCCGGAACAGGATCATTGTAGTCGTTTTCCCAATAACCGTATTGAGGCCCTTCCAGTCGGTTCTGCCAAACGCGGTAGGGTCCGGCGCCCACCCATCGCTTGCTCTTCATCTGAACCTCCGGATAGTTGAAGGTGATGCCCATCATGTCCACCACTCCGTTGAAGTTGCAGTAGGCGGTGAGATCCGCACTGCCGTCTTCATGGAAACGCCAGATGACCATCGTCAGACTGCCATGGCTGTAATTGGCAGTCAACTTCCCGTCTTCGAAATGGAATCCGCTGAAACGTCCCTGGTCATCGTAAGTGGTGTATTGGGTCTTCTTCTGGAAGGCTTCCTTGTCGTCGTGGTTGTAGAAACCGTCTTGGGAGCGGTCGCTGCGCTTGACCGCGATGAAGCGGGGACCATGGCCAAAACTAAGGGTGCGTGAACCGATGCGGACATGCCGAAGGCGACCGTCTTGTTTGGAGAAGACATAGGTCTTGTCGGCTGCGGTGATGACAACGTCATCGGCGGTCTCGCTCATGGTGGCGGAGTGGGGAAGGGTGCAGATGCCGGCATCTGTTCTCATGGCCTTGCTCCAGGTGAAAATCTCTTCTCCGTAGGGATCGGTTGCTGTCACCCGAAGCACATCGCCTTTTCCCTTGGGCAGGTCCACATAACCCTTCTCTCCTGGCTTCAGGTCGGGAGACGGAAGAGTGCCCTGACTGGCAACAGTGGCACCCGACTGTCCGATGCCGGGCATGTTGAGGTATTGGTAGGTGAGACGGCAGTCCTTCAGATTGGTGAAATCATAATGGTTGCTGAAAAAGATGGCGTTCTCTCCCCATTCCAGTTGGATGGGACTCCACACTTCCTTGATGGTGTAGTAGGAACCTTCTTTCTCAAAATGGGGCCCTACGATGCCGTCGGCACCGAAATTGCCCATGCAGTCGATGATACCGTCCATGTCGGTGCGGAGAACACCCTCATCGGCCAGATCCCAGAGAAATCCTCCGGCACATCGGCGGTTCGACATCATCAGTTCCCAATAATCTTTCAGTCCAGCGCCATGACCGCCGTCATAAAGGCCGTGCAGAAACTCGGTGGGCATGAAAATCTCTTTCTGCCTCATGTATTCAGCGGTCTCGCCCCACGAACGGTAGTGCTTGGTCTCAAAACCGTTGCGGTTGGCCCAGGGATAGAGCACCACGCGCTTCTGGGGGTCAAACTTCTCAAAAAAGGGTTCCAACTCATCGTTGAATCCTCCCTCGTTGCCGTTGCTCCAGAAAATGACCGACGGGTGGTTCACGTCGCGGGTGACCATCTCCTCCACGAGCTGCTGTCCCACGATGGTCTCATGGGCCCAGTGCCAGCCGCTCAACTCATTCTCCACATAGAGGCCGAGGGAGTCGCAGGCATCCAGAAACTCGGGGTCGGCGGGATAGTGGGAGAGGCGTACGGCATTCATGTTCATGCTCTTGATGAGCTTCACGTCCTCGATGTTCTTGGCTTTCGACAGGGTGCGGCCGCTCTCAGGACGGAAGGAGTGGCGGTTGACGCCCTTGAAGATCACTCTCCGGCCGTTGATATAGACTCCGTCGCTGGCGCGGTATTCGATGGTGCGGAAACCAAATTTTTCCTCTTCCACGTGCAATACCTGGCCTTTGTCATCGCTTAGGGTGAAACGGGCTGTATAGAGGGTGGGCGTCTCGGCGGTCCACAATTGAGGATGGTCGGTGACGAAATCCACTTGATGGAGGTCGGAATGGCTGGTGCTCTTGCCGCGCCCGACCACCTTGCCCCGGGCATCAAGGATCTCCACCCCGATGGTGGAGGACGCCAGTGCACGGTTGAGATAGACCTGGGCACGGAAACGACCGTCCATTCCGGCGTCGATGGCCACGCGGCTGATATTTCGTGATGGTTTGCTGACCACGAACACTGGACGGATAAGGCCGCCGAAATTCCAATAGTCGGCACGGCGCTCTGCCAGGTTCACCTGGCTGTTCTCGCTCTCCTTGCTCACTTCCACCTCCAGTCGGTTCTTCTTCTTGCCGAAGAAGATGCGGTCGGAGACATCATACTGGAAACGGTAAAAACCGCCTTGGTGGGTGTTGCCGGCCTTCCGGCCGTTGATGGTGACCTTGGCGTCGGTCATTGCGGCCTCGAAGATGAGCAGGATCTGCCGGCCTGCCCACGATTCAGGCAGGGTGAACTCGGTCTTGTAGAGTCCTTTCTCATCGGCGATGCCTTCTGCCGTGGCCTTGCCGTAGAAACGCATGCCGTATTGGTAGGTGCCGAAACCTTGGAGTTCCCAACAGGAAGGTACCCCGATTGTTGTCCACTGGCCGGAGTTACGGCCTCCTGTGCAGAAGAAATCCCATTTCACCATGTCATCACACCCCCTGCCGCTCAGATATTGACGGTGGGTCCGGGTGTCGGACGGCTGCGCCTGCATGCCACAGGTACATGCCATGGCGAGAAAGAGTGTAAGTAGTTTGTTCATATCGTAGATTGATTCAATTGTTGAGGATGAGGCCGACGATCTTCATGATGTCGGACACGTTGGTCCGCCCATCAAAGTTGAGGTCACCCATCTGCCATCTGTAATAGGTGGAGGTTGGGCTGCCGAGGATGACGTTGACGATGGTCATGATGTCGGACACGTTAACCTGCCCGTCGTTGTTGACGTCTCCCAGGTTTCCGTCGACGATGTCAGCGCTGATCGGGAGAATCGTGGTAAACGCTTTCCAGTTGTCGGCCGACTGGTAGCTTTCCAAGGACTCGGCAGGCACATAGACAGGCACGTTGAGATTGTTGGTCGTGAAAGTGGCGGCGTCGGTATTGGGCACGTCGCGGGAATAGACCAGTATGGATTCAAGGGCATTGCAGCCGCTGAAAGAATTTCTGCCCACCTGACTGACAGATGGGGGAAGGGCGATGGTCTTCAGGTTGCTGCAGAGACGGAAACTGTATGGGCGGAGTATGGTCAGCGAGTAGGGCAGGGTGATGCTGACCAGCGATTTGCAGGCATAAAAACCGTATTCCCCGATGGTGTTGACCGTGGCGGGCACCGTATAGGTGCTGGACTTCGCACTCGGACAGCACAGCAGGGTGGTCTTCGTCTTGTTGAACAGCACGCCGTCCTGACTGCTGTAGGCGGTGTTGTTGGCTGCGACATCGATGCTCCTCAGATTGCTGCAACCGCAGAAAGCCATGGTGGCGATGGTGGTGACGGAGGCGGGAATGCTGATGGTGGAAATCCTGTAGCAGTTCTCGAAGGCCCGGTAGCCGATCTCCTTCAGACCGGCGGGCAGAGTGACGGACCGCAGACCTCCGCACAGGCTGAAGGCATATTCGCCGAGCACCTGTAAGGACGTGGGCAGGGTGATGCTGCTGAGGGCGCTGCACTGATAGAAGGCGTTGCTGCCGATGCTGGTGATGCCGTCAGGCAAGGAAATGCTGGAGAGCGCATGGCAGTTGTAGAATACACGGTTGTCGAGGACCGTGATGCCGTCGGGCAGGTTGATGGTGGTCAACAACTTGCATCCCCGGAAGGCCTCGGCGCCGATTTCCTGGACGGAGGCGGGCATCTCGATGGAGGTCAGTTTTGAACAGCCATGGAAGGCGGATTTGCCGATGATGGTCACGCCGTCTTTCACGGTGATGGCTCCTTCTTTGGCTCCGGGACAGGCGAAGAGGGTGGTGGCGGTCTTGTTGTAAAGCAAACCGTCGATGACGCTATAGGCGGGGTTGTCTTCGGCCACGGTGATGGTGGTCAGCTTGATGCAGGAAGCAAAGGGGGCTTCTCCCAAATCAGTGAGCGTGGCGGGAATAGACACGCTGGTCAGATTGCTGGATTCCTGAAACGTGCCTGCCTTGGCGGCCGACACGGTATATTCCTTCGACTCGTAGGTGATGGTGGCTGGTATCGTGATGTCACCTTCGTAGGGATAGTTGAAGATAATGAAAGTGCCGCTCCCGTCGGTGGCGGATGTTTCTGGTACTACCCTGACGGTCTGGTCGGAAGTGATCTCATACCAGATACCGTCAATCTCAAACGTACTGGCGCGGAGCGTGCTGAAGCAGAGTGCCAGGAAGAAGATGACAAAAGGTCGCTTGTTCATAAATGGTTATCTTTTGATGTTGTTGATTTTCAGGTGAAGGGTGTGGGCGTGCCGGGTGTCGATGGCGTAGCGGGAAAGCACGCCGGGACCGCAGGAACTGTTGCCGAGGCCCATGACGGCGGCATCGAGGTTGAGGAAGATGTGGCTGCCATCTTCCTGGAGGTCGCAGTCATGAGCGGTCTCGTAGAGATGCTGCACGCTGTAGGGCAGGACGGAGAAGGAGAAAGGACGGTCGCTGAAGGTGAAACGCCAACCTTCTCCGCGGCGGTCGGTCAGTTCGGCGAAGACCACGTCGTCGTGGTTGCCGCTGTCCTGCGGACGGGGATAGTGGACATATTGCTGGGCCACGGTGCTTTGCCAAAGGCCGATGGTGGCGGAGGCATGGCGGTCGGGATAGTTGTCCCACGGGCCGCGACCGAAATAGCGGAGTTGGTCATAACGCTTAGGTAAGGCCAGGCTGATGCCGACAGCGGGCAATGGGGGCAGTTCGCCTTCTGGCGTGAAACGGATGTCTATATCTGTGGTGCCGGTGGAAGTAAGGCGCAAGGTATAGTCTGTGATGATGCGCCCTTCTTTCGTGTGGTAAGCAATGATGGCGTGGGCTTCCACGATGCCTTCGTCGGTGGTGAAACTCCAGGGGACGATGATGCTGTCGCGCAGTTGGTCCAACTGATGCCGGCTCCAGTCCTTGGCGATCCAGTTGCCGAATCCTTTGTCGTTGTCGGTGGGTGCGCGGAAGAAATGGGGACGGATGATGCCGGTCCATTCCCGGGCCTTGGACAGCAGTTGGGCAGTGCTTTTCTTCCTGGACTTGATGCCTTTCATCGTCATGCTCCTGACTTTTTCAGGCCAGTTGTCGGCGGTCACGAATTGTTGGTGACAGACCTCATGTCCGGCTTTGGCCCAGCGCGTGTCATGGCGTAGGGTGGCCGTGACATCAAGCAGACCATTTTTCTCGGTCTGGTGGATGATATAGTCGTCGAGATGGCAGGTGGCGTCCATGAGCAGGGGAGTGACCTGCCCGTTGGAGTAATCAAACCGGATGGGGGAGTACACCGCCTTCACCTCCTCGTATTTGGGCGTGGTCTGGCGGTCGCTGCTCACGATGCCTTTCACGCAGAAGGCCTTGAGGTTGGGCACGTCGCCGAAGTCACCGCCGTAGGCTGTCATGTGCTTGCCGTCCCGTTCCACGAAAATGCCTTCGTCGGCCCATTCCCAGATAAATCCACCGAGCATCCGGGGGTGACTGTAGATCTCGTCCCAGTATTCCTGGAGGTTGCCGAGGGCATTGCCCATGGCATGGGCATATTCGCTGGTGACCACGGGGCGCTGGTCGGTGGTGTCGCGGGCGATGGTGAGCAGACGTTCCCAACGGGCGTTCTCAGGACGTTCCATGTTGTTGTCTCTCACACCGGGGTTGAGGTACTCGTCCTGGGTGCGGGGGTAGAACCGTGAAATGACATCCACCGAAGAGGGGTCGCCATGATGGCCGTAGGCTTCACCGCCTGTTCCCTGTGCTCCTTCGTAATGCACGGGACGGGTGGGGTCATATTCATGGATCCAGGCGGCGGTCATGGCGAAGTTGGAACCCCAGCCGGCTTCGTTGCCCAGACTCCACATCACCACGGAGGGGTGGTTGCGGTCACGGACCACAAGGCGTTGCGTACGGTCCATCCAGGCTGCTGACCAGGTGGGGTCGCTGGCCAACTGTCCGCGAAGGCCGTGCTCCTCGATGTCGGCCTCGTCCATCACATACAGTCCGATGCTGTCGCACAATTCATACCATCGCTCGGTGTTGGGATAGTGGCAGGTGCGCACGGCATTGATGTTGGCGCGCTTCATGAGCAGGATGTCCTGCATCATCCGCTCCTCTGTCATCACATGACCGGTGATGGGATCCATCTCGTGGCGGTTGACTCCGCGCAGGCGGACTTTCTGTCCGTTGACGAGGAAATCGCCGCCTCGTATCTCGATGCTTCTGAATCCGATCTTGGTATCAATCTGTTGGATAGGTTGCCCCAGCGAATCGACAAGGGCGAGGTGGAGGGTGTAGAGATAAGGATTTTCTGCTGTCCATTTGTGGGGTGCCTTCACCATGGCCGACAGCCATCCCCATTTGGGGTATCCGCGCTGTGGGGTGCGGTCGTTCATGATGGCGGCCTTGTGGTCGAGGTTGAGCATGGTGGCGGCATCTTGCCACACCACGCTGTCGAGAACCATCTCGCCGCTCTCGTCGTAGAGACTGGCCTCTATCGCATAACCTTCACCGCGCTGATTTCCGATGACGGCCAGTTCGGGATGGATGAGGAGCCTGCCATTCTCATAGCCCTCATCCAAGAGGGTGCGCACGCCGAAGTCACGGATATGGATGCGGGGCACGGCAAAAAGGGTGATGCTGCGGTGAATGCCGGCGATGCGCCACATGTCCTGGTCCTCCAGATAACTGCCATCGCTGTATTTCATCACCTGAAGGGTGATTTGGTTGGTTGAATGATAACTCAGGTAGTCGGTGATGCGAAACTCGGCGGGCTCCATGCTGCCTTGGGAATAGCCCACCATCTTGCCGTTGACCCAGAGATAGAAGGCGCTGCTTACGGCTCCGAAATGGATAAACACGTCCTCTCCCTGCCATGAAGAGGGTATGTTGAACGTGCGGCGGTAGATGGCGGTGGGATTGCGCTCCTCCCAAGCAGTGTAGGTTTTCTTGGGCTCTCCCATCACCCGCGGCTGGTCAATCTTGAAGGTATAGCCGCTGCTGCTGTAGATGGGGGTGCCGTAACCGTTCATCTCCCAGTCGCCGGGAACGGGAAAGGTGTCCCAGGAACGGTCGTCGAAATCTGTGAGATGAAAACCGGCAGGTTGCTCGTCAGGACGTTTCGTCCAGTGAAACTTCCAGTTCCCGTCAAGCGACAGTTGCCTGTCGCCAGACTCTTTCCGATAACTGAAGAAGGAGGAGCGGGGCGCTTCGCGGTGAATCTGCAGTATGCTTTGGTCTTCCCAGTCATGATGCTGCAATTGGGCATGACAGACATAGGGCACCATCAGTATGATGGTGGTCAGCAAAGTTGCGATTCTCTTCCTGTTTGGTCGGTTTCTCATCATTCGGATACAAAAATAGTAAAAAATCTGATGATGTGGAAATAATGGAAAACTATTTTTACTCAAAGGAGTATAGGAGTGTGGTAGTATAGGAGTGTAGACATTACTCTTGCAAGCCATATCCTATACAGAGTCCGCCCTCTCCGTTAACAATCTAAAAGAAATCTCATAAAATGTTGCTTCATGCTGACGCAATAAGGAAAAACACTATATTTGTGCAGTTAAACCAAACAAATGCAGATATGAGAACAAAATTCCAATGGATGGTGCTTATGCTGATGA
This sequence comes from uncultured Prevotellaceae bacterium, assembly GCA_902776475.1. Lineage (GTDB taxonomy): Bacteria > Bacteroidota > Bacteroidia > Bacteroidales > Bacteroidaceae > Prevotella. The sequence goes on along the minus strand of CACYQD010000004.1, from coordinate 212,552 downwards.
TGACGGGACTGCCCATGATGGCAGCCGACAAGCATGACGCACCGATCAAGCATGTGACTGTTTTCGCTAATGGGGCACAAGTGGAGCGCTCCCAGTCCTTGAACCTCACCGCTGGAGAGCAGGTCATCACCTTCACAGGACTCTCTCCCTATACAGATACGAAAAGCCTGCAGATGAGGGCACGAGGCAAACTGACCGTCCTCGGGGTGAATTACCGGAAGGCACATCCCGACAGTGTCAAACAGGTCAAGTCGTTGAAGGAGGCCCAGCAGAATGTGAAGGCCGCAGCCGACAAGGAAAATGAACTGCGCGCCCAAAAGGAAGTGGTGGAAGCGCAGCTCGAGATGGTGAAAACCAACTGTTCCGTGGGTAACCGCACGGCTGTCACCCCGCTCGCCGGCATCAAAGAACTCAACAGTTATTATTCGCAGGAACTCCTCAGCCTGAAAAAGAAGTTGATCGCCATCGACGAGGACATCGCCAAGGTAAAAGAACAAAGACAACGATTGGAAACGAAGGTTGACTCCATCGCACATCTGCGTCTGACCACAGTGACGGAAGTGGATGTAAAAGTCAATGTACCACAAGCTTGCAGAGCTGAGTTCGACCTTTCCTACTATGTCAGAAACGCAGGTTGGTATCCCACTTACGACATCCGGTCGGAAGGGATAACACAGCCTCTCCAACTCTCCTATAAAGCCAATGTCTTCCAAAATACCAAGGAGAAATGGGAGAATGTTCCCGTGACGCTTTCTTCTTCTAATCCCAACCGCTCGAATATCGCTCCGGAGTTGCGCACTTATTGGCTCAACTACGGCAAGCAGGCGCCTCGATACGACCAGGCGGATGACGAGAACGGGGTCTCTGGCGTGGTTACCGATGAAAGCGGAGACCCGCTGATTGGTGCTTCCGTGATGATTGTGGGGACGAAACTGGGAACTGTGACGGATTTCGAGGGCCGCTATTCCATTACCTTGCCTAAAGACAAAAAACAACTTCGGTTCAGCTATATCGGCTATAACCAGAGAACCTTGACGGTGAGTGGTCCTACGCTCAACGTAAAACTGACTGAGGACAATAACCGTCTTGATGAGGTCGTCGTCGGATATGGAACAACGACAGACGCTCTTCGGGGAAAAGTCGCCGGTTTGCAAACCTCTAAAGCATCCGTGCGAAAAGAAAGGGTGGCCATGATGGCGATGGATGAAGAGGCGTATATGGAAGAAGCTCCGCAACTCGAGGAGAGCGATATGATTGAGGTAGAGGAACAGAAATCTCAGTTTGGCTATGACTTCGAAATCCGCCAACCGCTGACGCTGCTTTCTGATGGCAAGGTGACGGTCACCGAGGTGGGCCGTTATCAGTTGCCGGCCGCTTATCAGTATGTGTGCATCCCGAGAGCCGACAAAGAGGCTTTCCTCGTGGCGGATGCCACCGGATGGCAGACCTACAACCTGCTTGAGGGAGAGGCCAATGTGTATTTCGACAACTCTTTCGTGGGAAAGACCATCCTCGACCCCAATGTGCCGAGCGACACGCTCCACTTCTCCCTGGGCCGCGACAACGGTATCCGTATCCAGCGCATCAAGGTGGCGGAAAAATCGACTCGTAAACTCCTCGCTTCCTCACAGGAACAGGACATGACGTGGCGCATCACGGTGAAGAACACACGCAAAGAGAATGTCACCATCACGATAAAAGACCAGATACCTGTGTCACAGAATTCGGGCATCACCGTGACTACGGAGGAACTCAGTGGTGGCTCTCTCGACAAGGAGACGGGCTTCGTCACCTGGGTGGTCAATCTCATGCCCAACGAACAAAAGGAACTGATTGTCCACTACCGTGTGAAATATCCTAAAAACCGTCGGCTGACCGTGGAATAATCCACGGTCACTCCACGGTTAGGGCATCAAAGAGCATCTCGTCAATCCCTTCTCCTGTGAGTACGACATGGTATTGGCCGGCATTCACCTGAGTGCCGGTGGTGATGCTGGTGGTCTTGCGCTTGGTGACTTTCTGCTGGGTCTGGAGGAAGGTGATGTCATCATCCTTATAGACCGTGCCTTTCGCATCGGTGATTCTGACATGCAGCTGACGGGCTTTCTCCGGGTTGTAGTATTTCCATCGTAGGGCATACACCTTGGCCACGCCGAAGCTGAAATCCCATTCCATGTGGCTCTTGACTTTCCGGCCTTCAATCTCCATGGCTGTTCGTGTCGTGGGCGGCAGGAGGGAGTCGGGCGTTTTCACCAGGATGTCACGGTTGAAGTCCTCCCACATCTTGGAATGCTTCCATTCCAGGTCGTGGTGGGCTTCCCCGGTCTCTCCTTGGCGGGCGATGGCGATGGCCGAGATCATGGCCTGGCCTGCCTTCACCTTCGGGAAATGGATGGCGATGGTCTCGCCGGGGTTGTCGATGAAGACCGTGCGCTTGTAGGGTTTGCCATAGTGCACTTGCGCCCAGATATCGAGGTCATGGATGACGGTACTGTCGTTGACCGCGACATCGAAGATGCGCAGTCCCTCAGCGTCTTGCTGACGATACCAGGGCTCGACGAAATAGAGTTCTACTCGGTATCTTCCTGGATGTGCCGCAAAACGATAGCTCAAGGCATGCCGGCCGAACCTGGAGGTTTGAAACAGGGGGGAGGAAAGGGAGTCATTGCAGGTCTGGGAGGTTTGATAGGGAGACAGACCCTCAAACCGCTCCGCCCAGGACCGCGACCAGGTGGTGTTGTCCTGCATCCACCGTTGTCCGAAACGGTCGGTATAGTCATCGCCGCCGCAATTGATGCGGAAGAGGTAATGCCATCCTTCCTCGCCTTTCAGCAGACTCTCATCTGTCGTGCTGGTGGCCGGACAGATGGGCTGCGGGTTGTAGTGCTGTTGATAGAGGTAGAAGGCATCGGTGGGCTGTTCCCAGATGGTGAGCAGTCCTTTGTAGTTGAAGGGCCCTGCTTTGTCGATGCGGCGCAGCGCTTCGTCGGGCTGACGGCGACCGGGGTTGTCGTGTGACAGCAACAGCCAGTGGAATTGTCCGCAGACACTGTCGGCGACCTGTTCGGCCAGTCGGATTTTTTTCGAGAGCAGTTCACAGAATTTCTCTTCGGTATAGCCTTCTCCGGTGTGGTTGCCTAAGGTGCGCCAGGCTCCGTATTCGCCGTTGAGCAATTGTTCGGGAGTTTTCAGTTCTTCACCGTATTTGTCGATATCACCGCCGTAGGTGCCGCTCCAATTTTGTATGACATTCCAGTCTGTGCCCTCTCCGCCGTTACAGGTGGTGATGAGCCGCTGTGAACCGCAGCGGGGATCCATCTCACGGATGATCTGACAGCACTCCTCTGCGAAGTCACGGGGCAGCGTACTCTCGTTTTGCAGGCCCCAGAGGATGATGGAAGGTGAGTTGCGGCGCTCCTTCACCCATTGGCGCAGATGGCGCTTGAAACTCTCACGAAACTCTGGCGTGTCATACCAGATATGGGCGGAGAACTGAGGCCACCAGAGGATGCCTTCCTTGTCGAGGAGTTCTTGATAATGGAGGTTGTGGGGCTGATGGGCATCGCGGAAGGCATTGAAGCCGAGGTCTTTCACCAATTTGATGCGGGCCTCGATCTGTTGGTTGCTGAAGGCATGGCTTTGACCGAAGAGATGCTCATACTCACAGGTGCCGTTGATGAAGACGGGAGTGCCGTTGAGCCAGAACCGCTGGTCGCCGTCATTCCGGGTCTTGGGCCAGGAGGTGGCACAGATGCCGTAGGGCGTGTCGGTGCTCTCCACTGCTTTCCCCTGTCGTTTGACGATGGTATTGACACGATAGAGATAGGGATGCGTGGTGCTCCACAGGATGGGGGCTGACAACGGGGCTCGCTGATGGATCAGTCGGGTCTCTCCGGGAGCCAAGGTGAGTTTTTCCGTAAGCCGGATGACTTGTTTGCCGCTCTTCTCACAGAGTTTGTTGATCAGTTCTATCTCCACCATCTCCTGACCATGGTTTTTCACTTCTGTTTCGATGTACAGCGAGTCACAGGCGGCGTTGTTCCATACATGCACGCCAAAGGGTTCCACGCGCACGGGGTCGGTGACCTCAAGGGTGACGGGACGGAAAATGCCAAAGGGCTGGCTGCCCTCGCTGAAACCCCATTCGCTGCTGCACCCGCCGCACACCCAGGGCATGTCGGTGATGCCTGCGGGATGACTGACCTTGACTTCCAACAGGTTGCTTTCGCCGATGTGAAGGTGTGGGGTGACATCGATTGTCTCTGTGGTCCGGCCGATGTCGTATTTCCCGAGATGATGACCGTTGAGGGTGATGTCTGCGTAGGTGCCCACGCCCTCAAAGCGGAGGAAATATTGCTTTCCTGCAAGTGCCGGCGCAGTGAAAGTTTTGCGGAACAGGGCCTCGCCATGCAGGTTGCCGTGCTCTTTCTGTACGGCTCCATCATAGTCATCGAGGTTGATGGGAATGTCGGCGTGTCGTGTCTTGCCGTCGTGTGTGATTTGCCAGTCGTCATTCAACGACAGCAGATGACGGTGCCCTGTGGGGTCGGGTGCAGGGAAATGCACCTCGCTCTGACCCAGATGTTGACTGGTGGCCAAGGCGATGCCGCGTTGTCCGGCCTCGTTGACGGCACAGTAGAAGTGATAGACGATGCCGTTGTGCTTCACCACACAACTCTTGTGGGCAAACATCTCGTCAAATGGCTTCGAAGGAATGATCAGGTCCTCACCGGTCCAGTCGGTCCAGTGCACAAGGTCGTAACTGGCGGCGAAGGTGTTGAAGGCGTTGTACTCACGGGTGGGGTTGTAGGCGGAGAAGTAGTACATCACCCACACGTCATCCATCCGCACGATCTGGGCATCGCCGGTGATGGTGCCGTCGCTGTCGTGTGCGAAGACGGGGTTGCCTCCATAACGTTTCCAGTGCTTGAGGTCTTTCGACAGGGCGATGCCGATGCGCTCACCTTTGGGATGCGTGTCGTCCTTGCCTCCGGCATTGTAGAACATCACGAAGGGGTATTTCTCTTCTCCTTTGATGCGTTGGTGTTTGTCCTTGATCCAGTAGATGGTGCTCTTGTATTGGGTCAGTTGCTCCCACCATTGGGCGTCATGGTCATCAAATCCCATAAGGGGCTTCTCTTGGGTGCTCCATTGATGGGCATGGGTGATGTCGCCGCGGGTGGAGGCCATGCCGATGCTCAGTGGCGCGTTGACGGCCTCGTAACCGGTGCCGGGACCTCCGATGTAGGTCATCCAGTGCTGACGTTTGTAGGACTGCATCTCATAGCTGCCGCCCCATTGATAGTCGATCAGCGATGGGAATCCGCCGCGTTGGTTCTGGTCCCACACCTCTTTTTGCGTTTTTCCTTCTCCGTTGCCTTGAATTGCCGCTTTCCCGCCTCCAGCGCCAGTGCTTGCCGCTTTCCGATCTCCAGTGCCTGTGCTTGTCGCAACTGGTGGCAAGTCCAGGATTTTTCCCTCGATGTTCCAGTGCAGCAAATCATCGCTCTTGGCCAGCCAGGTGGTGTATCCTCTTCCGTCGGTGCCGCCCTTGCCATCATAGCACACGAAGGTCATATACCATTTCCCTCCCTCACGGAAAACCGTGGGGCAGTCGTATTTCCTGTCATTTGTCGTCGGTGCCACAACCATCCCGTATTTCCAGGGGGTGCGCGACTCCTCGTAAATCTGCTGCATCCGAGTTTTCGGAACGACGGTCTGGGCAGAAACACCGGTGCTGATGGTCAGCCAGAGAATCAGGGTGAATAGTAAAACCATGGCGGGATATCTTTGTTTCTTCTCAGTTGAATAACCAATCTACTTCGTCACCGGCTCCCTGGAGTCCGGCATCGCGCGGACGCAGTTCGCTGTCAGTGAATCCGGCAATCATGATGATGCCTTTGGGCAGATTGATGACATGTCTGCCGGTATCGAAGTGATAGGCGTGGATGTTGACTGTGGGCATGCCTGTCATGTTGACGGCATTGCTGATAAGGGGTTCGGCCTGACCGTATTCGTTGCCGGTGGCATCGGTCTCCAATTTGGGCACTTTGGCCCATTTGGGGTCATCGTCGATGAAGAAACCGACCAGCATCCGGACGGGCTTGTCACAGTTGAATACCACCGTCGTGCCTTCTATCCGGGTGGTGTCGCGGTTGAGGATGAGGGCTTGTAGTCCTTGCAGTTCTGGTGCGATGGAGTCGATGCGCTCCTGTCGGTTCTCGTACAGCAGTGCTCCTTTCTCCAAGGTCTTCGTCGTGGGCCGTGAGGTGGAAGTGGTGCTTGATTGTGGCGCTCCGGCGTAGATGATCTCCACGTTGGCGGTGTGTGCGGGTTGAGGCGCCTCTGTTCCTGCGGCGGCAGACTGGGGGTGGCGCAACTTCTCAATATTGGTTTTGAGGTGGGTGAGCTCTTCCTCATAGATGGGCAGCATCTCTGCCCAGGTCTTGAACTTGCCGTCGTCACCTCCCACAGGGATGCGGCGCTGGGCGGTCTGCATGGAGTTGGCATAGAGATAAGTGTCTTGGGTGAGACCGACGAGTTGGCGCCACTGCTTCAGACTCTCTTCCAACTCCACGATGGCGCTGTCGAGATACTGGATGTCCTTGCTCCATTTGTAGTTGAGCACTTGTTCTGCAGCGAGTACCTTGTGGGCGAACGAACGGGCGAAAGTCTGATAACAGGCCATGTCGTTGGCGATACGGGCAAACTCTTCTTTGTTTTTCTTGACGAAGGGAAGGGCCAAACCGATGGAGGTGGCGGCTTCCGTGCCATGGATGAGGCATTGTGTGATGATGTCGAGCGGCAGTTCTCCGCTATGCGGCTGATGCTTCCATTCCTTCTCCACATATTCGATGAGTTTTTCGCCTTGAGGACCGCAACTTTCATAGAATCCGGGATAGATGGTGTATTTGTAGGGGTTCACCAGTTGCGACATTTTCATGCCTAAGAGCAGGGTCTGGCGGTTGCCCTCGGTGATGCCGAAGCGACGGATGAGTTTGGGAGCGATTTCTCCCGCCTCATCATAGGCATTGAGCACATGGCTGGCAAGCGACTCGTCGATGCCATAACGCTCGGAGAGAAGATGGACCCAGTAGCCTTCGTCGTCACCGCGCTCACAGTTCCAGGCATAGCGGCCCCAGCATCTGTACCACATCCAGTCACGGTCAATCTGCAACAGACGGCTGCCGTCGGCCAAGCGGTCGGCGGCATAGGGCCAGTCCCAATAACTGGCCTGGGGATAGAGATGCAGACCATTGGAACCATGGGCTTCGTGCATGGCTTTGACGGCCTTTTGGGTGAAGGCGGGCGATGACCACCGCCAGGGTTCCAGATTGGCAAGGATATGCACATTGTCGATGTGGATGGGGGAGGCGGCGGCCAGTTCCTTATGGGTCTCTCCCCAAGGCCCGCCGGGCTCATAGGTGGTGAGCGACTCTCCCGTGTATTTCGTCATCGTGTAGATGTTGGGATACAGGGGAAGCGCCGCCTTCATGACGGCAGGACCGTCGGTGTCGTGCGAGCGCAGGATGATGGGTGGCAGGTCGGTGCGTCCGGAGGCGGCCAGGCCGTCCTTGATGCCGGGGATGATGGTCTCGGTCATCCATTGGATATCGGTGTCGATACCCGACATGGCTTCTCCCAGACAGACCAGAAAACCTACTTTGGGGTATTGCGATACAAAGGCGGCGATGCTCTTCCGGGTGTAGTTGGCGATGAGGGGTGTGATGGGCCTGTTGCGGTCTTGGGTCTTGATGCCGTAGTGGTCGGCAAAGGGCTTCGACACGATGATGTTGTAGAACATCTGGATGACGCGGATGCCACGGCGGTCGGCTTCGGTGGTGAGGAAGGTGAACATCTCCTGGTTCTTGCGCATGGTGGCTTCATCCACTTCGGGGGCAAAAGGATAGTCGTCGAGTTTCACCAGGGAGGCGAAGGGATGCCCGTTCCAAAGATACAGGGTGTTCATGTTGTTCTCGGCCAACAGGTCGAGGTATCTCAACCACAGGTCCTTGTCATAGAACCAAGGGAAGTTTTCGGGTGTATAAGGATATTCGTACACCCGGTGCCCTGGCAGGTAGATGGTCTTCTGCATGCCCACACAGGCTCCGCGCAATTTCATTCCGGGAACTTCGGAGTGGGTGCCCAGCGTTTTCAGAGTGGGGTCGGTCTCGCTCCATTCCACCAGACGGTTGGCACCATAAATGGCTCCGCTGCCGTCGTTGCCGATGATTTCGATTTTCCTGCCCCGACGTCTCAGGGTGAATCCTTCGGGCTCCCCCGTGCTGGAAATAGAGATACGTATCCTGTATTTTCCTTCAACCTTGCGGGCGATGCCTGCGGCATACTCAGTTTGGGGTGAAGGGGCCAGGTTCTTCACGCTCACCTGTGCCGACAATGGCAAGGCAAGCACCCAAATGGCCAACGAAATCATCAACGTCTTTTTCATAAAATATGTCTTAAAAAGTGTTTCTCTTTTAATCCCTCTCCCTACAAGCAATTCAATCCCTCTCCCTACAGACAATTCAATCCTTCTCCCTTCAGACAATTCAATCCCTCTCCCTTTGGGAGAGGTCAGGTGAGGGTCCCACATCGCCCATTCCGCCCATCTCGCCCATTCCGCCCATCTCGCCCATTACCGCCCATCTCGCCCACATCGCCCATCTCGCTCATCCCCTCAATCCATCTCCCACCTCGCACCGACAGCCTCTCCTACAGGGATATCGATGCGGCGGTCGCCGATGACCAGTGTCCCCTTTCCGCCATCGCTGCGCACGGTGATGGAGCCTTTCTCCGCCCTGACATGGATCTTGCCGAACGGGGTAGGGACATCGCCTTCCATCCATTCGAGTCCTCCGAGACATGGAGAGACCTCATATTCCTCATAGCCGGCCTTGGTCGGCCGCACGCCGAGATAATAGCGGCCCAGCAGATAGAGCGGACTGGCTCCCCACGCATGGCACAGGCTCTTGCCGTAGCGGCGGCCATACATGGCCAGATGCTGCGTGCCGCTCTCCGTGGGGATGTATTTCTCCCAAAATGTGGTGGCACCCTCGCGTACCATGCCTCCCCAGTACGACTTCATCTCTTGCAGCACGGTGGACTGCTGTCCTGTCTGGCAGAGGGCTTCCAACTCATAGAAACGCATATATGGGGTGGTGATGGCTTCCACTTCAGGATTGAGCAGCACATTCCTCAGAATGGCATCGCGCATCTTCGCTGGAGCATAACCGTAGAGGAGGGCGAACATATTGGGAAATTTGGTGATCATCGGATTGGGCTTCCCGTCTTCGATGGCATGGATGAAGGCCCCATGCTCCTTGTCCCAAAACGTGCGGTGGGTTTTCTCCAGCAGGTCTTCGTGCAGATGACCATAGCGCGTGGCGTCAGCGGCATATTCCTCTGTCGTAATACTGCCCTGGGGCGGATCCTGCAAGGGATGGTCCCGCAGAAGGGCAGCACAGACCGACATTGTCTCGAGAGCCTTGCAGAAGAGAATTTGCTCAAAGCATACCTTGCCGCGCTTGTGCATGGGGAAATCCACCCAGTCGATGAAGACCCAGTCATCGGACTGGGCTTCGGCCATTCCGTCCTTGTCGGTACGGCCGAGGCAATAGGCCATCAGTGTCCGCATTTTGGGGTAGAGTTCACGGACAAACTCCAACTCACCGGTGTAGAGGTAGCAATCGTGTATCGACTTAAACCAGTAAAAAGTGTAGTCCATGATGGTGTTGACATGGGCGGTCACAGGATCCTTGCCGCGCAACTGGCGGATGGTGCGTTTCACGCATTCCGTGTCGAAGCGCAGGTAGTAGTTCATCAGATAGCTCTGGATGGCGTCACCGCTCCAGACCCACCGGTCGCGCTTGATGCCATCGACGAAAAACTCCCTCGTGGTCAGGTCCATGGTGTAGGAGGATATGTCCCAGATGCGGTTCACCTCGTCATCATTGCAACGGAAACTGCCGCTGCGCGAAAGGTCTTGAGGTGCGTATTCTTCGTCCATCTCCACTCCGCCGATCCTGACGCTCCCGCTGCCTTCGAGATAGACGTATCTGAATGCCTTGCTATGCCGGAGGGTGTAGTCAGGGGTTCGGTCCGTGAAATGGTTGGTGGAGTCGTCGATAAAACCGTCCGCCACCACCTCGATCTGGTCGAGCGTCTCGCAGTAGGCTTTGTCGAGCGCTTCCTCCCGGCTCTCCCCGTAATAGATGTTGAGCAGGCCCTCGCCCTGAATGTCTCTCAATACAAGATACCCCATGGTCTCCTTGCCGAAATCCGCCAATATGCCGCGGCCTTCCAGTTCCTCCAGACCAACCGTGGGGGATACTCTGCGGCGCGGCAGGGCGAATGTGGACGGACCTTGTTCGGGGTCATCGAAGTTCCATTGTCCGGCGGTGACATATTGGCCTGACCCGTGGGCCACGCCGTGTTCGTCTATCCAGATTTTGTCTTCGAAGGTGGCCAGCCAACTGCCATCGCTTTTGAGGGTCTCGCCTTCAAGAAACAGGGCAGGAGGGGTGGCAGGGTTGTGCACCTTGATGTTGATCTCATGCCGGCCTCGGGGAACCAGGAAGGTCTCAGGCATGCCAAACTGGAGGATGCCGTCGATTTTCAGGTTGAAGTCGCCTTCAGTGTAGATGGTGACCCTTTCGGTGCGCTGAAGTTCAACGGACTTGCTGAATTCCACCGTCGCCCAGTGACTGTCTTGCTTCCAGAAGGGTGGAAACATCGCTCCGCGCTCCGTGCGGCGGTTGTTGAACTTGTTGCCCAACCAGATTTCGAAATCTCCTGGATACCAGATCCATGTGGCTTTATCTGTTTTCATGCTTTTTCCTTTGGTGTGATGATATGGACGAAGTGCTCTTCTTCCACAGATAGGAGAGCAGGAATCCCACGACGAAGATGGTGGTCGTGCCCACGACGATGGCGAGGTATTCATGCAGATGCAGACCCGGCAGGTCGATGGTGGCGGCCAAGGAGATCCATGCGATGACGGCAATGCCGCAGATGCATCCCAGAAGGGCCGGGATCTTGCCGATGCGACGGGGCAGAATGCCCAGGAGGAATAGTCCGAGCATGCCACCCGAGAAGATGGACGATAGTTTCCACCAGGCGTCAATGATGCTCTCCACGCTGAGCATCGCGATGGCAATGGCGATGCCGATGATGCCGACCAGACAGCTCGAAAGTCTCAGCACAAACAGGTCCTGCCGTTCGCTGCTCTTTTTGACCAAGGGTTTGTAGTAGTCGGTGAGGATGATGGTGGCGGCTGAGGTGACACTTGTGGATACCGTACTCATGCCTGCTGCGAAGATGGAGGCGATCAGCAGACCGCGCAGTCCCATGGGCAAACCGTGTACGATGAAGAACGGAAACACATAGTCGGGCTTGGCTGCAATGTCGGCGGGCAGCAGTCCGGGATGTGCGGTGTAATAGCTGTAGAGTGCTGACCCGATGAGGAAGAACAGGGCAGATACGGGGATGAACAGGTATCCTCCGAACAAGGCGGAAAAACGGGCGTCACGGTCGGTCTTCGCAGCATGATAGCGCTGCACGTAGTTCTGGTCGATGCCGTAGTTCTGGAGATTGATGAAAATGCCGTAGATCAGGCATACCCAGAAGGTGGAGGTCGTCAGGTCTGAAGTGAAAGCGCCCAAGGAGAATTTGTTGCCTTCGGGAGAATGGATGGCCAGGTCAAACACCTGCGCTGGTCCCTCCGGCATGGAGAAACAGAGAATCAGAAGACAGAGGATGGCTCCGCCAATGAGTATCAGCCCCTGGATGGCGTCGGCCCAGATGACGGCTTTCAGTCCACCCAGCATCGAATAGACGATGATGGCCAGGGAGGTGGTGATGATCACCACATGCAGGTTCCATCCCATCAGGATATGCATGGGGACGGCCAGCAGATAGAGGATGCTGCCCATGCGGGCGAATTGGGTCAGCAGATAACAGGCGGAAGCATAAAGCCTGGCCCAGCGGCCAAACTTTTTCTCCAGGAAGGTGTAGGCCGACACGCTGCCTCCCTTGCGGTAGAAAGGCACGAAATAGCGAGCGGCGAAATAGCTGGCCACCGGAATGGAAAGCGAGAAGACAAAGGCATTCCAGTTGGAGGCGAACGCCTTGCCTGGATAACCGATGTAGCTGATGCTCGACACATAGGTGGCGAAAATGCTCATGCCGACAACCCACCCGGGCAATGATCGTCCTGCCTGTGTGAAGTCGGATGAGGTGTTGCCTTTCTTGTAGAATGAACAGCCAAAGACCACCACACCGAGGGTAAATGCCAGGAAGATGATGAGGTCGATGGTTTTCATAACTTCAGCTTTCCGTTTTCAATGGGCAGGGCCGACAGGGCTGCTGCGATCTTTTCGCGCTCTGGGGGGTTGAATTTGTAGAAGGGTGAGGCGACGAAGTCGTCATGGATGATGCCAAGCAGCGAGAGGGCGCATTTCAACCCTTTCAGATAGCTGGAACCATGTTGCCCCACCGTATAGATGGTGGTGGAGATTTGCATGATGGTTTGCTGGTACTGGAGGATGCGGGACAAGTCTCCCGACTTGGCGGCATCATACATGCCGACATATAGTTCCGGAAACATGTTGGCACCGCCATTGATACCGCCATGGGCGCCCAAGAGCACACATTCTCCTGTGATCTCTTCAGGACCGACGAGCATCGAGAAATCGGGCCGCTCGCGCATCGCATAGAGCACAGACTGGAAATAGACGGCATTGGCCGAGGAGTCCTTGAAACCCACCACTTGCGGATTGCGTGCAATCCGGCGCACGGTCGCGGGCGAGAAACTCACTTTCACATGTGAGGGCATGTTGTATAAGAACACGGGCAGTGGAAGCTGCGGCACCAGTTCCTCGTAAAACTGAGCCAGTTCGGGCTGGCCGGGCGCAAAGTAATAGGGTGGGGCAGAGACGACGGCGTCGGCTCCGCTCTCGGCAGCTATCCTGGCCAGGCGGATGCTCTCCACAATCGAGGTGTCGGTGATGCACACCAGCAATGGCAGACGGCCCCGGTTGATGCGTGCCGACTGCATGATCATCTCCTGACGGAGCTTGTAGCTGAGACTTTGTTCCTCTCCTGTCGTCCCCAGGATGAACAGGCCATGCACCCCTCCCTCGATGAGGTGTTCGATGAGCCGTTCCAGACTGTCGATGTCGAGATGCTCGTTGTCAATCAGTGGGGTGACCAGGGGTGGTATGATGCCGCTCAAGGGCTTGCTGTCAAGATGATGGGTCATGATTTGATATTTTTAGCAGGTTATTTGGATGTTTTTCTGAATTTGGGCAGTCCGGCATTGGCCTTGATGCTGTCGGCCACTTGCGGACCATTGTTTTCCCAGGTGTTGCCGGGACCGTTGGCATTCTTCAGGTATTTCTCTGAAGGTGTCCAGTTGTTGCGCAGGGTGATGTACGATGATCCCTCGTCGGTGTAGAGGTAGAACCAATGTTCGGGGTCATGCACGTAGCCGGGCGTGCAGATGTCTTCCACCACATTCTCCTCGATGAAGGTGTGGGGCTGAGCGCCGAGGGTGTAGATGCCGGCGGTGTCATACATGTGCCGGGCATAGTGATGAATGTAGTTGCCCCGCACCAGGTTGTTGGCCATGGCGCAGGTCTGCTGGTTCCAGCCCCAGCCCAGACTGATACCGGTGTAGGAGACATGGGCAATCTCATTGTTTTCGATGCGGATGTCGCGCACATATCCAGCTCCGATGCCGAGACATCCCCAGTCCTCGTTGGCGGCATCGTCGATGCGGTTGTTGAGTATCTGCAGACCGGTGCAGAGACTGCTCAAGTCGGTGGGCTGGTAGGGCAGGTGGGCCTCATGGCCCTCAGGACCGAAAGTGCCGGCCAGGATTCCCGTCCCGCCGATGTCGATGAGGTCGCAGTTGGCCACCATGCAGTCGGCGGCATATTGATGGATGTCGATGGCGGTGGAAGCGCAGTGGGTCACCATGCAGTCGGTGATCACCACGCCCCGTGCTCCATCGACGGCTATGGCGGCGGCGGGCCGTCCCACCCATCCTTGGTTGTCGAGTTTGTGGTCACCGTTGGGTCTTGAGATCTGTGGCTTGATCTTATAGGCTTCAATCATATACATGCCGGCCTGCAGCGGGGCATGGCCCATGATGCTCGGACGCATCCAGGTCGTATGGCAGAACGTCATGCCCTGGATGGTGACATCGGTCACTCTTCGGTCGGGGGTGCCTTCTACCTTGACCAGTGTCTCAAGTGCGGGCACCTCCACCTCAGCCTTCGTCATGTCCTCTCCCTGTCGGGGCATATAGTACAGCCGCTGGGCTTTGGCATCGAGATACCATTCTCCGGGACTGTCGAGCAGTTCCTTGGCGTTGGTGAGGTAAAAAGCGGAGTTGTGGCCGTCGGTGTTGACCATGGGTGAGGGCCATGGGTGCATGAAGTGGACGTGGCTCTCGGGATTGTGGAACGTCACGGCGGCACTGTCGCCCAGGATTTCGATGTTCTTGATGCGGAGATTGGCAATGCACCACATCTCATGAAGCACCATCTCGACATGGGTGGCATGCAGAACTTTCCTGACGGCGGCAGCCGGCACATACAGCACCTCCTTGCTCTTGTCGATGTTGCAGATGCGCCACATCTTCTCCAGGTCTTCCACGTCGCGCGCCCGGATGGCTTTCCTGCCATTCACCCACATCTGCCGGAATTCCAGGGGACGGCCGTTCCATTCGGGCACGTCGGCCACCCACAGTTTTCCTTGTTTGCGCCAGCCTTTGATGGCCACGCCGCCAGAGATCTTCACATCGCCGTCGGCGATGAGGGTGGTGCCGCTGTCCTCCGGACGGAGGATGATGGGCTGCGACAACCGGTAGATGCCGGGTTGCAGACGGATGACGGCCCGATCCCCTCCTTCATGCAGACGGCGCAGCCGGGCTTCCTGAAGGGCATGCTCTATCGTAAACACACCAGGCTCCACCTTGAGGGTGAAGCCGGCGTTGGCAGCTGGACAGACAGATACAAAAAGCACTGTCGCCAGTATCGTCAATATCCTGCGGGCATCCATACGGTCATCTCACTTTTCCCGCGGTTCCCCCAGGCGTAGTAGGGGATGAGGCGGATGGTTTTACGTTGCTTGCGGGCTGTGACATCTCGGTAGAGGGTGCCGCTCCAGGTGGCGGATTCTCTCACCATGACCTCTCCTTCGAGGGCCATGATGCGGCTGTTGTCAATCCGTGTCTCAACGGGATGGAAACGGGCTTCGACGGGAATGATGATGTCATCGATGGCTATTCCGTTGAGATCCTGGCTCTCAGCGCAATAGACAATGGGACCTCGTTGAACGGCAACCTGTCCGCGGGCTTCCTCCACCAGCGGATTGGCCTCCACGATGTGGGTGCGCATGACCATGTCATAGACCACGACATCTCCTTTCCGCCAGGTGGCATCGATGACCACATATCCTCTCTCCTCGGTGATGGAGGTGGAGAGGTCTTGTCCGTTCCTGCTCACATGCACTTCCTCGCACCAGGATGGACGGCGCAATTTCAACTTGAAGGGTTTCTTGCCTTTCAGCTGTTTGATCTCAAAGGTCATCCTGCCGTCCCAGGGGTAGTCGCCGGTTTGGGTGAGGGTCAGTTCACCGACACCGTCCAGTTGCACATGCAACTGGTTGTCGCCGAAGAGATGAACGTAGATTTCATTCTTTCCTAAGGTGTAGGCATAGTCCTGGGCTTCACACAGGGTGCGGAGCGTGTTGGGAGGACAGCAGAAACAACTGATGTATTTCTTCCGCTCCTTGGGCCAGCGAAGGGTGTAGGGCAGGTCGTTGCTCATGCGCATGGGGTTGGTGTAGAAGTATTTCTCGCCATCGAGCGAGATGCCGCTCAGGATGCTGTTGTAGAGACAGTTCTCCACAAGGTCTCCATACTTGCTCTCGCCGGTGGCCTGCAGCATGCGCCAGTTGAAAAACAGATTGCCGATATTGGCACAGGTCTCGTTGTGGGCGGTCGATTGCGGCAACTGATAGGGGCGGCCGTAACTCTGGTGTACTTTCTGGATGTTGTCGGGCTTGTAGTCGGTGCCGTCGGGAGAGGTGCCGTCATAGAGGGCTCCGCAACCGCCGGTGATATACATCTTGCGCCCGACGATGTCTGCCCAGATGGAGGTGAGGTTTTTCATCAACTGCACTTCTCCTGCCTCCAGATAGAGGTCGGCCACGCCGGCATAGAGGTAGTTGGCCCTCACGGCATGTCCCATGGCCTGGTATTGCTCGCGGAAGGGGATGCGGTCCTGGTTGTCGTCGGTGCCGTTCTTTACCATGCCGCGGATGTCGATGAACTGCTTCGACAACTCAAGGTATCTGGGGTCATGTGTCTCCCGGTAGAGTTCGGCAATGGCCATGTAGTGTGACGGACAGATGGCATTGCCGGCGAGTTCTTCGGGGGAATTCTTGCAGAACGCATAGAGGAAATCGGCGGCTTTGACACCTGCGTTGAAGAGGGTCGTCTTTCCGGTGGCGCGCTTGTGGATGATGCCGGCCATGATGAGGTGGCCGAGGTTGTAGGTCTCGAAATTGAGCCTGTTGCCGAAGGCTGAATCGTCTTTGGTGCCCACGGCTGTGCCCACGACGGTGTTGTCGTCACTGTCACTGGCGGCGGTGTTCAGCCGCTTGTTCAACTCAGCGATGATGACCGGGGTATGGATGTATCCGTCTGCCCGCTGCGATTTCACCACACAACCGATAAAGCGGTCCATGATTTGGTCGAGCTGGGGGTCTTTGTTCACGGCATAGATGGCAGCCACGGCCTCAAGCCATTTATACATGTCTCCGTCATGGAAGGGAGGGCCGTGATGCTCGCCGCGCTTCTCGCCGGAGGCGATGAGGAAATTGTTGAACCCTTTTCCCTCGTCGCTCTGCCACGTCTGCCACATGCTCTTCACGGAGGTCTGGCTCAGCACGCCGAAACGCTCGCCCCAGAATCCGCCTGTCCAGGTCACGGCATCAAGGGGTGTGGATGTCATGATGGAGTAGGGGCTGCCGCTGGTAAGGGTCAGCCCGCCTTGCTGGGCCATGACTGGCACGGAGACCAGCATTCCTAAAGCGATCAAATAACTCTTCATCTCATTTCTTGGTTTGGGTCTTCAGCCGCTGTTCCCATGCCTCGCGTTCTTTCTGGATGTCGTATCCGCGCTGTGAGAGATAGTTGTTGATGCGGCCTTTGTATTTCTTGAAGGTCTCATGCTTCTTGTTGCTGCTCTCTGCGTCGATGGCCAGTTCACGTCCTTCTTTCAACCAAAGGAGTATCTGCGCTTTCTCCTCAGTGGTCAACGAGGGGATCATGTCGCAGTAGGCGTCGTAGGTGACCTTCACCACGTCGAAGGTCATGACGTCTTTCACACGCTCCACTTCCTGTGGCTTGAGATACCTCGAGAGGTCAGCGTCGAAACCGAAATGGCTGCGGTAGAGTCTGGCATCGCATTGCGCGGCGGCAAGGGCCTTGTCGGTCTTCTTGAGGGAGTCGCGCTCGGCATAGATGTCGTTGAGGGCGAAATAGCGGTTGGCGATGATGTTGCGCACATTCTCTCCCATGGGGGTCCAGGTGATGCTCAACTCGTCGGTGGCCTTCTCGGCACGGCCGATGATGGTCTTCACATAACCGGGGTCACGGCCCTCCGACTGGAGGGTGACAGCAGGAGCAGGATAACTGTTGAACACTTCTTTCAGGTAGCGCACGTTGTTGCCGTAGTTCATCTTCACGTTTCTCACCATCTTCGTGCTGCGGCTGCGCTCCACAAACAACCATCCGCTCCATCCCATCTGGTCAAGGGTCTGTTTGATGGCGGGCAGGTTGACGCAGGAGTCTTCCCGCAACCACACCTTGTCGGTGTTGGAGGCATGGATGGCACAGATGTTCTTGCTTCCGAGACGGGCCATGTCCTTACACAGGTCCCAGCCGTTCTCAATGATGGTCTGGAATTTATAGAAAATGCCGATTCCGTCGCTGTGGATTTCCTTGAGCAAGCGGAGGTTGCCCTTGGCGTCAAGGGGGGTGTCGATGCCCACGCGCTTGCCCCGCGACTTGGCGGCCTCGCCGATCTCATGCAGGCGACTGACGATGATGGTCCGCTTCGCCTTGTTGGTGGTCCAGTCGTTGCCGCAACCGCCCAGAGGCAGGAAGGCCACCGTCACACCGCCCATCTTGTCCATCGTGTCGAAACAGTCTTCGGCAAGCGAGAGATAAGTGTCTTTCTTGGTGAGATCCTGTGCGTAGAATCCGCTCATGGCCACTGCTCCCACCTGAATGCCCAGACTGTCGGCGGTCTTCTTGAAAAGGGCGGCTTCCTTGGGTATGCGCAATTTGTTCTCAAAGGTGTCGCGCTGACCGAGTGAACCCATGTCCATCTCCAAACCGTCGCAGCCCAACTGCTTGGCCAGTTCGAAGGCTCCGAGTTTCTGGCGTTTCAGCACCATCCAGTCACAAACTCCCACCTGATAGCGCTCCTGCGCCATCACGGCATCCATGGCTGCCAGCCATAATGCCAGGCATAAAAAAACACGTATCTTGCTCATATATCAATAGGACGCAAGATACGTGACTTTGTAACTAAAAAGTTCTAATTCTTGGCAGCCAAACCGATGTCGATGACGATGCGCTGCTTCAGTTCTTCTTTTTCCTCGAGCGACATGCCATGAAACCTGCATTGGTAGATTTGCAGGGCTTCCTTCGTTTGCTGGGTATCTTCGTTAGCCATAGTTGTCGTCTTTAAGAACTCTCTTACATCCTAAAGACCGACGACTTGGCTTCTTGTACCCAGCCAAATGCCGTTTTTTTAGCTGATGAGCCAGATTCCTATACCGCCGGCTGCATCTGTGCCGCATATTTCCGCAACCGGCTGATGCTGCGGTGCATCAGATTGCGGACACTCTGGTAGTTGATGCCCATGATTTGACAGATGTCATCATATTTCCGCTGCTCCAGATAGTAGAGGTTGATGATCTGCCGCTGGCGGGGTGAGAGCTTGTTGAAATACCTCTCGATACTGGAAGTGAGAGCCATTTGGCGCTCCATTTTCTCGGCATGGTATTCTTCGGCCTCGACAAGAGGGCGCATGCAGAGGTCATTGATTTCATTGTCGCATAAATGCAGGTTGCGGCGGAATTCATCGTTGATGCGGTTGCGGAGCGAGATGTAAAGATAACTCTCCAGATTTTCGACAGCATTGAGGGCCTCTCCTTTGGCGAATAGCTTCACGAAAACGTCGTGGATGCAGTCTTTCACCATCTCACGGTCGGTCGTGAAACGCGAACCGAAGGCAAAGAGGTTGTCAATGTGTTTGTCGTACAGGTATGCAAAGTCTATCATTAGGTTGATTTGTAGTGTAGATTGTTTTCAATTTGCAAAATTAATCGGAATGATCTGAAAAAAACATGAATTTTTGATATTTTGTATCAAAGAAAGTGATTTTTCTCAAAGTTCGAGACGTTCATCGTCCCATCACTCCTTCTTCAGCCAGATGATTTTCCCCGACTCCGTTTGGGCGTTGTACACCCCGTCTCGTTTTGAGGCTTTCTCTGCGAGAGTGACCTCTCCGGTCTTGGGCTGAACGGCATACAGGGCATATCGGCCTGGCCGTATGGTCAGACTTGCATGGCCTCCTTGGCCGTAGATGAGATAACCCGTCTTTTCGTCACCGATGGCGAGGCCTCCTTCTGCATCCATGGGACGCATCTTGCAGAGGTCTGCCAGCAGGGTGCGCTGCAGTTTTCCTTGCTCTGCACGAAGAGGGATGTTGGGCAGCGACCCTCCACCCATCAGCACTGCCCAGCCGTTCTCGGGATATTGCTGTGCGAAATAGGTGACCGCTTTCCCGGGATGACGTTCGCGGTATTCCCGCACGGCACGATAGACTTCGTCAAAGCCGGTCTTTCCGACGCGCCATTTGCGCATCCACTGGCGTGGGGCCAGGTTGCGGCCGGCTTCCGGTGCCCAGGTCTCTGTGGTGTTATGATGCCAATAGCGGATGTCGATGATATCAACCACCTGGCTCAGTTCGGGGTCGGCCAGGATACTGTCTTGGGCATCTTTCGTACAACTCAGTGCGATAAGCGGATGCTCACCGGTCTCGGCCTCCCATTCAGCGATGGTCTTCAACCAGAAACGGATGAAATGCAGCGGACCCGTGTATTCTTCACTGATCAGGTGCACGGCATTGGGCTGGGCACTCAATTCGTCCAGGCACATGCGGATATATTGGCGGTGAAGGGGGCGCAGCACGCTGTCCTCTTCGTTGTAGAATTGTTCGGCAATGAAGATGCGCTTGTCGCCGGCGAAAGGCACGGGTTCTGGAAAACGGGTGGCATTGATGTTGTTGACAGGCCGCCAGGGACAATCCACCCAGTGGGCACCGGCCTCAAGGATGTTGTGCTGGAAATAATGGCAGTTGAAGAGCAGGATGCGCTGTTCCGCAGCTTGGGTGGCAAAGCTTCTGAGTCTTTGCCAGTACCAGTGGTTGGGACGGGTGAGGTCATAGCGCGACAGTCCATCCCAGGCCGTGCCCTGACCGCTGCGGGCAAAGGGCTGTTCGTAGAAGGGTGCCCACACATCGCCGTCAGCGCGTCTTACCCGCTCATGGTCGGTGCGGCGGAGGTCATACCAAAGACCGTAATGGTGATACAGACTGCTGAAGTGATGGGCAGAGAGGTATCCGACGACGGAGTCGATGCGGTCGGTCCATCCCGTGCCTTCCCGTCCCGGTACGAAACGGGTGATGGCAGGGCGTGCCCCGTTGTTCACAAAGTTGTCTTTCACCCGGCCGCTCCACCAGGGGATGTCGTATTGGTTGCCGGTGAGCAGCAGCCCGTCGGCGGCGAGGTGTCCGTGCAGGTTCTCAAAGGTCTTCAGGGAATCCCATTCTTGAGATTCCTTGCTTTTTTTGCGCGCCACGGCGGGTTTTTTGACTGTCAGCGGAGCATGGTAGGGTATGCTGTCCATCCACATCTCAAGGGTCATGCGGGGGGTGGTGAGTGACTCCTGCGCCAACTGCATGGCTTGTTCCACTGTCGGGGAACTGGTGGCGTTGGTGGAGCGGGGGAGGAGATGGGCGCTTCGCTTGATCAGTGAGGCAACGGCGGCCGAGTCTTGTCCTTGGGAGATGAGCCTGTGCTCCAATTGGTCGTAGAAGAGTGAACGGGGTGACACGTGGTCGTTGCTGCTGGTCCATTCTCCGTCTCCGGTGAGCGTGCCCCAGCATCCGTGTGCACTGCATCGGTTTTCTTCGTCGGGGGAGTAACAGGTGATGGTGGAGGCGGTGCACTGCCAGAGCATCGAGTTGGCGGTGTTCCACCCTGTGCCGAATTGGAATTGGTCGAGGTTGCCGAAACGGATGTCGTGGCCGTCGATATTCACGATGTCAAACAACAGACCGGTTGCCCAAGAACCGATGCTGCCGCTGAATCCGAGTGATTCCTCGCCTTCGCATTGCACGAAAGCATTCGGGCCTGCAGCACAATAGCCTGCCGCGAAGTCATGGATGCCATGCCGCGAGACACAGCGCTGGAAAAGGGTCTGCTGACCGCGTGTAAGGAAAACCTGCCGGCGCCAGCCTCCCTCTTCCGAAACGGGGTCTGTGGCGATGCAGTCCTCCACGGTGATGCGGCTGGTGCCTTTCTGTAAGTTGACCGCACTGCCCGACAGATGGCGGAAATCGACACGGCGCACCCAACAGTCACGCGCATTGTCCATAAAGATGCCGTCCCAACAGTGGTCTTCGTCTTTGGGATTCCAGCTGTTGACTTCCGACTCCAGCGTCAGGTTCTCGATGCCGCATTCCGTGATTTCACGGTCTGCTGCGTGTCTGAGGAGAAATGCTCCGCTGTAACGGGGAGAGAGTGTTGTGGTGATAGGGGCGTCGATGGTGATGGTGCTCCCGTCAATAGCCGTGATGGTGCGGTCCCAGGTGATATCGATGTCTGTAGGCTTCCATCCCGTGTAGTCCAGGCCACCTCCGAAATCCTCCATTTTCAGATGTTCAATCCATTCCCTGGTCGAGGGACGGACGATGTGGATCCGGTCGCCCACTCTCAGTTGATGATCCACCCGTTTCACCGTGAGGGTCGTCGTGCCAGCAGGAAAAGTCTCCGCCGCCAGGAAAAGACTATCATTCCCTCTCCCCCTGGGAGAGGTCAGGTGGTCATTATTCCCTCTCCCTCCGGGAGAGGCCAGGTGAGGGTCGCTATTCCCTCTCCCCCCGGGAGAGGTCAGGTGAGGGTTATCATTCCCTCTCCCCCTGGGAGAGGTCAGGTGAGGGCTTTCTACATATATAATTGCCCCTCGGTCATAGCCATGCTTCACCAGAGTCGTCTTTCCCTTTCCCATCCCTCTGACCACGATGCCGGATGCCGTGATGCGCAGCGGACAGTCCAGACGGTATCTCCCCTCGCCGAGAAGGATGGTGCCCCGATGCCCTTTGGCATCAGGCTTTTGTCTTGATAGCGCATCGATGGCTTCTTGGATCAGCCCTGAACAGTCTCCTTCCTGCCATGAGATAAGCATACTGCCCTCCACGTCGGGAATCGCTTCTTCCGAGGCATGATACCCGCAGGTGGAATAGTCCATCGGAACATATAGTTCCTTCTTGAGCTTCTTCTGCGCATAAAGTCCCATACAGAGACCGAGGCACAGCAGTGAGAGGCAAAATCGTCTTACGGTCATGGTGCTTTCGTTATCAAATGTTCAAGGTCATCCAATTCATTCGCTGTATTTACTCCACCACGCTCTCTGAGAAATATTTCTCACGCAGAGGCTTGTTGATGGGGTCACCCTTCAACGTGACTTTTTCTTGCAGTCGGATGTCGGTAGAGGATGCTCCTACCTTCACCATAAACGTGCCGGGAGTGATGTTCCATTGGCGTTGGCCCTCATGGCTGTAGTAGCCGAATTGTTCGGTTTGAAGGGTCACTTTCACTTTCTTGGTCTCTCCTGGCTGGAGTGACACACGGGCAAAGCCTTGCAACTGTATGGGACGTATCTGCTGACTGTCGTCGGTAGGCGAGAGATAGATCTGGCAGATCTCATCAGCTGCCATCTGTCCCGTGTTTTTCACATCAAAAGTGACGGCGACTTCCTTGTCGGTAGTCTGCACCTCGTTGTTCAAAACCAGGTTGCTGTATTCAAACGTGGTATAGCTCAGGCCGTAACCGAATGGCCATTGGATACGTGGGTCAGGTTTGGCGGAATAGTTATAGCAGATGGGTTCGTTGATCTCTGTGTTGGGATAGCTGACGGAGAGTTTGGCAGAGGGAGAAACCTTTCCATAGAGGATATCAGCCACAGCGTTGCCACCCTCCTCACCGGGATACCATGCCTGGATGACAGCCGCGCATCGCTCGGCGATGCCTGAGATCACCTGTGCCCGACCACCGAAGACGACGAGCACGACAGGCTTGCCGGTCTTCAGCAGTTCTTCGACGTATTGCTCCTGTTTGCCAGGAAGCCGGAGACCCTGACGGTCGCGGTTCTCACCACAGAGCATCACATTCTCGCCCACGGCAGCAACGATGATGTCACATTGGCTGGCCATCTGCAATGCCTCTTGCTTGTCGGCTTTCTCACCTGAGTCAACCTTGCGGTTCAGAATATAAAAGTCCCATGCTCGCTCATCGCCGGCCTTGGTGTATTTGGTCTCAACCACCTCGGTCCAGTCGCAGCCACGGGAATACAGGATTTCCACGCCAGATGGCTTGCGGGATTTCATTCCCTCAAGCAGTCCGATGACGTGGGGGTGATCCAGATCTTCGGTGACCATTTTCCAGAAATAGGACATGGCAGGGAAGGAATAGTCTCCACACATGGCCCACATGGAGTTGGCATTGGGCCCCGTAAGGAGTATCTTCTGATTGTCCTTCAAGGGAAGGACTCCATTATTCTCCAGAAGCACCACCGACTGTGTTGCGATGTCGTAGGCCGTCTGCCGCTCCTCAGGACTGTCGAGGGTGATTGGCTCCTTGCTGTATAGATTGGGATTCTTGTCCAACAGTCCAGCGCGGAATTTGTGCCGCAGCACGTTCTTCACCGCACGCTCAAATACCTCAGGCTTCACCAGCCCCTTGTCTATGGCTTCCTGCAGATGGGCATAGTTGGCGCCCCGTGGGAAGTCCACATCGTTGCCACCATTGATGGCTGCAGCTGCCTTATGGACCGCATCTTCTTGGTCGGGCAGTTGGTCAATGGCAGTATAGTCACTCACCACCATACCATCAAAACCCACATATCCTCTGAGGATGTCCTCTAAAATTTCCTTGTTGGCCACACAGTTGGTGCCATGGACAGCATGATAGCCGGGCATGACCACCTTACTGCCAGCCAACCGGATCATTGTCTCATGGGGCAGGAGAATCTCTTCCATCATTTCCTTTTCATCAGCATCGCCGCCACCACCATAACCGAGGTAGTGCTTGGAACAGGCGCCGACGCCTTTCCGGAGGTCTCCCTGTTGCAAACCCTTTACAAAGGCGGTGCCCATCACAGCTGAGAGGTAACCATCCTCACCGTAGGATTCCTCGAGGCGGTTGAACGATGGGTTGCGGCATACATCCACCATGGGCGAGAGTGACAGCACACCACCCATCTTGCGCATGGCGATGCCTGTCTGCTGGGTCTTCAGCTCTGCCAGAACGGGATTGAACGAACAGGCCTGTCCTATCTGCTGGGGATAGATGGTGGCCCCACTGGTGTTGACACCCGAGAGCACTTCCTCATGAAAGAGGGCTGGAATGCCATTGGGGGTGTTGTTCATCAGCCATTCCTGCATGGCGGCCACACGGTCGCGAAGGACATTGGGATCAGTGGGCGCCTGACTGGCATACTGCGAGAAATGTCCTATGCCGTTGGCTATCTCCTTGCGGCATTTGGCCGTGTCCAACACACCATTCTTGTCAAAGAATTCGTTCATGTACCCACTGCGCAACTGGGCGATACGCTCCTCTTGCGACATTTTCTCGTAAAGTTCGTTGACTCTCTCTTCCATATCTACGGCATTGCATCCTGCCAGAATTGCAGCCATACACATCATCACTAATTTCTTCATTGGGTTAGGTTTTTTGCAAAAATAAATAAAAAACTTGAATTATGAGAGTCGCAGTGCAAATAAAATTCGGGATAAACGAAAAGAATGTGTCATTTTCAGCAGAAGCACGGCCGGAAATCGGCGCAGCAGATGGCACGGCAGACCATGAGCGGTGGCAGAAGATGGACTTCGTGGTGGGCATCGCACTGAAAGCCAGGTTCACGGGAGGTATTTGTATAATACATACAACAAATTAGGAAGTTCATACAATAGCCTAAACTTTTATTGGAAATGGAGTATCAATACCTTATCTTTGTCGTCCTAAAAACATTACAATGAAAAAGATTAGAAAGATTATAGCTGTAGTTTTCCTATCAGGTGTCATTCTCTCCTTCTGTATCCCAAAAGGAGGCCCTGACTGGTTTAGAGAAAGACCAAAATATTTAACTGAATATCCAAATACTTACGAAATTGTAGTTGATTTTTCAAAACCATCTTGTCAAGACCGACTTTTTATTTACAAATTCAATGAAGAAGCGGACTTGATTTATTCAGGAGTTGTTCTTCATGGATGCGGAGGCAAGAGCACCCCGTCAAAGCCAGAATTCAGCAACGAAATAGGCAGCAATTGTTCTTCACTTGGAGTGTATACTTTGGAGGGAATAGTAAAGATGAAAAACGGAATGGAGGCCATCAAACTCAAAGGATGGAGTGACACCAACTCCAATGCAGAGAAGCGGGGCATATATATTCATCCAAGCATCATGGCTACATTGCTGCCGTTCAATCTGCCGGGCGTGAATTTTCCTCTGACCAAGGCTAGTGAAAGCTGTTTTGCGGTGAGTTACCATACTTATGAAAGAATCAAATACTACATGGAAAAAGATTCTAACCATAAAACAAAATTAATCGCATATTATGAATAAAATGTGATACTTGAAAAGCCATTTGAGGGCACGCCAACCGGCGTGCCCTCAAATGGCTTATGCTAGTTCACAGCCCTTCATCAGGGAAGTGTGTCTGACAGCGGGTCAAACAGACCATCGGCATTGCGGCCCAGGTCATGCCATCCGACAGTCTGATGCAGCGTCGGGTTGGTCTGCATGGCGTTCTGACGCAAACCGAGGAAATAATAGGTCGGACGATACTTGATGGTGAGGGCATCGTCATTGCCGTCGAGGTTCACGTCCTTGCGGCCGAGGAAAATCTCGTAGAACTCGGCCAGTTCCTTCACCTTCGGGTCATTGTAAGTGCCATTGACATAGCTCATGTCCTCATCCAGCGTCAAGGCTGCTGGACGGTTGCCCTCTGTGGGATCCGTCGTGGAGGCGTCCAGACAGTAAAGGATGATCTGGTGGCGCTTGGTGCCGTTGAGGGGCTTCACACCGAGGTAGTTGCAGGTGTTGCCGCCAAATCCGGTGAGGGCCCAGGTGGATTTGATGGAGGACTGTCCCTCGCCTCCGTCGAAGAGCATCCAGCGGTGCATGTCACCATAGCGGTTGCCTTCATAGGCGAGTTCGATCTGGCGCTCGTAGAGGATGGCTGCGAAGAGTTTGGCGCGGTCACCATTGATGTCGGTGGGCAGACCGAAGTTGTTGGCTGAGGTGTAACCCACGCGGGCACGGATCTTCTGAAGAGCACTGACGGCCTCGTCGAAATGTCCGGCTCCGCAGGCAGCCTCGGCAAAGTTGAGCAGCACCTCCGCATAGCGCATCGACAACAGCGGGGCGGCATTCTTCATGAAGCCTTTCGGGTTGCTTTGGCTGTTGATGTACTCATAGAAGGGAGTGCTGTGCAGATGCAGGTCATCCGTGCGCTTGCGCACATAGATGGAGTGGCTGCTGGCCTTGTCGGTCGACTGGGTGAGCAGCTCGGGCCAGTAGCCACTGGAGGTGGTCACCTTGTCGAGGTCTTCTTCCTTGTCGTTCCACATATAGCTCCAAAGACAGTATTTACGTCCGGTGTCGTAGATGTCGGAGGGGATGATGCCGTTGAGGGAGGGATCCGACAGACTCACGCCGCCCTCGCTCCACTGCCATTCCACACCAGGGAAGGCAAAGGTGCGGTAGAAACGGGGGTCGCGGTTGAGCCAGAACTTCAGCTTGTCATAGGGGATGCTGCTCTGACCGGGCTTCAGACCGTCGGACATGGGGAAGAGATCCACCATTTCGGCTGTCGGGGTGTAACCGCCGTTGCCATTGGTGTTCCTTGGGCGGATATTGTGTTCCCAACGGTTGTATTTGCCGTAGTCGGGTTGACCGGAGACATTGTCCTTCGTATTGTGAAGGGTGATGAACACGGCCTCGCTCAAACTGCCGTCAGAACCGGTGTAGTCCATCCACATCTTGGCCCAGTTGGCGCCGTTGTTCACACCTCCGTCTGTGGCGTGTACCAAACCAAATTGACCCTGGGTCAACTTGTCGAGGGCAGCCTTGTTGGCGGTGTAGGCGGCTTCCCAACGGCTGACGTCGTCAGCACGGTTGAAGACGGGACTGGCGTAGTAGAGAAGGGTCTTGCCAAGCATGGCCTGGGCCAGACCGGAGGTGATGCGACCGAAATCCTGGGCTTCGTTGGGCCAGCGTGCGGGCAACATCTGCGCAGCACGGGTGAAGTCCTCGCAGATGAAATTGATGCAATCCTTGGTGGTCTGACGGGGTACGATCAGATCGGTGCCGTCGCCGCCCTTGCCTAAGATAGGATCCTGCACATGGTCGATGATGGGCACACCACCGTAGATGGTCACCAGATGGTAGTACATGTAAGCGCGGAAGAAATAGGCCTGGCCGAGCAGCTCGTTTTTCTGCTCTTCACTCAGTTCTGACTTCAATACGTTTTCTATCACGTCATTGCAGTTGCGGATATGTCCCCAGGGACTGTAGACATCGTTGGCGACGTAGAAAAAGTCGAAATTCGCGCCGGAGAAGTTGTAGGTGATTTCTTCCTCGGGATTGACGAAGATGGAGAAACCTCCATACTCATCGGTGCTCTTTGACCACTTGTCGGGATTGCCCACAGGCGTCCAGTCATTGGGCTTGTTGGTGCCGTTTCCGTCACCGCTGTCTGAGGTGGGCAGAATCCAGTAGTAGAGATTGTTCAAACGCTCCTGGGCTCCGTTGTAGTCGCTGTAGGCGGTCGTCTGGTTGAAATTGCCGTAGTTCTTCTTCTCTTCCAGAAACTCATCGCTGCATGATGATACGCCCAGGACGATGGTGGTCAGCACAACGGCCTTCCCAAATATGTTCTTGTTTTTCATCTTGATATTCCTCATTGGTTAAATTAGAATGAAACATTGATACCCATCGTGTATTTGCGGAGGTTGGGATAACGGCCATAACTGCCTGCCCATGAGGCCCAACTCTTGTCTGGGTAGTTGTTGATGAAATTGATGGCATTCTGAACAGTGAGGTTCAGGCGTACACTGCTGATTCCAAGATGCTTCACCCAGGTGCGGGGAAGGGTGTAGGCCACCGTGACGTTGCGGAGGGTCACGGCTGTGGCATCAATCAGCCAGAAAGAGGAAGCGGCGGCATTCACGCTGCTGTAACGCATATTGGGCATCTTGCCGGTCAGGTTGACGGGAACAGTGATGGCTCCGCTGGCATCGTAGATGTCCTGGTAGTTGAACATGTCGTTGAACGATGAGGGCATGTTCTCATACTCGTAGTTGTTGGCGGCCTGACGGTAGTCGTTGCCCACGAGCATCTTGGCTCCCCAACTGGCCGAAAGCTGTGCCTGAATGGAGAAACTCTTGTAGTTGCCGCCGAAATTCAGCGTGCAGCCGTAGGGATTGCTGGAGTATTCCGACAGACGGATGTAGTCGTTGCCGGCGGTCACCTTGCCGTCTTTGGCGGCGTATGTGCCGTCACCGTTGTTGTCTCCCTGGATGTCCTCGTAGATGAGCATGCCGGGACGTACCTCGCTCTTCGTCATACCCATGTACTCGGTGATGCCGTATTTGTCGAAATATTCCTCGATGTCTTGATAGCTCCTGAACATGCCGAGGCACTTGAAGCCCCAGAGACCACGGTCGGTGCGCTCACCGCGGACCATGTCGTCAAATTCGGGAATGGCCTGGAAATTGGTCTCCAGCATCTTGTTGTCGCTGAATCCGGTTGACAGCTTCACCCAGTAGTTGATGTCCTTGCCGATCTTGTCTCGCCAACCGACGTTGAGCTCCCAGCCCCAGGCATCAAGCTCGCCGTAGTTCTCAGGAGTGGCCTGTGTACCGACAGTGGTGGGGAACATCGAGGTGCCGGTGCGGGTGGCAAACAACTCGCGACCGCGGTCGTAGTAGAAGTTGAAGTCGAAGGTCAGACGGTTGCGCAGGAAGTGGGCGTCGATACCGAAGTTGGTCTTGTAGGTCTTGTCCCAGTGCACATCGGAGTTGACACCGGCCTTCGGCATCACAAGGGCATAACCCACATTGCTGTTCAGACCGTTGCTGCCGAAAATGGCTCCCTTGGCGGCGTTGCGCTCATACAACTGGGTCCAAAGCCAGGCGCGGATGTTGTCGCGGCCCATCAAGCCCCATGAGGCACGGAACTTGAGGAAATCCACCCATTTCACCTTGTTCTGGAACCATTCCTCCTCGGAAATCACCCAACCGGCACTAATTGACGGGAACTTGCCCCAGTAGTTCTTCGGTGCAAACTTGGTGGAAGCGTCGGCACGGAAGAGGAACTCAAAGAGATACTTGCTGGCGTAGGCGTAGTTGAAACGGCCCACATAGGAGAGCATGCCGCTCTCCGTGCGGTTGAAGCTGACATCCTTGTCGCCTGTTCCAGAACTCGACTGACCGTCCTGATAAGCGATGAGGTCGGTGATGCTGCCATAGAGGGGCTCGCTCCAGGCCTCGGTCTTCTCGATGGAGAACAGGCCGCTCACGTCGTGAAGGCCAAACTGACGGGCATACTGAAGCGTGAAGTTGTACTGGTAACTGTCGGCACGCGACATGTCGCGGCGCAGCAGTCCACCGTTGCTCGTCAGACGGAGCACGCTCACGGTCTTGTCGTTATAGACAGCGCCGTCGCCTGTGTACAGGTGGCCGCCTGAACCGGTGCGGTTGAGCAGGCGATAGACATCCTGGATGGTCTGCACGGTGTTGGTCTTGCTGTTGCTGATGGACTTTGAATAAGACACCTTGGCGGAGAGACCTTTCAATGCCTTGATCCAGGCGAAGTCAAGCTCGATGCTGCCGTTGATGTTGAGGTTGTTGGACTGGCTCTGCACATTGTCGCTGTGGTTCTGCACGGCAGCGAAGTTGTAGAGCTGGGTGGCACTGGTCGGGATGCCGTTCTCCATGCCACTATAGACGAGGGGATAGCCGCCGGCATAGTCGGGCACGAAGCGCAGGTGGGTCATCAGCCATTTGTAGTCAAAGTCGGTGCCGCCGCCCTGGGGTGTGGTGGAGTTGTTGCGCTCTCCCCAGTCGCCGCTCACCTGAACGGCGGTCTTCACGTGCTTGCCGATGTTGGCGTTGATGCCGGCACGGAAATTCCAGCGGTCGTAGTCCAGACGGCCGATGTTGCCGTCCTGGGTGTAGTAGGACACGCCGGCGAAATAGGTGGCCTTGTCATTGCCGCCGTTCACATTGATGTTGTGACGCTGGGTGAGGGCGGCGCTCCATTCCTTGTCGAGCAGGTTGTAGTCAAGGCCGCGGGCGGCTGCCATCTCGTCGGCTTGGAAAAGTTGGGTGCGCATCTCGATGTTGTCCTGTGTCGAGGTATTGGCGGCACGGATGGTGTTGTACACCTTCATGTAGTCGTAGGCACTGAGCATCTTCGGGGTGTAGAGGGCGTCGGTCCAGCCAAACTGCCCGGAGTAGCTGATCTTCGGGGCACTGTTCTGACCTTGTTTCGTCTTCACCAGCACCACACCATAACCGGCGCGGGCACCATAGACGGCGGCTGAGGCATCTTTCAAAACGGTGATGCTCTCCACCTCACTCACGTCGAGGTTGTTGAAGGCGCTCTCCGTGGAGATGAAACCGTCAATCACATACAGTGGGGTAGGGTCGGGCTCGCCGCCACGGGTGGCATCGGGGGTGGTACTGCGGGCAAGCACGTCGCTCTGACGGATGTTGAGCGATGGACTCTGACCGGGACGGTAACCGTTGGCACTCACGCTGACACCGTTGAACATGCCAACGAGGGCGTCGCCAAGGCTTCCCACAGAGAGGTCCTGGATCTCCTTGGGGGTGATGGTCTCCACGGCACCGGTGATGTTCTTCATCTTCTGTGAACCGTATCCCACGACCACCACTTCCTCAAGACTCTGGTGGTCTTCGGCCAGGCGGATGACGCCACCGGGCTTCACGGTCTGGGGCAGATAACCGATATAGGTGATGGTGATCTTCGCATTCTCCGGCACTGCGATCTCGTAGTTGCCGTCGAAGTCGGTCACAACACCTCCCTGGGCCTGACCCGCTATCTTGATGGTGGCTCCGATGACGGGTTCTCCGGTCTCATCGAGCACCGTACCCTTCACCGTCTGGGTCTGTGCCTGGGCCATCGATGGAGCCAGCATCATGGCTGCGCCCAGGCATAAACTGATGATGTGTTGTCTTTTCATATCGTGTTTTCTTTGTTGATTCTACATAAGGTGACTTAATTCCACCAGCGGGGGTCTCCGGTCTTGCGGGCCACCTGCTCGGCTCCGGTCGGCGTGAAATTGCCGTTGGCGGCATCGACAAACGCCGGGTCGGTCTGGAGGGCGTTGTTGCTCAGGTCATAGGTGTTGGTGGAGAATCCCTCGGTCTCCGGAGCTCCGTTATACCAATAGGTGTTGTATCCCCAGTTGTTGACGGCTGAAGTGTTGATGCGGCCTGTGAGACGGCGTGGCACCTGTCCGTTTCCGCAGTCAACGAAGATGTTGTTGGTGATGTCGTAGTTGGAGGTGTTGCGTCCGTCAAAACCGCTGTGGTTGGCCATCTGTCCCGAGTAGGCGATGTTGTAGAAGGTGCAACTCTTCAGGTTGATGGAGTTGGTCAGATAACCGGCGCGGTCACAGCGGCCGGAGTTGTTGTAGCGGATGAAATATTGCACAGGGTTGCTCGTGGCCGACCAGAATGTGCTGTTGGTGGCCGTGAAGTCGTTGATGAATCCGCCGCCGTCATAGATCTGGAAATAGGCAGAACTGCTCATCTTGTCATCGGGCGTGAATTTCACCAGCGTGTTGGCGATGGAGAAGTTCTTCACGCAGTATTTCACCTTGTTGTCAAACATGAAGTAGCGGTTCACATTGTTGATGACGCAACCGAGGAAGAGCACCGGGTCCTTGATCTGGTAATGGTTGTTGTGGTCGGCATCGAGGATGTCGGGACTGGGCTCTGCGCTGAGAGCAAGGACGGCCTGGGTCGATTCGCCGCACTCAAAGGTGATGTATTTGGCCTTGAAACCGCTGCAGGTGGCCAGACCACCGCCTGAGGTGTAGGTGATGGTGGCATTGTTGGACTTGCTGCTGGTGCGCAGGGTGACGGTGAATTTGCCGAAGTCCAGAATGCCGCTGACCGTGTAGTGACCGCCGGGTACCAGGTCAAAGTTGAGGTTCTTGCCCACAGAGTCCTCGGGGATGGGATGGGAAGCGAAATAGGCGTTGAGATCGCCTTCGGGGATGGCTGCGAAAGAGGCCTCAAACGAGTTGAACAATTTCTCCGTGGCCGTGGTGGCATCGGAGTTGTTGAGGTTCTTGTTGCCCAAGGTGCGGATGACGAGCTTGTAGTTGACGTCTTCCTCGCGGCTGGCGGTCAGTGAACAGCCGTCGATGGTGTCTTTGACCAAGGGGGTACTCTCATCGCTCAGGTCATAAAGCGACAACTCATAGCCGCCGGCACCATACACCACAGGCCAGGAAATCGTCATCTGGTCGCCATTGGTGTTGGGGGTGATGGTGATGTCGCCTTCTGCGGGAGATGCCAGTTGGGCGTTTCTCACGTCACTCTTGAAAGTGTCGCCGCCGTCATAGGTGTCTGCACAGGATGTGACCATCAGCATGCCCACGGCAATCGCCGCAAGAGCATACGGCTTCTTGCTGCATACAAAAGGTGATTTGTTCATAAGTCAGTTGTAATGTTATACATGTATAAATTCGAATCTAAACAAATGACGCAGGATGGGCTGAAATGTAATCAAAAAATAGAACAAAAGAAAAGCAGGAAGACCGTCTCTTTCGTGTGGTCTTCCTGCTTTGGACTTATTTACCTCTCACCGGAGTGGAGATTATATGAATTAACGGTTGATGTATTTCTTGCCGTTCTTGATGAGGATACCCTTGGTCGTGGGGCTGACACGCTGTCCTGCCAGGTTGTAGACAGGGGCGTTGACGTCTTCCTTACTCATCACCATGGTGCTGATGCCTTCGGTGTCGAGCCAGCGGGGATCGCCGGTCTTGTTGGCAATCTGGTCGGCTCCTTGTACGGTGAAGTCAGCGTTCTCAGCATCCTTGAACTGCGGGTCGCTGGCAAGGGCGGTGCCGCTGTTGTCGTAGTTGCCGGTGTCCTCAGCTGCGCCGTTGAACCAGTAGGTGTTGAGCTCGAAGGTGGCTGTGGCCTGGTCGCCGCGGCCGCCGAGATAACGGCGTGCAATCTGACCGTTGCCGCAATCCACGAAGATGTTCTTGATCATCCTCCAGTAAGAGGTGTTGCGGCCTGCGAAACCACTGTAGTTGCCCCACTGGCCGGTCTTGGCCACATTGTAGAAGGTGTTGTTCTCGTAGTTGATGCTGTTGCTGGCGAAATCAGCGCGGTCGCAACGGCCGGCGTTGGAGTAGCGCACGAAGTAGTCTTGGTCGATGCCCTTGCTGTAGAAGGTGCTGTTCTTGATGGTCAGGTCGTTGAAGAAACCGTTCTTCGACATGTCAAACACCGTCTTGGTGGCGGAGGAATTGAGCGATACCACGCAGTTGTCAACCAGGAAGTTGGCAATGACATACTTGGTCTCGTTGTCCTTGATGATCTGAGGCACGTCGTTGATGGTGCAGTTGATGATCTGCACGTCGTTGACCAGGTTGTAGTCTTTGGCCATTTGACCGCTTCCGTTCTCATCCAGCACAATCAGCGGCTTGCTGCCAAGAGCGCTGGCGTCGATGACGAGATTCTTGAGAATCAAGGAACCAATGGCCTTGAAATTGGCGTCAGAAGACATCTTGACCTTGCTGCCCTCGGCTCCCTCAATGGTCAGGTTCTTCACTTGAACAGGTCCCGACATGGTGTATTCCTTGTTGGCGTCAAGAGTGATGGTAGCGGGAGTGGATTGTGACTCATACTGTTGTGCGATCAGCGTCAGGTCGTCGCCGACAGGCTCGTCATCGCCAGTGGAGAAATCAAAGCCGCCGAAGCCCACCTGTGAACTGTCCTGGAAGAGCCAGTAGTTCTTGCCGGCTTCCACGTTGAAG
The DNA here is from genome assembly GCA_902776475.1 of uncultured Prevotellaceae bacterium. Lineage (GTDB taxonomy): Bacteria > Bacteroidota > Bacteroidia > Bacteroidales > Bacteroidaceae > Prevotella. The sequence continues at coordinate 178,098 of CACYQD010000004.1, read as the reverse complement.
GTGATCCATCCCCAGAAAGCCTGGTTGCCGCCTGCGATGATGTATGGACCATAGAGGGGGTCGGTTTCTGTATAGACAATCTCGCCGTTCTCCAAGGTGTCGGCGGTGCACTTCATGGCCTTGTGGATGGAGTCAATCTGCTCGGCGGTGAAGAAGATCTGGTACTGCTCCCACACAGGATTGCCCTGGTTGTCGAGCTTCTGCTCACCGGTCTCGGGATCAATAACCGGATTGGTGGAGTTGGCGCGCTGACCGTTGATGTAGCCCTCGGCACTGTACTTCACGGCTTCCTTCGTCTGGTCATCAATCACATAGGTGTGACGGTTGCCTTTGTTGGCCCAGATCTGAACCTTCAGCTTGCCGCTCACCTTCGGGGTGAACTTGTAGTAGAGTCCCACCAAAGGCATGGTCTGGCCTCCGGGAACGTAGTATTCATACTGTGCCCTGTACTTGCCTGTGGGCTCTCCATCGGTATAGACTTCCTCGCAGAACATCTTCACGTAGGGGTTGCCGGTTCCCATGACGAAGTAGAGTTTCGTGCCGGCGGCATCGTTGATGTCGAGCTTGTTGTTGCCGTTCTTCCACTGGATGGGATTCCATGAACCCACGGAGGCAATCTCATAGGTGTGGTTCTCCTCGCTGATCACAGCACCGGGCGTGAGATCTTGTCCAAGATTGATGGTGGGGTCATCCGGATCTTTCTTATCGGCGATGGTGGCACCACCAACAGCCTCCAAAGTCATGTTGGCGGTGGAGATCAGTACGACGGATTTTCCGTCAGCCACATTGGTGGCGTTGTTTTCCTCGTCAACGACAGCGGCGAACTCTGGAGCCAGTTTGATGGCATCGCCTTCGAGGACGATGGGCTTGTAGCTTTCTGTCTGTGCGCTCACTCCCAAAGTCACAAGCGCAGTAGCAATCAGTGTAAAAATTTTCTTCATAAGCTGTTATAGATTAGTTAATAAATATCTCGTAGGCTATTTTACACAATGAGGTTTCAAAAATAACGTTTATCTGCCGATGATGTAACCACTTCATCTCGTTTTTATGAATAATTAACGAAGAGGGGATGGTTTTTGTGACGTTTTACTTGCATTTCTCAACTTTTTTTCGGAAAATTTGCAGTGGCTCTTCCTATAATGGTGCAGCCTGAACATCTATCTATTATCCTTACATTATGAAACATCTTCTTCATCTCCTTTTCACACTTTTGCCATTGAGCGCTTCTGCTCAAGACGATTTCTTCTACATCTTCCTTTGTTTCGGACAGTCCAACATGGTAGGACAGGGTGTCATTACTCCTGCCGACAGCATCTTGGAGGACGGATTTCTCAGCCTCTCGGCTGTGGATGGGCCCGACGGACGGCGCGTGGGAGAATGGCGCAAAGCTCTTCCTCCGCTCTGCAGAGCCAACACGGGACTCTCGCTGGTGGATTATTTCGGACGTACCATACGCCGCAACTTCCCTCTCAAGGTGAAGGTGGGCGTGGTCTATGTGGCGGTCGATGGATGCGCCATCGATCTCTTCGACAAGGATGCTTGCCAGGCTCACATCGACACCATCAAGGCGGACTGGATGCTCAATGAGATCGCTGCCTATGGCGGCAATCCCTACAAGCGATTGGTGGATATGGCCCGCAAGGCTCAGGAGAAAGGGGTCATCCGGGGCATCTTGTTGCATCAGGGCGAGACAGATGCCTATAACGACCGCTGGTTGCAGAAAGTGAAGAAGATATATGGTGACCTGATGACCGATCTCCATCTCGATCCCAAAAAGGTGCCGCTCATTGCGGGTGAGACCGTGGGCGAAGACCAGCATGGCGTTTGCGCTCATGCCAATCCCACCATCAACCGGCTGCCTGAAGTGCTGCCCAATTCCTACGTGGTTTCGTCGAAAGGATGCCAGGCTGGCCCCGACAAGGTCCATTTCTCAGCGGATGGATACCGGGAACTGGGACGGCGATATGGCGTGAAGATGCTTCAGGCCTTGGGCTTCGAGGTGGGGGATGGACATGCCATAGAGTCGGGCAGTGCCCAGGTCGCTCCAGCCGCCAATGATTTTGATGTGGACTACACTCTCGACGGTAAGGGCATCCTGCATGTCTCTGCCACCGGCCCCATGACAAAAATGGAGTATGTGAGCTTCTCTGGCAAGGTGCTCTCGACCGTAGACATGGCTGGAAAAGGCACCGCCGACATCGACACGAAACGTTATCCTGATGAGAAACACCTCATCCTCGTGTTCTACAACCAGTCAGGCGCTTCCGTGTCGGTTGATATTACTCGATGACGTCTCAATTCTTTTTTAATGTCTCCGAACCTGAAAATGAAACGATTCCTTTTTATCCCTCTTTTGATGGCAATCCTCTCGTCTTGCCACAACTCTTGGACAGAGAACTCTAAAGAGGGGGCGTCTGTCACTTATCACATGACCGACAAGACGGATAAAATCTGTGAGGTGGGAACTGGCAATCCAGAGGTGCCTGCCATCGATCCCAACTACCAGGGAAAGGTGACCTTGCCCACGTCGAGTGATGACTATCTCGTTGAAGCTATCGGCGAGGGGGCCTTCCGTGGATGCAAGAAACTGCAGGAGGTCGTGATTCCTCCCACGGTGACGAGCATCGAAAAAGGGGCTTTCGAGGGATGTGAGCAACTTCGCTCGATGGTCATCCCGTCAAGGGTGTCCCATATCGCCGACGGGATATTCCGTGGATGCAAAAACCTGCAGTCGGTCACCATCAGATGCCGGATGAACCGCATCGCCGACCACATGTTCTATGATTGTCAGAAAATGATTCGGGTGGACTTTCCCAAGGGGGTGACAGCCATCGGCGACTATGCTTTCTACGGGTGCAACAGCCTGACCGAGGTGGTGATTCCCAAAGGGGTGACCACTATCGGTATTGAGGCTTTCCAGGATTGCAGAAACCTCACTTCCGTCAGCATCCCCGAGGGGGTGACAGCCATCGGCGAGGGGGCTTTTTCGGGCTGCGCCAACTTGCAGTCCATCCATATCCCGGCAAGCGTCAAAAGCATCGGACAAACGGCTTTTTCCGGATGCACGGGTCTGACCAGCATCACCGTGGACCCCGCTAACCCCGTCTATGACTCCCGCAACGCCTGCGATGCGCTGATTGAAAAGGAGTCAAACACGCTTTTGGTGGGATGCCGGAAGAGCAAACTGCCTTCCACCTTGACAGCCATCGCCGACTGGGCCTTCTATGGCGTCGATGGACTGACCTCTGTCTCGTTCCCCAAGGGGATGCTCAGCATCGGCGAAAGGGCGTTCGCCAACTGCCATGATCTCAGATCGGTCTATTTCCCTTCCAGCCTCACCAGCATCGGGGAATGTCCCTTTGCGGGATGCCCGAGTCTGACATCCATTTCCATTCATAGCGAGAATCCCATCTATGACTCCCATCATGACTGCAATGCCATCATTGAGACCTTGACCAACACCTTGCTTTATGGGTGCAAGAACTCCACCATCCCGCCCGTGGTGAAGAAAATCGGAAAGGGGGCGTTTGCAGGTTGCCGTGGCTTGACTTCCATCCGGCTCCATGAGGGCATAATAAGCATTGGCGAAGATGCCTTCAGGGATTGTCCTGACTTGAAGAATGTCGCCATTCCTTCCACCATGACGCAGATAGGAGAGAACGCTTTCAAGGGCTGCCGCCAGTTGTCTGTTGTTGAGGTGAGAGCGAGAAAACCGCTCACCATCTTCGACAACACCTTCTCGGATTGCGGTGCTCCGAAACTGTTTGTTCCCAAAGGCGCACGACGCCAGTATGAGAGCGCGGGCTATTGGAGTGACTTCTCTTCCATCGAAGAACATTGATCATCCCTCTCCCCCAAAAAGCAAGATGCCTGCACTTGGCCAAGTGCAGGCATCTTGAATATTAGCCGGGCGATACTATATTATTTTTTTCCCTTAATCACGATTTTCCTTCCGTTCTTGCCCTGCCGGCTGTCTTTGGCCGTGCGGCAGAGGTAGATACCCGGTGTCGTGGGTTTGGTAGTACCCAGATAAATGCCTTGCAGGGAGTACCATGCCGATGGGCTGCCATCAACGTCTTCCACACTGCTGATGTCAAGTGCGTCGCTGATGTCGATGACATAGGGCTCCCACGGCGTACCGATGTTGCCGTCACTGCTATAGACAAGGTTGGCCGACAAGGTGATGATGCTACCGTCAAGATAGACTCGTAGCTGCATGGGCTGTCCGCTGCCCTCGCCGGCAATGAGCAGATAATATAGCGGCTGCTCTTCATCTGTGGTGGCTACGGCTGCACCGCGGCACTCTCCATCGACGAAGGCTGCAACTTCGGCATCGGCGACAGGTATGCCACCGTTGGTGAGCAGAACGACCATCGTCATGTTGTCAGGATAGTCGGTGGGAGAAACAGGGGTGAACACAGATGTCTGGTTTACCCTTCTGCTATTCGCTTTCGGCGACTGGGCGGCAAGACTGCTGAGGCTTGCGGAAGGATAGACAAACGTCTTTGTCAGGGTGTCGGTACTCATGTAGAGATAGCCCTTTCCGTTCTCTAAGGCATCGAGGTCACCCTCCCATCCGTAGGGACCGTAATAGGCGAAGGCTGTCTGTGATTTCACTTGGTCGCCAAACTTCGGATTGGCACCGGCGAGTGCTTCTCCGATAGACATAGTAGTCGCGGGTGTATATGGAAGCCAGTTCCAGCCCTTTTTCAGCGTGTCGGGGGTCTCGGCGAGTTTTATCTGCTGGCCTTTAATGACAATGTAGGGTGGCAAGTCTTTGCTCTGTTCGAGCTCTGTGAGCAATAACTTGTACATGGTGTTGGCTTTCACCTGCTTCAGGGTTCCTGCCCAGTAGGTGCCGTTGCAGTAGGCTGTTCCCGTGTCATGGTCTTTCAGGCGTGCTTCCCACGATGTCACATCTTTGAAGACAGCGGCAACCTTTGGCTTAGATGGCTCCACGCCCAATGAAATCCAGTTCCAGCCTTTTCTGAGAGCAAGATGCTGCTCCACGAGGTCGGTCTTGGTGAAGATGATGGGTTCGTTGAAGGTGCCGTAGTTTTTCGTTGGGTCAAAGGTGAGCGTGTCGGTCACCGTGCCATCGGGCATTGTGATACTGACATCGGGATAGGCGATGCCCGTTGAGGCATCCCACAGGCGGAAGGTCACGGTACGGCCCCTGTCAAGGTCGGCAGGCACACCGTTGATTTGCTGCATGGAGGTGCCGTAGATGCTCATGGGTACGTAGGCCGCACCACGCATCTGCTTGGGTGAGGCGACACCCCGGCACTCGTCGTCGATAAAGGCGGCCAAGATGCTTTCGCTGTTACTCATCAGTATGCCGTTAATGTAAATCTGACCCACAATGCTCATATTGTTCTCGTAGGCATTCGGATCAACGCTCCAGTTGGGGGCCTCTCCCCTGACCTTCATTACAATGCGCAGAGGTTCCAGAATCCCGTTATTGCCTTGCAGGCCTATGGTGATGTCGTAGTTGCCCACGGCCACCAAGGGGTTCACCTGGAATCGCAGTGTCTTTGTCTTCTGCGGCGCAATGTCATCGGTATTGTAGCTGTTGATGAGGGTGAGCCATTGCGGCATATTATATAAAGTGTAGTACTCGGTGTGTCCGCCACGGTTCTCGATGTTCACGTCGAAAGTATAGTCATCGCCATAGCGCTTGATGACGTTCACAGAGTCCTTGGTCCACTTCAGGGTGTTCAAGTAGCAGTAGGCTTGCCAGCGGATTGGCAGCGACTCGTTGCCATGCATGTCGTGAATCTTGTCGATGGTGATGTTGAGCGTGGCACCCTCCACATCGCGGGCTGTGACGCCGGATCCTTCATCCAACCGGACGACAATCTTGCGTTCCGAGGCCACTTGACGTGCGATGAGGCGGCTCTCCTCGGGGGCCTTCTTCAGCGGAGGACCGAAGGAAACCAACCCCGACGGGTCCGCGGTAACGGCATGTCCCGGAATGGTATTGGCCGGTGCCATGTCTTCGAGCGTTCCGACGTATGTCAGAACACCGTTGACCGTTTCCCTCTTTTCGAAGGGATAGTAGGCCACGAGTCCACGCGAATAGATGTCGGTCGTGTCGATGCAGTTGTACATATTAGCGAGCAGACGGTCTTCCGTCAATGATGCATGCCAGATGCGCAGTTCGTCAATGTGACTGTCATTGTTTGTTCCAATCTTTATCTGCGAACCTTCCAGCGGGGGCATATCCACTTCAGCAATGACCGCCGTGCGCTGTCCGTTGTAATAGAAACTGGCAGCTTGTCCGCGTACGACATTCAAAGCCATGTGATGCCACGAGTCGTGCAGTGGGAAATCGTTGTGGCTTGCCACCACCTGCGACTTCTCGCCATAGTCAAGTAGCAGGTTCATCTCATCATCATAGCGTAGGCAGATCTTGTTGGATGCGTTGCTGCCCGTCTCGAAGAGGGTAACAGCATTTTTGTAAGTAAATGCCCAAAACTCGATGGCGTAGCTGTCGCCGGCCGATGTGTTGATGCGGGAGATGTCGGCTGTCAGTCCACCTGACGAAGTTGTATCAAAGCTGTAGTTTACGTTGGAGAGTTCCCATCGGTCGGTCACCTCAAAGTCGTGTGTGTGGCGCGAGTCGGCAGCCACCGTACCGTGTCCTTCGTTCATGGGCCAATAGTTGGCGAGTCCATAGGTGTATTGGTCTTTCGAGACATACTTTGTTGCTCCAGCCTCATAGACATCGCGGTAGATGTCGTACAAGGCCAGGTCGTGGATGGCCGCCGTAACACCACCGCCAAGGTAGAAGGCGTGGTCGCCGGAATGGAGGAAGGATTCCAATGACGAGAACGTGACAGGCTGGTGGTCGAAGAGCAGTACCGACTCGGTATCATATTGCCCGAGTGCCGAGAAGGTCAAGTCGCTGGCCTTGTAGCTGGCAGCGATAAACGTCCAAGTATCCTTTGGCAGAACTGCTGTGCTGATGTAAGAATTTCCGCCAACCAAAATGACAAAGTGCCCGCTGTTGTCAATACTCATTGTCGTATTGGCGAGCCCCTCTCCCCATCGGAGGATATGGCCTCCCTGAGTCCACTTCACCCAGAATTCGATGGAGAAGTCGCCGTTGAGGAATACGGGATTTTTCGTATGAGCTGTTACACCGTAGGGGATGAGCTGCAGTGCCACATCGTGTTGGATAGGCTGGTTGTTCAGCTTAGCGGTGACGATGATGTTCTTATCAGAGACATAGCCGGGCACGATGTCCTCGTTGAACTCCACAATGATGTCATCGCCATAGCGCAGGATGCCGTCGGTGGGCTCTGGAGTAGTGAGATTACGTGGCCGCACGTTGTCCTTCACCACGTTTACCTCGCTGCTGTACACGCTGATGTCCTCGGCGCCATACATCGTGGTGGTGTAGGCACGGAAGGTGTAGTTGCCTTGTGGGTAGAGGTTGTCATCTTTCATGTTGAAGCGCAGGAGCAGGTCGCCCGTGGCGGGCAGCACCTGGTCGTGAAGCTTGGTGGAGTCGGCGCGGTTGACGAAGAAATTCAGCGTGTCGGGCCTCGTCCAGGTGGTGGAACCCTCGTAACGGTATTCCACGCCCAGCTTCTTCATACCCTTGAACTGACGGTCGAAACCAGTGACTTTCAGCTCCAGGTCGCCCTTGTTGCGGTCCAGCGTCTCGATGTTGAGCACCGGGTCAGTGATGGCGAGGTTGATGGACGATGACGAAGGTTTGAAGTGTACGTTGAACGTCACTTTATCGTTAATCTTGATAGGCTGGAATTGAGACATGAGCCATATTTCCAAGTCAGTATAGTCGAGCACGCTCTGGTCGGTCTGCCGCACTGTAATGACCTTCTTCACCGTTTCTCCTGCTGGAATGAATATAGAGCGCCCGTTGGCAGGCACGCCGTCCATGAGGACTTCCAGGCCCATCTGGTTAGCCTTTTCCTGCACCATGATGTTATAGCTGAAGTCGAAGCCCTGAGTGGTCGAGCTAAGGTTGGTGAGGTGCAGCGTGAGCTGTCCTGGTTGTCCCGCCGGCACATCGCTCAGCGTGACGTGCTTGGCACTGTTGTCGCCGTTGCCGTCGAGACTGATGCGGATGTTGGGGCGCTCCATCTGCTCGGTGCCGTTGGAGAGAATGTGCATTCCCTCCTCAAAGTATTTCGTTTTCTCCTCGCCCTCGTAGGGGTTGTAACTTTGCCCGCCAAGGATGCTGAAGATGTCGCCCCATCCGCTGGGTGACTTGTAGATATTGACAGAGAAGTCGGTTCCCTTGTTCCCATCGCTGAAGGCGTATTCAAGTTCTGCCCAGTCCTTGTAGTTCTCGTCCGGGTCACTCTCCGAGGTGGCCATCGACCATCCGTTTTCAGTGTCCCACATGGCAACAACATTAAATGCCACTCCTCCAATGACAGATTGGCTGGTTCCTCCGAACTTGACTATACCTCCAAGGTTGTGAGAGTAGTTGTGCTTCTTCTGGAAAGTGGTGTCGGTGCGGTTGGCGTAGGTGTAGTTGTTGCCGCCATCGAACGAGATATTCCTGACGAAATACTTGGGGTCGTTCATGGCGATGACTTTGTCCTCTTCATTATCACTCAACAATTTCTTCCAGCTTTTTATCTGGTTGGTACACCATAGGACACTGTCTTGGATGAATGTTCCATCCCAGTTCACGGGCGGCAGTTGACGATAGGTCGTGGTATCTGTGCCTAAGGCCTCGTCGTCGGGCTTCAACCATGTCACGTAGACGCAGTGGTCGCTGGTGTTCACGTAGTTGAGGGCTTCTTCCTTGGTTGGGAGAAAGGTCATCAGGCTTTGACGGGTCGCCTTCCACTTGGGAATCATCACCTCTTCCAACTCGTAGGTGGAGTACATGAACGTGGTACGAATGCTGTCTCCCATCGACATGGTGTTGCGCAGGTCGAGACGAAGCGGGTAGCCTCCGCCGTCGCGGAAGAAGCCAAGTTTGCGCGCGTCGCCGATAATGATGTTGGTGGACGCACCGATAAAGACATCGCCTTTGCTGCCCACGTATGGGGTCTTGGTACCGGAGGAGACGGCCTCGGTGACGGTTGTCGACCATGTCTGGTCGGTTTGGTTGTTGCGTTGCACTCTATAGGTAAAGCCTGCAGTGGTGTTGGTCAGGGTGGTCGTCTTCGAGGAAACGGCAGCAATGCCCACTCCCACCTCGGTCTCGAGGTATAAGCCCCATGAGTTGTCTAGAGTGAATTTCTCGTTTCCATAGAAGCCTTGTGAGGAACTACGGAATTTGGTCTCGGTATGTCCCGTCTTCCAGGTTGTCTTCGATGTGGCACCAGGCGGGTCGCGCAGCACCATGGTTACTAAGTCAGGACCGAGGGTGACAAAGTTGGTTCCCGTGGTCAATGAGCCGAGCACGATGGCGTTCACCCCATCGTATGTATAGGTGCGGTTGTTGCGCTCCATCTCCATGCTCAGTTGGCGGGTATATGGAGCCACGATGTTGGGCAGTCCGGTAATGAAGGTGAACTCGTTCATGCCGCGGGTGTCGAGTATCAGCTGGTCTTGCTTCAGGTCGTAGATGTCGCCCGGTTGCAGTCCCAGCGACTCGTTGTCGACACGTGCCACCACCATCTGCTCGCTGCTCATCTCGTTGCTGACGGTCACCACCTGTCCGTTGAGGGGGATAGTATCGGCCACTGCGGGTAAAGCAGGCTCTGGGTCGTGGTTCACGTAAACCTCATAGCCCCATACCCTCATCTTCACCTTGTCGCCGCCGTCGTAGATGGGGTAGCCGTAGGTGTAGGTAGGCTTACCGCTTTCATTGATGGTCCAGATGTTGTCAATGGGGGCAGCGCCGAAATCGTCGCTGAAGTCCTCGAACGCCTTGCGTCCGAAGACGCCCTTCGGCGCATCGCCTTCGCCGTTGACGGACATTTGGATGAGTTCTAATTGCGGATCGGCGAAGTAAGTCTTCACCATCTTCGTGTTGTAGGTGTAGGATTGCTTCTGTTCTTTCCCGTCATCAAAGATTTCAGTGATTGAGTCAGTTTGTTCCTGAGAAACGGATGTCAAGTCTATCTCTGGCAGCGTGCCGAAGTCGATGCCGCTCTTGACGTTTATGCTCTTCACCTTGTATTTCAGCGGAGGCAGCAGCGCCGAGAACTCTCCAGTGAGCGAGTCGGTGCGTATGGTGATGTACTTCGCATCGTAGTCGGTGCCCGTATAGGCTTGACTGCTGATGCTCGTGGTGTCACTCTGCCATGTGCGGACAGTGAGGGCATTGCTGATGTGGTCGTCCTGACAGTTCAGCGAGAACGACTCATTGTTGAGTGCCAGCTGTATGGTGGCAATGCCTATGTTGTTCTTCGACAAGTTGAAGCCCACGGCCAGTGTGTCGTTGCTCAGACCGCCGCCCACACGACCCACGAAGTTCACCAGCGTGGAGTCAGCAAAGTCGTACTGCACGGGGCGGTCGAAGTGGAACGTTCCCGCAGTGGGCCAGCGTCCGCCCGCCACCATAGTATGTCCGCCCAACTTGGCTTCTATGAAGTGTTGACCAATGGGTACGGAGATGTTGTATTTGCCATCACTTTCGCTCTGCACCACCTGGCCATCCTTGTTCTGCAACAGACCGTCGACATATATCTGCACACCCTCGACGGGCACATTGGTACCTGCATAGTAGATATGTCCGCTCATGGGGAACGACGACACGTCCTCGAAGTTGGCGGTGTGGACGAGCGCATTCTTACCCACGAAGAGAAGCGTCTTGGCGGGGTTGAACTCATGGATGCCAAAGAGAGGCACCACCGAATAGGTCGTTCCCTCGCCGGTGAACGGTATGCCCTGGATGACGTAGTTGCCGTCAGCATTGGTCTTGGCCTTCAGCTTCAGCGCAGTGGGCGTGAGGGTGGAGGGCTGGGCATTGCTGCCCACGAGACCGTGGTGCTTGTGGTAGTTGGTGCCGTCGCGCGAGTAGTCGAACAACTGTGTGCGCAGACCTTCGTCAAAGGTCCAATAGGTCTCCAGTCCGCTCTCGTCGCCCACCAGCAGGTGGTCGAAGTTCTCCAGGATGTCGGCCTCGCTGAGGCACCTTGTCCACAGGCGGAACTCATCTGCAGAACCTTTGAAATGTCCCAAGCTGAACTCTTCAGCATTGGTCAGGGCTAATGAACCATCCGTTAATGTCAGAGTGGCTTTTTGCACTTTGGGTTCGCTGCTGTTGGTGACCTGAGTCAGCACATAGCACGTCAGTGTCTTGCCCTTTCGGGTCAGTGCTACGTGATTATAGACATCCTGCTGGAGCACGATGCCGTCGAAGGGCTGGTTATTGAAGGTCAGTCCGCCACTGGCTGTCATGCCCAAACCGATGCCGTTGCCGAAATCTACAATCGTAGTTTCATTAAACGACTCCGGGTTAAGCCATATCTGCATGGAGAAGTCGCCGGTGGCGAACTTTTCAGTAGCGTAGTTCTTGGTAGAGGATTCTTGATTCCCTCCTACAGGGTATTGCCATGTCACGGCACCGTTCACGCCGGTAAAGTACATGGAGTGGAACTGCTCTATCTGGTCACCCTCAGAGCTGGTCATGTTCATCACCACATCGACACCCTGCACCGCCGTACCAGTAGAGCCGTAGGCTATGCGGCCCGTCACGGTGCCGGTGCTCTTGGCGAAGCCTATGCTGGTCACTTCGTTGCTGAGGACAGAGCCGTCGTCGCACTTGTCCTCCACGGTGATGCGGTAGTCGTAGTAAACGCCGGGCAATGCCGTCTCGTCGGTATAGAACAGATAGTCTTCGTTGCTCGACAGACGGGTCAGCACCTCCCATGCCTCCTCCTGTTGTTCGGCACGGCGTCGCTCCACGATGTAGGTCTTGGCATAGAGGGAGCCTTGCTGGTCCACATGCCACGACAACTTCACCGCTCCCTCATAGCTCCCCTTCGAGGCATCGAGCGAGTAGAACTTTGTAGCCTCGCCGATGGCCTTCGGGTTGATGGTCATGGTGTTGAGCACAGCGTCGCCAATGACACCCTCTATGCGGTAGGGCTTGGGGGCGCAGGCGTTCAGCGGCTCCTCGGTATAGGGCACGCCCGTCTCCGGGTCAACCTTGTTCTGTCGGTTGCTGTGCTGGTCAGTGGTTCGGTGCTCCCATTGCAGCAAGTCCTGCATGTCATCGGGTGTGAGTGTGTAGATGGGGTCCTCCTCGCCATCGACATAGATACGGAACTTGTGGCCGAAGCCCTTGGGATATGCATCGGAGGCCCATGTAAACACGATGCGGTCGGACTGCTGTTCCACCTTCAGGTTGCGCACGGGCACTTCACGCGTGGTGTTGACAGTCACCGTGGCCTTCGTGTCGTCGCGCTGCGTCGTCAAGTCCCAGAAGTTCGAGACATAGTACACGTCGTAGGTCGGCGACGACTCGTTGGCGAAGCCGTCATCGGCGTAGGTGTGTACGCTGGGAGCGAGTTCGGCTATCTTCGTGCCGTCACGATAGACCACCCACTTGAAATTGGTGTAGTTGCCAGGAACGGAAGGAATATCCCACGAGAGGTACACCCGTTTGTCGCCCTGATTGAATACGCCGTGCAGGTTGGCGGCCTTGACGAGGGGCGGGTTGATGGTGACAGTCTTCGTGACGACGTCGCTGTTGTTGGCGAAGACGATGCCGCTGGCCGAGGTGCCTTCAAGTTGTGCCTCCACCTTGTAGTTGCCCACATCGATGGCTCCGGGCACGGCGCACGACCACGACCCACCGTCAACACGGTATTTCAACGTGCCGTAGTTGTTCTTCCACGTATCCTTGGCGATGAGGTTTTGTGTCTGCCCGTTGTAGACGAGGTCCGAGGCGAAGGTGGGCTTTTCACTCCACTTCACTTTCTGGGTGGTGAAGTGCTGATGTATGTAGATGTAATCGCCACCGGCTCCTCTGTTCAAGTCACAGATGCCACTATAACTCGAGTTGCGCCAGAAGATGGCGGCAGTCCAAGAGTCGTTGTCCTCGCTTTGGTTTAATACTGACAACTTTGTTATGACGCGTTTGTCGGCTCCGTAAGAACCGAGTTTTCCTCGCTCGCGCGTGTAATAGATGATGATGTCTGCCCCACCGGCTCCTTTGTTGAGGTCTCCGTTGAATCCGCTGTTGCTTTGAGCCTTATAGTAGGTTCGTCCTTCAAAGGTGAAGGAGTCAACCCACTTGTTGGATGCACAGATGTCGGTGATGTAGCCGGTTTCAGGGTTGGCCGTGCTGCTGGTCTTGTAGGCGATATAGACATCCCATCCACCAGCATTTCTGTTCAGGTCGTTATTGAGGACGGTCCAACCTTTGTTTTCGTACTCGCGCCTTAGATTAGCACCCTTGCCTTGCTCGGCGCCAAGGGTCATCACTTCGGTGATGTATTCCTGGGCCAAAACGTCGGTTGCCGCTCCGATGAGCATGAGAACCATCAAGAGCAATCGTGAGATATGCTTTGCCTTAATCATATTGTTTCAGGTTTTTGTTGTTGCTTGGTGAGTTTCAGCGAGGCAGGATAGTATCTGCCGGCTTTCAGAGAGGCCTTGGCCATGCCAGTGTAGGTAGTACCTAAACTGTCTGTCACGGTAAAGTGCATATAGCCTGTGGGACTATAGGGGAAGAGGGCAACATAGACTCCGTCGGAAGTCTCTTTTTTGAGGGTGACGGAAAGAGGCGTTTCATCCCAAGTCTCTTGTCCTGCATATTCGAGAGCGAGTGAACTGGCATCTGCTGTTGGCGTCAGCATAGCCGTCTGGGGATAGCCCATCAGACCAGCATCATAAAAGTTGATGGTCAGTGTCTTTACAGGTATGGCTTCCGAGCCATCAGTAAACGAGAATTTGCACACTGCCAACAGCGATTGCATGTTGTCTATTGTGGCAGTGGCCGTTTGTTCTGTCACGGAAGACACCTGTGCCACACCATAGACATAGTGGAAGTGCTCTGCAATATCATCTAGCGTGCCATTCTGTCCGTTGAGGCTGATGGTGAATTTGCCTCGGTCATTACCTGAACGAATCGGATCCCTGGCGGGGTAAAACAATGCTATGGTATCGCCAGTGTTACAGTAGACCTCGCCTTGAAACATCGAAGTGCTGGTAGAGGATGCTGCTGTCAGTCTTCCGTAATCCATCTCCACTTGGCTGAATAAACTCACATTGAAGTATGTGGCCATATCATCCTTAGTCCATGAGGCGTCGAGCGATGATGAGTTTTCGGTGAGCTTAACCTTCTTGGATGTGGGCGCGTTTTGGGTGACTGGCACTTCGGCAATAGTCAGTTGGCGCAGTTTTCTGCCGTTGCTGTTTTCCACCAGTTCTTCATCGTCGGAAGAACAAGCAGCCAATGCCATGCCTGATAATAAGAGTAAAAGAAAACCAGTATGCTTCATGATTCCTTGTCTTTAAGGTATTAGTTGCCAAAATCTTGTGAAAAACCGTCGCTTTCCTCCTCGTCATCATCATCATTATTATCAGACGACTGATAGCCTGAAATGGTAGCATTGATGCCCTTATCGTTGCTTCCAGCGAGCAGAGGTCTGTCCATATTCATGGGCTCAGCCTCTATCATGGGCTTTGTGTAATATCTTTTCATCTTGTTATAATGTTTTCCTAAATGTTAAATTCAAGTATTAATAAAAGCTTCCGCACAATTGAGCTTCATAGGAAGTCAATAAATCAATGTGAGACAAAGTCTTTTCATGGGTGCGACAAATATACGAATAATTCCCGAAAAACCATCGCTTTTTATAGATTATTTTCGCCCATGCCTATTGTTTGTATCTCACCATCAGTATCTGATGGTCAATGCCTTGATAGGAGTGGCGGTTGTTGTAATTCGTATTTTTAATGTTTATTATTTCAATTCGTTGAAGGTTTTTTTCTGCATTGCAAAGTTATGACGGGTTTTCTCATGGTGGAAACAATTTCGTGTTTTTCTATGATTATCCTTGCGACAAGAGTATCTAAATGCGACAAATGAGACAAAAAGCCTTGAAAAGTGTCGCAAAAGTAGTTCTCTGCACGCTATTTACCTGACAGAAATAGCAACAGCATCACACTGTAGAAGCAAATAAACCCGATAATAATACTGAGATAGAAAAAGGGCGTACCAAAATATTATTTTTGATACGCCCCATTCTGGGTATTCAGGGAGTAATCTTCTTTATTCCCAAAGGTTGGAATTCGAATTGAGTTCGCCTTCATCGAACACAGACGAGCTATTGCTGTCCAACTCGCCATTGTTCATGGTGGATGCCTGGTCGCGATTTTCCGTAATGGTGCCCTCTAAAATCTTTGTGGGCTCAACCTCTATGATTTCAATGTCAGGGCTGATATATATCTTACTTTTCATATCTTTGATGGTTTATTTGATGACGATTTTTTTACCTCCTTGGATGTAGACGCCTTTGGGCAGCGAACCATTCTTGGCATGAGCTCTTCTGCCATCCAATGTGTAGAGACTTTCAACGTCTTTGGTTTTCTGCCGGCTGATTTCATGGATGCCTGAGATATCCTCAAACACCGCATTGATACTCTGTCCGAGAGTTTGGCTGGTTGAGATGTAGGCGCGGAAGGGGTTGATACCGACATTGCTGCCTACCTTGACGAATGAACCGTTACTGTAACCATAGTAAGAAATGCTCTCGCCTGAATTGAGGACCTTACGTTTCATCGTTCCTATGAAGGATACTTCATCGGCCGTTGTGGTCAGACCATCTGTCTGAATGATCTCACGACTGGATAGCCCCATGAAAGGAGTGTCTTCCTCGCCTGCTATAAGCACATAAGGTTTGTTCGCCTCCATGGCTTCCACGGATTTGAAGTGGATACTTCCGTCATCGGTTAACCCATCAAACTCATAGGCCTTGATGTCCAGATTTTTCATCTCCTGAGATGATACGGCAAAGGGCAGACAGACGGTCACCTTATTGCCATTTTTGAATTTGCGGTCATAGCTTACAGCCGAAGCAGTGAAGTTTTGATTGGCATTGAAATCGTAGGCGCCGTCGAAAAGTCTCAATTGTGCGCATGACTGATCCACAATCACATTATAGGGTAGTTTGGAGACCAGTTGGTCGCTGTTGGCAGCCTTGATGAGCACGTTCTTGTTGGCTCCTCTGTCGTAATAGCTGAATTTGTTCTGTGAGGTGGCATCCACATTGGTCGTCGTGGCTTGTGTGGTGGCTGTGGTGAGATACTTGCCTTCTGTGTCTGCTCCTGTAAGGATAGTCAGACCACCGATCTGCCAGGTGTCGGCTTCTGAGGAGAGGACGATCTTCAAAGCGCTGGGTTCTGTCAAGGTGCAGGTTGTTTGAACCTTTTGCCAACCATGGTTGGTGCCTTCAACATAATACTCTACCACACCATCAGCAGTGACAGTTGAGGGTGAGTTGTCATCCATGCCTTTCAAAGTGATGGAGGATGTGGAGGAACCTGCGGAGAGGTTGAGTGTCTTATCTTCTGTGCCACGAACGACAGCCTGGACTGTATATGTTCCAGCGGGATAATACAGGGTGAGCGACGGCTTGGTCTGGGTGTTGGCTTGTGCTACATTACCCGTTCCGTTCCAGTTGGTGGTACTGACACTGGTCACGTTTTCCAGTTTGGTGGGTTCAAATGTTATCAGGTCGGAGGAAGCCAGACCGTTGAAATTGTAGTAGCCGGCATTGCAAAGATTGAAATCTGCTGTTTTGTTGCTGCTGTTATTGGCGTTGTTGAACTGTACCATGTTGGGAACACCTGCAGAGAATTCCATGTTGAAACGCCTGCGGTAGATATCGTTGCCGTTGCCTGATTTGCCCACCTTCTCTGTCATTACTATACCAGGCCAATCACCAGTGAAGCTTTTTTCTCCACCGTAGAAGCGAGGGTCCCATTCATGGATCTTCACGGAAGACCAGTCTGAGGGAGCCTCAAAATAGGCGTCCACATAGCTCATGGTGGGGTCACTCTTGTAGAAAGAGGTGTAGTTGGCATGTTTTTCCACATTGCCTTTCCAGTAGCAAAGATAGATATCTTCGTTGACAGGGATGTTTTCAGACTGTTTGTTATTGCCTTCATTATAATGAACAATAACTTTCAGATCTTGGGCCTTGATAGGTTGCTTATACCAAGTGGATCCGTCGGCAAGTTTCACTTTCTGAGTAAGTTGCGTTCCAGGCCAAGGGCCAAGGGGCTTTGTCTCTGTATTCCCTTCTCCCGTCCAGGCATAGAGATAGGGGTCTCCTTCATTGTTGTCTTTCACATACACCGTGATAGGAGAGGCGTTTTGTGTTTCGATGGTATTATAGCTATTGATGGCATCTTGAGCTACATTGTCCGACACGTAGTAGGCAAAGTTCTGACCACTGGTGATAAGGGTAAAACCATTGTGGTCGTAGGTATCCTCAGCAAGGTAGCCACTGATTACGATGACAGAACCTTTCGTGCCTTTCACTTTCATGTAGAAACCGCTTTCGTTGCCCCAGTCTGACGTGATGGTGCTCTGGTTGTTGATGCCGGCAGCCTTGCGGGCGGCAATCATTTTCTTGATTTCAGTCTTGTATTGTTGCCAGTGGGGCAGGAAGATGCACGGGGTGCCGGGGAGTCCGAGGATGAAGGCGTTGGCGGCCAACACGTTGTTGTTCACACGGTCATAGTCATTGCGGTAGGTGTCATGGTTGTCGACAAACGTCACCGAATAACGCTTCATATCAGGATTTCCTGCAATACCCTTGTTCCCCCACAGATTGATCCAGCGGCCGTTGTTGAAAGCATCGTTGATGGCGTATTTGAGAGGAAAGTCAAACGCAGCTGACTGGTATTTTCCCCCAGATCCTTTAGGACGGGCGGTTTCCTTGATCCAGTGGTTGACGACGTTGTCATAACTGGCATCCCAATATTCTCCCACAGAGAATTGAGGCTTTGCATCGAGGTTGTATAAGCCCACATAATAGCCGGCGAAGCCTTTCACCATGTCATAGCGGAATCCAGCATATCCCAGTTCGTTAAGGAGATAGTCAAGATAGGTTTTGATATTTTGTTGTACGGTGGCGTTGGTGTGGTCCAGATCACGGCAACCATCGAAATTATCTCCTTCGTCATTACTGATATTGCCGACGTTGTCTGATTCACTGGCATACCAGTATTGGGTGCCGTCATGATAGCCTTTAGGGTTGCCAGAAGTGAAAAGTTCATCACCTTTACAGATGCCCCACAGTTTCGTCATGTCGGTAGCCCAGTTGATGGAATATGTCTTTGAGGGGTCTGTATAACTTGATGCTGTCTCACAGGGGAAATTCGCCCAGTTGGAGAGACCGTTTTTGTGGTTGATGACCACATCCTCGATGAATCCAGTACCTTTGTCCTTGAAAGTTTGGATCATGTTTCTAAGTTCCTCTTGAGAACCGAAACAGGTGTTGTGTCTCAGCCAGTAAACCGGCATGTATCCCATGTTCTCATAGCCCCAGTTGCCAGGGGAGTTCCATTGGTCATCTTTGGTCTGCCCTGAGTTGGGCACCCAAATGAGGTTGTAATAGGAGGATAGTTCATCCACCTGGTCGGTCAGGGTGCTCCATTTCGTGTCTTGGTAGGAGTCCCAATAGAAGCCTTGCAGCATGACGCCCTCGTATTTTTCGGGCCATCCTTGAGCCATCACGCTCATAACTGCCATAAAGGTTGTCAGAGTAAATAATGCTAGTCGTTTCATTGATAGAGTTATTAGGTTTGATAGAAATCACGAAAATTGCTGCGCAAAATTAATCAAAATCCTTGACATACAATGAACTCCTGCCACAAAATAGCATATCTGGAGTGCAATCGTTTACATATTCCCTACCTCAGGTGAAAAATCTCCTCGTCCCTTGCAAACCAATCCCTCTCCCTCAGAAGAGGTCCCTCTGTCATAAATCCCTCCCTCTCCATCGCAAACTTATCCCTCTCCCTTGCAAACTTATCCCTCTCCCTTTGGGAGAGGTTAGGTGAGGGTCCCCATCTCGCCCATCCTGCCCATCCTGCCCATCCTGCCCATCCTGCCCATCCTGCCCTTCCTGCCCATCCTGCCCATCCTGCCCATCTCTCTCCACTATCCCCCCAAAAAAATAGAGGCGCCACCTGGCGCCTCTACACAGCTATCTACTATCAGCTCATTGCTATTTACTACACAGCTATCTACTATCACCCATAACTATCTACTGAATGCCGAAATCCTGTTGCTGCTTCTCCACTTCTTGCAGACTCTTGCGGCGCTCTTCCTCCGACATCATCGTGGGGCGGAAAGAGGAAGTCCCTTGACCACTCACTTGGGATGAGGCGCCGGATGAGCCTCCCAGTCTGCTTTCTTCCTCATAGCACAGGCGACCCTCATAGGGGATGCTCTCTATCACGAGCGTGTCGGCACTTGGGGCATGGGTGCCCTCAAACGTCGGACGGGCGATAATGCGGATGCTGCCAGCCTTGTGGGTGCTGCGCACGAGGGCAGGGGCGCTGCCCCATTCCACAGCTCGGGGGTTGGCCTCGATTCGTTCATCGTTGATGAGACTTCCCTCTCCCTCAACGGTAAAGGTGACATGCTCACGGGCAAGACGGCGCACATGGCCGTTGTCATCGGTGATCTCGGCTACGACCACGATGAAATCGTTGCCGTCGGCAATCAATGGCTTGCCCATGTCATCGGCATACAGGCGGATTTTAGAACTGCGGCGAGAGGGCATGCGCTTCTCAGAACAGACGACTTTTCCATCGATGATGCCTTCGGCCAGGAAGGACACAATCTGCCAGTTGCGCTTGGTGTAGCTGTAGCTGCGGGCTTCCCAGAAATCCCAAAAGCCCTTGAACACCACCGGAGCATTGGGGATGCCCGACGGGTCGTGAACCACGGGGAGGGTTGCCACTTTGGCTCCGTCGTAGGCGGTCAGGCGCACGCTGTCACAGTTGCTGAAGACGACCACGTCGGGTTCGGAGAACTGGGTCATCTCATGGGCGATGAAAACCATAGGTTCGGTCTGTGAGGGAGAGATTTGCGACCTGAAGGTCTCAAAAGCATATTTCTTCTGGCGGAAAGCGTCATAGATTCCGCCCAGATAGGCATCGGGGTGATATCCGCGCTGATGGTCAAAGGGATGCCATAGACATCCACCGATAAACTGCCGTTGCCCGTGGTACATCATGCCGTAGGTGTTGGTCAGCGAGAGGGCGGCTTGCAGCATCGCGCGTTCTCCCCAGCCACGGGCAGCCCTGTTGATGGCATTATGGGCATACCAGTCATCCACATACTCTCCCCATTCACGGGTGAAGATGCATTTGTCGGTGTCGAGGATGCCCTTGCCGATGTTGTCTGCCCAGTCGTAGAGCACGTCATAATTGTCCTTCACACCGGCAGAGTTGATGTCGGCGGCTGCCACGGGACGACCAGGGTAGGGGTATTCCTCACGGGTGACGGCCAATGCCTTGAGGGCGAAGTCCTGAGGATAGCGGGTCTCGTTGAGGATGGGTTCCCACATCAGCACACAGCAGTGGTTGCGGTCGCGGCGGATGATCTCACGGGTGTTCTGGTGCACCATCTCTGCCCATTTGGGGTCTTTGTTCCAGAATTGCCAACCCGGTGTGGGCACGATGATAAACAGCCCCAGTTCGTCACACGCATCCATAAACGAGGGGTCCTGGGGATAGTGCGCGGCGCGGATGATGGTCATGCCGGCATCTTTCAAACGCTTCACATCACGCCACTGCTGACTGTTGGGAAGGGCATTGCCGACATAGGCGAAATCCTGGTGGCGGTTGCCGCCGATGAGTTGATGATAGGGCTTGCCGTTGAGCCAGAAACCGTCCTTGCCACGGAACTCAGCCTTGCGGATACCCATCTTCACGATGCCGCCGTCGCAGTTCTGCTTGCCGTTCTTCACCAGGATCTCCACGTCATAGAGATAGGGGTCTTCCGGCGACCACAGATGGGGGTTGTCAAGGCGGGTGGCCAGGGTGACGGTGGCCATCAGGCCGGGATAGCGGGGCATGGCGATCTTGGCTTTGGCAGTCTTCACCAATTTGCCCGTGGCATCCTTGATGCGGGCGAAGATCTCGGGTTTGAGGTCGGCCTCGTCATTCTTGCAGACTTCCACATCGATCAATATATCGGCGCTTTTTTCCGTGATGTTGTCATAATGGAGAAAGACACCGCCTCCTGCCACCTCATCGCGCTCCACGGCATCGGTGATGTGCAGTGATGACTTGCCGATGAGCCAGACATCACGGTACATGCCGCCATGGTAGGAGAAATCAAGCTGGGTCTGCTTCTTGCCCGGGGGGTAGTCGGCGTCATCGCTGTTGTCGGCTTTGACTGCGACAACGCATTTGTCGCCTGGCTTGAGATTCAGCTCACTGGTGTCATTGCCGGTGAGATGGATGGTTATGGGCAGATAACCTCCCCAGTGTTGCTTCACAAGCTTTCCGTTCAGATACACTTCCTGCTTCCCCATGATTCCCTCGAAATGCAGGGTGATGTCTTTGCCCTGCATGTCCTGGGGGATGGTGAAATGCTTGCGGTACCAGCAGATGCCTTGGTAGTTGCGGCTGCCGCTGCATTCTGAGGGCTCAAGCCTGACGGTATGGGGTACATTCACGATTTCCCAACTGGAGTCATCGAAACCGACGGATTCCGCACCCTTAGCGTCACCCAGGAAATAACGCCATCCTTCATTGAATTGGTAGATGATGCGCCCGGATTGCTCAAGCGGGAAAAAACCGGCGATGGAGGTCTTCTGGGCATAGACCGGAATGGCGAGTAGAAAGAGGAAGGGTAAGATGAACTTTTTCATATGGAATTGTTTTATGATTTTTAGAAGGATTGACTCAGTCGAGTTTCAGTTCGACATGCTTCACACGCTGACGGCGCCAGGTATAGACCACATGGATATGGCCGTCGCGGGTCTGGATGATGGAGGGGTAGGAATACTGGGAGATCGGACTGTCTTCAAGCGTGATCCAGTGATGCCAGTCCACACCGTTGTCGCTGCGGAGTATCGAGAGGGGCGTGCGGGCTCCCTTCTCCTTGGTGGGTTCGATGGGCCAGTCGTTGCAGATCAGGGCATATCCTCCATCGCGAAGGCTGACAGCATCCAGTCCGCTGTTGTTGTTGGGCGTGTCAATCAGTTGGAGTTTGCTCCAGGTCTCTCCATTGTCACTGCTCCATGTCACTCCGATATGCCGGCTGCGGGTTCGGCAGAGGGCTTCCAGACGACCATCGGGAAGGATGATGATGCTGGGCTGGATGACTTTGACACCGGAGTCAGCCTCGACGAAGGAGGTGCGGCGCCACGTCTTTCCCATGTCATCGCTCAACTCAAAGTAGATTTTCCAGCCGTTGCGCTCGTCGCTGCAGGGGGAGATGAGGCGGCCCTGGTGAAGGACGGGCTTGTTCTTGATGGGACCGTAGATGTCGTCGGGCAACGGTTCCCGCTTGCTCCAGGTCTTGCCGCCGTCTTTCGAGGTGACGCGCCATCCCTTCCAACCGGCCACGTTGGGACCGATCTTGAAATACAACTGCAACTCACCGGAAGGGGTCTCAAACAATACAGGATTCCAGCAGGCCTCACGGTAAGCATTCCCGATGGTTGCCTCTCCTCTGTTGCTGTTCCATTCCGGCATGGGGGTGAACTGCCCGCCGAAGGCCGGCCGTGTGATGGCAGACACCTGACTGACCTTGCCGGTGGGGTTGGGAACAAGACTGCGGGGCTCCACTCCATCTGCCACCATCTGGGGGGCGGTCCATGTGGCGCTGCCCTTGGGCTTGCGGCTCACCCAAATGCTCACATCGGGATTGCGCTCTTTTGTCCCGCCGAAATAGGTGGCCACCAGGTCGCCTTTGCGGGTCTCCACGATACTGGCTGAGTGGCATTGGGGGAAGGGGGCTTCCCAGTAGAGAAACTCATCGGCCACCACCTGGTCACCACGCATGGGAAGGGGATGGGTCAGTTCATGAACACCGGAAGGCAGTTCCCTGACCGTGGCATCGTCGAGGTAAACCCGTGCTGATGTGTTGGCTGGTATCTCGATGTGCCATTTCAACACACCGTTCTCTTTCCTCCACTTGCTCACAATGCGGCCATAGATGCTCTGATAGGTGGCATCGATTTGGTCGATCTCATCGACAGTGAAGTCGGGTCTCATCTCGATGGTGCGGTAACCTGCGTCGCCTGACGCGATGCCTGCCACACATTCATAGAGCCAGGACAACAGGTCGCCGAGCAGCATCACGTGATTGCCTGAGTTCATCTTCGGCGAGGCCGTGTCTCCGTTCCACAACTCCCAGATGGTGGTGGCTCCGTGTTCGGCCATATAACCCCATGAGGGATAGCTTTTATTGGTGGCTAGCAACCAGGCGATGTCGGTCCGTCCCATGGCGGTGAGCGCATGCATGAGCCAACTGATGCCGATGACACCGCACGACACATGGCCGTTGTTGTCGGTGATGATATTCTTGATGATATTCTTCTTCACGGCTTCCTTCACGGCAATTTCGTCAATCATGCCGAAGAGGTATGGCAACAGATTGGATGTTGCCGTGTTGTTGCCATAGAAGGTGCTGTCGGGATAGAGCAGATGGCCGGGCACCGTGGAGGTTCCGTCTTTACGGGTGAGGAAACGACGGTTGAAGGCCGACTTGGTGAGTTCCGCCTCCTTGTCAAACCATGACGCATCGTCCGGAAGCCCCATCTTTCGGGCATAGTCTCCCATCATCTTGCAAAGGTGGTAATAGTAGGCGCTGGAGATCAGCGAACCGTCGGTCTGACGGGCGGGATCCTCGCTGTGGATGAGTTTCTCGTCTTCGGGCGGCACGCACCAGTCACCATACTTGTCGGCTTCAATGATGCCGTCGTGCTGATACTGGTATTTCAGATGTTGCATCCATCTTTTCACGTGAGGATAGAACTGCCGTAGCGGGGCATCATCGCCGTATTGCTTCACCAACATGTCCAGCCCGTGGGGCAGGGCGGCGGGCCAGGTGACGTTGTCGCTGTAATAGTTCCAAAAGGCAGGGGCCACATCGGGGATGCAGCCGTCCTCTCGTTGTGCCTCGCAGATATCCCGCATCCACTTGGCGTAGAGGTTGTGGTTGTCGAAGAGGAAAGACTCTCCATAGCATCCTGCAGTGCGGTCGCCGAGCCAGGGCTGCCGCTCGTCGCGCTGCGGACAATCCACGGGCATGCCCTTGTAATTGCTTAGAATGCCCCAGCGGGCATTTTGAAATACACGGTTGAGAATGGCACTCGACGAATGAAACGTTCCCGTCTCTTCCATCTCGTCGGAGATGACTTCTCCGATGAAGTCGTCGATGGTCGCCTGTCCCAGTCCGGTGATCTCTGCATAGCGGAAACCGTGGTAGACGAAAGTGGGATGCCACCAGACGCCGTCTTCATTGCCGTTGGCATAATAGCGGTCGGTGCTCCACGCATGGCGCAGGTTCTCTACCCAGATATTGCCGGCAGAATCCAGTTTCTCGGCAAAACGGATGATGATGGAGTCGCCGGCATGGGTTTGGGAGATGCGAAGCTTCAACCAACCGGCCATGTTCTGTCCCATGTCGAGTATCACTTTGCCGTCCTTACGGGTCAGCGACTGCGGCCGCAACTGTTCCAATACGGTCATGTTGGCCGACATGGCTCCGCGGAGGGTGCCCTGGGGAATGGCGGTGCGCTCGGCTTGCATCCACTGGGTGTCGTCATAACCGTAGCGGGTCCAGTCGCCCAAGGCTTTTCGGGCATCAAAGGTCTCGCCGTCGTATTCGTTGTTGGAACGGATCGGCCCGTCGGGTGTCAACTTCCATTTCTCATCGGTCGAGATGGTCTTGCGGGTGCCGTCGGCAAACTCCACGATGAGGTTCAGGCGCAGGGTGGGGTAGCCGAATCGGGTGATCTTGTAGGGCTTCTTGTCCTGTTGCATGGTGTAGAAACGACCATTGCCGAGTACTACGCCGATGGCATTCTTCTCACCCAACAAAGGGGTCACGTCGAAGGCATTGTAAAGGACGGTCTTGCGGTAATCGGTGGGGGCGGGCATGAGTACCTGCCCGTCGCCGATGCGCTGGCCGTTGATGTAGGCCTCATACATGCCGAGACCGCTGATGTAGAGGGTGGCGCGACGCACTTCCTTGGACAACTCAAACTGATGCCTGAGATAACGGGCGGAGAGGCGGCTGTGCTCAGTCTCCTCGTCCCAGGGCATGGCTTTGCTTAAACCTATCCAACGGCCTTTCCAGTCGGATTCCGTCAAGAGTCCCACGTTCCACATCGCCACGGGCGACCAGGCCGTCTCACCATGGTTGGTGGTGATTCTCACACGCCAGAAACAGGGGGTGTTGCTCCTGAGCTCTTTCCCGGCATAGCGGACCCATTGCGACTGACTGCTCTCTGCGGTGGTGTCCCAAAGGTCTCCTTCCAAAGCCTCGGCTTTCTCAGGGGTCGTGGCCACGATGAGGTGATAGCTCTTCTGGACCACGTCATTCACGTCGGCCTCGATGCGCCATCCCAGACGGGGGGTGGCGGTGTCAATGCTCATGGGATGCTGCAGATGCTCCGTCCGCAGGTCGGTCACGCGGACAGGGGGCTTTTTTTCCTTGGCTGCCGTGGCTGTCAGTGTGGTGAGGCACAGCAGGAGGGACAGGATATTGCGTGTTACCATTTCTCTTCCAGTTGGGTGGCGTTCTTGGGGATGTAGTTCTTGTCATGATCAACGGCGATCAGCACTCGGTCGCTGCCGCGGAGATAGGCGCCGTCGAAACTGAATTCGCAGATCTTGTTGTCGTATTCGCCGAGGTAACGGACCGAACCATCGGCCGGGTTCATCAGCCAGACATGCTTCTTCTTGCCTGAGATCTTGCGGAGGTCCACCTGCATGGGCTTGCCGCTGTAGTTATATACCAGCAGGTAGTCTTCACCGCGGGTGGCAAGCACATGGTCGTAGCGTTCGCCGTTCTGGCCGGCGATGATGCTCTGGTCGGCTACACGCTGGGTGAAGGGGAAACTGAGCATCAGCCATTTCAGATATTTCATTTGCTTGTAGCCGGGGTCTTCCATCGCTTCCCACCACGATTTCCCAGCTCCAAAAGAGGCCAGCACGCCTGGACGCATGAATTGCATGATGCTGTTGTGACCATAGGTGTGGCCGAAACAACCGGCGAAGACGGCCCAGTAGGCGTAGCGGCGTACGTCGTCGTCCTGCCAACGGGGAGCGGAGAAGTCATGCAGACCCTGGGGGATGTCCTCATAGGATGGCTCTCCGTCGATGACGGGCTTCAGGGGCTTCTTCTCCCAGGTCATCTCCACATAGCGCCAGTTGTCTTCCTCTGTGTTGTCCTTGATGGTGTAGTCGCCGTCGCCGTTGCGCTGGCCGTAACGGCGATGACCGCTCTGAAACATGTTGAAGTCAAGCCATTCTCTGTCGTTGTACCACCATGCACTGGTGGTGCGGCCGCGGGGATGGAACGTCATCAGGTGGTTGGGGTCGCTTTCCTTGATGGCACGGGCAAGGGCATCCCAGGAAGCCGTGCCCTTGTCGCCCATGATGTCGCCGCCGATCATCCAGATGATATTGGGCTTGTCTTTGTAGCGCTCGCCGAGGAAATGACCATATCGCCGGGCTTTCTCCTCGTCCATCTTGTTGATCTGCGATCCCCAGATGCAGTCCATGGCGATGTAGATGCCGTTGGAGGCGGCCATTTCCACAATGTAGTCGAGATGGTCCCAGTAACCATAGTTGTCCGGACGGGTGTAGGGCTCGAAGTCAAACCGCTCGTTATTGGCTTGTGCGCCGAAAACGTTGTAGGTGGGGATGGCATTGAGCACTTGTATCTGTTCCACATTGTATCCTTCCTCGCGCTCGCGGGTCAGGAAGAACTCCACCTCGTCACGGTTGAGGCGCTCGGGCAGGAGCCATGCGGTGTTGCCCATCCAGAAGAAGGGCTGCCCATTCTCATGGATCAGATAAAGGTGGTTGTCGGAAATTTTCAGACGGCCGTTTTTCCAGGGCTTGTAGATGTCTGCTGCCGCTGTGCTGGCGACAAATGCCGTGGCCATGACCAAAAACAATAGGATTCTTTTCATAGATTTGTCATTGATGGGTTGCGAACCATTTCTCATTTTTGTTTCCTTTCTTGAAGGTTTTTTCATAGAGGTAGTAGCTGTTGGATCGTGGAAGGGCTTTCAGACCTTTGCCTCGAAGGGGTACCTCACTGCGGATGCGGATGGTGCCTCCTTGGTGCGCGAGGATGCCTACTTTACTGAGCTCATGGCCGTCCCACGACATCTCAACCTCGAACCCTCCGCGGGCTTTCAGACCTTCCACCTTGCCGGTGGACCAGGCGTCGGGAAGGGCGGGCAACAGATGCACGGTTCCGTCGTGGCTTTGGAGCAGCATCTCGGCGATGCCGGCGGTACAACCGAAGTTGCCGTCAATCTGGAAGGGTGGATGGGCATCAAACAGGTTGCTGTAGGTTCCCCCTTTTTTCTTCTCCGTACGCACAAGGGTAAGCTGGTCGCCGATGAGTTTGAGGGCGTGGTTGCCGTCAAGCAGCCGGGCCCAGAGGCAGACTTTCCATCCCATGCTCCATCCCGTCGAGGGGTCTCCACGGTGTATCAGCGAGGTCTTGGCGGCTTCGGCCAGGGCGGGGGTGCTGAGCGGTGAGATCTGATTGCTGGGATAAAGGCCATAGAGGTGGGACACGTGGCGGTGGGTGTCTTCGGGGTTGTCCCAGTCGTCAAGCCATTCCTGCAGCTGTCCCCATTTGCCGATCTGAAGGGGCGGCAGACCCGCCAGCTTGTCTCTCAGACTGTCGGTGAGTGCCGATGGCTCTTTGAGGATTTGGGAGGCCTCGATGACGTGGCTGAAAAGGTCGCGGATGAGTTCATTGTCCATCGTCACTCCGGCAGCGGTGGTGGATTGGTAGGGATGCTGGTTTTCGGGAGAGAGACTGGGGCACACCACCCAGTAGCCTTTTTGGGGATGGCGGACCATGATCTGATTGAGGAAACGTGCCGCACCGGTCATGATGGGATAGACTTCCTTGAGAAAGTCCTGGTCGCCGGTATAGAGCCAATGTTCCCAGAGATGCTGGCACATCCAAGCGCCGCCGGTGGGCCAGAGTCCGGAGGGGGCTTTGTCGATGGCTCCTGTCACACGCCAGATGTCGGTGTTGTGATGGAGCACCCATCCGTCGGCGCCATACATGATGTGGGCAGTCTGATGCCCCGTTTCACTGACGTCGCGGATAAGGGAGAAGAGGGGCGCGTTGAGGTCGGAGAGGTTGGTGACCTCTGCCGGCCAGTAATTCATCTCGCAGTTGATGTTGGTGGTGTATTTGGAGTCCCAGTTGGGAAACATCTTGTCGTTCCAGATTCCCTGCAGCGTAGGGGGCTGGTTGCCGGGCTGCGAGGTGCAGATGAGCAGGTAGCGTCCGAACTGGAAATAGGTCTCCACCAGGTGCGCGTCGTTGTGCTCCTTGAAACGTTCCACGCGGAGGTCTGTGGTCAGTGCAGCAGATTCGTCGGGGCCAAGGTCGAGCCTCACCCGGTCGAAATAGCGCTTGTAGTGGTTGGTGTGCTCCTGCTTCATCCGGGCATAGTCTTTCGTCAGCGCTTCCCGGAGTATCGATTCTGATTTCAGCGTGTCATTGCCGGTGATGTCGTCGTAATGCTTGAAATTGGTGGCGATTGAAAGGTAGAGGATGGCTTCATCGGCCCCAGACACGGACAGTACGCCTTCCCTGCATGTCAACCGGCCGCCTTTCACGGTGGCGGTCACCCGACCGGTGAAATTGACCTTGCCCTTCAGTCCTTCATGGTTTGACGTGGTGCCGCTCAGGACAATCTCATCTCCGATGCTTTGGATCACCACGTCCTGGTGGGGCGAGGTGAGCATGGCGTTGAAGGTGATCATGCCGCCTCGGTCGGCTGTCAGTCTGACGGCGACAACATTGCTGCTGAAGGAAGACAGGTATTCGCGGCGGTAGTTGACACCGTCGCACGAATAACGGGTGATGGCGCGTGCGGAGTCGAGCGACAGTTCGCGGTAGTAGTTGTCGTATGTGCCTTGTCCGGGGAAATTGATGTAGAGGTCACCGAAGGGCTGGAAAGGCATTCCGTGGTTGGTCTTGCTCTGGACATGGGCGGTGGCCATGTCCTGGGCTTCCTTGTAACGTCCCTCCCACACCAGTTGGCGGACCTTGGGCAAGTATTCCAGCGCCTCGGGGTTGGCATTGTTGTTGGGCTGGCCCGCCCAGATGGTTTCTTCATTGAGTTGCAGGCGCTCGCTATAGACATTGCCATAGATCATGGCTCCCAACCTGCCGTTGCCGATGGGCAGGGCCTCATTCCAGTTGCGGGCAGGATGGTCATACCAGAGAAGATAGGGTCCGGCGGCGCTGGCCGAGGCGGAATACATCGAGGCCAGAAGAATGAGGATGACCAGGATGGTCTGGACGATGGTGGGACGCTCGGTGAAAAGTTCCGAACCGGGCATGGCGTTGGGGGATTGTTCGGGAATCGTGCTCATGGCTGTGGCTTTTTGGGTTGAAACCTCAAGGTCTCTTCATTCTCGATAGTGACCTTTGTCTCGTCGAGTTTGCTGGAATCCAGACCAAACACATCGATGAAGAACTGATAGACTGCCTGTCGCTTGTTGGGACCGAAGTCATGGCGCTCGTCTGGCAGGTGGACATTGCGCACCTGGTCGGTGGCGCTGTAAAAACCATAGATCCGTTGCAGGTAGGGATATTCGAGTTCGGGGGTGGTGGAGGTCCAGTCACCACCATCACTCACCACCATCATGGGTTTGGGCGCAAAAGTGGCGGCCAGTTCGGCGTTGCAGGTGCCGCCGCCTGAGAGTTGGATGGGCATGCCGCTCTCGCAGGGACAACCGCCATCAAACCACGATGACATGCTGACCACGGGACACGCGACGGTGAAACGGTCGTCAAGAACGCTGAGGAGGACGGCCTGGGTGCCACCGCCCGATCCGCCGTTTACCCCCACGCGCTGTGGGTCGATATCGCGGTGCTGGAGCATGAGGTCGAGGATGCGCAGACCATTGTAGGCTTGCATCACGTGAGCCTCACTGGTGTGGTGGGCATCACTGCCTACTTCGTCCTCGCTTT
Source organism: uncultured Prevotellaceae bacterium (assembly GCA_902776475.1). Taxonomy (GTDB): domain Bacteria; phylum Bacteroidota; class Bacteroidia; order Bacteroidales; family Bacteroidaceae; genus Prevotella. Next base: position 147,980 of record CACYQD010000004.1, on the reverse strand, counting down.
CTCCCCATCCCCAGAGGTCGTAGCTCACGCATACGGCTCCCATCCGCGCCAGGGTGGCATAGCGTTTCTGCAGGTCGGCATTGTAACGGCCGCCGTTGAAATGACCGTTGGGACAAAGGATGAGTGGATATTTGCCCTTGTCGTGCTCACGGGAAAAACTGCTCTTTTTCCATTTCAGTGCCGTGGGGGTGTAGATACTGCCGCAGACGGTGTGGCCGTTGATGGTCGAGAGACGGAAGTTCTGTACGGCGTAACCGTCGTGCAGGCGTGGTGCACCAAACTCGTTGGTCTCAATGACACATTTCTTGCGCAGGGGGAGGATGCCGAGACGTTCTGCCACTTCGCGGCGCAACGTGTCGCGGCGAGCTTCCCACTGTCCTTTGTCGTGGTACAGCGACGAGAGATAGGTGATGAGTTTCTCACCGTCGGCAGGTTGCCGGCGCGGATACTCATAGCGCTTCACTTTCCACACGTTTTTTTGCTGGAAGACGGGCTTGAAGTCGAAGGGGGCGAGGATATTGGTGAGCGTCTCCTCCACGCTGTAGGGGCGGATGCGGAAGTCGGCATATCTCACTTTTAGTCCCGTGGTGTCCATGTCGTATTTCAAGCGTATGCTGAAACGTCGTTCCACATCGCCCATCACGTCGCTCAGCGAGCGCGTGTAATTGTTCTCAAAGGTTTGTGCCGTGGTGCAGAGTGATGCTGCAAGTGCGGCTATGGTGAGTACCTTTTTCATGAGGGTGGTCTTTTTTCTGGGTTTTGGGGTTTTCTAGGTTTTCCTAGTTTTCCTAGTCTATCTAGTTCCCCTAGATTTCCTAGTGTTTCCTAGTGTTTCCTAGTCTTTCTAGTGTTTCCTAGTGCTTCCTAGTGTTTCCTAGTGTTTCCTAGTCTTCCCTAGTCTTCCTAGTGCTTCCTAGTTCCCCTAGTTACTCTAGATTTTCTATTTCATTATCAATTTTCCTATGTCGGGGCGGTGGGCACGGCGCTGGCCGTCGATGAGCAGGGTGAGACCGCTGCCTTGGTGATAGTGCTGGCCGTCTTTGTCCCAGATGATGGTGATCACATGTCCGCGGTAGTTGACACCGTCGAGACAGAAATAATCCCATTGGTTATCGGGTATCAGGGGGTTCACCACGATGCTTCCGTCTTCCTGCGGACGAAGTCCCGCGATGCCTGTTATCATCAAGTCGTTGAAGGTGGAGTGGTTGTAGTAGCGGCTGCGCTCACGGTCACCCATGAGCCAGGCACCGTTCTCCTCATCGAGGTATTCGCCGATGTAGGGCCGTCCGCGGTGGTGCTGACTTTCCACATACAGTTCCATCTGACGGAAGAAAATGGAGTCGCCGACCACATGCGGGGGGCGGTAGTCATTCAGGTAGTTGGCCAGGGCGGTGAGTGTCTGCGAGGTGGCGAAAGGCCAGATGGCACCGTCCCACTCACATTTTCCCACACCATGGGAGCGGAACTGTGGATGACGGCGCTCGGCGGTGGTGAGACCATAGGGGGCGGAGAAGCCCTTCTCATCGAGGATTTGCAGCCATGCCACATCATATTTCGGATCTGTAAATGTGAGATTGAAATACCACGGGATAAAGCCTATTGCCTCGCGCACCGCTGCCAGCGTGTCGCCGACATCGCCGCGACGGGTCTCGAAGAACTGATCTTCCTCATTCCACAGGTGGGTCACAATGAGGTCGCGCAGCGTGCCGGCTTTCTGTTTGTAGAGACGGGTCTTTTCCACATCGTCATCCAGCATGCTCATCCAGGCCAGGGCCTCGGCGTTGCCATACATGTAACTGTTGATGGTGGGCCGGGCATACTGTTTCTTGCGCCCGCCGCTGATGCTCTCTTCCATACCGTCCTGCACGTCACCCTGCCAGTAGAGTCCGGAGGGATGACGGTTGGTCGATTCCCAGCGGGCATACTCCTCCTCCAAACGTGGCCTCAGGGATCGGACGAAGGTGGTGTCGCCCTGCACCTTGAAAAGTTGCTGCACAGCCCATGGGTTCCATGAGGAGAATTTGTTCATCTTCGTCATGGCCTTGCCGTCGTTGCCGAAGTACCAGGTGCGCAGGATCTGGTGGAGATAGGTGGTGTCGCGCAGCCAACGGCTCTCCATCACATGATGGCCGATGGCGCAGGCGATGAGGTTGTAGCGGTCGGCGTAGGAGCGGTCGACAAGGAACTCGGTCATGCCATAGCCCACAGGGGTGCGCTTGATGTGCTTGCGCAGGGTCCACCAACGGTAGTAGTACATCTCGCGGAAATTCTCTTGCGGACAGTCGAAGAGGGGGATGTTCTTGCGCATCCATTCCGATGACTGCGCATTGGGGATGGTGGTCACGATGTTCTCGTCTTCCATCGCGTTGAAATGTTCAGCGTAGTGAGCGAAATCGTCATATATCAAAACGGCTGCGCAACCGTCACCATCCAGCGAACGGCTGAGGACGTTGGAGATACTGTAGGTGGCTTGGGGGTCTCTTTCGTCGGCTCGCGGCATGTCTTCGTCCTGGTCGGCGGGGGTGTTGATGTCAGGCTTGTCAAAAGGCATGCCTGTGCGGAAGACGATGCGTGAGATGCTCTCTACCGGGGTGTCGAATTGCCGTTCACAGACTTTCTTCCCATTCAAGTAATAGATGGCACGGTGCAGGGAGGTGGAGAGCACGGCTTTGATGTGATACTCCACACCGGGCTCATAGCGCTTCAGAATGGTGCCATAGCGGGCACCACCTTTCACCCTGATGGTTTGGGTGGAGTCGACGACGATGCGGGAGCATACAGTCCCCTCATCATCCATGAATTCAATGTCAAGTTCGCCATCCTCCTCTTGGTCCGTCATCAGGTCAAACTCCACCTCAAGCTCTTTCGTGTTGGGAATCACGCGCTCTGCCTTGGCATAGTCGTAGGGGTCGCTGTCGGTGAGCGTCAGCGTTCCTTCCTTCAAGACCACGGGAGCAAAGATGGGGGAGTGGATGTTCCAGTCGTTCAGGGCTTCGAGGGTGATTCCGGCGGGAATCGGTGAGGCATGGGAGGTGGCGGCGGTGCGCACCGGTACGGGGACGCGGCTCACCCAGATGTCTTCCTTGTTGTTGGAGTAGGTGACCCAGAGGTCGCTGTCATTGGGAATGCCGTTGCCTTCCTGGATGCCGCGGGTGTATTGCGGGCCATAACTCTTGTACTGTCCGCCATGGCGCAAGGGCGTCACTTCTCCCTCGACCAGATTGAGGGTGGTGTACTCCAAACCGTCGCCGCTGAGACTGATGGCCAAAGGCCAACGGTATTCCGAGGGATTATACACCGTGGCGTAGGTGCCGTCTGTGAGCCGCTGACCCCAGATCTTGGCATTGGAGTTCACAAAACCAGGTGCACGGTCGCAGGGCTCTCTCCAGGTATTTCCTCCATCAGCGGAGAGACTGGTCACGGCATGTTTCCACAAGGCCACCTTGCGGCCGTCGGGCAGCGTGTAGCCCGAAAAGGCCTTGAAGGGACGGCGAAGTGGAATGAGCGGATCATTGCGGTCGGCTTCCTCTACCCATTGCATGCGCTGCATGGGGTCGGCGACCATGGCGTCGATGGCCCGGATGAGGGCTTTGTCCTTGGTTTGTTTGTAATGGGGGTAAAGGGTGTTGCGCTCGTTGAAACCGTGATTGTAGTAGATGAAATAGATGGGTCCCATCGAACCGTCTTCCTTGATTTCCCTGACCACACGGCCGATGCCGTGACCATCATTAGGGTCGTCCTTCATCGTCAGGCAGATACCGTAACTGCCGGTGGCCAGCAGTTTGCCGTTGGAGGCGACATACCATCCCACACGCTGATGCATCACGGCTTTCAAGTTGTGGGCGGGAGGAAAATCCGTGCCGGCCTTGGTCCACCCTTCCGGGACGGGGTACTCGGGAAACAATTCCACAGGGGTGGTCCATACATAACCGTCCTCAGAGGTTTGCATCATGGTCTTTCCTGGTGCCTCATGCTCATGACGGGGGTCAGTGAGGTAGTGCAGATAGAACTTCCCGTTCCAATAGGCCATCATGGGCTGGTGGTTGTAGGTCCAGGGTTTCTCTCCGCGCATGGTCTGGATGGAATGAACGCCTACAACAGGCTTCAGTCCTCCATCATGGCGCTCCGGACGGGCGATGGCTTCTCCCGTGTAGTGAACGACATCACGGTTGTAGCCGATGAGGCCTTTCACCAGTTCTTCTGAGGCCATAAAGACAGTGCCGTGCTTGTGGCCGACGGGGAAAACGACAGCTCCGGTTTGGTCTTGGAAATGCGTGAAGTCCTTCGTGCGGTGAGCTCCAAAGATGCCATGGCGGTAAGAGTCGTAGTAGATATACCACCAGTCACCGACCTTGGCGGTGCTCGGACCTTCTGTGAATGATTCAGTGAAGGGTTCGGAAGCTTCGCTCCATGGTCCGTAAGGGGTTTTGGCGAAGGCCACCTTGATGTTGCGCATCGGACGGGTGTTGTCCTTCACCACCATCACATAGTCATTTTTGGCGCGCTTGACGAGAGTGGCGTCGATAGCACTGAACCCCGGGTCGTAAAAAAGCTTCGTGGGAGCGAAGGACTTGAAATCCTTGGTCGTGGTGTAGTAGAGGCGGTGATTGTTGAGATGGTCTTCCTGACCGTCAGGAAACTTACCTGGAACACAGGATGCCCAGATGATGATGAACTGACGCTTCACGTCATCATAGAAAAGTTCGGGTGCCCAGGTGTTCACCGTCGTGGTGTCCATGCCGGTGGAGATGAAACGTTGCTGGCTCCAATGGATCAGGTCGCGGGAGGAGGAATAGCCGAATCCCCGGTCGCCCCGCCACGAACTGGTCCAGACCAGGTGGAAAACTCCGTCGGGTGACCTGACGATCGAGGGGTCGCGCATCACTTTCTGTTGCCCCACGTCGGGACGGAGGAAAACGCCCTGGATGGAGTCCCAGCGGATACCGTCGTAGCTGTAGATGAACCGTAGCCCCTCTGTCGCTGGCTCATGGAAGGAAGTGGACACGTAGATGTCTTTGGCCCTGAGCAAAGAAAGACAACTGCATGCGACAAATAGGAGGATCAGTCTTTTGTTCATCTGCTTGTGCTTTAACGGGATAATTCCTGAATAGGTGGATCCTGACAATCAGTTTGCTGAATGCTGAAGACCCACCTATTTAGAAAGACGCGAAAAAGCTCAGGATGTAATCAAACGCGGAAACTGTTTTTTGCGGTTTCCTGAGCTTCGATGACACGGTCGCACCACGCGTCAAATTCCGGATCTTCCACCTGCAGTTCGGGGTGGGAGAGCAGGTAGGACACACAGCGGCGCACTCCTTCGTCGAAACGGACCGTGGGACGGAATCCTGGTACGGCGCGCTTCAGTTTCGTGCAGTCGAAGACCACGGTCACGGACTTGTCGCCCAGCAGGTTGCCCAGCAGGTCGTATTCGGGAGGACAGACGGCGGCCAGGAATGAGGAGGCGACATGATAGGGATGAACCTCGACACCGAGGGCCTGACCGACACACTCATAAATCTGGTTCCACGTGAGACTCTCGTCAGACATGATCTGGAAGGCTTCGCCGATGGCCTTCGGGTTGCCGAGCAGACCGATGAAACCCTGGGCGAAATCCTCGTTCCAAGTCAGGGTCCACAGCGAACTGCCGTCGCCATTGACCAATACGGGCTTCCCTTCCATCATGCGCTTCAACACCTGCCAACTGCCTTTCGGACCATGCACGCTGACAGGGACGCCACGCTCGCAATACGTGTGGCTGGGACGCACGATCGTCATGGGGAATCCCTTCTCACGGTAGGCTTTCAGCAACAGTTCCTCACAGGCGATCTTGTCACGGGAATACTGCCAATAGGGGTTGGCGAGGGTCGTCCCCTCGGTGATGACATGATTGCGGGCGGGCTTGCCATAGGCAGAGGCCGAACTGATATAGACATACTGACGGGTGCGGCCTTCAAAAAGACGGATGTCACGCTCCACCTGGGAGGGAAGAAAACCGATGAACTCACAGACGGCATCAAACTGAGTGTCGCCAAGGCTTTGCCTGACTTTTTCCTCATCGTTGATGTCGGCAATCACTTGTTTCACATTCGCGGGCACCTCATTGCTGCGGTTGCCACGGTTGAGCAGCCACAGGTCGTGGCCGGCTGCTGCCAATTGCCGGGTGATGGCACTGCTGATCGTGCCTGTTCCACCAATCATCAATATCCTCATCCGCGTGCCATTTTATAGATTGCTTCCATGTCTGCTGCATGCAGCACTTTCAGACAACCGCAGGTGGCGGTGTTGTCGCGGCTGCATTTGCGGGTCATCTCCTGAATCTCCTCGTCGGTGATCTCACGGCCGATGAGTTCACGGATGTTGATAGGCATGCCTATGGCATGATAGAAACACTCCATGGCCTCAATGCCTCTCAGGGCGGTTCCCTCTGGGTCGGTGAAATCGTTGGGAACATCCATCACATTGACGGCGAAACGCACGAAACGGCTCAGGTTCTCGTGCAGCACATAACGCGCCCAACTGGGCCAGATGGCGGCCAGACCCGCACCATGGGTCACATCAAACATGCCGCTGAGCTCATGCTCCAACTGGTGGGTAGCCCAGTCATCGCTGATGCCGCAACCTGTCAGACCATTGTGGGCCACACTGCCGCCCCACATGATCTGGGCACGGTGGCGATAGTCCTCAGGATCCTTCAGCACGAAGAAAACGGCTGTCTTCATCCGGCGGAGAACGGCCTCTGCCAGGTCGGTGGTGAGGTCCATGTCATCGTCCTTGGTGAAGTAGCGCTCCATGGTGTGCATCATCATGTCGGTGACACCGGCAGCGGTCTGATAAGGGGGCAGGGTGAACGTGCGGCGGGGATTCATGATGGAGAATTTCGGACGGGACAGGTCATTGGAATAGCCGAGCTTGACGTCGCCGTCCTCATTGGTGATCACACTGGCCTCACTCATCTCACTGCCGGCGGCGGGGATGGTGAGCACACAGGCTACGGGCAGCATCTGCTGGGCATCGGCCTTTCCAAGGTAGAAGTCCCAGACATCTCCCTCGTAGCACACGCCGTAGGCAATCGCCTTGGCTGAGTCGATGACACTGCCACCGCCGACGGCGAGAAGGAAATCCACTCCCTCGCGATGGCAGAGGTCGATGCCTTCACGCACTTTTGACAAACGGGGATTGGGGACGACACCACCCAGTGTGACAACCCCGACGCCGCCCTCTTCGAGCAGACGGCAGATTTTGTCGAGCAACCCGGATTTCACAGCACTCTGCCCACCGTAATGGACAAGCACTTTCGTGCCGCCGTATTTCTTGGTCAGAAGGGCAACCTGCTCCTCTGAATGTTCACCGAACACTACTTCTGTTGGTGCATAGTATTTAAAATCTTTCATCTTGGTTTGGTATTATGTTTTGAATAAGATGTCATGAAACTGGGGATCAGCGGCGGTCTCTGTTGCCCCATTTCTTGTCATAGCGGCCTTCGGTGTCAACCTTGCCGCCAAACATGTTGAGACGATAGCGCACATGGAGCATGGCATACGAGTTGATGCTGTTGTACTGAGTGTCGCTGCGGCTGGTGGCGTTGATCCATCGCTCATAGTTGCTCTGCTGACCCAGGAGGTCATAGAAATTCAGGGCGACAATGAGGGTCTTGCTCTTGAGGAAGGACTTGGATATCTGACCGTTCCAGATAAACTCGTTCGTGTTCATCGAGGGGTCGTTGTAACCGCGGCGACTGCGCTCACGCAGGTCGCTGCTCACCTCTATGCCAAGGGGAAGCCTCAAGAGGAAATGGCCGCCATAGTTGAATTGCCAAGTGTCGAGGTTGGCATTGGGCTGCAACTCATTGCGGGAGTGCTGGAAGTTGATGCTGCCGTCAAGGGTCACCTCAAGCCAGTCGTTGCGGAAACCTGCGGTCAAACGCTCGGTGAGGTTGATCGACCGGGTGGTGTTCTTCTTCGCATCGGCCTGCATCTGGGCCACGTAGCTCACATAGTTGTTGTAGCGCGCACGGGTCTCCGTGCCCACATTCCAGTGGGCAGCCGAGTCAAGGGCGGTGTTGAAGTTGAAACCTCCGTTCACATTCCAGTTGCCGTTGATGTTCTCAGGCCGTGAGACATTGCCGCCGGTCGCCGGATTGTAGCGCACGAGGTTGGAGATGCTGTTGCGGGTGTGGCGGTAGTTGGCATAGACCACGATCGTGCGCTTGTGACGGGCGATGTAATTGTTGTAATAGGTGTTCAGCGAATTGGTGAACTGCGGTTTCAGACCGGGATTGCCCTGTGTGATGTAGAGGGGGTTGGAGTCATCGGTGATGTCGAGCAACTGGGTCATCTCGGGTTGACGGGTATCTCCGCGGTAGTGCACCCAGATGTTGTTCTGGTCACTGAATTTGTAGTGGAAGTCGATGGTGGGGGTGAAGTTCGTGACGTTGCGCACCGTGTCGACATAGATGCCCCGGTAGTCCTGGATGAAGTTGGAGCGCTGGGGCTGGACGAGGAAACCGACATTGTAGTCATATTTCTCCTCCTTGTGACGCAAGGTGAGACGCATGTTGTGCGTGTAGTTCTTGTATTCGGAGAAACGGCTCAGGTTGCGGTCGAGATAGTCGTCAAGATGGTCTTCGACGGTAGAAAGCCACGGGTCCCATTCACGGTACTTTGGGGTGATGCCCGAAAAAATGTTCTGGGGCTCATGGCTGAAGTCATAGGTCTGACGGTCGCTCTTGTTCTGGTTGTAGCGCAGTTCGTAGTTGGCTTGCAGATGGGCTCCTTTCCAGAGTGGTTCGCTGTAGGTGGCGCTCACCACATAGCCGCTGTTGTCGGTCGGCGTGGTGTTATAGCGGGCAGTGAAGTAGGTGGAGTCCTGGCCGGCTTGGTCCTTCACGAGGAAGAGGTGCACATCGTTGTTGGACACGTTCTCACTCTGGTTGTTGCCTCCGCTGCCCTCCACACGGAAGGTGACATGGCGGCCCTTGGCATTCAGACGACGGTAGAGCTGGAGCATTCCCCATGCGTTTTTGTTGCGGCTGTAACTCAGGTTGGCACTCTGGTTGTGGTTCACCATGTAGGGATACAAAGGATTCGCCGGGTGTATTTGTTCGGCGGTGGCCAGTGGGTCGGCCACATACAGATAGGGATCTTGGTTGAAGGTAGCAGCCTGGGAAGTGGTGGTGCCGTCATTGGTTCCGTAACTTCCGTTGGCACGGAAAAGGATATTGGTCAGCGTGTCGGGCTTCCACTCCACACGCATGTTGCCGTTCCAGTTGTTGCTGCGGGTGAGGTTCACCGACTTGCTGTTGGAGAAAGTCCGCGACGAGGCACTGTAGAAATTCTCACTGGTGTTCTCGTTCCGGTTGTCGCCGTTGCGGTGGTTCCAGCGCACATGGAAATCTACCTTCAATTTCTTGCCGTCATCATAGTTGAGGTTGGTGCCCAGCATCTTGTTGGTGTTCAATCCGCGGCGGTTCCACCAACCGGCATTCTCCTCTTTGTTGTTGAGATTGCCCATCAGCACGAAACGGGTCTTGTCCGTGAAACTGCTGCCCATGCCTCGGGAGGCATAGCGGTCATGGGTGCCGCCGGCTAGGTCGAGGTTGGTCATGTAGCCTCGGTTCATGCCTCGCTTGATGGTGAAGTCGAGCACGGTCTCTTTCTCTCCGTCGTCGATGCCGGTAATACGGGCCTGGTCGCTCTGCTGGTCGTAGAACTTCATGTTCTGGATGATGGAGACGGGCAGGTTCTTCAGGGCTGTCTCCACATCGCCGAGCATGAACTCCTTGCCGTCGAGCAGGATCTTTTTCACTTCCTTGCCGTTGATGGTGATCTTACCGTCTTCATCGACTTCTGCACCGGGAATGCGCTTGATCAGTTCCTCAATCGCACTGCCCTCAGGGGTGCGGTAGGCCTCAGGATTGAAAATGAGGGTGTCTTTACGGGCCACGACTTGTGCGGCGCGGCCGGTGACGACGGCTTCTTTCAGCATGATGCTCTCAGGCTTCATCAAGAGGACGCCCAGGTCCATGCTCTGGTTACGCCGCAGCGTCACCTCGCGCTCGATGGTCTGGTACCCGATGGAGGAAATCCGCAACCGGAATGTGCCGTTGGAGGGGGCATCTATAGAGAAATTGCCGCGTGTGTCTGTCAATGTGCCGCCCACAAACGAACTGTCCTTGGCCCAGAACACCTGGATGGTGGCTTGTTCGATAGGCTCTTTCGCATCAACGTCGGTCAGACTGCCGCTGATGGTCAGGTCCTCGCGGGGTTGGGCATTGGCACATGTCATGGCTGCTAAAAACAGCACGAAAAGGATGATTCTTCTCATTTTTTCCTTGTTCATCGCTTGAGGTTGATAATTCCCTTCAGCGCTGAACCGAAGATGATGTATTGGGTGTTGCCGGCGATGGTTCCCTCATTCTGTCCCCAGAGGAATGGCCAGTCATCGTAGTTCTCGAAATGGTCGGGCTGACGGAAGAGAAGGCCGGGAGCCACGTTGCCGGGGATGAACGAGAAGTCTGCGCGGTTGTTGCCGTAGAAAACGGCTTTCGGACGGGCTGCACCGACCACGGCCACAAACGAGTAGTTGTGGTAGGGGTGGCAACCATAGAGCCAGTTGGATACCCGATAGACCTCGCTTTGGGGGACGATGTCGGGATAGTAGATGTGGGCGAAACAGACCGTGGTGCCGAAGTTGAGCACGGCATTGCCGCCGGCCCAGTTGCCCAGTCCGATGGGCACGCCGTAAGGATTCTGCTCATCGAATTGCTTGATGTAGGCTTCATACTTCTCCACGTAGGGGCGCAGACGCTGGCGGTAGGCTTCGTCCATGTAGGGAATGGCGTCGAGGGCGGTCTGCATGTTGTTGGCCACATTGCGGTCAAGGGCAATCCATATCTGCTGCATGAAATTGTCGAGGTATTGCTTCTCATGGGTGGCTCCGTAGAGCTGCAGGTTGGTGGCCATGTTGCCCAACTGCTGGCGGTTGCGGCGGTTGCGGTCGCGGCGCTGCCGGTTGTTGTTGCTGTTGCCTTCATCACCACTGCCTTCAAGCCAGTTGGTGTCATCCTGGGCGGCATTTTCCTGTTCGCTGCGCTGCTTCATGAGGTCTGTCGCTTCCTGCATCAATCTTTTCGACTGGGTGAGTGCCCGTTGGGCCAGAGCGTCATTGTAACCTTCCAGGGCACGGCTGGCGGCGGCAAACATGGTGGCTGCGCGGAAGTCGAGTTGGGGACTGCGGGTGGTGAAGGCCCACATGTCATCGGGGGTGCCGCTGCGCTTGCCGTCGGCCGACACTTCGTAGGGTTTCAGGTTGGGGTCATAATGCTTGCCGTCGGTGATGCTGGCGGCATCTCCCAGATGGTGGTAGTTGTCGAGCACGGAGTTGGAGAGCGTGGAGGCCATGTGGCCGATCTGCTCTGCCTGGGCTACGAGGTTCAGCGTGCCGTGCTCAATGAATTGCAGGATGTCGGCCACACCGTCTGGACGGTGAAGGTCGACGTAGCGCTGCTCCTGGCTGACAAAGGTCTCGTCGCGCTGAGGCTTGAACAACTCCCATGTGCGGATGAAGTTCTGCACGACGTTGATGTTGGAACCGGTCTCGATGTCAAAGTCGCCGGCATCGAAGAAACCTCCGATGTTCAAGCCCGGGATGAGCTCATAGGGCTTGTATTTCGTGTCGGTGGTCTGTCCCTGGGAGTGCAGGTCGAAATGGTCGCTCGGCGGAGCCTGGAGATAACCTTCCTTGAAAGGTTCGCCATGCCAGGTGCGGTAGGCTTCATTCACATACATGTGGTTCATGTGGATGGGCACCCAGACGTCGGTGGTCGCATCGGTGATTTTGTCATACACATGTTCGTCGATGAGAAAGTCGTTGGTGCGGGTGTCGCCGTACTGGATGTAATAGACTCCAGGCTGTTTCACGTCGGAGAAGTCGAATTTCACGTAATTGTATTTGAAATACGTGCCCCAGGGACGGATGTTGCCGCTCCAGGCTTCTTCAGTCGTGCCGTCGCCCTTGATGCGCATCAGTTTGGCACTGCCCAGGGGCTGGTCGGCTTTGTCAAGTTCAATCACGGCCACTTTCGGCTGGTCGGGGATATAGCCGATCTGTGAGAAACCGATGTTGGGCTTGCGTATCCATCCGGGAATGGCATGGGGCTCCACTGTCCAGGTCAGCACCTTGCCGGTCTTGCCTTTAGGAAGGACGCTGCGCAGGACAAACCATCCATTCTGGGCCAGCATGCGGCCGTCGAATAGTTTCAGTTCCGCATCATCGCTGCTGATACGGACCATCCGCTCTGGGTCGTCGGTGGCGAGTGTCATGACATGGCCGCTCTCTATGGGCAGAGGGTCGATGAAACGGTTGGTGCCGCGGTCGTCATAGGTCTTGAAGCCCTTGAACTGGCGTGGCTTCTCCTGATTGGGACGGGTGACGGTCTCACTCGTGGCATATCGGGGCAGGCGGCCCAGACGGCCATCGACCATAAAGGTTTTCAACCAATATTGCGAGGGGAGAAACTCAAGGTTGAAACCGGCTTCACCGGCAATGGCATCGGGGACGGGCTTGTCAAGCCATACGGCTATCTCCACGGCCTCGCCTTTGGATGTCACCACCACACGGCTGTCGAAATCGTAGTCATCATAGCGCATGGCTACTTCGATACTGCCTTTCTCTCGGTCGATGGTGCGGTTGGTCATCTTCGGGACGAGATCCCATTGCTCCGGGGTGTTGTTGAGTCTGACGGCTCCTCCCTGGATGGTGCGCACACCATGATGGATGATCTCGATGCCGGAATTCTTCTCATCGTTGAAACCGCCGTTGAAACTGTTGCTGAACACGAGCACGTTGACGCCTTGACGCTCAAAATAGCCGAGTTCGTTCAAATGGAGATCATCAGCATGGATGGCGGCTGCTGCCATCATGCTGATGATCAATAAAAATGTTTTCTTTACAATCATGATTCTTGGAATAGTTGATCTAGGTGTGGCTTGATGGGACTCTTTGGGGAACAGACTCTTACCACGTCTTGTCGTCCATGGGGTAATGCACGCCCCATCGCTGGCGGAGGTCATCCATCATCCGCATGATGAAAAGCGTCTCCTCATGAGGCATCTCAAGGGGTTCTTTCAAACCATTGAGAAGGGCCTCCCGACAGGCGATGAACTGATATTCATAGCCGGTGATCTGCTGGGGTACGTGGATGTCTTCGACGAACTCGCGGTCATGGGTGTTCACCGTGACTTTCTGAGGATTGTTGATGTTGTCGATGATCAGGTTGCCGTCGGTGCCGGCAATGACGCCGATATTGTCACCGACGCAGGCGGCGCTCGACTGGAGGTTGCAGAGCAGACCGTCGGACAAGACCAGACTGATGGCATTGGTGAGGTCCATGCCGGTGGCACTCTTCACACACTGGCTCTCAATGCTGACGATATCGGCGGGGAAAAACATACGGACGAAATTGAGGGCATAGACTCCCAGGTCGAGCAAGGCTCCTCCACACAGGTCGGGACGCATGATGCGGGGCTTCTCTCCCATGCTGTAGCCCAAAGTGGCGGTGACGAGCCGGGGCGTGCCGATGCGGCCACTGCTGATCAGGTCACGGACAATACTCACCACGGGTTGGTAACGGGTCCAGATGGCTTCAGCCAGAAACAATCCACGCTGCCGGGCCAGTTCCACAATGGCGACGGATTGGGCATGGTTGGCCATGAATGCCTTTTCCACCAGACAGGGTTTGTTGGCCATCAAGGCATCATGAGTCACTTCGTAATGGTGTGAGTGGGGCGTCGCCACATACACGATATCTACATCAGGATCTTCATACAGTTCTTGATAGGTGCCATATGCCTTCGGGATGTTCCATTTCTTTGAGAAGGCCATGGCTTTTTCCAGTGAACGGGAGGCGATGGCATGACATTCGCAAGTTTCTAAACCCTGAAGGGTGATGGCTGCCTTTTCTGCTATCCAGCCTGCACCGACAACGCCGACGCGCATGATTTTGTTGTCTTTCATAAAATAAAATCGCAAATTTAATATATAGGTTGCAAGCCTAAAACAATAGATGTGTAAATCAAAAAAGAATATTCTTGTATCATTTGGATGCTTCTAAGGTGAATCTGTCAAATAAAAGATGGCTTTTTTATGATTCCTTAACAAGTGCGCCGCCTCCGCCATCGATTTATTTTGTCTGTCGATGACTACATTTTCAGTATTGATGCGTCCTATTATTATAGGACTTGACCCAAAAAACATTTCAAGAAAAGCAAACACGACAGACATGAAGAGAAAAATTGTAATCACCGCTATGATGATGCTGGCTTGCTTTGTTGCACGCGCACAGTACCCTCAACTCACCGATGAGGCCAAGCACCTCATTGATTCATTGGAGAAATGCTGGAAAGCTCATAGTGACTCAGCCTGGGAAGTGGCTTTCCCCATCGTTGTCAAGGAGGCCAAGGAAGGACGCCCTTATGTGCCTTGGGCAGCAAGGCCCTATGACCTCAGACAGGCCAAAATACCTGCTTTCCCGGGAGCCGAGGGTGGAGGTATGTACACCTTCGGCGGCCGTGGCGGAAAAGTACTGACCGTCACCAACCTCAATGATGATGGACCTGGGTCCTTCAGATGGGCTTGTGAACAAGGTGGCGCACGCATCGTGGTCTTCAACGTGTCGGGAATCATCCACCTGAAATCTCCGATTTATGTCAGGGCTCCCTATATCACCATCGCAGGTCAGACGGCTCCGGGCGACGGAGTCATCATTGCCGGTGAGTCCTTCCAGGTGGATACACACGATGTCATCGTCAGACACATGCGCTTCCGGAGAGGTGAGACCTTGGTGTGGCACCGTGAGGACTCCTTCGGCGGAAACCCCGTGGGCAATATCATGATCGACCACTGTTCCTGTGAGTGGGGACTCGATGAGAACATCTCTTTCTACAGACACATGTTCGACTTGGGCGACGGTAAGGACAAGCGCAAGGAACCGACTGTCAACGTGACCATCCAGAACACCATCTCGGCCAAGGCGCTCGATACCTGGAACCATTCCTTCGGTTCCACCATCGGCGGAGAGAACACGACGTTCATGCGCAACCTGTGGGCCGACAATACGGGGCGCAATCCATCCATCGGGTGGGGTGGAGTCTTCAACTTCATCAACAATGTCATCTATAACTGGGTGCATCGCACAGCCGATGGTGGAGAATACACCACCATGTCGAATTTCATCAACAATTATTACAAACCGGGACCGCTGACACCGAAAAACACGGCTGTGGGCCACCGCATCATCAAGGCGGAGAGCAGAAGTGTCAACCTCTTCCCCTTCAAACAGTTCGGACGTGTATATGCCGTGGGAAATATCATGGAGGGATACCCGGAAATCACCAAGGACAACTGGAAAGGTGGCATACAGACAGCCGACAAGGATGGCGACCTCGACGAGACGGAAATGGCCATGATGCGCTCCAATGAACCTTTCGAGATGCCATTCGTGAAAATCATGGGAGCTGAACATGCCTTCAACTGGGTACTCGACAATGCCGGTGCCACTGTGCCCTGCCGCGACATCGTCGACCAGCGCATCGCCGAGGAGGTGAGGACGGGCGTGGCCTACTATGTCGATAAATATGAGAAAAAGGTGAAGGACAATCCTTATGGCGACATGTGGGGACTCCACCCGAAATCGCAGAACGAACAGGGATTCTTCAAATATCGCCGACTGCCCAATGATTCTTATAAAGACGGCATCATCACAGATCCCAGACAGATGGGGGGATATCCCGACTACCGTGAATGGACACCGAGAACCGATACCGACGGCGACGGCATGCCTGATGAATGGGAAACAGCCAATGGCTTGAATCCCAATGACCCGGCTGATGCCAATGGCGACTGCAACGGCGACGGATATACTAATATCGAGAAATATATCAATGCGATACCTACTCAGACCAAAGTGGACTGGCGCAACCTCAACAACAACTACGACACGTTGGCTGAAAAGGGTAAAGTCATGTAAACATCTCCATCATGCGAATCATTGCCATAGACCAAAGCACGTCATCGACCAAGGCCATGCTCTTTGATGAGCAGTGCCGCATGACCGCTCGACATCATGTCGATCATCATCAATACTATCCTCAGGCGGGATGGGTGGAACACGATCCGGAGGAAATCTACCGCAACACGGTGGAGGCTGTCCGGCACCTCGTCGAACACGACCGGGAAGACGGGGAATATTCCCTGGCCATCACCAACCAGCGGGAGACCGTGGTGGTGTGGGAGAAGAAAACGGGGCATCCCATCTACAGGGCTTTGGTCTGGCAGGACAACAGAGGGGCGGCCTTTTGTCATCAACTGCGCCGTCAAGGAATGACAGGCAAGGTCATGGAGAAAACGGGACTGTTGATCGACCCCAACTTCTCTGCCTCGGGCGTGAGATGGATACTCGATCATGTGGAAGGGGCACAGAAGGCTGCAGAACAGGGTGAACTGCTCATGGGCACCATCGAGACATGGCTGGTCTGGAAACTGACCGAAGGCAAGAACTTCTGCACCGATACGACAAACGCTTCCCGCACGATGCTCTTCAATATCCATACCATGGAGTGGGATGACGACTTGCTCCAACTTTTCGGCATCCCACGGCAGATGATGGCTGAGGTCCTGCCCTGCGACGCGGTATTCGGACAGACAACTGTCGGCGGGGTGTTTGAGGCTCCGGTTCCGATCGCTGGCGTACTGGGTGATTCTCATGGCGCACTGGTGGGACAGATGTGCTTCTCTGAAGGTTTGGGAAAGGTGACCTACGGCACAGGGTCTTCTGTGATGGTGAATATCGGGGAGAAACCCCTGGCGGCCCCCGAGGGACTGGTCACCTCCGTAGGGTTCTCCGCGCTTGGAAAACATTTCTATGGCTTCGAGGGAAACATCTACAGCACAGGGGCGACACTCAAATGGATCGCCGAACAGCTCCGATTGGTTAATCATCCGGCGGAGATGGAGGCTGAGGCTGTTTCCGTGCCTGATACGGGCGGGGTGTATGTCGTGCCTGCCTTTGCCGGTCTGGGTGCTCCCTGGTGGAAACCGGATGCGAAGGCAGGAATCATCGGCATGACATTCGCTACCACAAGAGCTCACGTCCTGAGGGCGGCGCTGGAGTCTATCGCCTACCAGGTACGTGACCTCGTAGAGGTCATGGCAAAGGCCACGGGTGGACGGTTGAAGGAGGTCTGCGCGGATGGAGGACCCACCCGCAACGGTTTCCTGATGCAATTCCAGGCCGATCAGCTCGACACACCGGTGGTGTGTACAGAGGTGGAAGATGCATCTGCCCTGGGTGCTGTCATCATGAACGGATTCGCCCGTGGTGCATGGACTTCCTTTGATGAGGTGTCTTCATTGAGAAAGGTGACCAGAATCATCCAGCCGCATCACTCCGGCCAGATGGATGCGCTGTATCAGGGATGGCGCGATGCGGTGATGACCATTGCTCATTAGAATAAACTTAAACAAAAAAAAATCTGACACATGAGAAACGGAAAAACATGTTTTGGCGTGATCATCGGGACACGCGCATACTTCAATTCAGAATTGGCGCGCGACGTGCGCAAACAATTGCTCAAGACCATCGACGAACTGGGCTTCGAGGCCATCATCCTGCCTGAGGATGCCACACCGACAGGGAGCAGCAGCATCGAGACCCGCGAGGATGGACTGAAGGTCTCACGGCAGTTCCGGGAACACCGCGACGAGATCGACGGCATCATCGTCTCCCTCCCCAATTTCGGTTTCGAGATCGGCATCATCAATGCCATCAGCGACGCTGACCTCAATGTGCCGGTACTCGTACAGGCTTGTGATGACGAGAACGACAAGGTGGATCTCGACAGCAGGCGTGATGCGTTCTGCGGCAAGATCTCTGTGTGCAACAATCTCTATCAGTATGGCATACCCTTTACGGACACCACACTCCACACGTATTCCATCTATAGTCCACTGCTGGCCCAGGATCTCCGGAAGTTTGCGGCTGTCTGCCGGGTGGTCAACGGTCTGCGCCATTGCCGCATCGGACAGATAGGCACGCGTCCTCTGGGATTCAATACCTGCCGTGCCAGTGAGAAACTGCTCCAGCGCAGCGGCATCACCGTCGTTCCGGCAGACCTCTCCGAAATCCTTTTTGCTGCTCAGAAAATCTCTGACGATGACCCGAAGTTCATCAAGATGTGTGAACGGCTGTATCATTATGCGGAGATACCAGAGAACTATAAGGAAAAAGTGACTCTGCAGGCCAAGTTTGGCGTGGCTGTGGAGGACTGGATCGAGGCCAACGACGTTCAGGCCGTGGCCATCCAGTGCTGGGATTCCCTGGAACAGAATTATGGGTGCGCTGCCTGTGTGACCATGTCGATGCTGGGCGATAAACTGATACCCGCAGCCTGTGAGACCGACATCGCAGGTGCCGTGTCCATGTACGCGCTGACCCTTGCTTCCGGCAAGGCTTCTGCATTGCTCGACTGGAACAATAACTTCGCCGAGGACCGCAACAAGTGCGTGTGCACCCATTGCGGCAATTATCCCAAGTCGTTTGTGCAGAACAGCCTGAGGTTGGGTCCACTCGGTGTACTCGGACGCACACTGGGTAAGATCAATACCTTCGGTGCAGTATATGCCAAGGTCACCGCTGGCGATTTCACCTTCTTCCGCATCTCCACCGACGACCCGAAGGGTTGTATCAAGGCTTACCTCGGCAAGGGTGAGATCACCGATGATCCCTATGGCATGGATGGCTGCATCGCCGTCACCAAGGTGGACAACCTGCAGCAGCTGATGAAATACATCTGCAAGAATGGGTTCGAGCACCACGTGGCCATGTGCCGCACCGATGTGGTGGATGTTCTTAATGAGGCTATCGACACCTACCTCGGCTGGAACCTCCACGTGCACGAATAGCTTCGTGTCCATATCTTATTTCGTCTCCCTCCGATGATTCTGACATTCGTCACATAAACGTGCCGAATATCACAAAAACTTGCGGGGATTGGATTTTTTATATACCTTTGTAGCGTCAACAAGTGGAATATGAAGGATAAAAAATACAATCGCTCCTTTGCTCGGAAACTGACGCGGTGGGTCATGCTGGTTCTGCTCATCATGATGGGCACCTTGGCATACTTCATCTACGACCTGACCAAATCCATCGTGGTGGAAGTCAGCGGCGGCAATTTCCATGGGAGTATGCGGAGCATGGGACAAAGTATCGGAGATGCTATGTCGGATGTCAGCGTGGCTGTCAAGAACAATCTCTTCGATGTCGAGAGAAACATCAAACAGCCTGCTCAGCTCCAGGCTATCATGGAGCGTATTGTCACGCAGAATCCCCGTGTCCGCAGCTGCGGCATCAGTTTCGTCGAAAACTACTTCCCTCAAAAGGGACGCGCCTACTGTCCTTACGCTTGGCGTAAGGACAGCGCGTCAGTGGAGGGAAAGCCGATAGAGGGTGCTGAGGCCGGTTATCTGGAGGCAGAATGGTTTCAGAAGGCAGTGGCCGCTGACTCTGCCTATTGGTCGAAACCCTTTTTTGAAAGCCGTGACGGGAAAACACCGCTGGTGGCCTATATGTATCCCGTCCATGACCAGCAAGGGCGCCTTGTGGCTATCCTCGGCGCTGACCTGTCACTTGACTTCATGGCCCGCCTCCTGGATGAACAGCGCAACGCTTTAGGGAAAGAAGTATTGGCTGTCTCCATATCGGATTTGGCTGGCTATGATCTCTATGTCCTCTCTCACGACGGCACGTATATCACTCACCCCGACCAAAGGCGTATCCTGAAGGGTAACTTCTTCGTGCATATCAAGGATGCAGACAGACCCGGCGCCGCTGAGGAGGCTATCCGGAAAATGAAGAATGGGGAAAACAGCTTTGATGAGACCGATAGGGAGGTGAGGATAAACCGTACCAAGTCTTATCTGTTCTATTCCCCCTTGGAGGGCACAGACTGGATCCTGGCCATTGCGGCTCCGGCCCAGGGACTTGACTTGCTTGGTATCATCATTGGATACATGACTCTCATGATTATTCTTGCTGTGCTGCTGGTCACCTTCATCGTGTGCCGGCTGGCTATCGCACGTGCAGCTAAGCCCTTGAAACAGTTGGCGGCTGTTACTGATGAACTGGCTGGTGGACAGTTCGACACAGAATTGCCTGCCATTAACAGTCATGATGAGATCCATCTGCTGCGTGACTCGTTTGAGAATATGCAGCACTCATTGATATCCTATATTGAGGAACTGAAGCACACCACAGCGGCTAAAGCCTCCATCGAGAGTGAGCTGAAGATTGCTCACGATATCCAGATGTCGATGCTGCCCAAGACCTATCCGGCCTTCCCCGACCGTCATGACATTGATGTCTACGGAATGGTGATGCCGGCCAAGGCCGTTGGCGGTGACCTTTACGATTTCTATATCAACGACGAGAAACTCTTCTTCTGTATCGGCGATGTGTCGGGAAAGGGTGTTCCGGCTTCGATGGTCATGGCGGTGACTCGCTCGCTGTTCCGCAACATCTCTGCCTATACACAGGATCCTGCCCATATCGTCATGGCGCTCAACGATGCCATGAGCACCAACAACGACACAGGTATGTTTGTCACGCTCTTCCTAGGAGTGCTCGACCTCACATCCGGCAGTCTCAGTTTCACCAATGCCGGGCATAATCCTCCTTTCCTGTTGGCTGATAGTGACGTCAGCGTCCTGCCTTGCGACGCCAATCTGCCCGTAGGTGTGGTGCCCGGATGGCAGTTCTCCGAACAACATCTCCAACTCCATGCGGGTGATTGCCTTTTCCTCTATACCGATGGACTCAACGAGGCTGAGGACATCCATCTCCTGCAATACGGCATGGACAGGATGCTGCAGGTGGCCAAGTCTTCGTCCAAGAAACCGATGGCCCTCATCGAGGCTATGAAAGAGTCGGTGCACCAGTTTGTTGGAGATGCTGAACAGAACGATGACCTTACCATGCTTGCCCTTCAGTTCACCAATTCATAATACCACAACGATATAAAAGATTCACACCATGATAGAACAAGGCTTTAGCTTTTACTTTATCACCGTATTGATTACGGTCTTGCTGTTGGGCGCGACCATCTTCATCCCGCTTTATGGATTCTTCCGGAAGCGCTTTAAGGGATTGGCTGTGGGTTGTGTCTTGCAACCCTTCGTCTGTGCCATTATCTGCTTGCTGGTGACTTTATTTATCGTTTTCTACGAGAAGTACGAGGTTGGCAGATATCGGAAAGCGGCGATGGTCACGGTGAAAAAGACGGATTCTATAGGCAATGTCCATACCTGGGATATGAAGGCTGATGAGGAGTGCTTGTATGAATTCGTGGAAAAAGATGAGGCTGAGAAAGATTCAAAATATCTGATGTTTAATAAATTCCAACTGTTTGATGTCGTGCCGATGGACTCCTTCCGGGTCTGTGTGGATGACAAGATTGTCGTCCGTTTCGACTTGCAGAATCGCAAGGCCACAGCTGTCGAATACGACGAACCGATAAAAGTCGTCAACGTCGACTGGGAAAAAGTGGATGACTTTTTTAAAAAACATCCTTGAAGGTCTGTTGCCTGACTAAACTAGATCATTATTCCAACAAAAATAGCTAACTGATGAAACAACTATTCCTGAGACGATTCTTCGTCTGTATGACAGCCTGCTTCCTGTCTGTTCTGGCATGGGGACAGGGTGTGAAACCACTGCCCACGCTCCACGTAGAGGGCAAGTGGCTCGTTGACCAGCATGGAAATCACGTGGTGCTGCACGGCGTGATGGACACCCCTAACATGTATTTCAATGGTTGGAGATGGGGTAGTCCATGGGATGGATCCAACACGGGCTACAACAGCACAGGGGCTACTAAGTGCAAGAACTATTTCGAAAAACTGTTCACGGGCATGGAACAGGCCAAGTGTGATGTGTTTCGACTGCACTTGGATCCTGCCTGGACCAATGACCCTAACAACAGCTATGTCTATGAGGGAGCCGCAGGACAGGCCAGCGACGCTTCAGGTGAGGCGGATATCAGAAAGTTCAACCCCTCACGCCTGAGAACTTTCCTCTCATCTCTTTATTGGCCGCTGATGCAGAAGGCCATGAACCACGGCATGTATGTCGTGGTGCGTCCACCGGGTGTCTGCCCCCAGAATCTGAAGGTGGGCGACTACTATCAGCAATACCTGATGACCGTGTGGGACATCGTCACACAAAAAGAGGAAATCAGGAAATATGCCGGACAGATCAGCATCGAACTGGCCAACGAACCCGTTTCGGTGAGAAACGCCGACGGTTCTGATGACGCAAGGGCATTGCATGACTATTTCCAACCCATCGTTGACAAGATGCGGGCCAACGGCTTCACCGGCATCATCTGGGTGCCGGGCACGGGATGGCAGGCCAACTACACCAGTTATGCCTCTTATCCCATAGAGGGCTACAACATCGGGTATGCCGTCCATGACTATTGCGGATGGTATGGTTGCAGTGATGACAACCCTGACCCGCAGAACAAAATCAACAATTTCCATAAACAGGTGCCCGTGGTCGATACCAATCCCGTCATCATCACAGAGGTGGACTGGAGTCCAGTGAATCCCAATGCTGAGGGGCATTATGATGAGCACGGCAACTGGGTACAGCCCAATTACGGCACTTGGGCCACGGGGTCTACCTCAAAGTGGGGAACGGCCTACAAGACGATGCTCGACTATTTCGGCAATATCTCGATGACGCTCTCCGGGACAGGTTGCCTCTTCGATATCGACCAATTGCTGAAAGACGGGTCGGTGGTGCCTGCCTTCGGCGGACTGGAGGAGGCTTGCGGAAAGGCTTGCATGGACTGGTACGCAGAATACTACGTTCAGGACTGGCCTCATGCTGACTTCGCTACGTTCTCAGTGAGCGACCTGGGTACAGGCGAATACCAGAATCCTGTGGTCTTCGCCGATTTCCCTGATCCTGATGTGATTCGTGTCGGCGACACCTTCTACATGGTCTCCACCACTATGCACCACTTCCCCGGTGCCACCATCATCAAGTCGAAGGACCTGGTCAACTGGGAATACTGTGCACGGCCCTTGGAACAGCTTGCCGCCACCGACAGCTATAACCTGCAGAATGGTCAGAACGCCTACGCCAGGGGGATGTGGGCTTGTTCCATGAAGTATCATGACGGCAAGTTCTATATCCTCATCAACGGCAATGATGCCGGTGGCTGGTTGCTCACGGCCTCCGATCCCGAAGGACCTTGGGAAAAACGGCAGTTGTCGCGCATCTACTATGATCCGGGCATGCTTTTCGACAATGGAAAAGTTTATGTGGCCTGCGGCATCGGCAATATCCAGATGTGCGAACTCGACGAGGACTTCAACTTCATCCGCGAGGAGCGCGTCATCAGCGACAAGAGCGGACTCGAAGGCTGCCATCTCTATAAGATCGGCGACTATTATTACATCTATGCCACCTACGGCGGATGGCCGTCAGGACAGACCGTATTCCGATCCAAGAACATTTTTGGACCATACGAGGAAAAGATGCTCGTGGATAAATATATCAACGGCAATGTCAATACCGTGCACCAGGGCGCGCTCTTTGATACGCCGACAGGTGAGTGGTGGACCATCATGCAGGAGGACCTGGGGGCCCTTGGACGTATGCCCAACTTGCAACCGGTGATATGGGAGGACGGATGGCCTGTCGTCGGCGACAATGGCGTACCGTGCAAGACACATGCCAAACCGTCGGTCGGCTCGTCCTATCCCATCCATGCCTTGCCCACAAATGATAACTTCCGTTCATATCCCATCGGGATGCAGTGGGAGTGGAACCACAACCCCGACGGTGGGGCATGGAGCCTCTTTGAAAGGCCCGGATGGCTGCGCTTGAGAACTTCCGGTACGGCTGACCGGTTGACACAGGCCCGCAATATGCTGACCCAGCGCATCCATGCCTATCACAACAAGGCCTCACAACCCTCGACAGGTACGATACGCCTCGATGTGAGCCATCTGCAGGAAGGCGACCGTGCCGGTATCTGCATCTTCCAAGACCCTTATGCCGCGATTGCCGTGGAGATGAGGGACGGCAAGAAGCAACTGGTGTGGTGGCAGGACCAGCTGACATCAAACAACAATTTCTCTCCGTCTGTGGTCGATGGTGTCACTCTCGAAAGTGATGTAGTCTATCTGAGGGCTGCCATCACCTATGGCACCAGTCAGACGCAGTTCTATTACTCGTTCGACAACCAGACTTATACACCGCTTGGCGGACAAACCAGACTGGGATTCAACCTGTCTGTTTTTGTGGGTGCTCGTTTCGGCATCTTCTGCTATGCTTCCAAGGAAAACGGTGAGAGGGGCTATGCGGACTTCGACTGGTTCTCTACCGAAGATAGTTTTGAGGAGGATTTCTATTATCCTGCAGACTTCGAGGGCTTCAGCGAAGACATGCTCACAGCGGTGTCGATGAACGTGGATGACCCGGAGATGGAGGTGATGGTGGGCAACGCAGGCAATCTGCAACTGATGGCTACCTACCGCGACGGACATACGGCCAACGTGGCTGCCGAGGCTTCCTATGAGATCAGCGGCGACGTGATTTCCATCAAAAACGGACAGATAAGGGGATTGAAGGAGGGTATCGCCAATGTCAAGGCTTCCTATACCGATCCGATGGGAAACACGCTGGTGGCTTCTTTCTCCGTGTGCTCCACGTTCTTCCCCTTCGGGGCGGAATATATCAACACGAGCCTCTTCTCACAGGGCACCTATGATGAGGAAACCCGCACCTTCAAACCAGGACAATGGGGGCAGATGGGATGGGAATACCAGAACGGAGCGGATATGTCGGACTATAAGTATCTCGTCATCCAACTTGCCGCCACCAGCAGCAGCTCGCATCTCAACATCTTTACCGAGGGCAGCATCTGGTCTCCTTGTTGCAGCACTCCTGACTTCGGATCGAAGAAGCAGATCGTGCTCAACCTGCAGACGGCCAAATACACCAGTGATGGCAATAAGAAAGGACAGCCTCTTGACACCAAGAACATCCGGATCGTGTCGTTCTGGGGCACCGGAGGACAGAGCATCAGGGTCAGCGACATGTATCTGACAAACAACAGCGACTACTCTCGGGAGGATTTCACGTCCATCATGCCTGTGCTGGCCGAAGACCAGCAAGGGGTCGATGTGTGGTCGCTCTCAGGACAGCGCATCCGTCATGGCGCTGACAGGCGTCAGGCGCTTCAGGGACTGCCTTCGGGCGTTTATATCATTGGCCATCAGAAGGTGATGGTCAAATAAGCCATCTTCTCAAATGGGAATAAAAAGAGGCTCGATGTGCCAGACGGCGCACCGAGCCTCTTTTGGTTGTTGAATAACAGGAGGTTCTATTTCTCCAATGCTTTTCCTGACATGAGAATATCGACCAGTCCCTTGTCTTTGTAGTCGTTCTTCTTCTGGTCCCAGAAACCGAAGTCGGCGTCGTAGCACCAGGTCGTCCAGGCGATGTCAAACTCGTCGAAGACGGCCAGCATGTCCTTTGTCCATTTGTAGGCCAGGTCGCGGTCCACCGGCTCATAGACTCCCCACTCACCACAGAAGAGCTGCAGGTCATATTTCTTGGCAGCAGCAATGGCGTCCTTGAAGTCTGAGCGGATCCTGTCGATGTTCCACTCCTCTTTGGTGTAAGGCTCCAACTGCGGCTTGAGTGAGTCTGGGGCTGCTTCATAGTCTTCCTTAGACACGAGGATACCGGGGTAGTTCACCTTTCCCGTGTATTTGCCGATGGGGGTCCACCATGCTCCGTAGTGGGTCAGGATCGATGGATTGTAATAGTGGAAGGAGAGAATGATGTTCTTGTCGCCCTCTGGCACCTTCAGGTATTTGATCGTCTCAGAACTCTGCCAGAGGTTGGAACCGATGACAAGGGTGCGCTGGGGCTCGCGCTCACGGAGGGCTTTATGCACTTTGGCCACCAACTGGTTCCACTGCTCGTGGTCATCGGCCACGGGCTCGTTCATAAACTCATAGGCCACGGAGTCGTTGCTGTAGCCTTTCAGTACGTCAGAGAGCTGATACCACATGTTGATGAGCTGCTGCTGCGACTCTTCAGAGGTGAAGAGGGTGTTGGCGTCCTTGCCTTCCTCATTCACGGCATTGAAGTAATGTGAGCGGATGATGTGCAGATCGACAATGGCGCGCAGATGGTGCTTGACCGACATGTCGAGGGCCATGGTCAGCAGGTCCCAGGCTTCGGGCAGTTTGTTGCCTTCCTCATCCCAGAACTGCACCTCGTCGATGGGGATGCGCACAAAGTCGAAACCCAATTGTTCCAGCCGCTCGAAGTCGTCTTCCTGGATGTGCTGTTGACGTGCTTCCCCGCGCTCTTCCGATTGCGACAGCCAGTGGCTGAGATTGGTTCCGCGCTTGATGCGGAAGTCATTCACTTTTCCTGCTTCAGAGGGTTGCTCGGTGCAGGAACTCAGAATCAATGTTGCAGAGATCAATGCTGCAAACAGATAAAAATACTTTCTCATAATGAAATGGTTTGATGGTATGATAGATAATTAGGATTCTTGGCGCGGAATGTCATCTCACCACACGTTTTTTCCCGTCGATGATGTAGATGCCGGGGTGGGTGATGTGCTCGATGCGCTGGCCTTTCAGATTATAGATGCCCCGGACCACCGGACGTGGGGCGGTTTCCCGGGTGATGATGCCGAGTTGGTCGTCGGAACCGAAAGAGGCGGTGTAGGTGAGTCTGAAATGGTCGGCCTTATACCATTTCCCGGCTTTCACGCCGATGGTCAGCCTTCCTGTGGTGTGGCCTTCTTCGGCCTTGACGGCAATGCTGTCAATCACGGCTTCGGTGAAGTAATGCCTGCCGAAGGGATGTGACTCGACTTCTGCAGTGGCGTCGTCGGCAAACAGGGTGATGGTATGGCCTTCGCTGGAGGCGAGAAGGGCGGACAACCGGTAGTATCCGGGCACGAGGTCGGCCACTTCTTGTGAGATTTCCACGGCGAGGGTGTCTCGGCTGCCGTCTTCCTGGATATAGTAGTAACTGTTGTTGAGCAGGTAGTCGCCATCGGTCTCTGCGGTGAAATAGGTATAGGAGGAGTTGGCATATACCCTGGCTGCATTGGAGGCGGAGACTTGGGGGTTGAGCGGCTGGGAGAGGGTCCATTCCGCGGTGTTCTTCAGTTCGAAGGAGGGGTTCTTCACGTTGCAGGTGAAATCCACTTCCATGTTGCCGACATCTTCAATCTGGAGGATGTACGCATTGCCGAGGGTCAGCAGGTTGTCGGCCATGTTTTTGATTTTCGAGGTGGTCTTGCTGGTGCGGAGGGTAAACTCCTCTTCGGCTTCCTCAATGGCCTTGAGGTAGTTGTCGTAGGCTTCTGGGGTCACGATATCGTGGTAACGGTCGAGGATGTATCGGGCTTGTTCGATGCTGTGGCCGAGCGTCACGTAGGCGGGGTCGAGCGTGGTGTTGCTGCTTACCAGGAAGAAATTGGTCACGTCTTCTGCCATGAAATAACCGCGGAGGGCTTCGACAGTACCTTCTCTCACGAAGTCAAACGACTGGTTCTCTTGTTCGTTGATGAGCATGGCTCCTTCGGGCACAGGGATTTCCTGATAGGTGCCGTGCAGGGCTGGGTCGGCATTCGTCACGGGGAGAACGGCCACTTCCGTGGCTTGTCCCTGAAGGGTGTGGATACCGGTGCCCGAGGTGGTCACCAGGTAGGTCATGCCGGGTTCGAGCGTGGTGACATCGGTGGTGCGTCCGGTGATGCCCGAAGAGGTGTGGCTGTCAATCCTGCGGGCGAAGACTCCGTAGGGCACCTCTGCCCGGAAGGGGGTGGTGAGGAGTCCCCAACGGGTGCATGCGTTGTTGAAACGGAGGGTGGCATGGGTGGCCTGGAATGGTGACTGGGGGGCGAAGGAGTGGCCGGGGGTGAGGGTGAGCTGTTCGCATTGGTCTCCCTTCACCACGTTGATGCCGTAGGCCTCACTTTCATCAGCTACATAATAGAGGGCGTTGGGGTTGACGTCGATGGGGGAGAGCTTGCCTACACCAGTCACTTGGGTGAGGTCATAGGCGGTGGCGGTCTTGTAACTGGTCTTCTTGGCGATGGTAGAGGAGTTGAAGAGGGTGGGGTCCCAATGCCCTTTCAAGACCAGCACGCCATCGGTGAAGCCATCTACGGTGAGGTCATTGGCTTTGAGCAGGAAATGGGCGATGGTGTCCGACGGCGTGTCGCAGAGCAGCGGGTCGGTGGTGCCGGGGATGGGACTGGCCAGGGCCACGCGGTAGAGATGGCCTTCCTCAATGGGCGTGGAGACATTTTTGGAGACAAGGAACGACACTTCTTGTTCTCCTCCGGCGGGGATGGTGAGGGTGGAGATCTTGTTGTCGATCATCTGCCAGGTGCTCCCATCGTCTTCCGAACCATAGAGATTCAGACTCAGGTCGTTCTCATAGGCAGAAATGCCCTTGTTGCGGATGGTGGCGGTGATGGTGGTCCTCATCTTGTTGTAGACCACGGTGTAGTCCTGGCCGCCATGTTGCTCAGACTCCGTGGTGCCGTTGACGGTCAGCCGCTCCACCCAGAGCTCGGCTGCGTTTTCGATGGGGGTCACAGTCTTTTTGGCAAGCAGGTTGAGATTCTCATCGGTGACGAAGAGATGCCAGGGCTCCGTGCTGCTGGCCTGGGCACTGAGGGTGATGGCCGCTGTCTTCCCAGCCTGGAACTGGGTCTCGGTGTCGGAGGCTTGGGCTAATTCGAGTTTGTTGGGCTTGGTGCCGGTGGTGTTGGCGAAGAGATAGATGCCCGACAGGGGCACGCTTGACTTGTTGGTCACATTGACGACGATGTCATTCGTGGCTTTGGCATAGACTTTCGCTGGCAGTTGGATATCTGCTTCCAGATGGTATCTTCGGGGGTGGATGTTGTGCATGACTGTCGGACTCATGCCGAAGACGATGTTCTGGTCTCCGCTTTCCTTCGTGGTGAAATAACCGTCACTTTGTCCTCCCCAACCGAAATTGAAGTGAAACAGGTCGCCGCTGGCCTTGTAGCCGTCGATGACCAGCGCATGACCTTCCCAGTCTTCATTGTATCCTGAGAAGACCAGCGGCATGCCTTTCGCCAGGTTGCTGTAGATGAGGGAGGACCAAGAGGAGTCGGTGTGGTTGTTGTCTTTGTCTGCCCGTTCTGCCGTGAGGTTGTAGAGGTTGAAGGGCAGGTCCCAGATGTAGGCGCCGGAGGACTCTCCGTAGCTCATCCATGCCTGCATGCCGATGGCGGCGACAACGGTGGCCACGGCATCACGGTACTCGGTGGGCTGCTGGTTGTAGGAGTCACACATCAGTTCCCATTTCAGGGGCGTTCCGGCCTTGATCTGATAGGCCGACGTGACGGGGGCGTCACCATGGTCATAGGTGGGCGTGGTGGCTGCCAGTTTCGAGGGCATGTCGTTGCGCCAGAAATAGAACACCTGGCCGGCGGCAATGGCCACACAGCCTGCGGCCGCCCGCTTGCCGTTGGAGAGTATGGGCACCTTGTCGTTGTAGGGGGTGTCCTGATGCCAGTGCGAGGTGAGCATGGGAGAAATGTTGACACGGCCTTCTGCTTGCCGCTTGGTTTCAGGCAACTGGGCAGAGGTGTCATGATAGGGGGTGTTGAGGCCTTTCGCCTGGAGGGTGCCTACCATGTCGGCATAGTGGTTCAGCATCGACAGCAGTTGAGGCGCTTCCTTCTGTTCATCGAAGTCGCCGCTCTCGGTATAGCCGATCACACTGGGGATGCAGTCATCACCGGCCACGATCACATAGCCTTGGTTGGCTCCTCGGCTGAAAATGTAATAGGGGGTGCTGACACTCCCTGCCCGCTTCATGGGGGCGGTTTGATAAAGGCTGACATGATGGCCCTCCACTTGGTATTGCTGGGCGATGGCAAGGGCACGTTGCGGGTTGATGGGATTGCTCGTGATGTTCAACGCAAACAGGGTGACGGAAAGCAGCGTTATCAGTTTTTTCATAGGAAAGGCCATTTGTGTTTGTTCTCGTTGCAAAAGTAATAAAAAAATGGAATATTTGATACATGACGGCTTTATAATATCAACAAAATGATGTATCTTTGCATCAAGGTGGGGAGTGTTTTGAACCCCCGTCAAACAATAAATAGTATTATGAGAAAGAAAAGCTTGTTTTTTGCTGTGATGGCGCTGATGGTCATCGCAACGGGATGTCGTCGTGTTAGTGAATCTGAAAACACCGAGGAGAAGGAAATCACCGCCCAGGTCGGCTCTTTTGACCGGATTCATATCCAGACGGCTTGTGACTTGACGTTTGAAATCGCCGATTCCTCGAAGTTGACGATGAGTGGTTCGGCTGCAGTGGTTGACGATGTCATCTTGGATAAGCAGGATGGATGCCTGGTGATCAAGCAGAGTGGCAAACGGGCTTTCCGTAATTATAATCTGAAGATCAAAGTGTCTTCTCCTGTTTTGAAGGGAATTGACCACGATGGTGCGGGAAGTGTTTGCCTCAATGGGGAGATTAAGTCTGACTCGATGGCCCTCAATTTGACTGGCGTCGGATCAATCGAGGCGGAGCGGATCATCTGTGGGAATTTGTCTGTCCATGACAATGGCACGGGTTCCGTCACGCTCAAAGCGGTGACAGCCGACGATGCCTCACTGTTTTTGAACGGGGTAGGCTCAATGGATGCCAACTTCATTTCTTCTGGTTCGCTGAATTGTGTCATGGATGGTGTCGGTTCCATTGATCTGAAAGGCCAGGTCAAGTCATTCAGCAAGAGTGTGAGTGGCGTGGGGAATATCGAAGCAGGTCAGTTGAAAGTGGGTGAATAGCGCCATGGATAGTCGTCGCATGGCCATGAAGGAAAGGATGAATCAGATGAAGAAGATGGGTTTGGCATTGTCCCTCATGCTGGTCGGCTTAGGGGCACAATCAAAGGATTATAATGTGCTTGATTATGGCGCGGTCAGTGATACATCGCGCCTCAGCACTGTGGCCATACAGAAGGCTGTCGATGCCTGCGCCCGGGACGGAGGTGGCAGGGTGCTGGTTCCTGCTGGAAACTATAAGACAGGCACCATCGTGCTCCGTTCTCATGTGAATCTTCATGTCGCCATGGGGGCTACGCTTTATGGCAGTACGTCACTCAGCGACTACCGCCCGATGAAATCCTCTTACGTCTCTCTGCGCACACAGACGGAGACCGTGCAGCTCATTTATGCCGATGGGGAAGAAGACATAGTCATTGATGGCTTTGGCTGCATCGACGGGAGGGGAAGGGCTTTCCCGAAACTGTCATGGAATGATGAGGGCATCACCCGGCCGCATCTCCTCCGCTTCATTCAGTGCCGCGGCGTCGTTGTCAAGGATATCACTTTGCGCAATTCCGGTTGCTGGATGCAGCATTACCTGGCTTGTGACCGGGTGCGGATTGAAGATATCACGGTGTTCAACCGCAACAACTATAACAACGATGCGCTCGACATCGATGGCTGTCACGACGTAGTGGTGAGGGGATTGGTCGCCGACAGCGATGATGATGGGATCACGCTGAAAAGCACCTCGCCGCGGTTGTGCGAGAATGTGCGCATCGCCGATTGTGTGGTGTCCAGCCATTGCAATGCGGTCAAATTGGGAACAGAGACCAATGGCGGCTTCCGCAACATCAACATTTCGGGCATCGTGATCAAACCAAGCGAAGACCAGAGAGAGAAGTTCTTCGGACAATGGATAGGCTCTTCGGCCATCTCCCTGGAAATCGTTGATGGGGGTGTCTTGCAGAACGTCAATGTATCGGACATCACGGTGGAGGGCACAGAGGCTCCCATTTTTGTCCGACTCGGAAACCGGGGCCGGGGATACAAGGATGGTCAGGTCATCTCCAACATCGGTGAGATTGACGGTGTCCACCTCGACAATATTCAAATCCACAATGCAGGATCGATGGGATGCTCCATCACAGGCCTCCCCGGTCATCCCGTGCGGAATGTGTGGCTCTCCAACATCTCCATACACCATCAGGGGGGTGTCGGACAGTCGGATTTGAAGGAGATAGAACAGTCTGTGGCCGACGAAAAGGAAAAGGAATATCCCGAAGCCACCATGTGGGGCAACCTGCCGGCTAAAGGCTTCTTCATCAGACACGCGCACAATGTCTGCTTCGACAATGTGCGCGTGGCAACGGCCCATCCCGACGTGAGGCCGGATTTCGTACGTATCGACGTGGAATAGCTTCTTCTTCTTAGTCCATCTCTTCGTCGGCCTCATAGCCGCCCATCTCGCGGATGGCATTCTTCAGCATAGTGTGCTGGCGGTAGAGGTGGTTGACGGCTTCCTCGCCCTGTGTATAGTCGTGCATCGGACTCTTCAGGAAGAAACTGAGGAAACGCTGGATGCCGTAGCGCCCGGCGCGGGCAGCCACGTCAATCAACAGACAGAGGTCAAGGCATACCGGGGCTGCAAGGATGGAGTCGCGGCAGAGGAAATTGATCTTGATCTGCATGGGGTATCCCATCCATCCGAAAATGTCGATGTTGTCCCAACTCTCCTTGTTGTCATTGCGCGGAGGATAGTAATTGATGCGTACCTTATGGTAGTAGTCGGTGTAAAGGTCGGGCTGCTCGTCAGCACACAGGATGGTCTCCAGCGTAGAGAGCTTCGACACTTCTTTCGTACGGAAATTGGCTGGCTCATCAAGTACAAGACCGTCGCGGTTGCCGAGAATGTTGGTCGAAAACCATCCGTCCAGACCCAGACAGCGGGTACTGATGATTGGGGCAAAACCGGATTTGACCAAGGTCTGGCCAGTCTTGAAGTCCTTGCCGGCTATGGGCATCTTGGTGCGGTCGGCCAGTTCCCACATCGCAGGGATGTCAACTGTGGTGTTGGGGGCACCCATCACAAAGGGGGCTCCCTCGGAGAGCGCGGCGTAAGCGTAGCACATCGACGGGGCGATATGCTCCCTGTCATCGGCCTTCATGGCTGACTCCAAGGCTTCCAGACTGAAGTGGGTCTTCTCGTCAATGGGAACGTAGATCTCTGTAGAGGCGGCCCATAGCACCACAATCCTCTCACATTGTTTCTCTTCCTTGAATTGGCGGATGTCGGCACGCAACTGCTCCACCATGTCCCAGCGGGTCTTGGCGTCTTTCACGTTGTCGCCGTCAAGGCGCTTGGCGAAGTTCTTGTCAAAAGCGGCTTTCATGGGCACGATCTGCTCCAGCTCTTCGCGAACAGGGTCGATGTCTGACTTCTTCAACACTTCGGCATAGACAGCCGACTGATAGGCGTTCTGGGGATAGACATCCCAACAGCCGAAGACGATGTCGTCCAGACTGGCTATGGGGATGATGTCACGATAGTGCAGATATTTCTTCTCCGCACCTTTGCCTATTCTGATCTTGTCGTATTGGGTCATCGAACCAATAGGTTTGGCCAACCCTTTCCTTGACATCAATACACCTGCCATGAATGTGGTGGCCACTGCACCATTGCCGACAATCAGGATTCCTAATTTCCCGTTGGGGGCCTTTGTCACTTCTTGTTTCATTGTCTTGAGTTTGCTAATAAGATTGTTGGAAAAGCAAAGTTAGACATTTTGTAACAAATAAAGAAACAATCGGGAAAAAATAAATGAATATGTTACGAAATGGACATTTTTTGAGATGATTTTTAATCATTTCACTCTCCATACATTGAGGGTGATGCCGCCAGGCTTTCCAGAGGAAGAAGGCTGGCACAAGAAGAGGGAGTTGTTAAGCCAGGAGTATCGGCTGTCTTCGGGGGCTTCAAATGTAGGAGCGCACTTGAAGTAGAACGAGGGTTGGGCTTCCCGGTCTTCCCCTCCCATTCGGATAATTCCTCTGTTGCGAACGTGGATATACACGCCGTCATCCGTTTTGATGGAGTAGATGGCTTCCAACTCGGTACGGTTGCCCTTAGCCAACTGATAGTCGGCGCCGCCGTTGATCACGGTGCCTTTGATGCCAGGACCTTCAAAGGTGCCTCCCGTGATGGGTATCACCATCCGGCGCCCATGTGGTGTCTCGCCCACAGTATAGGCTGCTCCAAGAGTGACGTGCAATTGCAAGGCAAATTCCAACTGGGGCGTTTCGGCTTCCGAAGGTGCCTGAATCTGTGCATGTGCGCTGATGGCCATCAAAAACATGGCAAACCATAAACAAACTGATTTCATCTTGGTCATAATAGATAGTTAGGTGAATAATGAGTCGTTGAATCGCTTTCGTAGTACATGCTGGAATCGAACCAAGCACCTTGCAGCCGAGATATTTGAAGTAAGCCATGATTGGACCTTGACGGTAATTTCATCGCTAAAAATCTGCACGTTCTACCGTTAAACTAATGTACCTTTTTATAATAATAGATATCTAAACCATACGCAGGAAAAAGACACCGCGCATGATGCCTTTTATCCCTTTACTATACAATAGACGATTATAAAAGACAATTTCTATCAATCTCATCAAATAATTAACTTTTTTTAATTGTTTCGGCCCATCCCAGCTCTCACAGCTCGCCCATCCTTCTCAGCTCGCTTAGCTCCTCTCAGTTCGCTCATCCCGCCTATCCCTCCCAGCTCGCCCATCCCGCCCATTCCTCTCAGCTCGCTCATCCCACTCAATTCTCTCAGCTAGCTCATCTCGCTCAGTTTCTCTCAGTTCCTCCCAGTTCTTCCCAGTATCTCCCATCTCGCCCATCTCGCCCACTCAGCCCATATCCCCCATAATCTCATCCCTCAAAACCCACCATGTGATATCAGCCAAAACATTAGTGACTTCATGAAAAGTCTTTTTCGTCGTTTTTCATTACTTTTGCGCTGACTTATGCTTTACTCAATCATGATATTCCGCCCCACGCATCACCCCACGCATCACCTAGCCTCCCACCTCCCATCACCCACCTCCCACCTCCCATCACCCACCTCCCACCGACAACATACAATCATCAACATACTAATTGATTACATTTTTACATTTATGAAGAAAGTCTTTCTCCAACTATTCATGATGATGGCCTTTATAACGGCCAGTGCGCAAAATCCTTATCTCCCGCTTTGGGAACACTTGCCCGACGGCGAGCCAAGGGTGTTTGAAGATCCTGATATCCCTGGGAAATACCGGGCCTACATCATCGGATCGCATGACGTGAATTACTCCGCCTATTGCGGCAATGACGTGCGGATGTGGTCGGCACCAGTCGAGGACCTGAGCCAGTGGCGCGACGAAGGGCCGATTTTCTCACATTTCGTCGATGGACAGTGGGACACGATGTTCGCTCCTGACCTTGTAGAGGTAAAAGACAAGGCCACAGGCAAGAAAACCTATTATCTCTATCCTCATTCCCGTGGATGGAACCGCGTGGCGATGGTGTGTAAGGGCGACCGTCCCAATGGACCGTTCAAGCCGGTCAACCTGACAGAGGATGGCAGAAGATGTCTCCCTGGTTCGCTGATAGATTTCGACCCCTCGGTGTTCATCGAGAATATCACCGACAAGAAAGACCCTGACTACGACAAGGGATTCCGGGCCTATGTCTTCTATGGCTTCCAGCATTCCACAGCCTGTGAGCTTGATCAGAACAATATGTATGCCATGCGGCCGGGCACACAGCTCCATGATTACTTCATTCCGGCCAGTGCGAGATATGGTGTCGTGCGCGACCCGGAAGGCACAAAATATCCGGCGCTTTACAAAGACCAGAACCCGGGTGACTTCAATTTCTTTGAAGCTTCTTCCATCCGCCAGGTCGGCAACAAATATGTGATGGTGTTCTCGGGCTACTCGGGACCTGATTATGGCCTGGGATCCACCAACTCGGCTCTTCGCTATGCTTTTGGTGATACACCGCTCGGCCCGTGGAGGTCAGGTGGTGTATTGGTTGATTCTCGTGGCGTGGTGCCCAACGAGGATGGGTCACATCTCACCACCACCAATGCCGCTCACAACACCCATGGCTCCATCCAGCAGATCAACGGCCAGTGGTATGTGTTCTATCACCGTCCGCCAAGGGGCTTCGGAAATGCCCGTCAGTCGATGGTGGCTCCCATCAAGATCACCTATGACAAGAAATCGGTCGCTGATGGGGGCGTCGTGAAAATCACCGGCTATGATCCGTTTGCCAAAAACGAGGAGTGGACGGCTTCCGCAGCCGACGGGATGGTCTATCGGGGCGCAGAGGTGACTTCCGAAGGCTTCCAGATCTTCGGACTCCCTCCTTATCAGTATTATTCCGCTGGTTTGGCTTGCTACATGACGGGCAATGAGTGGATGCAGGACAACCACGACAATTGGAACAACAGCATGGACCTGGCTGGAATCACTAACAAAGGAGTCGTGGGATTCAAATATTTCGGTTTTGGTGGATTGGCCAAAGACACGAAGGGCGTCAAGGCATTCTCCGCCACGAACAAGGGCGACGGCACCATCCTCAACCTCCGCCTCACTCCCGGTGGAAACGGAACGTTCAAGATTCATGTGATGCTCGATGGCCCCTATGACAACAATACTTGGAAAGGCCGTGAGATTGGTGTGCTGGAGGTTGCTGGCGACGCAAAACGCGAGGCTACGACCTATCAGGTGGCAGTGCCTGCTGTAGAGGGATTGAAAGGAAAACATGCCATCTACCTCGTGGCTGAGGGTCCTGAGGTGAAACAGCCCACAAACGAGCGCCGGCAGTTTGGCGGAAGACCGCAAGCTCCGCAGCGCCCAGTGGGTCTCTTCGACCTGCACGGATTGGGATTCACCAAACAGGGCATGGCGTTCCAGGTTCCAGTGGTGCCCAAAGTGACCATCACCGTGGATGGACAGACGCTCCGCCTGCCCGATACTCCCGTGAGAGCTACCAATACCAATGGCTATATGGATGTGACTCACTATCAGACTTATGCTCCGCTCCATGAGGGTTCGGTCATCCGGGCTACGGCTTCCGACCCCTCGGTGAAGATCGACGTGAGACCCATTTCCGACGGACGCGCCAGCGTGAGATGTTCCTATCAGGGACAGGAGAAAATCTACCTCATCAACTGATGTCCCAATATCATTTTTTGGAGGCTGCTGAAAAATAGTGGCCTCCAAATTTGTTTGTTTCTTTCTTTTTGTATAATTTTACCCACACAATGCCCCGAGGGCATGTGGCAAAGTATTTGGTAACAGAAAACAAACAAACGATGAAAAGAGTAATAACAGGGCTTGTATGCCTCGCTTGTTGTGCGGCCATGAGCGCACAGAGCATGAAAATGGTTGTCGGCAAGGATGGTGAAGTGGAGGGGCGGTATGTCCGCACCAACGCCGATTCATACACCGTCGATGTGCAGGACACATACGATGTGCCCAAGGCAGGATTGAGGGTCGTCACCTTCAGCGCTGTCAAGGGACAGGGCATCGTCTATCGCAATCAGGATAGGAAGGGCAACATCAACGTGAGAAAAGGACCTTCCATCAAGTCTGCTGTGGTGGCCAAAATCCCTGAGTTCGACGGCGTGCCCGACTGCTATCCCTGCCTTGGACTGGTCAAAGGCTGGTACAAGATCAATATCGACGGTGTGGTGGGCTATGTGCGCAAGGACATGGCGTGCTGGGATGGTATGTGCACATTCTGAGCCGGCCGCCTTAGTCTATTTTAAAAAATTGACGTCTATGAACAGATTGATTTGTCTCCTCGTCGCATCGGTGATGGCCCTTTGCGCCACTGCTCAGAAAAGGACGACGATGCTGACGATGTTCAAGCAAAACAAACCGGCGACCATCACCCTCAATGATGGCCGCACGGTGAAGTCTCCTCAGTCCAATGTTTTCTTGAAAAACGCGGCGCTGCTCTATCTGCAGGGCACGGAGATCAAGGAGGCACGGATGGATATCATCGCCCGGGTGGATTTCGATGAGCGGAAATTCGTCAACATCAACAACAAATTGGCCTATTTCGTCGATTCCGTCAAAGGTAACAGCCTCTACTGCGTGGAACTGATTGATATGGATGCCTATCAGCGCAACTTGAAGAACAACGTCAACATCACGAATATTGATTTCAGCAGCGAAGTGATGGCAACCTCTGTCAACGATACCAATGCCGAAGAGGATTTCTTGTTGCCGGTCTTCAAGCATTTCTATTTCTTGCTCGACGGGAAAATCATCGAGGCGCATGACCGCGATTTGTGGCAGGCTCTCGACAAAGAGCGCTACCGCCTGTTCAAGACGGCCATCAGCGACCCTAAGTTCAGCTGGTCCGACATCGATAGCCTCATGAATATCCTGCGGCTAATCAGTAAGTAAATGCTGTGACTGCATACGATTTGGGGCTGGAGTCTCGCATAAGCGAAGCTCCAGCCCCAAATCGTTAGGTAAATATCAAAGGGCGGCCTGATCAAGGAACTGCTCAGCACACCACAACTGCCATTTCTGGTTGCCGGTCAATTGGTCCATGGGAATGTCGCGGCGGAATTCAGGACGCTTTGGTCCTTCCCAGTCCTTGAACAACTGGTCCACCGGACGGGGCATGGGAATCTTGAAAGGAATCTCCAGTTCTGGGTATTTCATCGCGTAAAGCCCTCTCACCAGGTATTTGGGCTCTCCGTTTCTCACACGGTCCATGTCAAGGGGATCGGCCATCACCAGACGGGCGTATGGGTCGTAATAGGGTAGCCAGGCGGCACCGAAGGCATTGAGGTAGGAACCGCTGCTCTCAATGGCGAAGACCTCGTCCATAAAGCGCATGAAGTCAATGGAGTTCTCACCGGTGCGGTAGCGCTCAAAAAGTTCATCTTGGGCTACGGGATGAGTCAGCACCAGTGCGGGGTCAAGGAAGGTGTAACGCTTCACAAAACCGTCAAAAGTCCACTGGGGAGAGATCAGTTTGTCCATGCCGCCGAAAATCAGGTCGGCGCTTTCTCCTACGATCATCAGCTGCACACCGTCTTGTTTGGCCAGGATGGCGGCTTTGTAGATCTGAGGCTCGATGGAGTGTACGGGGGCAAACTTGAAATGCATGACGATGGGAGCGTATGTCTCGTAATCTTCCATCGTGATGTCGATCAGGTGGTGCTGCAACTGGTATTTCTTGCAGTATTTCTTAGCCCTTTCCACGTCTGCATCGAACTCTCCGGAGGGGGAGTTAAACGTGTAGGCATGGCTGCCGGGACGGAGGTAGGCGGCCAAACTGGCGCTGTCCATGCCTCCGGAGAGCAGGATGCCGATATTGTCGTACTTGGCGTAAAGCTCATCAAATTGCTTCTGAATCTCAGCATCGATGTCGGCTGAGGTGTGCACGGCGATCCGCTCGTCGTCTGCCACGGGAAGATAGTTCTGATGCTGGAATCCTTCACAGAAATCCATGCCGTCTTTCCAAATATAGCGGAAAGCTATATAGGAACTCAAACAAAAATCTTTGTCAGTCATTTTCTAAATAAATTTGATTGTATCTGAGAATACTCAATAGCTTATAATGCTCTCCATTTCAGAGGGAAACGTCACATTGTGGCGTCTCTACATTAATAATTTTCAATCTTCAATCTTCAATCGGCCGCAGGCCGAAATCATTTCACATCCTGAAGGTCATGACCCCGCACGGCCTGGAGTGCCTTGCTGATCTGCGTCGACGAAATACCTTTCGTATAGGGGAAATAGATGATTTTGATACCTTCGGCGGCAAACTCTTTCTCGTATTGTTTCCATTTGTCGGTACCATACCAGTCGTCGCCCACAAAAAGGTAGCTCGCACCGAGTTTCTTGCACGCCGACAGCTTGTCCATGTCATACTGAGGCACGGCGGCATCCACATACTTGATGCTCCTCACAATCTCGATGCGGTCCTCAAAAGGTATCATGGCCTTTTTGCCCTTGTAGGCTACCAACTCATCGACAGTCACGCCGACAATCAGTTTGTCGCACATGCCCTTGGCGTTCTTCATCAGGTTGAGGTGTCCGATATGAAAGAGGTCGTAGACCCCTGTGGTGTATCCGATGATCATTTCTTTTTGGATTGGTGTTTGTATCGTGCAAAATTAGCCTTTTTTATTGATTGTATAATACTCTCTTGCCCTTTTTTTGACTTCGTACTTTAATTTTTGTTGAAAAAAAAGGATTATTCGGGAGATTTTCATAAATTTGCACGTTTAGTACAAAATGATTTCTGGCATGGCTCAATCTCCTAAATTTGATGCGGAGGCCCTGAAGGCCAGGTTCAATCCCGAGGGCTCTATGCTTCGCCGCCAGCAGATGAAGATGCTCGAGATGGTGGCCGAGCTCGACCGTATCTGCCGAAAATACGACATTCCCTATTTCCTCTATGGAGGGACGCTTCTCGGTGCTGTCCGCCACAATGGTTTCATCCCCTGGGACGACGACCTCGACGTGGGGTTGCTCCGTAAAGACTACCTCAGGCTGATGGAAGTGCTGCCGGGCGAACTGCCTGAGCACATCGCTTTGCAGACCAACGACACAGATAAGAATTATTTCTATTTCTTCGCCAAACTCCGCGACAAACACTCCGTCCTCGAGGAGGAAAGCCCC
Source organism: uncultured Prevotellaceae bacterium (assembly GCA_902776475.1). GTDB lineage: Bacteria > Bacteroidota > Bacteroidia > Bacteroidales > Bacteroidaceae > Prevotella. The sequence goes on along the minus strand of CACYQD010000004.1, from coordinate 107,348 downwards.
TACGACCAGGTGTTCCGCGAAAGAGGAATCTTTATTGATATCTTCCCTTTCGACCAAATGAGACTCTGGACTCATCTGGTGGCCGAACCGCTGCAGGGACATACCTTCAAGATCTTCCGCACGGCCAGCAACCGGCGGAAGGCGATGCGGACCATACGGCTCATCACCTGGTGCAACCGCCACCTCACCTTCCCCGTCCTTCGCTTCATCAGCAGAGCGACGGGGGGCAAGACGCTCACCTACGACTATGGCATCCCATTCCACCTGGTCTACGATATCGGGGATATCTTCCCGCTCACCACGCATGAGTTTGAGGGCATACAGCTGTCGGTGCCGGGCAACAGCCATGAGATGCTGCGCAAGCAGTTCGGCGACTACATGAGCCTGCCTGACCTTGACCATCTCCAGAGCCACACCGCCCGACTGGAATTTGACGACTAATGATAACATCTATGACAATGAGACTCTTCTCTATATGGCTTTTTTGTGGACTCTCACTGGCCGTGATGGCGCAGGAGGGACGACTGCAGTGGGGCGACCAGGGCAACGGCACCTACATCAACCCCGTGCTCAATGCCGACTACAGCGATCCCGATGTGATCAGGGTGGGGGAGAAATATTATATGGTGGCCTCTGACTTCCATTTCCTCGGTATGCAGATCCTGGAGAGCGACGATATGGTCAACTGGCGCATACTGACGCAGGTCTACCACCGTTTCGACTTGCCAGGATGGGACACCAACGAGCGCTATGCGGGCGGCTCATGGGCTCCGGCTCTGCGCTACCATGACCATAAGTTCTGGATATATTTCTGCACCCCCCATGAGGGCCTCTTCATGACACAGGCAGAGCGGCCCGAGGGACCTTGGAGTCCATTGCATCAGGTCAAGGCGGCTTATCATTGGGAGGATCCCTGCCCCTTCTGGGATGAGGACGGACAGGCTTACCTCGGACGGAGCCAGCATGGCGCCGGACCGATCATACTCCATCGGATGAGTGCCGATGGGCGCCAACTGCTCGACGAGGGCGTGACCATCTACACCGGACCGGTGGCCGAGGGGACGAAATTTCTCAAGCGCGACGGCTGGTACTATCTCTCCATCCCCGAAGGGGGCGTGGAGAAAGGGTGGCAGACGATCCTGCGGTCGAGAAACATCTATGGACCTTATGAGAAGAAGGTGGTGCTCGAACAGGGCAGCACCGGGGTCAACGGCCCTCATCAGGGGGCCATCGTCGATACCCCGCAGGGCGACTGGTGGTTCTTCCATTTCCAGCAGGCTGGAGCTCTGGGCCGCGTGGTGCACCTCCAACCCATGCATTGGCAGGACGGATGGCCGGTCATCGGGATGGATATCGACCGCAATGGCATCGGCGAACCTGTCAAGGTGTGGACCATGCCATTGGCTGCTCAACGACCACGGTTGCCGCAGACGAGCGATGACTTCTCCTCGGCGACCCTCTCACCGCAGTGGCAGTGGAACCACAATCCCGTCGACAGCGCATGGTCGCTGACGGAGCACCCAGGATGCCTCACCCTTCATGCGCTCTGCGCACCGCATTTCATGAAAGCTCGTAATACGTTGACACAGAAGGTGATGGGATATGAGAGCGTGGCCACGGTAGTGGTTGATTTCGCTCATATCGCCGAAGGCGGGCGGGCAGGTCTGGCTTGTATGGGGAAAGGCAACCAACTCTTGGGCATCATGCGGCAGAACGGCAGGTGCCATCTCTATCGGGCGGGCGATAGCGGGGAGACTGTCCTCGTTCCGCTGAAGGGACGGCGGGTCTATCTGCGGATCTCCTTCGACATCCCGTCGCAGTCCTATCGCTTCGACTATAGTCCGGATGGGCGTAGGTTCTCTTCTGCTGGCGACCCGTTCTTCATCGGGTTCGGCTTCTGGAAGGGGGTGCGCTTCGGACTCTACCATTTCAACACCACCGCCGACGGTGGATATGTCACCATCCCACAGGTGGAATATATCGTGAACCGATAAAACCCTAAGATCAACAATCAATTAGATATGAGAAAACTTTTACCCGTTCTTTTGCTGCTCATGGTCGCAGTGATGGCCATGGCGCAGTCGAAATGGACTCCCCAGGCCATGAACCGGGTGAGTAAGGTGAAGAAAATGAGAGCATCTCAGGTCGCCAAAGCCCCAAACATCGACGGGCAGATGCAGTTGAGGAATACTTCCACTACGCGCCTATCGGTGCAAATCGCACAGGAACATGCCGCACAGACCTTCGCACAGCTCAAAGCTGCGGGGGCTGAGATACAGGCTCGGTGGGGCGACATGGCCGTCATCAGCCTGCCGATCGATAGTGCTGATGCTCTCGGACGCATCAGCGGCGTCGTGCGCATAGACGGGGGCCGCGGCCCCCAGTGGAAAACCGATGTGGTGCGTCAGGAGACCGGGGTCACGCTGATCGACGGCTCCACGACGCCTGCCGACCTTCCCATGACAGGAAAGGGCGTGACCATCTGCCTCATCGACATTGGCTTCGATTTCCAGCACAGGGCTTTCAAGGACAATGAGGGGCGCTCTCGCATCAAGGCCGTCTACAGACTTTTCGACAAAGGGGGCAACCCATTCACCGTCGAAGACCCTGAGGCGGGCACGATCACCTTTCCGGGGTCTGTCTACGACACGCCCGAACTCATCGCGTCGCTCACGACGGATACCGACGATTCAGCTCACGGCACTCATACCGCTGGTATAGCGGCGGGTTCGGTATCTCCGATGGGCTTCGGTGGAATGGCTCCTGAGGCAGATATCGTGCTCATCCCCATTCCTGAAACTGATAACGAGGGCAACGAGGTGGGAGACCCCGAGTTCCAGACGTGTGTGCAGTTTGCTGCCAGTTATGCGCGGAAATACCAAGTGCCCATGGTGCTGAGTGTCAGTGCCAATTCCCATGAGGGTCCTCACGATGGGACGGGGAGCATGTCCCAGCTCCTCCGGCAGGTCTCGAAACAGTTGATCCCGGTGTTCTCCGTGGGCAACGAAGGCGATTCTCCCATCCATATCCACAAGCTTTTCACCGAGTCGGAGCCGTTGCTCAAGGCCATGCTGCCCAGCCATGGTCTGATGGGCAAGGGTGAAGTGGAATCTGGCGTAGCGGGGTATACCAGGGCCGGGGGCGAGATCTCCGTTCAGGTGGCTCTCTACAACAGAATGTCGAAGAAGGTGCTGTGGGAGTCTGCTCCCTGCACGGTTGGCCCGGAGACTGAGACGGCCATCCTGAATTTCTACGACGATGAACAACTCGCCGGCTACTTCGATGGCGACCTCTTTCTCGCTGTCGGCTCGGTGGATGGAAAACCTTCTTTCAGCCTCTTGGCGGATGGGGATGTGAATACCAGGGCGTTTTTCACCATCGCCGTGTCGGGCACGGAGGGTACCGAGATCGACCTCTGGGAACAGACAGAAGGCTTCGAGCAGTATGGCTCTGATGGATTCTCCAAAGGCGACAGCGATTTGTCCGCCGGCGACTGGACCAGCATCGACGAGGTCATCAGCGTGGGGGCTTATTGTGCCAACAACAGAGAGCGTACCTATTCGTCTTCCACGTCGTATGGTTTGCCCAAGGGGGCTGTCATGGATTTCTCCAGCTATGGCACCATGCTCAATGGCGTTTCTCAACCTATGACTTGCGCTCCCGGTGTCTTTATCGTCTCCTCATGGAACCGCTACGAAATGGATGACGATGTGGTCGTGGCCGACAACATGCAGTGGGAGGGCTTCCCTTACTCTGCTGAGACGGGCACGTCGATGGCCTGTCCGGTGGTGAGTGGCATCGTTGCGCTGTGGCTGCAGGCCGACCCCTCATTGACGCTCGCTGATATCCAGAATGTGCTGCGTGAGAGTTCGCGCAATGATGAGTATACATTGGCCAGTCCGGCGCGTGCGGGATATGGCAAGGTGGATGCTGCCAAAGGTTTGGAGTATATCCTCTCTTCCGGAATCCGCGACCTCAATCAGGGCTCGGCAGAGAACGTCGACGCCATCTACGACCTGCAAGGGAGAAGGATAAAAGGGGTTCCCTCCAGCAAAGGCATCTATATCCGGGGCAACCGGAAATACGTCTCTGTCAGGTAGTCCGCCCCGTCGTTCATCGGGCTTCGCCACCCTTCCTCCGTTCATCGGGATTTGTCGCTCGTCACCCCTCCGGGCATCAAGCATCAAATCCCAATTCACATAATAGAAATAAGTGGGAGACTGAGTGCCCCCGAACCATAAAATGTTAAAAAAACTTTTTTTTCTTGGTAGATATAATAATTAATGCTAATTTTGCATTGTTTAGGCGGACTTATGTATCCATAAACGGTTTACAAATCTACATGAGCGAATGCGACAAAATGCGAGCCGCCTTCCTGATTTTGTCGCAAATACAAGGCTTTGTCTCAACTACTTTCGACATGTCTGGCCTTTCTCCAGAACGGAAAACGTGGGAATAATCTACTTTTGCATTGTTAAATTTTTATATTATATGGTAAAACAACTATTTAGAACGAAAAGCCGATGGCTGGCTGTTTTCCTACTGGCCATCTTGGCGTGGGCTTCCCCAGGTACAGCTATGGCTGAAGACTGGGTAAGCCAGACTTTCTTCTACGCTATCCGCCAGGATACGGGTGGAATGCTACGTTTTGAAATGCCGGTTTATGACCAGGATGGCAGTGACACCTGGATCACTGACGGCAAGATTTATTATCAGGTGGGTGATGGCCCTAAGCAGATCTTCTTTGAGTGGGGTGTCGCTGAAAACAACATTGCATTTGAGGCGACTCATGTCAACACCAACCTGAAATCCTCTGTCGACGGCTCCGTTGTCTTGTTACGGTCTGAGAACACGTTCTTCCCCGACTATGATGTCGACATGGAGAAGGGGCGCAGTTATCAGCATTGGATCTACCGCCAGACGCAGCAGACAGAGCACTACCTGGCGATCGTCAATTGGACTGTGCCGCGTGAATTACGTGGCAAGACCATCACCTTCTCCTATGATGTCAACCAGAAAGGAAACGGCAATCATCAGGGGGGCAAGAAAGTGGTCGTCCCCTCAAAGACTATCGATATGGCCGCTTCACCGACGGTGATGAAACCTATCGTGAGTCAAGCCATGGTGCTTGAAGAGAAAGAGTATCTGGGCAAGATCGTCGTGCCTTGGATGATTCCCGTCGATTCCGCTCAGGTCAAGAGAGTCGTGGCCGTGTACAACGATGTAGACGGTAGGGAATGGTCAATCAATCAGGAAATCAACTCATCTGGTTTCGCAGTGCTGAGACCGGATCAGGCTTATCGCAATTTCCACATTGTGTGCGACTATCTCGACTCCGAAGGCTATGAGATGCGTAATGTGGCGAGCGATTCCGAGGATATAGCGATGATTCACGCTCCTGAGGATTTCGCCGTTCATTCACAGAATGACTCTAAAGCAAGGGTTAATCTCACTTGGAAGATCAAAGAACTCAACTACGAGGACTTGCTCGACGGAGATGTCTTCCAGATCCAGCGCTCCCTCTCAGGAAAGGATGAGGATTTCGTCGACATCGGCTTCGAGATGCTCGACCTGAGTAAGGAGGAGTATTCGTTCGTCGACTCCACCATCGTGGAGTCTCTCACCAAAGAGAACGTCAACCAGGTGACGGGCAAAGTGAATATCACCTACCGCATACGCCGTGGCGTGACCAGTATCTGGGGATGGGAGTCGGGAGTTGCCTTCAACCCCACTGTGAAGACAGACCATGCTGGCGCGATGCGTCCGCTACGACTCACACAGGTCGATGATGCTAATGCCCGTTGGAAAAATAAGGAAGATCGTACCGTCAACGTGCGATGGACTTTCTACACAGACAACAAATACTGTTTCGTGTGGGATGACAGGGCTGAGATCGATCTCGTCGTCAAGATGTACAACCGCGACAAACAACTGATAGACTCGATGATCTATCAACTCTCAGAAAATGAAATCAAGGCCAAGAAGAAGGAGATCACCTTGCCTCGCTCATGTGTCAGATACAAGATCTATTTAGTCACTAAGCGCGGCAATTCTCCTATACCTTATTACAATGCAGAGTTCATCTCCTCCGCAGAGGATTGGGAGAACGCTGCCCAGAAGGTTAAGAATGGTGAGAAAGACCTCAAACTGGTGCTCGAGTCTGACATCACGTTGCCAGAGAATTTCACTCCTCTTGGTGAGGATTTCTATAAGCAATTCTCCGGAACAATTGACGGAAACGGCTATACCATTACTGTCAACTCCAAAAATCCGCTGATCCTTGAAGGCAACCATTGTACCATCTCCAATCTCGTGATTGCCGGTACCAACACAGGATCTCATTCAGCTGCTCTCGCAGAAACACTTTACAACACCCAAGTCAACAACTGTATTGTAAAGGTTAATTTCACTCGAGAAAGTTTCAATGAGGGGTATCGTGATCCACTGTTGTCTGCATTCTGCAACAATACAATCGAAGTGGAATACAACAACTGCCTCTTCTCTGGATCTATTACCAGTGCGCAATTATGGGGCGGTTTCGATGGAGATCCTAACACTGCCAAGTTTAATAATTGTGTGAATGCTCCCGAGAAATGTGAGGAAATCCTTAATCAAGGATATGACTTCTACAACGAATACAACTACAACAACCATCGTCCCAAAGAATTTAAGAATTGCTTCTACACTTCCACTTCCACTCTGCAGCATCAGGGTGAGTTGCTGCCGGAAAGTGTGAATGAACAACTCGAAAAACTTGGGGCTGGTTGGACAGCCACCGAAGGATGGCCGGGCATCATGCCTGTGCTGCCCACCGAAAAGTCAAGCAACTCTGTTGCTACAGAAGCTTATATCTATGAAAGCGACGAAGGCTTCTATTTCGAGTCTTCCGGCAAGGTGGGCAAGCATATTGAGACCCAGACCCTCCAGAGCAGCGTCATCATCACATGGGAGACAGATGGCGGTGTGATTGACTTCTTCCAGGTCATGCGTACTGAGAAGGACAAGAACGAATGGGAACTGATCGCCGATAACATCACTGAACTTTCCTATGAGGATACAAAAGTTTCTCCTATCCTCAAGTATCAGTACAAAGTGCTCTCCGCTGTCAACTGCGAGGGTACGCATACCGAGTCTTCTGATGTGGCAGAGGGTTATTGTGAACCTACTGGTATGGTGGAAGGTTACTTGCGCTATGCTGACGGAACCGCTATTCCAAATATGCAGATTGTCGCTACCTTGAATGACCAGACCGTGGCCACGACAACGACCGACAGCAAGGGCTACTATAAGATCGACAAACTGTCCTACAACGGACAGAATTCCATCACCTATAGAATCGCACCTATCAGTGATCCTAAGACCCAAGGCACTATTACGCTTGAGGTAAAATCTTACGAGGTCACCTTCGGGGCCAGTCCTGGATCCAACTACATGCAACTCAAGGATTTCATCGTCACCTCAGGTTTCACCTTCTCTGGATTTGTGTATTATGAGGGTACTAGGATTCCTGTGAGGGACGTGGGCTTCTTGGTCAATGGAAAGCAGGTGCTCACTTCTTCGGGTACCAATGTCACTACTGATCCCGATGGCAAGTTCTCCTTCCGTGTCTTCCAGGACACAGAGCTCGAGATCAAGCCTATCATGCCTGGTCACGTCTTCAACAGCAAACAGGTCTACAAGCATGTGTTCAAAGACAAGGTCGACGAATACTATTTCTACGATGACACCAAAGTGAAGCTCATCGGCCGTATGGTCGGTGGACTCGAGCAAGGCAGCCTGCCGCTCGACAACAGCCTCTCACGCAATAACCTGGGTGAGAACCTGCAGATGACACTTGCCCTCGAGGGCGACAACAGCTCTTGGCTCGTCTATGACAATAAGAATTCTGCTCGTGTTGAGCGCGACACCGTGTTCACACACGTCTCGCACGATAACGTCACCTATCAGACGAAGATGCATACCACTCGCCGCCAGATCACGGTGAGTCCCGACCCGACAACGGGTGAGTATGTCGCTTATCTCCCGCCGGTGAAGTGGAAGGTACAGCATCTCTCCGCAACTGGCTACCCGACACTCTTCCCCGAGGGCAAGATCAGTGATGTCATCGACCTCACCGAAGCTCTCGACGAGAAGACAGACTCCATCGTGGGCGACTGGACGACCCTTACCGGAAAACAAGTCGTTCATAAGGTTGGGGTGAAATACAATGCGATCTACAATTGCATCTACCACACGCCGACACAGCTTACCTACAAGCAGCTCGGACTGTCCAATTTCGGTTTCTTCGGCGATGAGACGTATGTCGCACGCAACCTCTCTGGCGACAAAGTGACTGTGCCCCTGGTCTATCAGGTGGCCACACAGCCCAACCTCCCCGAAGACACCACCACGGTCATGAAGACCAAATACACCTTCGGATACCCGGTGTTCAGCATCGAGAAGAAATACCCGATCCGTCTCTCTGCCGTTGAGAAATACTATTGGAACAACAACCAGCGCAGCGACACGGTCGACGTCGTACGCCTCAGCGGTGGTAAGGTGACCATCCACAACGGCATGGTCGGCGCTACTCACAGCGAGGAGGTCGAACTCGACTCTCTCGGCCAGGCTCTTATCAAGCTCGATGCCGATAAGGTGCCTTATCTTCTTACGCAGAAGGATGCCCTCCGCACGGTCAATATGACTCTTGAGAGAGACGGCACGCGCTATGAGGCCGAACCGCTTCATGCTTATATCCTCAATATCTATGCGATAAAGGAAGGTACCGACATCCTCAGTGTCAACCAGCCTGTCCTCGTCGATATCCTCCGCGATCCTCCAGGAAGCGGCAGTTCTGCAACCCTCAGCAAGGGTTCTACTCTCAAGTATTCCTACTCCATGGATATGAAGTGGGCCACAGGTCTGGAACTCTCCATCAAGAAGGGTACCGCACTGGCCAGCTTCTATGGCGCCGTGGCAGCTCCTATGGGCGCTGGTGTCGTGACGGGCGTCAACTCCGGGGCAGAGACTTCGTTTGAGACCAGCCTCGCTCTGATGTTCTCCGGTAGCGGTAAACGTGCTTTCGAATACACCATGACCGCCACAGAGGATATCTCTACCAATGGCTCTGGCGACGTGGTGGGTGCCGACGGTGATGTGTATATCGGCGTTGAGCAGAACATTGTGGTGAAACCGGCCTATACCATCCGTGCCATCCCCCACAGTCACTTCCTGCAGATGGGTGGACAGTTGGAGGCCAAGCGTGCCATCGAGATCGCTCAGGGCCGCGATGAGAATGACTCAATCTATCACCTCGTACGCGACGAGTCTCTCACCTACGGACCGATGATCCAGTCCACTTTCCATCACTCACAGCTGTACCTGACCTCAACCCTGATCCCAGGATTGGTCAACCAGTGTAAGTCGCTCATGTTCACAGGTACGATGGCTGAGGCTAAAGCCCAGGCCGACAAGACGGGCAAGCCTGTCTACCTCGCTCTCGTCGATCCCTCTGATGAGAAACATTTCGGTGTGATGAACCAGAAGGACGGCCAATACTACCGCTATACCAGCCGTATGGCTGAGGAGAGCGGCATGAACTATCGCATCGTCATGCCATCGGATATGAAGGACGATGATCTCACCGACGAGGTGCAGCAGTATTGCTCCAGCCTCCAGTCGTGGATCGGCATGATCGCACAGAACGAGGGTGAGAAACTGGCCGCCAACGACCTGGTGCGCAACTTCGTCGTCGATGGCGGCGTAGGTGGCGTCAGCTATGAGGAGGAATTCAGCAGTGATTACTCCTGCATGAACTCCATGGTATGGCCTGTGTCAGGACTCACCGACAGCTATTTCGACAATACCGCAGGCAATGCAGCCCTCACCATCGTACAGGTGGTCGGCCCGACAGTGGCTAAGTTCTTGAGCAGCATCCTGAGCACTTCCACTGGTGGCATCAACTCCGGCACGGAGTTTGGTGGCAAAGTCGAGTTCGTCGGTGCTCTCTTCGAGTTCGGACTCACTCCGGCTCTTTCTTATGAAGTGACCCCCGAGTGGGAGACTTCCAAGTCCTATAGCCGCAAGGAGAGCTTCTCCATCGGTATGGAACTCAAGAGCCACCTCAGCTTCGATGTCTATCGTGTGAACAATGTTATCACCGACAATGTGGCTAAGAGCGATATGGATGTCTTCACCAGCGAGAATTTCTACGATCAGGTGGGCTACGACGAGGAATACCTCAAGCGTCACCTCGACCTCAGCAATGCTCAGTATTCTCGTGGCTTCGTTTACCGCACACGCGGTGGTGCTACCTGCCGCCCATGGGAGGACGAGCGCCGCACCATGTTCTATCAGCCGGGCCAGTTGCTCGACGAGGCTACAAAGAAGATCGAGAACCCTGTTATCAAGCTCGACAAACAGACGATCAGCGGTGTGCCTCATAGCGAGCCTGCCCGCTTCAAACTCTATCTCACCAATGAGACGGAGCAGCCTGAGAACACCTACGACTACTATCACCTCTATATGGAGGAAGCTTCCAACCCGAAGGGTGCCAAGTTGCTGGTTGACGGCGTGCCCCTCAGTGGTACGGGACGTGTTGTTAAGGTGCTTCCCGGCGAGATCACCGAGAAGACACTCGAGGTGTTTGCTGGCGAGGACTTCGACTACGAGGACCTGATTATCGGTCTCTGTAGTGTCGATGGTGAGAAATTCGCCGACAGCGAGGCCTCTCTCGACGTACACTTCCTGCGTGCGGCCGGTCCGATCAATATCGCATCTCCGGGCGACAAGTGGATTCTGAATACCGACGCTCAGTATGACGAAAAGTTTGGCTACTATCTGCCGATCATCATTGATGGATTCGACAAGCACCAGAAGAATTTCGACCATATCGAGTTCCAGTACAAAGAAACTGCCCGCGGTGATGAGTTCTGGACCAACATGTGTGCTTATTACGCCAGCGATTCACTCTTCGCATTGGCCAACGGCGTCAAGGAGATGATTCCAGAGAACGGTTCCATCATCACAAGGTTCTTCGGCGAGAAGATCATCATGGAGAAGGCTTACGACCTGCGTGCCGTGCTCTTCTGCCGCAATGGCAACGGTTATCTGACATCGTCCTCTAAGGTGCTTAGTGGCGTCAAGGACACCCGCCGCCCGACGCTCTTCGGTACTCCTGAGCCCAGAGACGGCGTCATCGACATCGGTGATGATGTGGTGTTCAACTTCTCCGAGGATATTGAGTACAACTATCTCAATGAAGGTAATTTCGAGGTCAAGGGTGAGGTCAACAACAACCACTTGACTGATGATGTGACGATTCTTTTCGACCAACAGTCCAGTCTTGAGACTACGGCACGCCGTAACTTCAACGGCAAGGATATCACCGTTGAGGTGATGATCCAGCCCGATGAAACAGGTATCGACATGCCGATCTTCTCGCATGGCACTTCAGGCAAGAAACTTCAGCTCTGGTTCACCAAGGAACACAAACTGAGGGCTGTGGTCGACAATGAGTCCCTGACCTCTGACCGTGAGATCTCCACCGCCACTCTCACTAAGGTGGCCATGGTGCTCCGTCATCTGACAGAATCGAAGGATGACTCTTGCCAGTTGGAACTCTACAATGGTGGTATGCTCATCGGCAGCAAAGTGATCATGTATCCTTATACCAGCACCGGTACCCTCATCTTCGGTCGCACCAATGAGGTCGACCGCCTCACCAGCACCTATTACAAGGGTCGCATGATGGAGGCCAGATTGTGGTATCGTGCACTCTCATCCATCGATCTCAATGAGACCAAACGCCTTACGGGTTATGAGTTGGGCCTGGTTGATTACTACCCCATGAACGAAGGCAGTGGCGAATACGCCATGGACCACGCTCAGGGTGCAAATGCCGTGCTTCACAACGCTTCATGGCAGGTGCCAAGAGGTATGTCGCTCCACATCGATTGGGAGGATAAGGGTATTCCACTCAGCACAGACTTCCTCAACCGCAACGAGTATGAGGACTATACCTTGATGTTCTGGTTCCGCACCGATCCCGATGGTCGTGGTGTGCTCTTCAGCAATGGTTCTGGTGAGGCTGTAGACATCAATGCTAAGAATCAGATTTATATCGGATTCGACGCTGAGAAACTCAACTTCAAGTACAATGGCCATCTGGTCAATGTGCCGGGTGAGTACAGCGACAACCAGTGGCACCACTATGCCATGACCGTCAATAGAGGTCTCAACTTGGGTAAGATCCTAGTTGACAACACGCTTCGTGCTACCTTCACCGTCGATTCTCTCGGTGGAGTCTCTGGCGGACACCCCATGCTCGGTTCGGCTGTGTTCGAACGTATGGAGGAGAGCGGTCTCGTCATCGCCGACACCCGCAACTACTTGCGTGGTAACCTCGATGAGATTTGCGTCTTCAAGCAGGCTTTGCCTGAGTCACTCATCAAGACCTATAGTTCCAGGAGCCCGTATGGTGATGAGGCTGGCCTAGTTTCATATCTGAACTTCAACAAGCAGATTCGTGCTACGAACAATCAGTTTGAAACAGTGCCTTATGCCTGGAGCTCGAAGATCTATAAGGATGAAAAGGGAAATATCATTTATGAGAAGGACGAAAATGATAAACCGACTTCGACTCCTCAGCGTGACTTCCTCTTCGACAAGAGTGTTGTCACGGAAGAAGATGTCCTGAACCATATCGACCAGACGCTCTCAGCACCTGTAAGACCTTTCGAGGAACTGACCAATATCAGCTACAGCTTTGTGGGCAAGGGCAACCAGATCTACTTCAATATCAATGAGACGGATGCACGCATCAACAAACGCAACATCTATGTAACGGTGACTGACATCCCCGACAAGAACGGCAATACCATGGCTTCGCCGGCTACCGCCTACTACTTCGTGGATTGCAACCCGCTCAGATGGGTGAACCCCCACATGGAGGAAAGTGTAATTAAAGGCACTACCAGCCTGCTTTTTGCTGAGATTGCCAACAACAGTGGTGTCCGTCACACTTATACGATTGAAAACTGCCCGAGATGGTTGAAGTTCGAGAAAACCACTGATGTTATCGGACCGAGACAGAGCGTCCTGCTCGAAGCCGAAATCAGCGAGCACCTCAATGTCGGTACTTACGATGAGATTATCTATCTCTCTGATGAGAACGGCATGAGCGAACCTCTTGGACTCACTGTCACAGTCGAGGGTGGAGATCCTTACTGGATGGTTGATCCATCTATGCTGCGCTACACCATGAATGTGGTCGGTCAGGTGAAGATCAACGATGAGATCGACATTGACAAACAAGACATCGTAGGTGTCTTCGACGACAATGGTGTGTGCCACGGCGTGGCCAACATCGGCAATGGCGATGACGATCACCTGGTCTATATCAACATCTACAACAATGAGACCGCAGATCAGGAGATGCATTTCAGACTTTGGCACTCCGCCACTGGAAGCGTCATGCTTCTCAATACCGACAACAAGGTCATCTTCAAACCTTCCTCACTGGTGGGCAGCGTGTCAGCACCGCTCATCCTCAAAGGTGGCAGCCAGTTTGTGCAGACCATCAGTCTCCATGATGGATGGAACTGGATTTCCTTCAATGTCTATGGAGAGCGCTTCTTCGACATCAACAAGTTGCTCAGTTCCTACCCATGGCAAAATGGTGACATCTTCACCGATAACAATAGCGACATGACCTTCGTCTATCGTGATGGTCAGTGGATGGCATCTGATGGCGTGGCGAATTTCAAACTCTTAACACAGAGATCTTACGCTGTTAAGGTGAATAAAGCCTTCGACCTCTCCGTTGGAGGTACCATCATCCGCCAAAAAGCAGATCGTACCATTTCTTTGGACTCTGGCTGGAATGGCATCGGCTACACCCCGATGATGAACCTCACGGTGGAAACCGCACTCGAAGACTATGCAGACTTTGCTAACGACGGAGATGTCATCAAGAGCCACACGGCCTTTGCAGTGTTTACCAAGCCTTCTGCCTCGGCAAAAGGCGTGTGGAAGGGCAGCCTGCAATATATGAAGCCAGGTGAAGGCTATATGTTCTTGCGCAATGCAGAAGGTAGAGCCAGATTTGCTTACCCGTTCTATGAGCCGGGAAGCACCTTCCTCGACGATGTGGTCAAGGCTCCGGTCGCCATACCTGATGCCTCTACCAGAAAAGCGACCACCATGTCGCTGTCGGCCATCACAGCTGGCGTGGAACTTGAACCTGGCGACCGCCTCGTGGCCTATGCCGATGGTGAGCAGAGAGGTGTGGTGTCGGCTTCCGACGACAACGTCTTCTACCTGAGTATCGAGGGTGATGTCCAACAGCCACTGTGGTTTGCCATCGAGCGCGAGGGCGATATCATCGCCAGCACGCCAGAGATTCTCACCTACAAGGCAAATTCTGTGGTGGGCTTGCCTGACGCTCCTACGAAGATTGACTTTACCGTGCGTGACATTCCTAACTTTGGCTGGTTCACGCTTGATGGTCTCAAACTGCCGGGCCGTCCCACCAAGAAGGGTGTCTATATCTACAATGGTAAGAAATATGTAATTGACTAAAAGCAATGAGAAAGTTTTTATTCAAGTCGATTTTGGTGCTCGCAGCCCTCACGTTCGCGTGGGGCTGCGGCTCCTCGTCGGATGAACCTGATCCTGTGGTTCCTCCTGAGCCCAATGATACTACGGAAACTCCTACACCTACTCCGGTTAGTCCTTGGGTGTCTGTGGTGACTTCGCCTGTGTGGTATATCGATTGGAATTACACGGATGAAAGGCCTGACTGGAAGGATCCTGACTTCCGGAAGTATGAGAATTGGATGGTTGTCATGGTGAAAATGCCCGATCCACTTATTACTTATATCTCTCCTGATGATATGATGGCCATCTTCATCAATGGCGAGTTAAGAGGACTCTCATCTGTGGCTACAGTCATGAATAAGGAAGGCGATGGTGCCTCAGAGCAAAGTACCTATTTCATCGTGAAAGTTTATAGCAATTCCACTTCTGATAAGACCGAGGTGTTCGGAGTCCAGTATTATTCCAGTCAGTTGCACCATCTCTTCGCCGTACAGGACAATAACCATTTCGTACCCCACGGTGACCTTGGTGTCGATCAGGATTATGTACCCCCTCTCTTGCAGGGTTCCTCCAAATACCCTGTGTTTACACGCCTCATGGTTAAGTTTGTGATTGATGAGACGGTTGAGGAACCATTGGTCCCCATGCCAATGGACTACATAGGTGCTTTTGTGGGCGACCAGTGCAGGGGATATACCTACTTGGGCAACAGTTTGTTCAACGGCTATGTCACCATTCCTGTCTATTCCAAGGAGGTGGGAGAGCCGATTACCCTTCGTTACTTCAGTGCAAGCAAACATGCAGTGCAGGTCTTCCAGATTTCTGGCACCACCAAACAAGGAAACTTGATGACAACGATTACAATTTAAATAAGTAAATTCAAAAATGAAAAAACGATTTATCATCATAGCTCTGTCGCTTTTGTCGCTCAACGCACATGCGCAGAAGTATAATTATGATGTCAATAATGATGGGCAAGTCACCGTGTCTGACATCATGCTCATCGTCAACAAAATTCTCGGGAAGGAGAATGATGAGCCTAAATATCCGATTACTGTCAGTGTTACACAAAAACCATTCGTAGATAATGATGCCAATGCTTCAGGTATGATGAGATCTCCTGTGACAACAACGGAATCATTGGCTGGAACAGAAGATAATCCTGGATTTTTTTATGTGGATTATTCTTATTTTTCACGATGGGATGATGGAGGAACAGGTTATTATGAAATAGGAGAACCCGAGTATTATACTCATTGGGTTGAATCTTCAGGACATTGGGTCGTTGGAACTGTGGATAATCCTGGGGAGGGACATTGGCCTTCTAATGTAGATTTGAATACTGATGTAATTCCGTTTTATGCGTACGCTAACTATGAATCGGGACATTTCGGTTTTGAAGGTTTCCAAGAAGAATCTAAGAGCGAGACTGTAGTAAGTAAACCTTATCTCCATTTTGTTGTGGAGGAGAATAGTGGTGCGCAAAAAGATCTGCTAGTGGCTATAACTGAGGATACTTATTACCATAGTAACGGCACACCCGCTGGCTTCCTATCATTCACTTTTGATCATGCTTGTGCCGCAGTACAGTTCTTTTTGTCAAAAACCCAAGCACTTGCCAATTCTACTATTACAGTGAAAGGCGTAAAACTCCACAATGTCTACAATGACGGTTATTACTATTTTAATGGAAATGGTGGTGATGGAAATCAAGAATGGGCCGGACTTGGTTATAAAAACGGAACCACCTCTTCTACCTACACATTAGCCGATAATTCAACAGAGATTCTTGTGAAACAGAATTATGCTGTTAACCAATTATCCACGGAACAAGATAAGGAGAATAAGTATTTCTTTATGATTCCACAAATCACCACGCCATGGTATGTGAAAGGAACCACAGAACCAATTCCATCCATCGCAAATGCTACAGGTGCTTATATCGAATTGGAAAATTGTGATATTATATATAGCGTAGATAACGATGGTCAGATTACTCAGAAGCATTATTCCGGTAGCGCATATATTCCTTTTGGAGTGACATGGGAAAAAGGGATAAAGCATAAGGTGAATATTCAAATCGGAACAGGCCTAAGAGATTCTGACGGTAACCGTATATTCGACACCAATGGAGTACTAATTAAGACGACTACAGCACAATGAAAAAGTATATTAAGCCCGATACTGATATCATCCCTTCAATGACTGCAGAACGTCTGCTTCTTGATGGTTCTTACGTCGTTAATGATTTTGGCGAAAAGCCAGATCCAGATCCAGATATAGTCGGTGGTGACGAAGTCAACACCTTCAACAAAAGTCTTTGGGATGAAGAATGATTTAATTATTCTCTCATCATATATCAGGGGCGTGTTCAGATCTGAACACGCCCCTGATATATATCACCCCTAATCATCAGAACTCGTGTTAATTTGGGAGTTTCCCACTTACAAAGTTATCTCACAATTTCAATCAAGTGGACTTTGAAGATAAGGGCAGAGTGGGGTGGTATGTTCTTTGAACCTTCTTCACCATAGCCGAGCTGCCAGGGGACGTAAATCTCCCAAGTAGAACCTTCGGGCATCAACCGCAGTGCGTTTTGCAAACCGGGGATAAGTCTTGAGATGGGGAGCTCCATGACATCCTTGCCTTGGTGTGACTCCACAACTTTGCCGTTGGTCAACCGCAGGTCGAAATTCATCTTTACACGCATACGTCTGTTGGGAATCTTACCGGTTCCCTCCTGGATGACGCGGTACTGGATGCTGTCTTTCTCAATCACTCCTTCTTTCTGTTTGTTTTCTTCCATCCATCGGTCGGCAGGGAAGGTGTCGCGCTTCACAGGCTCTGCCAATGTGTCAGCGACGACTTCCTCGGCGGTTTTCTCTGGTTGGGCACTTCCTCCTCCGCAGGAGGTCATCACAACCGTTGTGCCGCAAGTCAGCATGACGGCAAACAAGTAAATCATTCTTTTCTTTTTCATGGTGCTTAATGATGTTTGATCGTGTTGTTCATACAATTACAAGGCAAATATACGATTTTTTCTGCTTTTGAGCGTATGATTGTGATAAAAATCCGTTTTTTTTCCTAAATTTGCAAGTAAATATTCAACCTCTATTCCATGAAAATGAAAAGACTATTGACGCTATTGGTCACTGGATTGCTCGTGACCTTCTGTGCACAGGCACAACCGCTGATGAAAACGCATGTAGAAACCGGCGACCTTGAGGCCACCGCCGACGGCAGCGACCTGGCCATCTACAAGGCCATTCCGTATGCAGCTCCTCCCGTAGGTGACCTGCGGTGGAAAGAACCGCAGCCGGCCAAACCCTGGAGCGGGGTGCTGAAGGCCGAGGAGTTCGGCCCATGGCCGCCCCAACCCTCACGACGCGATGGCTCCCATCCCAAAATGAGCGAGGACTGCCTCTATTTAGGTGTCGCCACTCCGGCCAAGTCGGTCAGCGACCGTCTGCCGGTCATGGTGTGGATCCATGGCGGAGGCTTCCAGACCGAGCATTATGGAGGTGACCTCTGGACAAGTCTTGCCCGGCGCGGGGTCGTGGTGGTCAGCGTGGAATACCGTACCGGAGCCTTGGGATTCATGGCACATCCCGAACTTACCAAGGAGTCGAAAAACGGACATTCGGGCAACTATGGTCTGCTCGACCAGATCTTCGCTTTGAAATGGGTGCAGCGCAATATCGCCAACTTCGGCGGCGACCCATCAAAAGTGACCATATTCGGTGAGTCGGCTGGTGCCATCAGTTGCAGCATCCTTTGTGGCTCGCCGCTGGCCAAAGGCCTTTTCCGTGCCTGCATCAGTCAGAGCGGCGGTTCGTTCGCACCCTGGCAGGACAGTGGCAGGAGCCTCGTGACCAATGCCTCTCAAAAGGGGGCTGAGCAGCATGGCCTCGCCTTCCAGAAACACCTGAAGAAAAAGTCGATCAAGCAACTCCGGAAGATGGATGCTTTGGCTTTGGCAGGCGACAACGTGGGCTTCGGCGGCTTCTGGCCTTGTGTTGATGGCTATGTCATCACCGATGACCTCTACCGCAACTACGAGCGGGGGGACTACAACGACGTACCCGTGATTGTGATGACCAACTCCGATGAAGGTGTGCTGTTTACGGGTCCTGTCACGGCTGAGCAATACAAAGAGAACATTAAGCGGACGTTTGGACAGTTTGCGGATGAGGCATTAAGGGTCTATCCGGGTAATACCGACGAGGAGGCCTATTTCAGCAATGGCGATACCTTCCGTGACATGGGCTTCGCCTGGCCGTCGTTCGCTTGGGTGAGCTTGCAGTCGAAGACGGGCAAGAGTCCTGCTTACGCAGCCTACCTCGCACAGCCTTCCACCATGAGTTTCGCTGGCTCCAAGAAGCGTCATGGGGTCTCTCATGCCGACGATATCCTCTACCTCAACAATGCGTTCCTCTCTCAACCTGATAAATATCCGGCTGAGGCTGCCGTGGCGGAGATCATCCAGCAATATTGGGTGAATTTCGCAAAAACGGGAAATCCCAACGGAAAGGGACTGCCTTACTGGCCGGCCTTCGACAAGGACAAGGCTACGACGATGCAGTTCAGCAACGGGGCTTCGCTTATTGCGGTGCCCAACAGGGAGCAGATCGACTTCATCGACAAGTTCTACCGCTTCCAGCGGGAGGAGACAGAGAAGATGCGCAAATCCCAGTAAAGCTGAAGTAAAAAAACTTTTTAAATAACTGATGATATGGATAATAAAATCATTCTGACCATAGCTTCGATGGCTATCTTCCTTTTCGGATGCTCCATGAGCAAACAACCGAACAACACCTCTGGAGAGTCTTCCGAAAATACTACCGCAAAAGGTGCTCAGTTAGAGGATACCGACGTTCCGCCGGCTCTCGCAGTCTATGTCAACGGCCTGCCGCTTTTCGCTCCTTTCAATGAGGGCGATATCATGGCTGAGGGCAAGATGCTCCGGCAGTCACCGGAGAAATACACCAGGCTCATCCTCAATGGTGCCTGCTTTGATATCACCTACAAGGAGGAGAAAAACAAGGATTTGGACCACGACACCAGCTACATCAATGAGTATTACTATCAGATGGAGGATGAGGAGACTGGCCAAAAACTGGATGGAATGAAAGGACAAATCTTCAGCTTTGCTGATGCGAAGGCCGTTGAAAAGTATATGCAGACGCATGGCGACCGGACGGAAGAGGGCGAACTGATTCCCATGGATTATACTGATGGCATCATCGTCTCGGCTGATTACCTGAAGGACCGCACCGTCATGGAGGGTCACTACACCACGACCGAAGACCCGCTGGGACCGCAGTTTGATGCTTCCGCAGAGGCTGCCGTAGAGAAGATTGTGGGGGCTCAAGTGCTGAAAAACCGCATCAGATACGTCATCGGCGATGAATACCATTTCGGCATCATGACTACTCAGCCCAATGACAAATTCGGGGTTGCTGCCTGGGTGCTCGAAAAGGCTGGCGAGGTGACGGTATGGACCGACACCTGCGAGGTGATAGATGGCGAGATCAACTGGTCCAACTATGATCCGGAAGAATACAACGAACCGTGCATCATCGCCGTGGTCAAGGGAAAGGAAGGTCTTGACATCTTCTGCACCCACATGTCAACGGATGAGTCGGTCAACTACTACCTCATGCGCCAAAGAGGCAAGAAAATGATGAGATATCCCATGGGTAGCTTCTATCAGCGCTACCATTAATAACAAAATGGCTCATCTTTCTCAAGTTGAAAGCAAACTTATCCCTCTCCCTTTGGGAGACACCACAAACTTATCCCTCTCCCTCTGGGAGACACCACAAACTGATCCCTCTCCCTTTGGGAGACACCACAAACTAATCCCTCTCCCTCTGGGAGAGGTTAGGTGAGGGAATAACAAAACTCAGTTTTACATTTCCTCTCCTCTCTCTCAATCGAACTATTGTCTAAACTCCTAAACTCCTAAACTCCCAAACTCCTAAAAATCTAAACTCCTACAAATGCGAAACTTAACAAAATGAATACAAAAATGAGAAAACTCTTTTTATTGCTGTTTGTTGCTCTGGGCATCTTGTCTGCCAATGCCCAGGATAGGTTGAAGGTGGTCGTCACCAACGACGGAACACTGGTGGGCAGATTCGTGCGTGAGACTCCTACCTCCTACATCGCCAATCCGGTGGATTGGGAAGAGGAGGTGTCGAAGAAAAATGGCCGGGTGGAAATCTGGACTCCTGAGAAAGGCAAGGGCTTTGTCGTCCGTGCCGATGGAGTGAAGGGGAATATCAACGTCCGCAAAGGCCCTTCCACCAAAACGGCTGTGGTGGCTAAGATCACCGAGGAGGACAGTATGAAGGATTATCCGGACTTTGCGTTCGATTGCCTCGGCAAGGCCAATGGCTGGTATAAGATCAAAATCAAAGGCAAAGTGGGCTATGTGAGGGCGGACCTCGTCAGTTGGGCCGCTTATTACGCAGACTAAAAAAGAGGGGAGTGCATCCCCTCTTTTTTGATGATTCTAAGTTTGTAACTCGTCCCTCATTGGCCTTCCTTCACGGCGTTGGCGATGATCTCAGCCATCTTCCGCACGCCCTTGTCGTTGGGGTGGATGCCGTCGGACTGCACCTTGTCGCTGTCGTCAGCAAACAGAGTATGGAGGTCGATGACCGTCAGCCCATATTCCTTGGCCACTTCCTGCTGGACGGGGATGATCTCGTTGGTAATCACCTGGTCATTGATGTCCCATGTGGACTTGAAGGCGGGGATAGGGGTGCAGAGATATATTTTCGGGCCTGCCTGCACTGCCGGTTGCCCCTTCTTGCTTTTCTTGGCCTTTTTGCCCTTGGCTGAAACGGCAAGGCTGGGATTGAGCGTGGTGACCAGTTGCTGTAGGTCTTTCTTGAATTCTGAACCATACTGCCAGTTCTGGGGCTTCGAGTCATTGGTGCCCAGCTTGATGATGACGATGTCTGGCTTGAAAGCCTGTGCGTCGCGCCAAGCGGTTTCTTCCATATAAGGATGGTCTCCCTTGTTGAGCTGCGTGCGGGCGCTGACTCCGAAATTCTTCACCCAGTATCCCTCTCCCAACTTCTGCTGCAGCAGTGCGGGGTAACCGTGCTGTGGGGCCATGTCGATGCCATGACCGTCGGTGATACTGTTGCCGATGCAGGCCACACGCAAAGCATCTGCTTTAGGAGCCTTGTGGTTGTTCAGCCAGTTGCCGAGGTCGTTGAGCATCTGGTCGTGGTATTTGAACCATGGGCCGACACCCCATCCGTGGTCTCCCGCGGGATAGATATACATCGAGCACTCATTGCCGGCATTCCGCATGGCGGAATAATAGGCGACACCATTGGTGACAGGTGGTACCAGACGGTCGTCGTTCGACATCAGGATGATGGCCGGGGGAGTGAGGTGGCGCTTCACGGCGTTCTGGGTGGAGTACTTGCGCACCAAAGCGGGGTCTTTCTGACCTTCTGCTCCAAGGAAATTGAGGCAGGAGTATTTATGGGAAAGACGCTCGTCCATGGAGATGACCGGATAGAACAGGATGGTGAAATCGGGGCGCACTTCATAGTCGGAGAGGGTGGAAATGACCGAGGCCAGATGGCCACCGGCAGAGAAACCCATGATACCCACGTCGCGGGGCTGGATGCCCCACACGGCGGCAGAGTCGCGCACGATGCGGAAAGTCTTCTCCACATCGCCGATCGGACGGGTGCGGTCGCCGTTGGGCAGACGGTAGTTCACCACGAAATAGGCAATGCCTTGTTGGTTGAGCCAATTCGACCACTGGGTGCCTTCATGGGTGTTGGACAAAACGGAATATCCACCGCCGGGGATACCGACAATAGCCCTGCCAGAGGGCTTCTCGGGCAGGAAACACACCACATGCGACTCATCGGTGAGGTCAATCTTGAAAGTCCTTGCTGTCTGTCCCTGAACCGTCAGGGCCAGAAGCAGGAGACTGAATATCAACAGTTTCTTCATGGGGATGCGGGCTTATTTGAACAACAATTGGGCGAACTGATAGAGACTGCGGCGCCAGGTCTGCCATTCGTGGGCTGTCTCAGGCGACACATAGGAGTGGGCGTTGATGCCGATGCCTCTCAATGCCTCGGCAGCCTGGTCGACACCCATACGGTTCTCCCTGCTGCCGCAGCTCATGAAGAGCACCTTGTTGGTCTTCTTGAAGTCGGCGGCGTCCTGCAACTCTTCCGTGCGGAAGGTGCCGCCGCTGAACATGCCGACATAGGCAAACTTGGTGGGGTTGGCCAGGGTGATCATGTGGGTCTGCATGCCGCCCATCGACAGACCGGCCAAAGCGCGGTGCTCGGTGTCGGCAATGACACGGTAGTTGCTCTCCACCATGGGGATGATGTCCTTCAGCAGCACTTCCTGGAAACCATTGAAACCGCCGAATCCTCCACGGCGTGGACCTCCGGGACGCCCCTGGCCGCCAGGACCCATGCCCTGACCGCCACCGGGACGCATGCCCTGAGGACCTCCCTGCGGACGGGCGCCGCCTTGACCCTGCGGACGGGGTCCCATGCCCGGGAATCCACCGAAGGGATTGGCCTGCTGGGTGGTGTCAGGATGGGCGGGCTGGGCGTTCAGACCATTGTCCATCACAATGATGAAGGGCACGGCCTTGCCGGCTGCGATGAGGTTGTCCATGATGATACCGGTCTTGCCTTGTGCTGACCAGCCGGTTTCGTTCTCGCCCATGCCATGCTGCAGATAGAGCACAGGGAACTTCTGGGTGGGATTCTGACGATATGCGGCGGGGAGATAGATATAGCAATGACGCATCTTCTCAGTCACCGTGGAGTAATAATAGACTTCGTTGACGGATCCTTGGGGAACGTTCTTCACCGTATAAAATTCCTCGTCCGAGGCAGGCACGTCGATGCCGCTGCCCCAACGGCTGGCTCCATAATAGTATTTGCTGCCTGGATCGGGCACGGAGGCACCGTCGATGTTGAGCTGGTAGTAGTGGAATCCTTCATCCTGGGGAGCGGACTCTCCCGTCCATACGCCATTGGCATCCTTCACCATGTCGTATTTCACTCCGCCGATGTCGAGCTTCACGCTTGTGGCCTCGGGGGCTGAGATCTGGGCGCGCACCATGCGCTGTGAGTTGACCATCGGGTATTCCTTACCTTCCTGGTTGGTGCTGGCGGGCTTGAAATCCTCCACAACCTGAGCACTGGCCAGCATTGCGGATAATGCGGCCGTCATGAGAAACATGCGTTTCATAAGCAATAATTTGAATGGTTTGATAATGGTTAGAAATGATTGATGATATTAGTAATTAGATGCTTTTTTGTGAAAAAAGTAAAAAGCATAGCCCATTTTGTTGCAAAAATTAACATTTTGGCCACTGAGTTTGGGAAATGATGGACTTGATAGTTCGTTTTTTGGCCTAATCGTTGGCAAAATGCGCGACCGTACCATCCTCACCTTCAAACTTGAGGATGACGGACAGAACTATAGCTACAACATTGTGGCCAAACATGGAAAGGTGACAAAAAAGATGACCACCAGCAGGTACTTTTTCATGAATGTACCCATGTCTGACCAACCAGTTGACCTGACAGTGCAGGCGGCCAGCGTCAATGTACCTCCCATCCATATCAAGTGCAAGTCGCACCCGTTCGGCAACGACAGCGTCTATCTCTTCCAACTCGACCGGATTTGCCAGACCATCGATGACACCTTCAATCTTGAGGTGCTGATGAGCGACTCCACCTGGGAAAAACTGCCCATCACCAACCAGAAATTCCAGTGCGTTTTCTCCTCATGGGATCGATATCCTGTCCAGGCATATCTAGGCGTGACCGGAAAAAGTAAGCCCCTTAGTCAAAAAACGAGCGTTCCGGCGGAATAGATTCTTCTTTTTCAAGTATTGCCAGCCAGTCCTTTTCCGGCTCTTCAAAGAACTCCACCATAGAGGGAAGAGGCTCATTGGGTGGTTTTGTCGGATATTTTTATGATAGAGTGAAGGTCAAAATCACCAATTGTCTGTTTGATGGAAAAATCCTGGGTGAGAAAACCTATGGCGGTGGTGGCTTTATCGGCCGTGTTTATAGCGATGATTCGAATAGAGCGGTGACTTTCGCCAGTTCTTTGATGAACGCTGCAGACATCGGCTTCCTCACAGATATTTATCAGAATAGTTATGCCAGTGGACCGTTTTATGGCTTTGTTAAATCGCCAACAAGTAATAACTCCAATGACTTCTATTTCTCATGCGTTACATTTGAAGGCGGTAGAGGCAGTGGCTTCACCAAGCGCTTTGGATCTATTGTAGAGATGCTTACCGGACCTTCATCTCAAGGTTCTGACTGGACTCAAGAATCTGTTGCTCAAATAGTCAGTTGGTTGAATTTTGACTCCGATAACAAATGCTGGCAAGTGGTTGACGGTAAACCGGTCCTCAAGTTTTGATTCGTAAAAACCGTCCCAACGATTTGGTTTACAAACCTTATTTCATCAAAATCGCCCCGTCAAAGGTCTGACGGGGCGATTTTGATGAAATTAAATGGTGAAGGGTCTTACTGGTCAATGGTTGATGACCTTCTTGCCGTTCTTGATGACGATGCCTTTGTAGTTGTCATCCACACGGACGCCCCAGAGATTGTAGATCGCTCCAGAGTGGTTGCCTTCCTCGTTGACGACGGTCTCGTCGATGCCTGAGGTGCACTTCAGGTCAATCTTGTCGATGTTGCAGTAGGCTCCGGTGATGGTGATGCGAAGGATTTGCTCTCCCACCTCAAGATCCTGACCGAAACTGCCGCTCACGGTCTTGTAGGTGTCCCAACTGTTGCTGGCGGTCTGAGGCACGCTCACTCTTGCAAGAGTGGTGACCTGGCCATTCTTCACCAGACCGATGGAGAATCCCGAACCGGTGAGTCCTGACGAGACGGTGGCTTCGTAGGCGTACTTGCCGGGCTCGGTCACGTTGACGCTGTATTCCAGCCACTCGTTGTTGGCGGTATAGCCAATGGCGTAGCCGCCGGTGATCTTGATGATATCCACGCCTTCGTTGTCGGTGCGGTAACCGGCGTTGCCTTCATCCTGACTGTCGGAGTCATGGAAGGTGAAGCCTTCGCCGCCTTTGTCGAAGTTCTCGACTTGCAGGAGACCGGGCAGGGTGATGAGACCTCTGTAAGCGGTGCGCTTGTTGTTGACGTTCAAAGTATATTTGGCAATCTCAGACTCTTTGCCGTCCTCGGTCACGGCCACGGCGGTCACTTTGTAGGTGCCTTTCGCCGTGGGTTTGTAGGTGGTCTCGAAGGGTGCTTCCGTAAGGGTCTTCAGCAGCACATCGCCCACATAAAGCCGCACGGTCTTGACAGGACTGGCCTCACAGGTGGCATCCACCTTGATCGTGGTGTTCTCATTGATGGTGGCCGGCGACGGGTCGGCACTGATGGCTACCTTGATGTCGGGATTCACCTCGATGTGATTGAACACGATCTTGTCGATGTTGCAACTGCTGCCGGTGATGTTGATGCGGATGATCTGTCTGCCTTCCTCCAGCGGTACGAGGAGACGGCCGTAGATGGCTCTGTAGTTGTCCCAGTTGTTGGACTGCACGCAGGGCACGACGATGTTCTCGGTGAGCGGAATCATACCCTCATCGGTGTTCAGCGTGAGGTTGAAGGAGGAATTGGTGACTCCAGAGGAGGCATAGGCATTGAAAGAATAGATGCCGGCTTCCTTGACATTCACGGTGTACTCGAGCCATTCGCCCGTGCTGGTGTAACCGATGGCATAGCCGCCGTTGCCGCTCACGATGTCGACTCCCTCGCTGTCGTTACGGTAGGAGGTGCCGCCTTCGTTCTTGCTGTCGGTGTCGTGGTAGGTCAGGTTCTCTGCTCCTTTGTCGAAGTTCTCTGCCTGCAGCGTGCCGGGCAGTTCGATCTCTCCGTTGAAAGGTGAGCGGGGGTTGTAGGCAGTGAAACCTGACAGACGCTCAAACTTGGTGCTGTCGGTGGCGGTGACAATGGCTTTCACCTCGTATTTGCCAGTGTTCTCCGGGGTATATTTGATCTCGTATGGGGCTTCCGTCAGTCTGCTGTGGAACTTGTTGTTGACGTAGAGGTCAATGTGGTCGATGGTCTTGGTCTTCAGACGGGCGCGGATGGAGATGGCTTCTTCTTCGCCTTTGGTGATGGCCAGGTTTGCGCACTTCACATAGACGGAGGCTTCCTTCACCATACCGGGGAAGGGACTCTTGGCATTCTTGGCGGCATCGCTCTGCATGTATTGACGGAGCCAGGTCATGGCCGGACGGTCCTTGCCGTCGCGGATCAGACCGGAGTTGCCGTCGGTGGTCCAGGTGTGGCCGTAGATGTAACCCCACAGGGTGATGCCGGCGCAGTAGTCGGCTTCCCACATATAGGGAATCTGCTCGCTGTAGCGCTGCTTCTGGAGGTTGTCATCGGAGGTGCCGATGTCGTACTCGGTGCTGTACATCGGCATCTTCAGCGCATTCTGGATCTGGTTCATGGCCGTCTTGAAACTGTTGACGTCCATGTCGGTGAGGTCATGCGACTGGCATCCGTAAGCGTCGATGGGCGCTCCTGCGTCGCGCAGCGTCCTGACCAGGTCGATGAACTGTTCGCGCTGCCATTGGAAAGTGTTGTAGTCGTTGTAGATGAGAATGGCATCCGGCCAGCGCTCATGGGCCATCTCGAAGGCTTTGATGATCCAGTCGAAACCGGTCTTGCCGTCGCCTCCCAAAGCGGCTTTATAGGGGGCGGGCTGATGACCTGCCACGGCCTCGTTGACGACGTCAATGAGGGGAAGGTCGGGGTAGTGGGCCTTGATGGCGTCCATCCACTCCTCGATGGCTTTGTATTGCTCATCAGTGGAGAGGTTGTTGAGCCAGTTGGGATACTGGGCTCCCCAGATCAGACAGTGAAACTTGAACGGGAAGTTGTGGTTCTTGGCGTAGTTGAAGGCGTTGTCGCAGCCGCCCCAACTGAAACTACCTCTGCGTGAACCTTCTATCGATGACCACTTCGACTCGTTTTCTGGAGTGATCTGGTTCCAAAGGGTGTAGAATTTCTCATTGCCGTAATCTACCTGATAGCTGGTAGTGATGTTGCCCAGAAACTTGTCGGGGTTGGATGACAACTGGGCATCGGCTTCCTGGGGCGTCAGGCCCGCCATCATCAGCAGGCAGGCTGTGAGATGGCCAAGTGGCTTAAGTTGAATGAAGTTAGCGTAAAAATGTCTCATACGTTTTATAGTTAGAGGTTGATCTTGTTTCTACAAAAGTACAAAGATATTGAATAGTTGATGTCGGAAGGAGAGAAATAAGAATCTATTTGTAACAATTACCGGTAAATGGGCACTTTCCTGACGGGATCGCAGGTGAGGTCGCAACCCAATTTCTTGAGAATCTTGCGGTCGATCTCGCTCAGCATCACCGTGCAGTGAACCTGACAGCCGCGCAGTTTCGGCAGGCTTTCCAGCGCACGGCGGCAGTTATCGTCATGGGGGGAGAGCACGGAGAGGGCCACGAGCACCTCATCGGTGTGGAGCCTCGGATTGCGCCCGCCAAGATATTCTACCTTGGTCTTCTGGATGGGTTCGATCATGCTCTGGGGGATGAGCTTCACCTGGTGGTCGATGCCGGCCAGGTGCTTGGTGACGTTGAGCAGCAGGGCGGCACAGCAACCGAGCAGGATGCTTGACTGCGACGTGATGATCGTGCCGTCGGGCAACTCTATGGCGGCACTGGTATGGCCGCTGGCTTCCTTGCGCTCGTTGGCGGCCACGGTGGTGCGGCGGTTGGCGGTGCTGATCTTCAACTGGTTGAAGAGCATCTGGATCTTGTGCACCTCACTGTCGTTGCAGGCACCGTCGGCCAACTTGTTGGTGGCAGTGTAGTAACGGCGGATGATCTCGGCCTCGGAGGCTTTGCGGCACACCTCGTCGTCGCAGATGCAGAAACCGACCATGTTCACGCCCATATCGGTGGGCGATTTATAGGGATTGACTCCGTAGATGCCTTCAAAAAGGGCATTCAGTACGGGGAAGATCTCGATGTCGCGGTTGTAGTTGACGGCCACCTTCCCGTAGGCGTCGAGATGGAAGGGGTCAATCATGTTGACGTCGTTGAGGTCGGCGGTGGCGGCTTCATAGGCGACATTGACGGGGTGCTTCAGTGGAAGACTCCACACCGGGAAGGTCTCAAACTTGGCGTATCCGGCGCGCACACCACGCTTGTTCTCACCATACAACTGACTCAGGCAGACGGCCATCTTGCCGCTGCCCGGACCAGGGGCTGTCACAACGACGAGAGGGCGCTCGGTCTCCACGTAGTCGTTCTTGCCGAATCCCTCATCGGAGGCGATGAGCGACACGTTGTGGGGATAACCTTCTATCAGATAGTGGATATAGGTCTTGATACCCATCCGCTGAAGCCGCTGCCGGTAGGTGTCGGCGGCATGTTGACCGGTGTAATGGGTGATGACCACTGAACCCACCATGAAACCGCGCTCCATGAAGGCTGATCGCAGGCGGAGCACGTCTTCATCATAGGTGATGCCCAAGTCGGCACGGACTTTGTTGGACTCGATGTCCTCAGCGCTGATGACGATGACTATCTCGATGCTGTCGCTCAGTTGCTGCAACATGCTCAACTTGCTGTCGGGCTTGAAACCGGGGAGCACGCGTGAGGCGTGGTGGTCGTCAAACAATTTGCCGCCTAATTCCATATACAATTTCCCGCCGAATTGCGAGATACGGTCGCGGATGTGTTCGGATTGGATCCGGACATACTTCTCATTGTCAAATCCTATGGTCATATCGCTAGAATGATAGTAAATGGCTGAAATATTGATTTTTTAGAGGTCTCCAATCAATTCTTCCTTCACAAAGGCTCCATCCTCAGTGTAGGTCTCTTCCACGGAATAGCGTCCTCCCTCGTCATGATACCTGTAGTCGGACATGAGGAGGTAATGATGAGACTCGTCGAAACGCGTCAGACCTTCCTTGGCGGGAAACTGCATGGCGGTCTTGTGGTCGGTGTCAACGACGTAGGTCCATATATTGCGGGCATCGGGGCATCCCTCAATCAGGATCTTGCTGTCGTCCCAGGGGAGGAAAAGGACTTTTTCGGCGGCAGCGACCTGATCGAGCGTCACCTCCACGGCATGACGGTTGCGCATGTCTTCCCAGCGCAGGTCGGCCATCGGGTTGGTGACGAGGATTTTCCGGATTTTGCCGCTCTTCTTATCCTTGATCCATACCGACACCACATTGGCGGGCTCTGCATCAGTGGCTTCCCGCTCCACGTTGGTATAGATGATGCGGTTGGCGTTCTCCGCGGCGACTACGGCGGAGGAGGGTAGGGTGGCGCCTGGGGCTTGGTCGGCTGCCTCGGCAGAGGCGTCTGTTTTTGCCTCAGTGCTCATGAATGCGCTGATATTGGCGGTGTCTTTCTGTGATTCACTGGAATTGGTGCTGCCGGGTTTGCAGGATGCAAGAGCCAAAAGCGCAGCAATAGCGAGGAAATGTATGGATTTCATATTCTATACTTACAAATTTTCGGCAAATGTAAGGAAAAAATTGCATTCTGCCAAATCTATGCGCATGAAATCGACACGGGATGTGCCGTGCTTTGATGGGGACTGTGTCAGCGGATTTGCAACTTGATACCCAAGGAGAGACCCAGCACGTCTTTCAGACCGACTTGTCGGTTGGGGATATAGTCTATCAGGTAGAGGTCGCAGCTCCCGATCTCATAAAATGCAGTGAGACTTCTCACCCATCTCTTCTTCTCGCCGGGCCATTGATAGGTGATACGCTCTCCCACGCTCAGGTTCATCCTGATCTTGGTCGAGAAGGGATAGTAGTTGTTGGGATAGCGGCTGGGTTGGTGGCTCCAGAACTCATGGCCGAAAATCGCATTCAGATAAAAACTGCCCGTCAGCGGCTCGCACATCCATTGCCGGCTGAGCGTTTTCCGCCAGGGGATGTAGTTCTCCTTCACCGTGAAAGTGGTCTTGGCTGACTTGGAATGGTAGCTGGGGACGAATCCGATGAGCAGATGGGTCTCCCATTGGCCGTGCCTGCCATAGCCCCATCCGACACCGGCAGACAACAGTCCCATGTTGCCGGCATTTTGTATCACAATCTGTGAGGGAATAAGTGAACTGCAGAATCTCAAGAGCCGATCTGTCCGAGCTTCGCGCTGGATGTCCCTGGCTTGAGTGCTGTCTCTGACTTGAGTACCGCCCTCTGCATGCACCTCCATTGCGGCAAAGACCACCAATAGCCAGATCTTAATAATAGATGATCTCATAGTCATAACCGGTGGGGGTGATGGTGAAAAACAGATAGTTGCGGTGACTGGCACTGTCGCTGCAGATATACAGGATTCCGTCACCGTAAAGGTCTTCAGCCACATTGCGGTGCAGATGGGCGGATGTGCAGAACAGCAGTCCGCGAAAAAGGTGGGTGTGGAGCTGGAAGGCCTGCACCACATTGTTGTTGAACTGCTCGTTGAAGGGGGGCGCATGCATGCAGATGACCGTCCGGTCATACAACGTGGTGTCCGTGCGCGACTGCTCGAGCATGAAATCGAAATCGGGTATGGGCTCGTTGAAGTCGTACTCCAGGGCGTTGGTGTTCAGACAGAGAAAGAGGATGCGGCCGGCAATGAAGGAGAAATTGGTCGGCCCGTACATCTTGTTATAGACATCGATTCCGGTGCCCAGACAGTCATGGTTGCCGATCAGCGCGACATAGGGCATGTCGAGCTTGCCCAGGATTTGGCGCTGTTTGACAAATTCCTGCGTCGCTCCGTAATTGGAGAGGTCGCCGCCATGGATCACAAAATCGGCTTTGCCGCGGCGGTTGATGTCTGCCACCATGTCGGCGGTCTCGTCATAATGTCCCTGAGTGTCGCCGGTGACAACGATCCTCAACGTGTCTTTGCCTTGGCACAGTTGAGTGATCTGGCTGGCATTGCTGGCGTTGAGGTGATAGGGGCACTCGAACTGTGCATCATAAGGATGGATATCAAACACATCACGGCACGATGACATCATCAGTATGGTCGTGAAGAGAAGGACAGTGGGCGTGAGGGACGCTTTTCTCCAGAATGATGTCATCGTTTGAGTGAGGTGATAGGTGTTTGGTTATAGGGAATGATGGTCTGATCAGTTAAAGCCTCAGGACCTCCTAGGACATCCTAGCTCCTCCCAGGATCTCCCAGTCCCTCCCAGCTCCTCCCAGCCCCTCCCAGGACCTCCCAGAATCTCCCAGCCCCTCCCAGGAGCATTCATCCCTTAGAGCAGCGAAAACGCCACATCCATCATGTGGGTGAAGGTGGTCTGCCGCTCCTCAGCCGTGGTGACCTCACCAGTGATGAGGTGGTCGGAGATGGTGCAGATGACCAGCGCACGGTTGCCGGAACGGGCTGCGTTCATATAGAGCGCGGCAGCTTCCATCTCGATGGCAAGCACACCCATGTTCATCCACTTGTCGTTGTGGGGGTTCTCTGAATAGAACGCATCAGCCGACATCACGTTGCCCACCTTGTAGTTGTAGCCGAGGCGCTCGCAGGTCTCGGCGGCGGTGCGCATGAGCTTGAAATCGCCGATGGGGGCATAGGTGCCGGGCATCTCAAACTGGGCGGCATAGTTGGAGTCGGTGCAGGCGCCCTGGGCGATGACGAGGTCTCCCACATGGAGGTCTTTATCGATCGAACCGGCCGAACCCACACGGATGATGGTCTTTACGCCGTAGAAGTTAAACAGTTCATAGGTGTAGATGCCGATGGAGGGGATGCCCATGCCGTGGCCCATCACACTGACACGTTTGCCATTGTGGGTGCCGGTGAATCCGAGCATGCCTCTGACATTGTTGAACTGTACTGGATTCTCAAGAAATTTCTCTGCCATGAATTTGGCGCGAAGGGGATCGCCTGCCATGATGACGAACTCGGCTATCTCGCCTTCTTTTGCCCCTATGTGGGGAGTCGGTGTCTTTGCCATAATCTTAGTTTTATGGGGTTAATACTACTTTTTATTGGGTTTAATACTATTTCTTATCGAGGTTAAAACTACTTTTATCGAGGTTAAAACTACTTCTTATCGAGGTAATCTCTTATGGGTTTAATACTACTTCTCCCGAGGTTAATACGATAGTCTCTTATGGGGTGAATACTACTTTGTTTTTCATCTTGTAGGTTGCAAAAATAATCATTTTTTTGTAAACTTGTACGAAAACTGCCCATTATCCGATGGATTGTGTCTTAAAATCGTTGATATATGACCGATAATCCCCTTTTTTTATCATTTTTTTGCATAGATATCCCTTTTTGTGATTACCTTTGGACCATCCAACACAATAGGCCTGTCCTGCACCTTAGGACATACCAAACCTTTGGACATTCCAACGCTATTGGACCTTTCAACACAATGCTAATCATATTTAATCCACCAGAGCAAATGAATCTACTAAGACGACGCACCTTGACCTTCTCCTTGATGGTGATGATCACCCTGGGCATTTACGCACAACGCTTCACCGACAACCTCGACAGGGGACTTGTGGCTGTCAATATGGGGAATACGGCTTTCCTCTCATGGCGCATATTGGCTGAAGAAACCAGCGGCGTGACCTACAATGTCTATCGCGACGGGTCGCTTGTAGCTTCTGGTCTCTCCGTGTCAAACTATACCGACACCCAGGTGGGGGACAACTATGCGGTGGCAGCTGTGGTGAATGGCACCGAACAGCATCTTTGCCAGGCGGTCTCCACCTGGGGAAACGGTTCTGGAGCCGGAATGCTCAACATCCGGCTCGCTACGGTCTATGACCGCAACGGGAATGACGTCACCGGCCATTATGAGCCCAACGATGCGGAATTTGCTGACCTCGATGGCGATGGACAACTGGAGATGATCATCAAACGGCTCAACTGGGTGGATGCGGGTACGTCGGACGGTACGATTCAAGCCGACACGTTGGTGAAAAACAACAAGGGCATCTATGAATATGACTCCAAGGAATTTGTTGTCTTGGACGCTTACGACATCAACTGGCAGACGGGTGCTGCCTCGCTGATGTGGCGCATCGACTGCGGCCCCAATATGGTGAGTTTGAATTCCACGGAAATCAATGTCATCGCCTATGACTGGGACGAGGACGGCTTTGCGGAGGTGGTGCTGCGCGGAGCCGACAACATGATCGTCTATGGTTCCGATGGCCAAACACGCCTCTATACCATCGGTGATATGACGGTCAACACGCGAAACACGTTTGCCCACGACAATGCTCAATTCGCCTGGACCCATACGGGCAATGAATACCTCATCTACCTCAATGGCGCCACGGGTGCCCAGTATCAGGTGACGGATTATCCGCTCCTGAGACTGGAATATGCCTCCTCCCTCTCTGAGGAATGGGGCGGACGCGGATATGGACACAACTCCTCGAAGTATTTCTTCGGCGCACCTTTCCTCGATGGCAGGAAGGCCTACCTCTTCATGGGGCGTGGCATCTACGGCTCTCATAAAATGATTGCCATGGACCTCAACCGCAAAAACCATCAGTGGAGTGAGAAGTGGAGATGGAACTGCATGGACTCCAAGAGCAAATGGTATGGCAATGGCTACCACAACTTCGTCATCGCCGACGTGGATGAGGACGGGCGTGACGAGATTGTCTATGGTTCGATGGTGATTGATGACAACGGCAATGGACTGAATACCACGGGATTGGGACATGGTGACGCCCAGCATGTCAGTGACCTTGATCCCTGGCGCCGCGGACTGGAGTTCTTCGGTTGCCTGGAGGATTCCAAGGGTTTCAATTACCGCAATGCCACAACAGGAGAGATCTACTACCGCTATGTCTCCGGCGGCGACGACGGCCGTTGCATCGCCGGCAATTTCCTCGACAATTACCCGGGATCGATCGGGCGTTCATCGAGCCACGGCATGATCAGCTGCGTCACCGACAGTGACCTGCCGGAAATCTCCAATGTCATCGCTTGGAGCGACTGCAACTTCCGCATCTACTGGGACGGAGACCTCTGTTCGGAGATCCTCAACTCCCCGGGTACGGCGAGGGATGCCAAAATCGAGAAACCGGGTGTCGGCAGAATCTTCACCTCGTCGGGGTGCAACATGAACAACGACTCGAAAAACAACCCTTGTTTCCAAGGTGACCTGCTCGGCGACTGGCGAGAGGAAATCGTCCTGCGCTGTGGCACCAACGTCAGGGTTTATACTTCCACCAACGCGTCGCGTCATGCCATGCCCTCGCTGTGGTTCGATCACCAATACCGTCAGGCCATGGTGTGGCAGATGATGGCATACAACCAACCGCCGCATCTGAGCTATTTCATCGGTGAATCGGAGGACTACACCATGGCTCCGCCGCCGCTCACCAACCGCGGCCGCACGGAACTTCCGGCCGGAGCGTCTTTCGACTCGTCATACGACGGACAGCATCTCCTCTTCTGCCCGCAGGAGAATGTCGCACTCACCTTCCAGAACAAGGTGGCTCCGGCTTCGCTCACCATCAACACGCCGACATGGGTGCAGGGCCATGACAACAATGACAACATCACCACGACGACCTACACGCACACGCTGAACTACACAGGCAGCGGCGCCACCCTCCAGGGACCGATGCGACTGGTGAAACAGGGCAATGGTACGCTCAACCTGCCCAAGAAAACTCTTTCCTATACAGGACGGACTGAGATCTGGGGCGGTACGGTGAATTTCCAGGGCACGCTCACGGATTCCAAGGTCTGGATGAACCGCCATACGACGCTCAACCTGACTGGCGCCACTCTCCGGGGGGGACTGGAGATGAACTACGGCTCTACGCTCAATGTAGGCGGTCCGACGGCTCAGACACTGAGCACCGTCACCATCTCTGACCTCACACTCAACTACGGTGCCCGGGTGGTGCTCGACTTCAATGCTGCCGACGCTTCGCAGAGCGACCAACTCATCGTCTCGTCGCTGACCATTGGTTCGAAAGACTGGGATAACGGTCCGACGTATGCGGCTCCGGTCTTTCAGCTGAACGGCAGCGCCTCCCTGGCCGACGGTAGGTATCCTGTCGCTACAGTGGCCTCTGTCGAGGGCAACCTTGACCGTGTCTGCATCGAGGGCGTGACAACGCAGAATGCTGAAAGCCATTACTTCCTCCGCCACAATGACGGCATACTCTACCTCGTCGTGGGTGAAAAACAGACCTTGACGGCTCCCACAATCTCCTTCGCATCATTGGTGGAGCGCTCTTTGGGCAGCGAATATCCCACTTCCGCCGGTCAGCGTTATTTCCTGCCGGTGGTGACGATCGATAAGAAGCCGTTCATCAGCGGAGTCCAGAAATATGTCCCTGCATTCCAGGCTCAGTTCACTGACCTGGACGGCAACGTGACAGTCTTCGGCAACGATCAGCCGACTGCTTCCTACACAGAGGATTATGAGAGTGTCACTGGGATCACAGGGTGGATCTCTGGCGGTGCCCCCATCACCTTGGGCTCTGGCGATGCCGGCCATGGACAGTATTTCTATCTCAACCCAGGCACCTCCACCAATACACGCTATGCCTACAACCGCTTCAACGTCGATGGACTGACGCAGGCACCGCTCTACTACGTCGATTTCGACCTGGCCATCAAGGCCGGCAACACAGACCCCTGTGAGTTCTGCGTGATGAGCAAGGGCGGCATCAATCCCACCAACAATTGGGATAACTATGCGGCCATCAATGGCTATGCCAACATGCTCTTCGACCTCAGCTGCCCCAAAAACTCCACGACGTTTACCGTCAACGGCACTACCACGACCACCACACTCGCAAGTGGGCAGTGGGTGCATGTCTCGCTGACGGTCAATCAAAATGAAGGCACCGTAGCATGGTCGCTCTCCAACGGCGACAGCGGCATTTTCACGCTCCCCGAAGGCACCAGTTCTGAGTTCGACGGCTTCTATCTTGTGATGGGACGCTACAATTCCGTGTTCAAACTCGACAATATCTCCATCCGCACCCCGGCCGACGACCTGTCGACTTATGCCTTCACCCAACCCGGCACGCTCACAATCACGGCCTCGCTCGACGGTTTCCTTCCGGCAGAGGCTTCCTATATTATCAACACACCGTATCAGTTGCTCTGCGAGACCAAGGACTACAACGAAATCCGGGCTGCAGATGCGGCCTCGGTGCTCGGAGGCTCGTTCAGCGCCAGTCCGTACACCTCAAGATGGGCAAACTGGAGCAAAACCAATGCCACCTATGGCGAAAGATATGTCATGGTGAGCAGCGGCAAGAACAGCGGTAACATCGACAATGATGCCATCCTCGATTTCCAGGCCGGACGGGAATTATGTCTGGTGCAGGATTTCGGCATCGGGTGTAATCTTGACGCAAGAAACTACAACATCGTGGCCCGCAATCTCATCGACGACAACACCATCGTCTTCTACAAAGCCGACAGGAGTAGGGGAGGGGCACCCTCTTACGACCAGGGCTACGCCCATGCCAACGCCGATGGCACCTGGACCTACGAGATGTATCAAAACACGACGTTCTGCAAGTTCATCGCCTACGCCCCATACTTCTCCACCCTCATCGGCGACGCCAATAACAGCGGCGAGGTCACCATCACCGACGCGATACTGACAGCCAGCTACATCCTAGGAGAGCAGCCCACCCTCTTCTTCTTCCAACAAGCTGATGTCAACCGCGACAACCGCATCACCATCACCGACGTCATGCAAATCATCAACATCATCCTCGGCCTATAACACATACACGTCATCCCACCATACCTGAGAGCGCCATCCCACTCATGGAGTTCTCCCCCTCAGAGAGTTCCATCCCCTCATGGAGTCCCCTCCCTCTGAGAGCTCCATCCCCCTCATGAATTCTCTCCCTCAGAGAGCGCCATCCCCTCATGGTCCCCTCCCTCAGAGAGCGCCATCCCTCTCATGGAGTCCTCCCCCTCTCCCTTTGGGAGAGGCCAGGTGAGGGCACCTCGAAAAAACCAGTTTAAGCTCCCATCCCTCCCTCGTCCTTAAAGACCTTAGCCTACCTTAAGGACCTTAGTCTACCTTAAGGACCTTAAAGACCTTACAGCCACCACCTCTCCCCTAGGCGAGGCCACCCGAGTCTCCCTCCTCTCAAAAAAACTCCGCAAAAAAATCAGAAAAGACAAAACTATTTTTTACTTTTGCATATCACATCCTCACCCAGAGTCATGTGCCACCTGCAA
The DNA here is from genome assembly GCA_902776475.1 of uncultured Prevotellaceae bacterium. GTDB lineage: Bacteria > Bacteroidota > Bacteroidia > Bacteroidales > Bacteroidaceae > Prevotella. Next base: position 69,502 of record CACYQD010000004.1, on the reverse strand, counting down.
AAACGTCTTTATGGATAAGAAGAAAAGCCTTGGAGAAGTGATACGGTTTGGAATAGTGGGCGCCTTCGCCACACTGTTTCATTACCTGATTTATTGGGTGCTGCAGCATTGGATAGACATGAACTTAGCCTTTACCATCGGCTATGTGATTAGTTTCGTGTGCAATTTCTTCCTCACCTCCTATTTCACATTCAGGTCGAAAGCCACGGTGGTCAAGGGCATCGGTTTCGGGCTGGCTCACCTGACCAACTATCTCTTGCAGATGGCTTTGCTCAATGTCTTTGTCTATCTCGGTGTCAAGCAGTCCCTTGCGCCTATCCCGGTTTATATGATTGCCATCCCCGTGAATTTCCTCCTCGTGAGATTTGTCTTCAAACACCGCTCGAAATGAAAAAAGTCACCATTCTCATCCCTTGCTACAACGAAGAGGCTTCTCTTCCACGACTCTTTGAGGCCCTTGCCCAACTGATGGGCAACAACGCAAACTATGACTGGGAAGTTTTGTTCGTGAATGACGGCAGCCGTGACGCAACACTGCAACTCATTCAGGAAATTCGTCAGAAAGACCCGCGATTCTGTTATGTTGATTTGTCAAGAAATTTCGGAAAGGAGGCAGCCATGCTTGCCGGCTTTGACCATGCCCGTGGTGACTGCATGGTCATCATGGATGCCGATCTGCAGCACCCACCTTCAATTATTCCAGAAATGCTCCATTATTGGGAGGAGGGTTATGAGGATGTCTATGCCCGCCGGAAAACGCGCGGCAAGGAAAGCTGGCTGCGCAAACGGCTTTCCTTGACCTATTACAGTCTTTTGCAGAAATCCACCCGTGTGGAGGTGCTCCCCAACGTAGGCGATTTCCGACTGCTCGACCGGAAATGCATTGATGCCCTTCGTCAACTCCGTGAGGCAGAGCGATATACAAAGGGTATGTACTGTTGGATCGGTTTCCGCAAAAAGGAAATCCTCTTTGAACAAGGCGACCGCATCGCCGGCCAATCATCCTGGAACATGCATAGTCTGTTCAACCTCGCCATCGATGGCATCACCTCATTCACCACGGCGCCGCTGCGCATCGCCACACTGCTCGGCCTGTCCGTCTCTCTTCTGGCCTTCTTATACATGTGCTATATCCTTGTCAAAACCATCGTCTGGGGTGACCCCGTTCAAGGATTCCCCACGTTGATGGTCGCCATCCTTTTCCTTGGTGGCGTGCAACTCATCTGCATCGGCATCATCGGTGAATACATCGGCCGCATCTTCAACGAAACCAAAGGCCGCCCCGTCTATTTCGTCAATGAGGTGCAGATGTGATTTGTTCTAATTTTTTAGGATAATTGTCAATTACTCCAAAAAATGAGTGTATATGTGCATTTAAAGCGAATTTTTGTTTACTTTTGCATGACATTTACCATTTTATTCATCTAATAGTATCAAAAGAGCCAGATCATGAAGAAAAATCAATATCGAAAACCTTATATGGCAATCGAGCAGTTCGCCCCCAATGCATATGTAGCAGATTGTTGGTATGTGGAACAGGGAGATTGCTATTCCAATCTGTATGCCGATAATTTAGAAAACGGTACTTATGGAAAATATGATAATAGTTACAGGAGGAAGGTTAATGAGCATATTGTAGAGAATCATGGGAGTCATAGATTGCCATCAAGCGGTTTTTTTAATAGTGAATTTTATCCTGAGCCTCACCAACTAACAGACTACCTCTATTATATTTACAATGGAGAATTCGTACCTGAAGATGAGACTCCTTATGATCTAAATCAAGGTGGAATCAAATTATTTACTCAAGTATATCCCTCCAAATTCGAATATAATGGTGTAACCCACTACCTGAAGAATATCTCCTACTCACCGAATAGAAATCAATCCTGACAATGTCCAATCCCCTTATCACCGTCTTCACTCCGACCTACAACCGTGCTCACTTGCTCCCGCGATGTTACGAAAGCCTTTGCCGTCAGACATCGGATGCATTTGAGTGGATCATAGTGGACGATGGTAGCACTGACGACACAACCGACATCGTCCAGAGCTTTATGACAGAAATCACAGAGAAAGATAAAACCATCTCAGGCATAGCCAAGAATCACACTTTCCGCATCACATACCAGCGCCAACCCAATGGCGGAAAACACCGTGCTATCAACAGAGGCGTCAATCTCGCCCAGGGTGAACTATTCCTCATCCTCGACAGCGATGATTACCTCACCGACGATGCCATCCAACAAGTCGTTGATCATTATCTCCCCATAGCTGACAACAAACGCTGCGGCGGTCTCGGTGCCATGAAGGCCCTCCACAACGGCTCCGTCATCCGTCCCGATAGTATCACAGCCGAAGAAGACATTTCATATCTCGAACTGAGTTATGTCAGGGGCCATTTCAGTGATAAATGCGAGATTCATCGCACAGTCGTAAAAAAGGAATTCCCTTTTCCCGAAATCGAAGGAGAGACCTTCTGCCCAGAGGCTCTCGTCGAAAACCGAATCTCGACCAAATACTTCCTGCATTATTTCGATACGGCCATCTGCCGTTGTGAATACCTCGACGATGGACTGACCAAAAAAATCGTCCAGATCAGGATGGAAAGCCCAATCGCTTCGATGTTGACCTACGCCGAACTCACCCGATACCCCATTCCATGGCACCAGCGCATCAAGGCGGCCATCAACTACCATCGCTTCGCCTTCTGCCGTACCAAAGAATCACCCGTTAAGGGCATTGACCAAGGAAACCCCGTCCACCTCCCCACCATAAAATGGTATTGGACCTGGACAAAGCCCCTGGGTTGGCTCATGCACCTCCGTGACAAAACCATCCGCATCCCTCTCCCGTAGAGACGTCACAGTGTGGCGTCTCCCAAGAAAAGCATCCCCTCTCCCTATAAGAGGTTAGAGTCTCCTATTTCGCCCATCCAGCCCATCCGGCCCATTTCGCCCATCCACCCCATAAAAAAACCTCTCCCTTTGGGAGAGGCCAGGTGAGGGCCCAATCCCACTCTCATAAAAAACATCCCTCTCCCCACGGAGCCAGATGCGACCCCAATCCCCCCACAAAAAAACATGGAAAAAGCACTTTTCGGTTTCAGCTTCGACGATGGTAGAATCGACCAATTCACCATCGCATACCCCATCCTCAAGAAGTATGGGCTGCCAGCCACATTCAATATCACAGCATCTTACATTGAAGGCCGTCCTTCCGAATGGCCCTTCACCGAAGTCGCTCCCATGACCCTCGACATGCTCCGCCAACTCCATGCCGACCCCCAGATGGAAATCGCCTCCCACGGCTATTGGCACCACAATGCCCCTGACAACCTCCTCCATGGTGTTCATACCCTCTGTGAAATCCTCCAGACAGACCACCTCTATAAAAACAGCAACGGTATCGCCCTGACTGGCAACACCGTTTTCACTACAGATGAGGATATTCTCCTTGCGAAAGCAAAAGACCTCAAAATCCCCGTCCAATATATCCGTCATTCCATCCGCCGTCCATCCTTCCCCTGGTTGAAAATCTCAGCCCGGAAAATCAACCGCCTCATCCCGAGCCCCGCCCTCTTTCGCTTCGCCCTAAGCGACTCCCTAATGAGTGACTACCACCTCGAAGACCCATCCGCCGCTTCACCCCGCCGTTCCGACGGTCCCTCCGCCGCCTCATCCCTCCGTTTCGACGATCCATCCACAGCCTCATCCAGTCCATCCAGTCCATCCTGCCCACATCGCCCATCCCGCCTATCCGAGGCCCTGTCCGACGGTCCATCCGCCGCCTCATCCCCTCGTCCATTCCTCCCATCTCGCCCACATCGCCCATCTCGCCCACATCGCCCATCTCGCCCACATCGCCCATCTCGCCCATTAGGAGAGCCTATCAATCATCCATCCCTCAGCCCCGATTGCCCATCCGAGTTCCCCTCCGATCACCCATCCACCCTCCACCGCCTCTACAGCATTCCCATCGTCGCCAACAAACCCCTCTTCGACATGCAGGCCCTCATTGAAAAGGCCATCCAAACCCGCACCGCCTGCATCTTCATGATGCACAGCATCGTCCCCGATGACCATCGCCACGACCTTTACGAAATGGAGCAATCCCGTTTCGATGCGCTCTGCTCCTATCTCGCCCAATGCCAAAGCGCCTCGCGCCTGCAAGTGGCCACCTCGATGGACATTCACCAATCCCTGCTTGGCAGCACTCCTCATCACCCATAAGCCATTTTTATGCCCTTCAATTTGTATATCCCATTTATTTACCCTAATTTTGCAAATTGAAAAGAAATGGAATTAGTACAACCATAGTGCATCGGCTTCCCAAGCCGAGGAGGCGGGGCCGCATAAACGCCCCTGTCAAACCAGATAAGAGACACATCCTCAGATCATGACCAAACAGGAATTTTTCTTCATGCTGATCCGTTCTGCCGTCAGGCAGGAACCTCTCAAACCCTTCAGCATGACCCCATGGGAATATGGAGAAATGATGAAGGAGGCCGACAAACAAAGCGTGTCAGGCCTCCTCATAGATGCTTTGCGCAACAACAACGTCACGCTCCAGAAAAAGTGCGTCATTCACATGATGAAACTCCAGAATTCCATCATTTCCACCAACCGCCTCCTCAACCGTCGTGCCGTCGAAGTCTCCAAACTCTTCAATGATGCCGGCTTCCGCACTTGTGTCGTCAAGGGCCAGGGCAACACCCTGTTCTATCCAAACCCTTTCTCACGCATCCCCGGCGACATCGACCTTTGGGTGGAAGGCTCCCGCAAGGACATCTCCTCTTTCGTTAAATCCATGACCCCCTCCGCACAAGATAGCATGCTCCATATTGAATTTCCTTATTTCCAGGATGTTGATGTAGAGGTGCACTATTATCCTAGTTATTCCGCCCGGCCATCAGTAAATAAGCGGGTTCAGAAATGGTTCTCTGATCATTCCGAAGAGCAGTTCTCCCATAAGGTTACTCTTCCTGAGACAGAAGGTGAAATAAATGTTTCGACAGCTGAATTCAACATTATTCAGCAGTTGTCCCATATCATGGTCCATTTCTTTGTAGAAGGGATAGGACTGAGGCAGTTTGTGGATTATTATTTAATGCTCATCCATTCTAAAAAGATAGATGGCATCGAACAAACATTGAAGGAACTTGGAATGTACAAATTTGCCCAAGGAGTGATGTGGGTTGAGAAACACATTTTTCATTTGGAAGAATCAAAAATGCTTGTCCCACCAAACGAAAAGATTGGCAAATTGATACTCAATGAAATGACAGAAGGTGGTAATTTCGGCTACCACGACCAACGCTACACATCAAGAAACAAAGGTGTCTTGATGCGCGGCATCACAGACACTTACAGACTAATCAAGTTGACGACAATATTCCCAGGAGACGCTTTCTGGAAAATCCTACGTAAAATCCAATACCAGATTTGGAAGATGAAGTGATTATCTGAATTGAGATTCATTGCTTCTTCCTCCTGCTATGCTTGATTTGAATGTATTTCAAATCACCCAAGTAATCATTCCGGAATTGATTGTAATGGGCATCGAATTGATTATGGTAATGATATATGTAAGCCTTCTCATCCAAGACAGACACCAAACGACCTGCTGCTCTGTAAAAAAACTCGTTGTGGTCAATCATACGGATATTTTTGTCATAACCTACTTCTCTGATCTTCTCTGTCCTTGCAATGAAAATGTTGGGCACTTTCCCCACCACGACGTGACGTTTGTCAATGCGCGTCATGTGAGGAATTTTGAGCGGTAATGGAGCATTTCTCATAGATTGAGCATAGTATCTACGCGACTCCCATTTAGCCCCTCTCCAAAATGGAGCACCAAAACACAGCACAGCAGCGATGTCAACTTCAGGATGCTCCATTAGGAAATGAAGTTGTTCTTCGAATTGAGAGCATGGTGTAAGAAGCTCATCGTCATCCAATCTTATCAGGTAGGGCGTCTTCACCCTTTCCAAAGCACTGATGATCCCTTGGCTCAGCCCGCTATTGAATGGTAGTTGCACGACTTCTGCATTAGCATCATCAATTTTGAGAGGCTCTTTGCTGTCATCCGCAATAACGACCTTTATTCCAGGATAATACTTCTGAATATTGCGGAAAAGCCGTTTGGCCATCTTCTGTCGTTCGAAAGACTTGTAGATGATAGTGACATTCTCCCTCATCAATTGTTGCTCAGACAACGACGGCTTCCTCTTGCCTGTCAAATGCAAATAGCCACACAGCAGATGGTATTCTCCTACCATAGCAGAATCATACAGACTCTTCAAATAAGGTCCTATGGATGCTCTTGAAATGCGATTAATAAGAATTCTGATTTTTTCTTTCATGGAAAATAGAAAAGCCAGCAATCTCGTCTTCCCAAATATCTATATTAAAAGAATGCAGAAAAGAGGATGAGAAACATATATTATACATTGACTACAATAATGTAGTGCATCTCCGTTTCTTTTTCAACGTTCCATTTCTTCTCGCAAAATTGGCGGGATGGCGTGGGGGGAAAGTGGCTACAAAGGCAAATTTATTTATAAGTAAACAAAAAATAGGCAAAAATAACGAAGTAAGGCAAATTGCGCTCTAAAAGGATCCGTCTGCCAACCGATCAAAATATAGTGGGATGAATCAAAGATTCTCTGCTATGCTTCAGATGTCCTTGCTGACATTTCCAAATAGACTAGAAAAGGCCCCATGGTTCCTTGAAGCAGCAGTCTATTCACGCTGGCAATGGTCTCATCTATAATCAAGGTTTATGGAAACTATCTGCGAATTTGGTGTATAGTTATACAATTTGTATAGCCTTAGCCCACTATTTTTTCAAAGAACTCCACAAATCGCTTGCCTAATAGTGAGCGATCGAATTCTTTCTCAGCTAGTGCCCTGGCATTTTTTGAATACTCATTCAAAGGTGCATGATCTATCATGTCAATCAAGGCATCTGCAAAAGCCTTAGGGTTATCAGGTTCTACAACTACACCGCATTTGTTTTCTTCTATCATTCCTGCTAACCATCCAGGATAGTTATTGATGATAGGAAGTCCAGAAGCAATATAATCAAAAAATTTGTTTGGGGAAGTTCCATAATAAAAAGCCGGAACATTTTTAAGCACCATCAAGCCCACAGTTGCAGAAGCTACAATCCTTGCCAGTTCAATCTTTGGGATGGGGTCATAGAATAAACAATTGCTGATATTTTCTGCTTCAACACGCTCTTGCAAATGTTGCTTCATTTTCCCTCGGCCTATAAAAGCTATCTTTACATCCTCCCTGCCGCGTTTCAATAGCTCTTTGGCCATGTCTAATACTGCATCCAATCCATTAGCAATGCCATGTGCGCCTGTAAATATAGCAACCTTGTCCTCGGGGGAAATACCGTCTAATTTCAATGGTTCTCTCAATGAAGGTTTGAATATGTTCAAGTCACAGCCATTGGGCACCATCTCAATTGGTTTGTTCTTCTGGCTGCGCTTTTTGATTCCTTCGCAGATTCCAGGTGACAGTCCAATACATCCATCTGCAAGATGATAGCTCAACCATTCCAGTATACTCATCCATCCAATTAAGAACGGATTCTTTACTCCCAATGCTTTTGGCAACTCAGGCCACAGATCTCGTACCTCAAAGATAAATTTCTTTCGACGGAATAGTTTCATGATAATGCCAGGAATTCCTACCGTCAAAGGTGTAGATGTGGCAAACAAAACATCGTAGTCTTCTTTTATAGCATATTTAGTACTCTGCCAAGCGAAGCTGACAAACGATTTGGCACGAGCCGATAATCCCATATTATTGGAATATGGCACCGAAATCTGGATTATGTCAATACCGTCCACCATTCCTCTGCATATATTTTTGTTTTCGGTTGGTGGTATGTCTATTTTCGCATTTCCTTCCAATCCACAAACTATAGTAACCTGATGGCCATGAGCTAACAGTTGTTGAGCCATTTCATACGACCGTGTTCCTCCAGCTTGAGTTGGTAAGGTGAAATATTGATGTAAATATAGGATTTTCATGGTAATATGTTAATTTTTGTTGTGATCATATTGCCGTCTGTTTCAAAGGATAGTTGTTTACAATTATCTTTAACTCCGTAATAATTAGACACCATGCCTTTCTTTTCGATCATTCTGCTATTATTGCTTTCAAAACATAAACACTCACACTTGGTGTGCCATAATTGTCGCATCTTTGAACCTCTAGGTATATTTAATACTTCGTCTGATATGGACCAAAATGGATGCCCTTTCTTCTTGATGACTTTTCGCTTATGGATGATACGTTCTCCAAACTGTCTGAATACGTTAACTTGTCCTTCAAATATAAAGTCATCTGCCGATTCTTTTATCTCTGCTTTGGCTTCTTTTGGCCAGTAGTACCATATAAAACGACTGCCTTTCAGCATTTGGTCGTTATCGCCTAGCATCACAGTGTTGTGTGATTCGGTACCCACAAAATATTTGGTCAATTCCAGAGAGGTATTATATTTATACGAACCGGCATCCATTAATATGTTTTCTCCTTTGTGCCAAACATCTATATGCAGATTATCAGCATGGGCAGGGCGGTCTTTGTAATGTCCACAATGGATAAAAGTAAGGGTGTCTTTTTCTCTAAATAAATAAAATCCACTTATCGGAAAAGATATACACCCGTATTTCCTTGTTATTGCTGGATATTTGTGTAAAGAAATACCATACCAACTCTTGTCCTCGTAATTTGATGAGTAAAGAAGTTTTCCTGTCAATAGATGGTGCAATGCATCTAACTGCGGACGAAAGTCACGGTAATCATTCTGCGACAACTTAAAAAATAATGCACCATCATTGCTCCCATAATTGGGCAACCACCCGTTGCTTTCCTCTTGACACTGAAAGAGGTAGTCCACAGATTTCAATGCCCTTTCATAGACCACTTCCGCATACGTCTCATGGTTACATTCCGCCAATCCTATAGCCCATGTTAGTAACTGAATGACTACACGGTGGTAATTCATGCTGAATTGAAGAAACGTTCCATCTTCATAAATTTGATAGGCTATCTCCTCTTCGAACCAAGCTTTACCTTTCCTTTTTCGCTTTTTGGCACTAGGAAAAAAAGGATATAATAAAGATGTAAGATAAAGTGTCAGTGTCTCAGTAATGGCATGATTGTTTCTGACAGAAATGCGCGAAAAATGAATATTGCTCCACACATGTCGTATTTGCCAATAGATGCTATGCATCATTTGTTGAAACACCTCTTCTGTCAGATATTCAGAATTCCGGTAGTAATACAAAGCGAAAGTCCAATTTAGGATTCTGAGTGAAATTTCCTGACTGCACTTATAGTTTGGCCCTTGGTTGATAGGATTCTTATTAATCCAGTCCATAATCTCATGGAATACAAATGCTGCATGGTCTTCATCGAAATGATAGTCATAACGTATGATGGTATAGAGGTATGAGAATCTCGACTTTTCCCAAACATACTTAATGTCACCAGACTCTTGGCTAAAATCTTCTATCTCTGTCCAATGAAGATGAATATCGTAATGATAACCTGTGTCAGGATTCGTGAGCCAATCGTAGTCTTTTCCTAGTTTTTCCCATTCATGGCTAAAGAACTGTATTTCTCCATTTAATATCCTATGAGCATCCGCCTTAATTTGTTCTTCCTTTACTTTTGGCACTTTCAATGCCTCTCTTGATTCAAAGAAAAAAGGAGGTGCTTCATTGCGCCATTGTTCCAAAGTAATAAAAATGGATGGCTCAGGATTCAATGGGAATTGGCTTTTCAATAGTCCACTCCTTCTCCTCAATTCATACCATGCACGGAAGGCAAAATACCTGCCTCCCATGTTCTGATATAGTTGTCTTATTTGCTGTAGTTTATTCATCAAGGCCAACCCAGCGGTTTTCCTTTAGGCTTGTAATGCAAGCAAAAGAGGCTTTTGTGGCATTCACCAACTCGTCAAAAGGAATCAATGGTTCACCACCATTTTTCACTCGTTCATTCAGCAAAGCAAACTCTGCCGCATGTCCTTTGTCCATCTTGCCGCTCATCTTGCTGAAGCCACTGAAACCATAACCTTGCAGTTTTCGCCAATTATCGAGGACAAGAACTTTCTCCTGATAGAATACCTCTATGCGTTCCTTAGGATATGCTTTTGAACCATTGCCAAAGTAGTTGACAACAGCATTCGAACCGTTCTCATATTTCAAAAGGATACTCATGTTGTCCGAATTAATTTCAGGATTTTCACCTAGAGCATTTACACATACAGCAGTCACCTTGCTGCCAGCTAAGAACGTGCAGAGATCTATAAAATGGCATCCCTCCCCGATGATACGGCCACCACCAATTTGCATGTCATGAACCCAAACATCTTTGGGAATGAACCCAGCATTCATTGTTGCCACAATATTCTTTGGCCCTTCACCTAACAGCTGTTTCATCTTAACAGCATAAGGGGAGAATCTCCTGTTATATCCAGCATTGATGGTGACTCCTTTAGGTGCTTTCTGATAGGCAGCAATAATTTCATCCAGTTCATCCTGGTTGAGGCAAAGTGGTTTCTCCACGAAGATGCTTTTCCCCGCATTAAGAGTATCCAAAATCATCTTTGCATGCGAGTCATGACGTGTAGTGCAGATGACCATGTCGACATCCTTGTCGTTTAGTATGTCCATGTAGTTGGTGGTGGCAAACTCTGCACCCATTTTCTTTGCCATGGTCTTGGCCTCCAATCCGTTGGTGCGAGCTGAAATATATTTCACATGCACATCAGCTTTTTTCAACGCAGGAATCACTGTTGCACCAGTATAGTTTCCTGCACCAATGATGCCAAAAATACCCTTTGCCCCTTCAAATTTGTTTTCAGTGACAGCTACGGTGGATTGTTCGATACTATTATTTGGGTACTTGATGATAGAAGCAATGGAACCGCGCTTACGCATGTCGCCGTAAATCTGATTATATTGCTCCAGCTCCACTTCTTCCGTTATCAGCGATTTTACATCCAGACCACCATTGGAAATGGCATTCAATATGGTTTCGAAGTTGCGCTTCTCAGTCCATCTGGCATAGGCTATGGGATAGTCAATGCCTTTGTTCTCATAATTATCATCATAACGTCCAGCACCATAAGAGCACGATACTTGGAATGAAAGTTCCTTTTTATAGAAATCGTCGCGTCTCATGTTAAGGCCGATCACGCCTACCAGCACTATCTTGCCTCGCTTGCGTGACATTTCACAAGCTTCATGGATGATCTCGTCGCTCTTTGAAGCAGCAGTTATCAGCACTCCATCAGCTCCGATGTTGTTAGTCCGATCCATTACATACTTCACAGCATTTGTTCCCTGTCCTGGGTTGATGGCATTGATGCCAAATTTGTTGGCCAGATCTACTTTCTGCTGGTCAAAGTCTGTTCCTATGACATTGCAGCCATTCGCTTTCAGCAACTGGGCAGCTATAAGGCCTATAAGGCCTAACCCCACAACAACGACTGTTTCACCAAGCTGTGGCTGTAGGTTGCGGATTCCCTGCAATCCGATGCTGCCTATTACGGTGAAAGCCGCTTCCTCATCTGAAATGTTGTCTGGAACCTTTGCACATAAATTCTGCGGAACGCAAACATACTCAGCATGATTGCCGTTAGAGGCAACTCGGTCTCCGATTGTGAATTCCGTTACTCCACGTCCCACAGCAATTACCTTGCCCACATTACAGTATCCGAGAGGCAAGGGTTGCCCCAGTTTGTTAAACACAGCTTCTAAGGTGGGTTGCAACCCGTCGGTCTTTATCTTATCAAGTACCTGCTTTACCTTGTCTGGCTGCTGTCTCGCCTTGTCTATGAGGTTCGCTTTGCCAAATTCCACCAGCATACGTTCAGTACCCAATGACACCAATGTCCTTGATGTCTTGATGAGTATATAGCCGCTTTTCACTTGAGGGACTGGCACTTCTTCAAGAATGGTACCACCATTCTTCATATCTTGAACAATCTGTTTCATTTTATCTCCGTAATTACTAATCTTAATTTCCCTGCTGCCGTTCGTTCTACAGAATCGACATATTTAATAGTTACCTTAATCCGCTTGTCGAAGTTTTCTTTGATATTTGACTTAAGCAGAAGTTCATCTTTCTCATTATAAAGATGATTCTTGACGATAAGTAAATCAATATCCGTCAGACTGTGCTGAATGAATTGAGCTTCTACAATATTGTTGAAATCGTGTAATACGATACTTAGACGTGCTTCATTAATCTCAAAACCATCTGGGCCTTTCAAAACGTTTGCTGATCTTCCATCAATGGAGATAACCTTAATGGAGCCATCATCATGTCGTTCTATGGTAGCAGTGTCACCTGTATCATATCTGAGAAGAGGAAAAGCCGGATTATTAAAATTGGTTCCAATAATCCTACAGACATTTGGATTCTCTTTAGAAATAGGTATGAATTCAATGAAAGAGAAATCATCGTCCACAATCCATTCGCCTTCCCGATTCTGACTGATGTTGGCAACCCCTTCTGCTAAACCATAGTGCTGCCGAATCAATGCATTGGGAAACATTTTTTTGAACATGGAAATTTGGTTTCCTAAAACGTTCTCTGCACCTGTCGTAACAAATCTGACGTTATTCAACGGTGGGAGACCATTGTCAATAGCCATCGCAGCGAACTTTGCTATATGGGAAGGATAGCCATGCAGCCATTCTAAACCTCTTTCGTCTATTTCATGATGATAATACTGCACTGTGTCATGTGTTAGATGTAAAGAGCTAAACATAACTTGTTTTCCGGGTTTGTTTATTCGCCAGAATGGGGACTTTCGAGTATTAGGATCTATAATTCTCTTCCCGCCAAACCAACCGCACCATGTGTCAATTGTGATACCCAGAGCCCTTCGGTATCTCCACCAAACAGCCCATTGTTTATTTGACATTTGTTTGGTATATGGAAAAACAAGTCCTCCGCCTGTAGTACCACTGGTCGATGTCATTGTCATTTCTTCTGTACATTCAGGATTGATATAATCATTAAAATGAGATTTTACATCAATCTTATTAATAATAGGAAACTTATATAGAAGATCCAAACCAGATAAATCTTTGTTCTTAAGAAAAATATGTTTGTAGGCAGGTGTCTCTTTTATAGTTTTAAGAAAGGAAGCCAATGATTCCGACTGTATATATTTTCTTTGTTCATAGGCATTTAGTTCATTCCAAAAACCGTCACAATAGCGTTCTTTGCAGATAAAAAATCCTTTAATTGAACACATCAAATTTTGAAACCAAACAGGAGAATGATCGTAAAGAGATTCCAATGACATTATGATGAAAATTTAGAAAACAAATTTTTAATAGCATTAAAAACCGGCTTATTGCTAACCAGTAATTTAATTGTTCTATGGCGATATTGGACGAATATGCATTTTAGTTTGTAAGATAACCAATTGTCGTCGAGATAGAATATAGGCAATAGCTTTTTCTGAAATCGATTTGTCTTAAAGAAATGCCTGTATTCTTCACTTGTCATTCCAGAAAAAGGTGCATTCTCTATTTCAGATGCCCCCAAATAGCTTAATGATTGTTTCTCTGGGTTATAATGGAGATGATGAACACGAAAACCACCATCTTTTGTAACCTCAAAAGCTATCTCCTTATAAGTGAATTCAGGAAATTTCAATTTCTTGTTCATAAAAGCATTCTGCATAAATGCGAAATTGCCAAGTCCATATACGATGGGACGCCCTTTATATAATTCGATTGGTTGCACCCTGTGAGCATGACATCCAATGACAGCATATACTCCCATGTCAATCAACAAGTGAGCTAACTCACGATCAAAGGGCTGAGGATATAATTCTAATTCATAGTTCCAGTGCATCAAGCATATTACTGGTTCTTGGCTCTCTAATGCAGACTCAACACAAGATATGACATTGTCATAGGTATATGGATTAACTCCTTGGCTGTTCTTGCCCGCCTTAATACATTGTATGATTTCCCATCCAAATGCTAGGAGCCTATATGAAACGTCATCTGTATCTTTAACAACAATACTCTTTTGGGCTTCTATAATATTCGCCCCCCCCCCAATGGTTGGAATTCCAATTCTTCTTGCATTGTTTATTGTGGTTTGGGCGTTAGATAGGTCCAAAAAGTGATTGTTGGCAATTGTAAATACACGAAAAGGAATATGAGCGCAAAGCTTCTGAATAGCGTTTATGTTGTTATAAACACCGTTCTCAAAATATTCTTTTTCATCAACGTCAATTAAACTTCCCTCTAAATTGCCAACCCAGACACCCTTAGGTAACGTTTCTGGCAACACTATAGAGAATGAAGGTAAAGCAATATCTCCTGAAAAAATCATCGCTTTTTCAAATTATTGGTAATAGCCCGGTCTTTGATAAATAATCGGAAAAGTTAATCTGATAATAACGAAATAATATCATTAATTTTGTTCTCAATGAGTAGCTCAGATTTTTGACTGCAATTATTCTCATATCTCATTACTGCATCAGCGATGGATTCGGCTTGATAAGGACAGAAAACTTCTGAAGGTTTGCAAACAGCATGTATAAATGGTAAATCAGAACCTATTAAATCGCATCCGGCAGATAAAGCTTCGATAATGCCTAGGCCAAGACTTTCATTATACGACGGATATATAATGGCTTTTGAAAGTCGGTATAAATCAATTACGCTGTTGAAAGGAATAAAACCGTGATTTTTGATTTTCGCTCCCTGCTGTATGGCAGTAAGCATTTTCTGTAAGAGCAAACTATGAGAATCGTCAATAGTGAGATGAAGAGTCTTGTCTATCCCTCTTTTATGGAGTATTTCCCATGCTTCTATGAGAGCCTCGTGTCCCTTAGAAGGAGTATAATTAGCAATATAGACATAATCGTCCCCATGTTTAGTGTTTTTCAAGTTTGTCAACTTTGCAGGTAAATTATAAAAGGGCAATATTTTAATTCTTTCATTTGTTTCATGAAGATGTTTTTTTAGTTGATTTGCGGTATTCGTGGTTTGCACAATCCAGAAATCAGTATTATGCTTAAAAAAGTAAAAAACATTGCGTTTCATCCAACTCAAAGCCCTCCTTTTAAAGGACTTGACTTCAACAAGAGTTAGTAAATTGATATTGTGAAAATAAGTGTAAACATTAGCGTTCATTTTGATAGGAGGGGGAATATTTCCAAAACAAAGCACAGTTGTAATATCACTACCCAATTTTTTATAGTAATAATACCTTTTTAACAAACTCGCTTCTAGGTAGTTTACTTTTTTGACATTATCAATCCGGTTTTTACATCTTAAATCAGCTAAGAGAATATAATCAATCTGTCTATCATTTAGTTCGTTAATTAAATATTGTAATAAGAGAAGTCCCCCACTATTATTGATATATAAAGAGTCTATAAATAACATGATTTGAAAAGATTAAGAACTGTACTTCGTTTGAAAAATGACAAGAGCGTTGATAACTTGTATAACTACTTTAGATAATTATATTGTGATGATTATAACAATCGATCTTGTCATTTGTATAAAGAAATCATAATCTGATAATCCTATGTGATAACATCTAGTTCATGTGAGTTGCAATTCTGTAATTTTGATATATTATATGTCTCTTATTAGTTTGCATTTGTTTCCCATAGCCAAAACCCGATTAGGTATATCTTTTGTAACTACACTTCCTGCTCCTATTATGCTCCATTTCCCTATATTTACACCTTGAATAATAGTTGCTCCTGCTCCTATCCATGAACCTTCTCCAATCGTAACATTACCACATAATGTAGCATGAGGAGAAATATGTACATAATCTTCTATGATACAGTCATGGTCAATAGAAGCTCCAGTATTAACTATACAATGTTTACCTATTTGGGCACATGCATTAATAATGGCTCCACCCATAACTACAGTTCCCGTTCCTATTTTTGCTGAGTTTGATACAATTGCGTTAGCGTGTATGGCAGCATCAGCGAATATGCATTTTGAATTATTGATGATTTTTTCAACAACGTATTTTCTTGTCTTATTAATCCCTATGCTGACTATTATTTCATTGGCATCTTCCATATTGTGAATTACAGGAATTCCAACTAATTCATTCAGATCCAAATTGTCATCTATGAAACAATCGACAGCTTTCCCTTGGCTTTCGAGGATTTCTTTGATGACCTTTCCATGGCCGCTGGCTCCATATAAATACATGGTCGGATGATTGTGCTTCAGTGTAAATCGTTAAATATGATAAACACCCTCAAGTGGGCAGATGTTATGGCAGTCGAGTATTACTTTCCCTTTCAGTTTCTCCCAATTCTGCTTGATATGATCATGCTTAACCATAATAACGACCATATCCACCTCCTCGATAAATTGGTCAAAGTCTAAAATCTGGTTCTTCACGATCTCTTTTTCTATGAAGAAGGGATCAAAGGTCTTCAGCGGACGAGCCAGATGGCGCTCTTGAATGTCCAACATTTGTAGTGTCGGGCTCTCACGGATATCATCTACATTTTCTTTATATGTGAGGCCATATAAACCGACTTTACGGTTGTCCGTGATACCATGCTCTTCCATAATCTCATGTATCCGCTCAAGAACAAACACGGGCTGATAGTCATTCGTCTTCATGGATTCATCAATCACCTTTGCGAGCTGTGGATAATCACCCACCAGGAACCATGGGTCAACACTGATACAGTGTCCTCCAACACCAGGTCCTGGCTGAAGGATGTTTACACGGGGATGCATGTTGCAGATTTTGATAATCTCATACACATCCATATTGTCATGGCGGCAGATACGGCTCAGCTCATTTGCGAAAGCAATATTGACAGCACGATATGTGTTCTCCACGACCTTGGTCATTTCTGCAGTGCGGATGTCTGTGACAACAATCTCTCCCTGACAGAAACTTGCATAGTATTGCTTTACCTTTTCTCCTATCGCCTTGCTGTCAGCACCGATGGTACGGTTGTTGTGAAGCAACTCATACACCATGTTGCCGGGAATGATGCGCTCAGGAGCGTGCACAAGGTTTATGTCCTCACCGATTTTGAAACCATTTTCCTCAATCACAGGGCGGACAAATTTGTCAATCGTTCCTGGGCTCACAGTGCTCTCAATGACCACAGTCGCACCCTTGGGGCATACCTTCATGACATCCTTTACTGCGGCCACCACATAACAGGCATCCACTTTTTTGGAGAATTTGTCGTATGGAGTGGGGACAGAGACGATATAGACATCTGTTTTCTGATATTCCGTTGTGAACTTGATGCCAGCCTTGATAGCTGCATCGAAGAGTTCATCGAGGCCATCTTCTTTAAAGGTGGTTTTACCTGCATTCAACGTGGCAACCAATTCCTTATTATAGTCTGTACCTATGACTTCTACACCATGAGAAGCCATCATCAATGCTGTGGGCAATCCAATATAGCCCAGTCCAATTACATTAATCATATTGTCTTAATTGAAATTATCTATTGGAAAACGTTTATAACTTAGAGCCATACCGCTCAACTGGCTCACCTTTAAGAGCCCTGACTATCCGAGAGCAGGCCTTGCCATCTCCATACGGGTTGATAGCCTTTGACATCCTCTCATAGGCTGCCTCATCATCAAGCAGGGTGCTTACCTCATTGACGATGAGATTATGATTTGTACCCACAAGATGCACGGTGCCGCTCTTCAAGGCTTCTGGTCGCTCTGTTGTGTCGCGCATGACAAGCACAGGCTTGCCAAGGCCGGGAGCTTCTTCTTGAATGCCCCCGGAATCAGTCAGAACTATGGTCGATTTCTCCATCAGATAAACAAACTCCAGATACTGGAGAGGTTCTATGAAGAAGAAATTCTTGTAGGTCGTCAAATCCTCACCAAATACCTCATGGATAGGCTTGCGGACATTAGGATTGAGGTGCATCGGATAGACGAAGTCCACATCAGGATATTTCTCGCTCAAATCCTTCATGGCCGTCACCATACTGATAAAACCTTCACCAAAGTTTTCTCTTCTGTGTCCAGTTATCAGAACTAACTTTTTCCCATTGTCAAGACGTGTGACATCATACCCTGCAGTTTTGAGAACTTGCTCCTGTTCTTTTGCCAGAACTTCGTCGATTTTCAGTTTGTTTACGACCATGTGTAAGGCATCAATAACCGTATTGCCCGTGACGAATATCTGGCCATGGGCTCTTTCCTCAATTAGATTCTTCTCAGAGAGTGATGTCGGTGAGAAATTGTATGTGGCGATTCTTCCTGTAATCTGCCGGTTCATCTCCTCAGGCCATGGACTATATATATTGTTCGTACGCAGACCAGCCTCAACATGTCCGACAGGTATCTGCTGATAGAAGGCGGCAAGAGCAGTTGCAGTACTGGTTGTAGTGTCACCATGGACCAGCACGACATCCGGTTTGCATTCCTTTAGCACATCCCGCATACCGGTGAGTACCCGTGCCGTGATATCATAAAGATCCTGTCCTTGTTTCATGATGTTAAGATCGTAATCCGGCTCTATTTCGAAAATACGAAGTACCTGGTCCAGCATTTCTCGGTGTTGGCCTGTTACACAAACTACTGTTTCAAAATCTTCTTTATTCTTTTGAAACTCTTTTACCAAAGGAGCCATCTTAATGGCTTCAGGACGAGTTCCAAAAACGAGTAATATTTTATTCATCTTATTGCTATTGTTAGATTGATTTAGCCTATAGAGCAATACTATTCAAACAATTTGCAACTCCATCTAAAGATATATTATAATCGATACACGTTGAGAATAATTGATGGCCTTGTGCATATGGATGCCGTATCTTTCTCTAACCAATATCAGCAGGAGTCTTTTTATTGTCATTTAACAATTTCCTATTTACAAATCCGTAATAAGCGAGCGAAAAATAAAGTAAGTCATACACCAAGCGATATCTTGGGTGGATAAATGATGTGTTGAACATACCTACTACTATAAAAAACGAAGCAAATACGCAAATGACAATCTTCATGTTTTTGCCGTAGCTTTTATATCGTTTCAAAGTTTTATATATCAAGGGGATTAAGAGAAACATGAACAATGTGGTCCATGCAGAGAATCCATCACATTGACCTACATCGCCTTCAAGGCTTAAAGTCTTGAAAGGACTTCTTATGAAGGATGGCGTAATGCAAATGTATACAAAGGGACGAATTAATCCAAAAACAATAAATTCAAAATAATTATGAGGTGTAAGCAATCGTGCAATAGAGTTTGATGAATAATTGAAATACTCTCTTTCTTCTTGATTTTCGACATCAAATCTGTCCTGTGTGGAGGAGACTACATCAGTGGTTGATTCCGTAATATCAAGATTTTCACTTGCCGCATTGACAACATATGTTAAGGCGAGAATAGCAACGATACCAATGATTGCGGGAAACTTGTTTTTAGCGTTAAATCCAAGGTATATGATAATTCCCATAATAATAGGTAAAGCCATTGTAGGTCTGATAATATATAAGAAAACAAATGCGATAAATGATATGACAATATCTATCTTACTCTTATATTGATAACCCGAAATGGCTTTACAAAGACATATAGTCATGAACACCATACAGGGAATCTCACGTGAGCTCATAAAGTTAAAATATATGACCTCTGGCAATAACAGGATTAAAGAGAAATAATACAAATGTTTTGTGTTGTTTTTGAAAAAGAAATGAGATACAACCAGAATTGCGTATAGAGTCAAAATAGAATTAAGGAAAAGGGGTATCATGGGATCTGTACCAATCAATTGCATGGGGTATTTATAAAAATATACAACTCCCCATCCGTTAAGATCATAGTCTAATGTGCCACCATATCTAATCATCTCAGAAGCATAATAATAGTATCGCTGAGGATCAAACCCCCATCCTTTGCTTCCATATAAAAGATATGGAGACCAAATGGTATGAAGGAAATAGAGTGAGGCTGTATAGGATATTAAGAAAAATCTATAATATTTTAATTTGATGTTTATAGTGCGAATTTTCCTAAAATAGAAAAAAATTAACAGGGCGGAAGAAAGGAGCACTCCTACGTGGCATCCATAAAGAACAATATGAGAAGCTGTTGATAGCCCTCTTTCTACATCAAGATTGAGGGCAAAACACAAAAAGGATAATATGATTATAACAATGATGCTGTACATTGGATTGAGATGTAAATCGGGTATTTAGAAAGTAATTGCCCTCTCGCGTATTATATTATTATACAAATGAAATCAATTTTTATCGGGTTATGATAAGTTTAAAATCTTTTAACAATGCTTCGTGTCTTAGAGAACAATAATTCACGTTCATTCTTTGATAAGCCCACAAATAGAATTAATATAACCATGCCCCCCATTTGTATTAGTGTAGGCACCAAGACGTGCATGCTCTTCAAGGATTCTGCTGTAAAAGAGCAGAATGGGATGGCAATGAGTGTGACTAAGAAAGTGGGCTTGATGACTATCCTTAGAAATTCATCAATTCTCATATTGCAGAATTTATGGCAAAGAATGATTTTGATGATGCCGGAAGTCACCACCCAAACACCAATGGATAAATAGTAGTGCCATTTCGCATCAAGCCCACAGGAATAGGCCACCCATATTACGATGAATGTGACTACTCCCAACATCAAATTAATGACATTGATTTGTCGGATGGTGCCCTCTGCTATAAGCATCGTACCTAAGCATCCAAATAATTGTTCCATCATCACTCTGAAAACCTGCAACTGACAAAATAAGACAGCCCATCCGGGTATCGTCTTCAACCATAAACCTAGAAGTCCTTCCGCGTTGAACATGAAAGGGATGGCAAGGAGAAGAAAAAGCATCATCCCAAAACGGCCGCTGATGAATGCCAGGTGTAACATCATCTGACGATTTCCACCTCCTTCAGACTTTACAATGGATGGAGCTAAGGCTTTGGTCATGTTATTGGTCAGCACCGAGACTTG
Source organism: uncultured Prevotellaceae bacterium (assembly GCA_902776475.1). Taxonomy (GTDB): domain Bacteria; phylum Bacteroidota; class Bacteroidia; order Bacteroidales; family Bacteroidaceae; genus Prevotella. Next base: position 48,491 of record CACYQD010000004.1, on the reverse strand, counting down.
TGTGGAGATTTGGTCTCCGATATTCTTTGAGGCAATGATGGCGGCTCCAAAGAAGTGATTCATTAAGATATTGCTGCCATGGTTGCCGGCCATCTGTGCCATCGATCCAATGAAGTTCCATCCAGAAAAAACACCTATTTCTTTAGCCACGCCAAAATTAGCATAACGACGGGGAGAGAAGATGCATTCTTCATATTTTATTTTGCAGTAAATTCTCTGCACCATTCTGTTGATGATAGATAATATCGCTAACATTAATCCGTAAAGGATTAAGCGGTCTTGCATGTAATAGGTCAAGATGAGGGCAGCAATTAATTTCAGCATTGCTATAACAATACTTACAATGCTGAAATATAAAAAGTCCTCATGAGCGGTGATGAGGGCGGTATAAGGTACGGAGGTGATAGTGAAGAACGTGCTGATGACGAGAAACAGATAAATATACTTTGCGGCTGTCACTCGGTCTTCGGGAATGTTGAATATACCATTAAATAAGGGATAATACAATGCTGCCATGATCAGGACGATTAGCAATCCCAAGGCGATATGCAGCAACACAGTATTGTTGAAAATGGAAATCAGTCTTTCTTTGTCATCTCCACCTTCTGCATAATTCATGAAGCGTTGAGTGGCCGATGCCATGGCAAGATTGAGAACAGAGAGCATGGCTATTGCCCCCCCTACAGTGCCATATACACCAAAATCCAACTCGCCCAATGCTGCCAGCACCAGACGTGTGGTGAATAGAGAGATGATAAGGGTAATCAAAGTCTTTCCATAGAGCAGGAAAGTGTTGATTACGATCCGCTTCTTGTTGACTATCATCAACCAAGTTATCTATGAGTGAATAATGTTGTTGCCATTAATCTATATAAACCCATTCTTTGCATCCTCCTTTTTTCATGATTGCCGGGCATATCACCATTTTGTTTGTCTTTTTCGAAAGCCAGGCTGCCCACCAGTAATAGGTGCTTTTAGTGATGATGAAATGGTCGCATTGCATCATCAAATAGAGATCTTCTATTGCAGAATCGACACCTTCTTTTGGCTTGGCGTACACCACGTCGTATGTGCCATCATCCACGTTTTCCCTGAACCATTCTTGTTGCTGGGAGAAGACCCAGAAAACAGGATTGACTGTTTCTTCGGCTATTTTTTCCATTGCATTTTTGAAATATGCTGGTGTCTCGGCAGCTCCTCCAGGAGGTATAGCACTTGATTTTGCACATTCTTGATACCTTCTTATTCCGATCATCACAATTGGACGATGATAACTTTTGATTGATGACAGCTCTTCCATGACAGGTTGTGTCAAATATCTTTCTTTCACTGTAAAATCCCTACGGATGACATCTGCATAGTCGGCAAAATAGGATTCATAGCTTAAATAACCTTCAAGGAATGCATTTCTTGCTTTGATGATATCATCTCGTTGGGCCTTGCGTTCTTGAATGAAACGCATCGAGGGCTTTAGCAGATTGAACCCCAATTTCCTGCTGACGAAACGAATATATTTCCCGAGCGGCACATCAAAAGTGGCTATGGACGACTGTGGCAGCTCCAGTTGAAAATGGTTTAATTCAAGAAATCTATGAAACTGGATGTCATCCTTGAATCCTTGTTTAAGGTTGAATGCCATTGACGTTTTGTTGCGTAACGATGTTGCACGAACCGTGGCATAGATGAACATTTGATTTCCTAATCCACCATATAATGTCGCTGCTATCATGTCTTCTATATTATTATCTATTTAATTTTTTTCTTAACATCCATCCCAATGGCGTTATGATTGTTGCATAATAAAATATCAACAGCTTTCTTGAAACCATATTGTTCTCTCTTGCTTCAGCGAGAAAATTTTTAGCCGCATCTTTTCGATGATGCTTAAAGGCTGTCTTCATCAGAGATAAATAGTATTCAGCAGATAATCCATTGTTGGGCAAGGATATGCCATAATGTTGACTATAGAAAAGACGTATGTCTCGCACTGTTTCTCTGAATCGCACCTCCTTATCAAAATCACCATGGGAAAATGATTCCGTTAAGATGCGATATGTTGCCGTTATATCTGGCAGGCGTTTGAATTTACCTTCATGAGACATCTCAATCCACATGGGATAATCTGTCATTGGCCATCCTTTGCCTATCCATAATTGGGGGATATGTTTGTAAATGTCAACTCGATAAAGAACTGTCAAAGTTCCTATACTAATACCTTTTGTTAATGTTTCATAGAATACATTGTCATTGTCTGTCTGTATATAGCTATGATTCCTATACCCTCCTGTTGACAGATTAAAGTCAGTATGACAAAGCACATAGTCAGGATGTTCTTCCATGAAATCAACCTGCATTTGCAGTTTCCGGGGATGAATCCAATGGTCATCCCCTTCACATAAAGCTATGTATTTTGCATATAATAGATTATTCCAGTTGCTGTAATACCTCCATTTGGGTTTTTGGCGAGAATAGTGATTGTATTTTAGAAAATAGACGGCGAAGAAACAATTGTGATTTGTTTTGTGGCGAACAAAGGATAAAATATAATCATTTGTTTCTTCCGATTTTATTTTTCCATCTATAAAAGGTATGAATTTATCGGATAAATAGTTATTAATAACCTCCTGCTCTCCATCAGTACTGCAATCATCCATTATAATGCAAATAAAAGGAAACGTCGTTTCCTGCATACAAAAACCGTTCATCGTCTCCTCGATATAACGAGCATGATTATATGTCATGCAAAGAATACGGACTTTATAATCTATGGTAGGTAATAAAGACATGGATGTATGAAACTAATAATAAGTGTAATCTCAAATCGGATGTTATACTATAGACATGAAGAAATCGTTCATCCTGGTGATGTTGTTTTCCCAACTTCTATTTTTTACTATATCCATTACACCTTGAGGTATTGCTATCTTGTCAGACTTGTATGCTTTTACGATAACTTCTCCTAAATCTTCCAATCTATTGACAGGGAAATAGAAGAGTGGTTTGAAAGCTTCCAATGATTCATATTTAATCCAGGAACCATGAACAATCTTCTTGTCACATAGAATATATTCATAAACAGAAGCAGCGGCAGAATCGGTAGTTTGCACATGTACAAACATATCTGTCGCTTTCCTCATCTTATATAGATCTTCAACTGTCAGGAAATCAGTTACGAATAGTGCATCTAACCCATATTCTCTACATGTCATTTTGCACTCATCCAAATCTGTTTCATTTGCTGTCTTCCCATAATTCATTTGAAAAAGCAAAGTCAAGTTTTGGGGTAATAGATTTTTCACCTTATTAATGGCATCGATAATTTCTTTATGACGTTGCTGTCTTCTTTGATTGTAACCGCATGCTATGACGTATCTTCCATCTAACCCAAATCGTTTTTTTGCATCATCTATGGATATGGCTTCTCCATTCTTTACGCCAAAATCTATAACATCGGATCCAAAAAAGCCACCCACCATTTTCTTGGAATCTATTGTAAAAACTTCACGTATTTTCTTTCCTAAAGTGTAATTCGGAGACACGGTAATATAATCTGCATTTTCATACAATACAGCCAATTCTTTCAAATACTTCTGGTCATGCCTCAATATGTCACTCCCCCATGGACTGATGACAACATTTTTTGACATTCGACGCAAATACTTATATACATAAGACATGTATTTATTGGGAAAATGAACATTGACAATATCGTATCTCCTTTTTTTTGAGAAATCCGCAAAAAAAAGGATTTGCTTGTGCTTGATTATCCAAGATTTTAGCCATAGAAATCTACATTTAACAGGTGAAACATTATACCATTCTATTCTCACTGATTTGTCTTCTATCAATTTTGACATTCTTTCAGGACTATCGGTGAGTAAAGTCAATTCTACTAAAGGATATTTTTCCTTTAGGTGGTTGATGATACTGGGAATATGATAATAGCAATATAGTGCTACAATCAATACACTGTACTTCTTATTTTCCATTTCAAATGATATTTGCTACTTTTAAATATTCTTTCCATTCACCCATATCCTTCCATGCCTGCTCACTGACAGGGAAACAGCCTATTCGACCACCCTTCATCTTGATTTTCTCCATCAGGTGTGTGATATGGAAAAATTTTCCTTCTGGTATTTCATCAATACATTCGGGGTTCAAAATATAAACACCCGTATTAATCATATAGGTGATTTCTGGTTTTTCTTGAAGACTTGTCATCAAACCGTCTACACCAGTTTCTATCACACCGTATGGTATCTTTAAACTCTTTACTGCTGTAACAATAGTCAGCTCATTCTTATTACTGATATGATAGTCATACACATCACGATAATCTTGGTCGATGATGATATCGCAATTACTCACAAAGAAAGGCGTGGCGATTTTTCCTTTAAGCAGTGACACACTACCGATTGTTCCTAATGGCTTGTCTTCCTCAAAGAATTCAATGTCATATTGATGGTTAAGCTGGCTGAGATAATATTTCATCATGTCTGCTTTGTAGTTGATAGACATAAAAAACTTTGTGCAGCCAATCTCCTCAAACTGGTCAAGAATTGTTTCCAAGATGGTCTTGTCACCGATAGGGACAAGAGGTTTGGGTAAAACGTTCGTAATGGGTTTCAAACGAGTGCCTTTCCCCCCTGCCATGATAACTACAGGAAAGTTTATTTTCTCACGCTGAGAGAATCCAGTCTTCTTAAACAAATCATCCCAGAACCAAACATTCTCCAACTCACCTTTTTCGTCAAGGATTGGCATTATCTCTGCACGCATCTTTCGCATCTTCTCTAGGATGATTTCTTCGCTTTCCGTCTTATAACCGTATATCTTGTTCTTGTTTAGAATGCGAAGTAAGGGTTCCTGCAGAGCAATATTATTTATTATAGCTCTTTGTATGTCGCCAATAGTTATAATGCCCTCAAAATGCTCTTTTTCAAACACTAAGAGAGTTTTGACCTTTGCTTCATCCATTTGTTTCATCGCATCTAATAACGATGATTCAGGAGCAATAATGCGTTCCTTGATTATTTCTATCATCTCAATGAAGTTCTAAGTCGTTGCTATTAGAAACTATTTCCCAATTATAAACACATAATTCGTCGTAGCACTACCACCAATATTCAGCATCATGCCATTCTTAGCACCTGCAACCTGATAGCGCCCAGCCTTTCCTGTCACCTGCTTATACAAGTCAACAAACATTCTGGCACCAGATGCGCCCACTGGATGACCGCAACCAATCAGACCACCGGATGGGTTAATAGGCTTGGCTCCATCAAAGGCAATAACACCATTCTCCACAGCTTCACACTCCTTACCTGGTTCTGCAATGCCAAAGGCAGAGATGGCAGCAAACTCAGAGCTGCTAAAGCAGTCGTGGGTTTCAAACACATCAATATCATTCACGGTCAGTCCGGCACGTTTGTAAGCATCCAAGCAAGCCTGATGTGTCCAAGGTAGTACATGCTCGCTCTTGGCGTTGTCTGCCATCTTCTTGTCAAAGAGCAGAGGTGCTGTACGGTGACCATAGCCTTTCACAAAGGCTTTGTCTTTCATGCCCTTCTCCTGGGCATATTTCTCTGAGCAAAGAACAACCACAGCTGCACCATCAGTTACCTGTGAGCAGTCGGATACGCCCAAGAGTCCACCCACATTGGGGTTACTTTCTGTTCCACGGTGTGTGGCCTCCTCATAGCTCATAAACCACTTACGGGTCTGAGCCAGCGGATTACGTTTGGCATTAGCATAGTTGATGCAACTAATCTTGGCCAGAGCATTCAGATAGCGTTCCTGATCCAGACCATACTTCTCAATAGTGGCATCTGCCAAGCGTCCAAAGAGTTTGGGGAAAGGCAGATCAACGCCCTTGCCTTCTTTCTCGTAGTATGCAGCACGGCCCAGGATGTCACCACCCTTCTTGCTGTCCACGCTCTTCATAATCTCCCAGCCAACAACAATGCACACGTCATACTCGTCTGCCTCAATCTTGGTAATGGCAGCATCAAGTGCAACAGAGCTGGAAGCACAAGCGGCTTCGTATCTGGCACTTGGTACGCCATAGAAAGCAGGATTCACCTCTGTCAGGAACGCGCCCAAGTGTCCTTGGCTGATGTACTGTTCTGCAATGAAGTTGCCCACAAAAGCAGCTACACGGTTCTCTTTGTTCAGTCTCACCATCTCATCCATGGTGAATTCTGCGTCCTTGAAACCGTCTTCAACAGCCTCTTTCAACAGGGCAATCATGTTCTTGCCCTCTTTTGTCCAGTTGCGCTCAAAGTCTGTCTGAGCACCACCCATAATGTAGATTTTCTTCTGCATAGTGCTCACTTATTTTGCTTTGAAATAAATCCTATAGTCGTACTTACTCTTAATCTGTTCAGCAATAATGTGGTCAATATCCACATTTCCTATAATCTCTGGCTTCAATCTTTCCTTCATCAGCGCGCCCAAATCACAAACCCGTGTAAAAGCTTCCATCATTGCAAAGGGAGGACACCATGTAAAGCCTGTAGCCATTACATCGTCAGCCACACGCAAGTCGTATCCTACATGTTCGGCAGTATAGAGCGAATATACGATATAACGTAACAAGAATCTTAAACTGATATCAGCCTCTTGGCTCCTATTGCCAATTAATTCCTTAATAGCATCATCATAATCACCATCTCTAAGGAAAGCCTTCATGCGTAAGGCAAAGGGGAATGAGTATTTGATCACATCTCGATATAGTCCAGTTTTGATGTCATACACCATCATGCGTTTGTCGCCACTGTCGTTTTTGATGAGTTTATACAGACCCTCACCACTCTTACGTCCCAGTTTCTTTTGATCAATCAGTTTCTGCACATACTCGGGCAGGATGAACTTGTTGTGAACGTAATCGTTGGTATTCTTGTAGATGTTGTCCACAATGGCTTTATGCACGTCCAGTCCTACAAAGTCTGCCGTAGTGATGGGCGGCATGGTTCGGCCCGTGAACGGGCCAAGCAGGCTGTCAATGTAGTCAATGCCACCATTGTCCTGATACCGCTCTGCATACTGCAAGGCCTCGTTCATCACGTAGAAACCAATGCGGTTGCCTAGAAAGGCAGGTAGGTCTTTGCTCTCTGCTACCATGCGGAACAGGGTGTTGGTCAGATATTCCTTCAACCCTGCGTACATCTGCATATCACTGTAAGGTGATGCCGTCAACTCACAAAGCGTGAGTTGATACGGAGGGTTGAACATGTGTACACCAAAGAACTGACTTCTGGTCTCCACAGGATAGCATTCTGCCAGCCTTGTAATGGAGAGACCCGAAGAACCGGTGCAGGCCACTGCCCCCTTCTTAAGACTCTGTCCTATCTTTGTGTGTATCTCTATCTTGAGATCAAGATTCTCTGCGGCACTCTCAAATACCAGATCGGATGCTTTCACACAGTCTGCCAACATCGAATAGTCTGCAGCTATCAGGTTGGCCGTAATGGCATCTGCCTTTACTGACTTGCCTGCCCGTATGGCGGCTATCTTCGACTTTTCTTTGTCTCGGCTAACCATATACACCCTGGCATTCCCGAAGGATGCAAAAATGGCCGACACGTTAGCACCCATGGTCCCGTTGGCTCCTACCACGGTGACGGTTCCTGGATTGATCATATATGTCTATTTTGTTTCTTAGTTCTTACAAAATTAGAAGAATGGTTTCTCCTTATTCATGAATGCTTCCATTCCTATCTTTTGATCTCTATGGTTAAAACAGTCAGCAAAACATTCGGACTGATATTTTACTTTTTCATCCACATCTGTCTTCAGTACATTCATAACTTTTTTGCTGGTAATAACTGCATTGAATGACTGGCTGGCAATTTCATCTGCCATTTTTTTTGCTTCTTCCATCAAGGATTCTGGGCATACCACCTTATTTACAAGACCTATATTCTCAGCTTCGTAGGCATCGAACAATCGTCCGCTAAAGATGTATTCTTTGGCTTTTGCTTCCCCTACTATCTCTGTCATCCTGCGAATACCGGAAAAACCAGTTGTTATACCCAATCCGACTTCGGGTTGCCCAAACTTTGCATTTTCTGAAGCTATACGAATATCGCAAGCCATGGCTAACTCACAGCCACCACCAAGGGCATAGCCGTTGATGGCAGCTATGGTTACTTTATCTAAAAACTCTATTTTCTGAAAGAGTTTAGCTCCTAATAGAGCATAGTCGCATGCCTCCTTCTCCGTCATATCTTTCATTTCGGATATGTCAGCGCCTGCTACAAATGCTTTTCCAGCTCCTGAAATGATTATCACTCGAAGGTCTACATCTGCTTTAAGATTCTCTATTGCGGATGATAAATCATTCAACACCTCTGAACTTAAAGCGTTCAGTGTTTGAAGCTTACTAATCAGAATAAGCCCAACATGTTTTGATAAATGCTCTACTAGTACGGACATATTAAAAATGTTTTGTCCAGTCCATTGATTCGATAATTGCTCTACGCTCGTCTGTCGGTTTCTGACGTTCACCAATCTTCTTTGCAGGAGAACCGACATAAATACCCCAAGGATCCAAATCTTTATTTACGAAAGCATTTGAACCTACAAGTGCACCTTCTCCAATAGTGACACCTGGCATGATTACACTATTTGCCCCAATATAAGCATCATCACATAAAGTAATGTCGCCATATAGTGTAGCTCTCGTTTCTTCAGGAAGAAACTCATTAGTATAATATCCGTTGAATTTATAGGTGGATGTCAACAGCTTTGTTCCTGGGCCTATAAACACACGGTCCCCGATAAAACACTGGGCTCCTCCTTCTATCAGGCAATGCCACGTTATAATGCTATACTTTCCTATGCGCAATAACTTTCCAGCATCAATATAAGCGAAATCAAGAATTCGACTATAATCGTCGATTTCCATATTCTCTGCTCGCATAATCTTACACATAGCATTTAAAATCACGTGTTCCCCGCAATACTTTAACCTTGGGCGATTATTTTCTCCCAGAAACTCGATATAGTCAATACTTGCCATAATTGTAATCTATAATTTTACATTAAACACTCTTCTTCAATAATACTTACGTATTTATTAAAAGCTTCTTCTATTGCAGCCCTGTTTCCTGCCTGAAGAACAAGCTGACCGTAACGATTAAGACTCGAAGTGATGCGGTTTACAATATCTCCTTCTTTCAGAGCAAAGGAAAAATCCACCACATGTGGCCACCCTTTTACGAAATCACTATCAGGCACATGCATAATCTTTAGTCCTTCTTTAAAGGCAAAGAAACGCACACCAGAGTACTGTACTTGCTGTGATTTTATCTCAATCTTTTCTCCGAGGGCAATATGAAGCAATTGATCTTCTAGGTTAACGCCTGTTGACAAGGGCGTTAAGGTTGAAGTAATATAGTCGCCACCCAAACGCGGGCTGCTTTCGATTACATAAATCCCACGTTCGTTTATCTTTAACTCAGTATGAGATGGGCAGTTAACGAAGTTAAGAGCCTTGCCTATATTGGATACTATCTCACGAATCTTTTGTTTGTTCTCCTTGCTGATGTTGGCAGGCTGGATATGCCCAAGCTCCACATTATAAGGGAACTCAGTTGTCTTCTTTTCCGTGAATTGAATAACCTCTGACTCGCCATCGTGATGCAAACCTTCTATGCTATACTCTGGGCCCTCAATGAATTCTTCAACAAGAACAGTGTCCAGTTTAGATACCTCAAAGGCTTCATTTATGGAAGCCTCTAACTCCTCTTTGCTGCGGCAGAGCTTAACTCCACGGCTACCCGAACTGTCCCTTGGCTTAATGATAACAGGATACTCGAAGTCTTCTAATTCGCTCACAGATTTCACCAAGCGGCCTTTTGCACAAGGAACTCCCCATTCTATGAATCGCTGTTTCATTTGGAACTTGTCAGTGCTCCACTGAGCGGTCTCTACAGAAAAGAACGGAAATCCATACTTCTCAGCTATTCGAGCCATCATTACAAGAGGCTTGTCCGTGGCGGTAGTGATGATTGCATCAATGCCGTATTTCTCTACGACTGCACATGTGCCCTCATAATCCTGACCGCCGATCACCTCATAGGCATCCACCTCCTCGCGGCAAGCGGCATCTTCCAATGGGTCAATGCCCACTGTGAAGAGTCCCATTTGTTTGGCTCTGCGGATGAGGGATTGCTGCAATGTGCCTACACCAAAGATTAGAATTGACTTCCTATCTTTCATTCTTCTTTATTTTCAAATTAATTACCATTTAATGGGACATTAATTATTTATTAATAATTTTCTGGCAATTAATGATCAATTATATGGTCGATTAACAGGCATTATATGTTACTCAATTTCTTTTACCGCCTTTTTGACAGTTTCGCAAATATAATCAATCTGCTCGTCAATTAGAGCGGCATACATGGGAAGGGTAATTTCATTGTTGGTGACATAGTCTGTTTGGGGCAATACTGCACCAAGTTCCTCAAAAGTGGAAAAATGATGCACTGCAGGGTAGTGGACACTGGTCTGTATGCCGGCTGAATGTATGAACTCCCTGATCTTGTTGCGCCTCTGACGGGTGGAGTTGAGCAATACAATAGGCATGATGTAGTTGCTCACAAACTCTTTGTTGTCTGCGAAGGGGATGGCTATCTGGGGGATGTCTGACAGTTGCTCCACATACCTTTTTCTGACCTCCAACCTGCGCTCCAAATCGCCCGGCAGTTTTTTCAACTGCTCAATGGCAATGGAGGCGCGGATGTCATCCATACGGAAATTATAGCCCAGGCAGGTGATGTCGTACTCAGTGGCGTGACCGCTGGCGCGTTGGTAACTCATGGTGCTCATGCCGTGAGAACGTATGAGGCGTGCCGCCTTCTCCATTTCCTCGTTGTTTGTGATGAACATGCCACCTTCGCCCGTGGAGATGTTTTTGTTGGAGAAGAAACTGAAGGCGGCGCAGTCGCCGATGGTACCGAGCTTTTTGCCTTTGTATTCAGATAACGGACCATGGCAAGCGTCTTCCACCACCTTGAGGTTGTGTTTCTTGGCAATGGCCATGATTTCATCCATGTGTGCGGGGAATCCTGCCATATGGACAACAACGATACCTTTGGTACGTGGCGTGATTTTGGCTTCAATATCCTTGGGGTCAATGTTTATATCTTCAGGGCCGATGATGTCGGCGAAAACCGGTGTGGCACCCACATAGCGGATACAGTTACATGAGGCGGCGAAGGTGAGCGAAGGACAAATCACCTCATCTCCAGGGCCAAAGCCACATACGATGCAGCACACATGCAGGGCATCGGTGCAGTTGGTCATGCTTACTGCATATTTTACGTTCCACATATCTTTGAACATTTGCTCAAGCTCAGCGTTTTTCGGTCCAGTCGATATCCAGCCCGACTTGATGGTGTCGTATGCGGCTTGCGCCTCACGTTCGTCAAAATTAAGATTAAATAAAGGAATTTTGTATGCCATGATTTATGTGTTTTCAGATGAAGAATGTTCATAATAATATTGCCACAGTGGTGCAAGCATAATGCCCTCTGCTATTTTGCCATCCTGCATCAAAGATAGCACCTCTTTTGTTGACAGTTGATGCACTAGAATGTTTTCTGTTGGTTCCTGATGTGGCTTTTGGATTCTATAGACCCCCTCTGCCAAAAAAGAATAGCACCAGTTGTTCATCGTGTTGGGATTGGCTGCATATTTACCAATCAGCGACCATTTCCCGCCACCAAAACCAGTCTCTTCCAGCAGTTCACGTTTGGCAGCATCCATAGGTTTTTCTCCAGATTCGCAAGCTCCAGCACAGATTTCAAAAACCTGTTGTCGAATCCCGTGTCGGTATTGTTGCTCGATAATGAATTTCCCTTCTTGGGTGATGGCTATAACATTGACCCAGGTAGGGTACTCCAATACATAGAAATCGTCGATGTCAACGCCTTTATCGGTTTGGACAGCATCTTTCCTGACTGTCAGCCAGCGAGAACGGTAGATATATTCACTATGACGGATGAACCACATGACTACATTTTCTGGTCAAGGTTTTTCCCTTTCTCTTCGTGTTCAAAGTTGGGAATGAATTCCTTGATGGCTTTCACCACCTGGGCTTTGGAGAAGTCGTCCTGAGCGAAAATGGATTCGAGATTTTTGAAGAACATGTTGATCTCGTCCATATCGTGGCGGGCCGTTTGTTCTACTACACCTAATGTGGAGAAGCGTTCCATGTCGATTTTCTCACCAGGGATATAAAACTCCTCGTAGGCTTTTTCGCCAGTCGTGTCGCTTTTGAAATAAACAACAGGGTAGGTGTCATTGTCGTACGACATTTGATGGGCATAGTGCTTAGCCTCCTCATCGCTGGCGCACTCTTTTTTGGCAAAACCCTCCGACCGAACGAAGTCATCGCAGATGGAACTGAAAGTCATCATCTGGTCTTCGCCAAGTTTGGGAAAGAAAACTTCCCCACTACGGCCGAGGATGCAGGCTAGCATGCAAATCTGTCCAGACTCTTCGGGAGAAACAAAATAGCGTCTGACATCTGAAGGCGCAGCTAACGGTTGTTTTTTCTGCATGCGGTGCAGCCAACCGTCGGGTAGGGAGCCGTTGCTAAAAGCCACATTTGCAAATCGGGCGGTTGTCACCTTGAAATATTTGTTGTACGCCATCACCAAGTCTTCCATAATACGCTTCGAAGCTCCCATGATATTCACGGGATTGGCAGCCTTGTCCGTACTGACACAGAAGAAATGTTTTGGGGGATACACACAGAGCAAATCCATCAGCTTCTTGGCCTTGATGTCATTGTTTTCTATAAGTGCCTGAACAGAATATTTGTCTTTCTCAGAACGCACATGCTTGTGTGCAGAGAAGTTGGCCACGATGTCGAATCCTTTCTCTTCACGGAAAATACGTTCAAAGATGGGGTCAGCAAAATTCAAGGTATAGCAACGGAATTCGTCTGGCACATAAAGCCCGTCAGTGCTGCGTACGTCACGCACCAACTCTACAAGCCCATTCTCGTTGAGGTCGATAACAACAATGCTCTTAGGTTCAAAAGGAAGGATTGCCTTGATGAAGGAAGAACCTATAGAACCAGCACCTCCAATAATGCATACCTTCTTGCCTTTGATTTCATGGGTCAGCGTCTCCTTGTTTGCCTCAATGTCAGTGGAAAACATGCTGATGGGACGTTTTGTAACGCTATTTGATATAAATTTGTCTAAATTGAACATTCAAATACTTTCTTAATTAATGCCTATCAAACAAATAGTCAATTTAATTGAGAGTAATCTATTTTCCCTGATGGCTTCTTTGGGATGCCTGGAAGGAATTTTACTTTAAAAGCTCTAATGTTCAAACCTGTTTTCTCAGCCAAAAGTGTCTTTACCTTATTTGCCAAGCTATCAACTGTTATGAACACTGTAATGGCATCATCTATTCCAACACAGGCACAATCGGCAGAAATTGGTTTTACCAATTGTTCAATTGCATCCAAGTTCACCCTGTTCCCCCAAACTTTCACAAAACGTTTCTTTCTTCCTGTGATATAATAAAAACCATCAGCATCCTTACGCGCTATGTCACCCGTATGTAAGATGCCGTGGTTCTCGTCTCCTTTTATTAAGTCTGAAGGCGTTTCTGCATATCCCATGCAGACATTCTCACCGATGTAAACCAACTCCCCATCAACATTGGGGGACAAGATTTCATTGTCATTATCATCGCGAATAGATAAAATACCTCCTGGAATAGGTATGCCAATACTTGCATATTTATTGCTTGCATCTTCAAAAGGCAAGTAACTCATTCTGGGGGCAGCTTCTGTCTGACCATACATGATGATAAACTCTTTACCTTTCTCTTTCGCAAAATCTATATACTCTTTTGCTATTTGGGCATTCAATTTCCCTCCTGCTTGAATCATCGTATTCAAGTCGGGTAAATCCATCCTAAAAAAGCGAAGTCGCTTCAGCATTTCGTATGTATATGGAACACCGGCTATTGAAGTGGCACGTTCACTTCTTGCAAAATCCCAAAACTCTTTCTCTAATACTGTCTTTTGTGTTAATAGCAGGGTCGCACCTTTGACAAAATGGCTATTGATAACTGACATCCCGTAAGAATAATACATGGGAAGAGAGGTTATAGGCTTTTCCTTTTCTGTTATATGCAGATATTCTGCAATAGAATCAGCATTACTCCGTAGGTTCTTCTGAGTCAACCTTACTAATTTGGGACTTCCTGTACTTCCCGATGTCGTTAGTAATAAAGCCAAGTCTGGATGGATTTCGATATGGTCTATAGAATATTCAATCATAACATAATGTTGATAATTAAGCAAGACCTTGCCAGAAACTTTTCCCTTTGGTGCCCAAATATAATTGGGACGATAAATGGTCAACAAATTGTTTAAAAGGTCAGCATCTTTCTCGGCATCGAGCATCACTGTGGCAACTCCTTTTTGAATAAATGCGATATACCCTATGACAGCGGGAATGGTATTGGAGCATAGACAGAATGCCAACTTGTCAGGGTGTAAATACCCCTTCATACTATCGACTTCTGCTTGGAGTTCCTTGTAGGTCAACCTTTCACCAGAATCCGTCTCGATAGCCGTATTGGATAGGAATGGGGTAAAATCAAACAATTCGTTGTCCATATTTGATTAAAAAACGATATTGTATTTTTTGGAGAGTATTTCCTTGCCTTCTTGATATGACTTTATACTCATCATATCCTCTGTTTCAAGCATAATGTCAAACTCTTCTTCCAATGCAGCAATAAGCGTCATATGGCCAACGGAGTCCCAATATTCATGCTCTTTGAACCTCAAGTCAACGAGTTTCTCCTCATCAACCTGCATAACATCGCAAAAAACCTTGTTATATCTTTCAATATTACTCATAATAAATAATTTCTGGGCAAACGATTCTATTTGTCTTGAAATGTGCACTTCCCCAAGCCAGTCCCACACCAAATGAACATGCAATGTTGTCTAACTCTCTGCTGGCAAATTCCTTGTTGCATTGAGTTACAATCGTCAATGGAATGGATGCTCCGCTGGTGTTGCCAAAGTCCTTGAGGCTATAGGGCGTCTTTTCTGGGGCAATCTTTAATTTTTTCCTTATCCTCTCATTAAGGAATTTATTGGCCTGATGCATGATGAAATAGTCTATTTCCTCAAGGTTGATATTATAGTTATCACAAAGAGATTGAACAGATTTCGGAGCCGTGGATATGCCAAACGAGAATACGCTCATACCGTCCATCACGGCGTCAATATCACGTCTGGAGATGTGAGGGGCGACATCCTTAAACTCCAAAGATTCTTTGGTGATGGGTTTTCGAAAACCTCCAGCAGGACGATAGATGGCATTCCAGTCCTTCCCACGAGAACCAAAATCAAATTGCATGGTAGGAGCATCCTCTTCGTATTCCAGTGCAGTGGCTACACCTGCATCGCCAAACAATGGCAATGATTCTTTGTCAAAAGGAGAACGCATCTTTGAGGCGGTGTCTCCATTTAAAAGGATGGCTCTTTTTATGCCCCCGTGACTCAATAAAGATGCTACCGTCGCTAAGCCATTAATCCATCCTGGACAACCCTGTGTAAGGTCCAAAGACATACACTCCTCAGACAACCCTAATCTGCCATGCATGATGCATGCTGTTGGTGGCTCAAGATAGTCTGGTGTCAAGGTGACAAATCCCAATAAATCTATGGATGAGATTTCCCAACCTAATTCTTTGATTAATTGGTGGAATGCTTTTTCGCACAAATCTGCTGCAGTAATTGATGAGTCGCCTACTTTATGTTTGCGCTCAATTCCCGACTGTGCCATTACACGTTCTGCCTCTCCCTCAACAAAAACAGACAATGTGAGGTTTTCTTCCACATGTTGTGGAACGCAGGCTGAGATGCCGCGAATAGCAACATTTTTTATATTAATTTTTGCCATATTATACTGTGAAGTTAACCATCAATAACCAGTAACTAATTTCTGCTCGTCTAATTGCAGGTGCAAAGGTTTACATCAATTTGTAAAATAGTGGATATTTATATAGTGGCATCATGTGGCTTTTTCTTTTACTGACAACTTCCTTGGTCAACCTAATGCACGAAAAGAATTAAGTAAATAATGAATAATTACCAGCTTCTTTGTTGCTGTTTATATGCTTGATAATCTTTGTATGTAACAACAGGTACAACACATATAACGACTGAAATAATAATTGTAAACATATAAGTTATTATGCTGTTGCCTATCAACCATAAGAAAAACTTTACTACATATTTATGAAAATCGAAATAAATCATTTGAAATAGAAATATCTCATATGAATAAATACCCATCTTTTTCACATATCCGCAAATTTTTATATGGCGACCTATTCTCTGATATAAGTAATAAAAAATGAAAAAGAGAAAGAATGCAATATAGAAATAACAAATCCAATGACAACTATTCCAACTGGGGGCACTATAAATGAAAAGGCTAAATGTATAGTTTGTATATTCAAAAATAAGCACAGAGAATACACTCAAAATGGACAGTAAAAATGTCTTTAAGTTTAAGGAATAACCTTTTGTTGCCAAGAGGTAACCAAGATAGATGAGCATCGTATACCTAAAAAATAGAAGCCTATACATGAAGATTGGCATACTAACTATATTGCATATCATTTCTAAAAATATTGAAATAATAATAAATACTACAGCTAATACGAAACCTTTCATTTTTTGAAAAAAACAAGCGAAAAAAGGCAGTATGACGGCAAATTGTATATAAATCCAGGGATAATAGGATCCAGAACCATTACCACCATATTTTAGCGTACTCTTAATTAAATGGGAGATATTGTCCAAATTACCTGTTGCAATTTTCATACAAATAATAGAAAAAAATAAGAAAACTTGTGCAATAATAAATGGTTTGATTATGCGTTGCCATAATTTCTCATAATTGGCTCTTTTTACATGATTTACTCCCTTTTTATAGGCGTGAAATACTTGTATTATTAAGAAAATAGGAACAGCAGGCTTGCCCCACAAATAGAAAAAAAGATCACGTTTTATAGTGTATGGAATGCAATGAGTGAGTATGACGAGAACAATACAAATTCCTTTCAAAAAGTCAATGAAGGGGTCGTACTCATCTCGTTTTAATAGAATTATATTATTACTATTGTTATTCATTCTTAGCTAAAAATCCGCTATAATTTACTCTTTGTTTACCTAATACCAATCTTCCCACTCTTCTAAAAACGGGGAAAACATATACAGATAAGATATGTATCCTCACTACGTCGCGGGTCTTCTTGTTGAGGAGGAACTATGCAAATAGAATATTAGATAGAAGTTTATTATCGTGGAAGTTAATCTCATTGGAATATACTAGTGAAATGGAATCCAACTTTTCGTGGAGAAGTTATAGATCTTCTTTATCTTAGTAAAATATTACATCTTGTTTGTGAAGAAATGACGTGGGCATTTTCTATTACACGCTCAGTTTTACCCTCTGAAAAATAATGTTTTTCTTTTACATGTTGAGGAACACAGGCTGAGATGCCGCGAATAACTACATTGTTAATTGAAAAATGTGCCATTATTAAAAGAAAGATTCTTCTATTATATAGTATGAATCATTACTCAAAGGATTTTCTATTTCATATAGAATATCCACCGTCAATGACAAGAGAATGGCCTGTAACCCATACAGAAGCATCTGATAAAAGATAAATGATACCACAAGCGATATCTTCTGGTTCTCCATATCGTTTAAGAGGATACTTTTCAATGTCCTTTTTCTGTTGTTCCTCTGAGATAATTCCTCTATCTATGAGCTTTGTATAAACCCTCCCAGGATTGACACAATTTACTCTTATTTTCTTAGGAGCAAGTTCAACAGCGTAAAATTTCATTAATGAATTTAAGGCCGCCTTTGATGCCCCATAAACTCCATTTCCAGGGTTGAAAACAGTGACACCACCAATGGAAGATACAAAAACAACAGAAGCCCCCTTTGATATTTTTTTCTTCTTAACAAGTTTACGAAGCAACTCGATAGTTGAAAAAGTATTGATATTCATCACGTTGCCAAACTCATCCTTGGAACAGAACAATAAAGGACGTGTTTCGCTGGCAATACCAGCACAGAGAACAGCACCATCGATCAACGGCAAAGATGAAACAAAACAATCTACAGCGTCGTCATCTGATAATTCAATCAAAAAATGTAGATGACTGTCACCTTCCAATAAAGAAAAAGTTTGTAGAAGCCTTTCCTCATTACGGCCAACTATAACGACTTTAGCTCCAAGTCTGGAGCATTCAATTGCAGTGGCTTTACCAATACCTGATGAGGCACCAGTAACAAGAATTGTTTTCCCCTCTAGTGAGAAAGGGTTGTATTTTCCTGATGCCATTATAGTTTTGAAATCACTTTGTTGTATAAATCTTCAACTGTGATGGAAGTTGTAACATCATCTCCTTTAAGAGCAACTTCAAATTCTTCATAAATCATAGCAATAACAGAAAGGCCTGTCAATGATGTCCAATCATCCAAGTTATGGAATTCTGTGGAAGCTGTTATTTCATTGGCATCCGTGTCATCTAATTGCTCTGCAAAAAGAGCAACAAATTCTTGTAATGTCTTCATAATTTTGTCTTTTTTCGATTTATGTGTAATAATAGTGTTTTTAAATCTTACACCATTGTCTAATTTCCTTACATCTACTGAGGAAATATTTCTTGTAGTTCTTTTGTAAAAGATCTAATGGGAGACGATCATTCTCGTCATAATGAGTTTTTTCATATTCTATTATTTCCTCAGGTGTCATTTTAAATCCAACAATCTTTGCTGGATTGCCGATAACGATTGCATATGGAGGGATGTTGCTTCTTACATACGATCCTGCTCCTATTTTTGCCAGACGACCAATGGAGTGACAGGTGTCGGCAATGTATGCACGAGTTAAAATGGATGCTCCATCAAAAATTTCCAGTTTACTTTGAATGGGTATACTTTTTTTATTCACTAGAGAATGTGTATGAGTTTCAATGATGACACCATTTGCAATTGCAACGTTATCATGTATGATTACTTCACCAGAATAATCAATGAAGACATGTTTTGCGAGTAACACATTATTGCCAATCTTAATAGTTCCTTCTAAATAATGCTGTCTGCTGATATTGACATCATATTCGACAAAAAGATTCTTGCCAGTTTCATATCTTTTCGTGTATGCTTTGTCTCTTTTCTTTCGAAGAGAAGCCTTCTCGTACTTGATATTGCCATA
The DNA here is from genome assembly GCA_902776475.1 of uncultured Prevotellaceae bacterium. Lineage (GTDB taxonomy): Bacteria > Bacteroidota > Bacteroidia > Bacteroidales > Bacteroidaceae > Prevotella. Next base: position 29,186 of record CACYQD010000004.1, on the reverse strand, counting down.
CTTGATAAAAAAAAGGCGATTCTCTCTAAAATCTTTTTGCCAAGCATCTCTTTTCTTCCCTTCTTCTCGATATTGTAAACCAAGCCTCTTTCGCTCATTTTGGGATTTTTGGTGGAAGTTTTCTTTTACATACTGATTTGTCCACATACGATATTTCAGGAAACAGTATATCATGTCAAAGAAAATCCTAAGTCGGAAAAGAGAATTGCGCCCATTCGCGCGGCTGATCTCTTTGGAATGGATCAAGGCGTATTGAATGACTTGTGATAAACGGCTCATTTAGAAATAATAGACATATTTTATATCATAAAGAAGATAAACATCTCTATGTTTAATTTGTATGATAAACTCTAGTATGCGATAGATGTAAATAGTTTGTTAAGCATCATATCCTTGGATATCTTACAACTCCATCCAGTCTGTAATTCTAATCTTGAACAATCCATACAAATTGCCGAATTCTTCCCACAATCTTCAATAGAAATCTTTGTAGGCATAAAACCATAATCCTTCCCAATAGAATTAGCTGATTCTGCATAATTGAGAATAGAATATTGGGTTCCTGGACCTAAATTATATATAGTTTTTCGTTCGGAAATAGGTAGCTTCTCAATTGCCAATATGCCTTCAACTGCATCAGATACATCCATAATTGATGCAAATTGGTTAGGAGCTGTAATTGTTATCTTTTTTTGAAGGATAACATCATTGACAAAAAAACTTAGGAAACGAGCATTCGCACTTAAACTAGCCATCCTAATATTGGTATACTGCTTTTGACAACCAATTTTAAACATATTCTCGACAGCCCATTTGGCCAATCCGTATGCTGTATCTGGCGAAATAGTTCCATTTTCAGTTACTTTCTGTCCAGGCAACAAACCTTTATATACACCTTGAGATGATATGTTTATAATAGAGTCAATATCTTGCGTATTAACTAAATCAATTATTGTTTCCGTAAAGGTAATTGATGAAGTAAGGCCCTCCAAATTGTCTCCTCTAGAAAATGCTGTATGGATGAGGGTGTCAACATGCCCCAAATCGATATTGTTAATATCTGCGCAAGGGAAAACTTTAATATTATCATTAGTGGGAAACTCATTAGATAAGTCTTCAGGCCGGCCTAGAATGGCAATGACCTTATCTCCTCTTTCAAGGATCTTTTTGATAAGATGCGATCCTAAATAGCCTGATGCTCCTGTAACAAGTATTGTTTTCATCTTATAGATATTTCTAACAAACAATCAAAACTGTATGATTCTCTTCATTATAAGCTGGGGAAATATTTCCTAATGTCAAAAGTACAGCACATGGGCTGGCCATTCTTGTTAGTCACTTCAATGGATCTGTTAATTTTCTCAACATCTTCAATCAATTGGTCTTTGGTATTACAAACCAATGCAAAGCGCAACATAATCTGTCGTAATGTATTACCATTTGGAGTCATGTCTCCTTCATGGTACCTACACTCACTATCAACTATAGAAGGGACCCTTTCGACTGTTTCATTAAAATTGCAGATTTTGCCAACTGTTCCGCCTTTAGAAACAAAAGATGTAATGCAGCAAACTTTCCCTTTAAGGAAAGGATCTTCTTTTGAGGAATCAAATGATACTGATTTTCCCAGCAAAGCATGGTCCGCAAATATATTCATGAAACTTATTCCATTCACCCTCTCTATAAATCGGTAGGGGGCTTCACCTGCGCACCTTAGACCCGCCTCAAATATAGAAAATAGTTTCTTTCGCTTATTGTATAAGCCTTGAATAAAGAGTACTCCAGTCTCCATGTGTAATGATTCGCACAGTGAAATCATATTGGCGTTGATTTGATTGATGTACTCTTGGATAAAGGTAGATGGATAAACACGTGCTAAGGGTATTGTTGTTACATCTCCCTCATTCACGGCGACAGGAATCCTGTTGTCAACGCATGATAATGTCACTTTCCCGTTGGCAATCGTATAATGCGCGGAAAACTCTTCTCCTTCGAAAAACTCTTCAATGATAATGCGCCCTTTCTCAGAATTGTTTAGGGCATTGGGTATGGCGTGCAATAAAGAATCCCGATTCCTGCATATTGTTATTCCTATGGAAGCACTGGAATCAACGGGTTTTACGATAACAGGATAATCGATAGCATTAATGATGGCATCACTTATTTGCTGACCGCAGAAATAGGTCTTAGGTGTTGGGACACCGTATTCTTGGCACAAATGTCTGAAATTTTCTTTGTTTTCAATCAAGTCCCATTGGTATCTTGTGCAATAAAAGGGAAAACCAAAATAGTTGCATAGAGACATTGCGTTTAGCAAATTGAATTCACTAACGCCTGCAAAGACCCCATTAATGCCTGTTTTGATAATATAATCCTTTAATTGTTCTATGTCGCCAGTACTTATAAAAACATTGTCATCAGAATATTGCTTTCCAAATGATTTTTCCACGGGGAGATTATCTGCAACAATCGTATAAGCACCATTGGCTTTTGCATATCTTATTAAGTCAAGCGTTCCGACGTTTGAGCCTAATAGCAAAAGTTTTTTCCCTTCAAATAGTTTCATTAATTCACTTTAATTCTGATGAAGTCATCCATATTGTCTATCATCTCGGTCATCTGTTCGGCATTATCGTATTTGAGGATTAATTCACCTACGCAATCCTGTGCGTCACGGTATTTATGAACATCATCACCAATCTTGGTGTCTGTCACGTAATCCACAAGATGGTTTTTCTTGAAATCCTCATCGTATTCTATGCCGGCATATTTGCCTGTTTCATTGGCATGAGCCATATAGTTGGACCAAAAACCTTTCACAGGAGCCATTTTCAAGTCAGAACAGTCTTCGCCTAATGCGGCTTTAATGACGTATGGCACCATATCTACTCCGGTAGCCAATGCCGTTATCTGGGGAATAAGGCTTCCGCCGCTTCTTGCACCGAGTTCAAGTATATAGACTTTTCCGTCTTCTCCATAAATGGCTTCAACATTGTAGGCATTACTCCTCATTTCCAAAGAAGTGATAAGCCGTTGCAAATCGTTTTCCAATGTGTCTATAACTTCTTTTGGCATCACCGTGGGCCAACATTCACCAAGTGGAGCGAAATCTTTATCCACTTTGTCGCTGTAAAACTCATTTCCCAAGCAATGGAAAACTAATTTCCCATCGACAGAAAACGCATCGCCCGAAATTTGTGGCCCATTTTTAACGATAAACTCTTCAATCAAGAAGATCTTATCTCTTGAATAGGATAATGCATCCTCAACGAAGGCTTTCAATTGAGATTTGTCAGTAAGCTTGTTAATTCCCTTGCTACCTGATGAATCCACAGGTTTCACCATGACAGGAAGTTTGAACGAGTCTATGTCCGCTTCTGCCTCCTCAAATGTCTTGTAGCTTTTCGCTTTAGGAACATTGAAACCATGCTCAGTCAAATATTGCCTAAATAGATGTTTTTTCGACAATATCTCGACGGACTGGTATGGGCTGGTAGGCAATCCGAGTTTTTCGCATACGTATGCAGCTGTCGGTGCTGCAGGATCGGATGCGTACGCGACAATACCATCAACCTTTAGGCTTTTTGCAAGTTCCAGAACGGCTTCCTTGTCTGTTGTGCTCACATTATGGTATTCATGTGCGAACTGATGCCCAGGATTGTTTGGCAAATAATCACAAGTAATGACATAATGGCCCTGACGAACTGCTTCTTTGATGGCGTATGTCTGATAGATAGAACCGCCAAGCATCAATACTCTTTTCATAGTGATGTCATGAAATTGTGAATCCTGCGAATTCCCTCTTTTATTTTGTCCTCTTCTATGGTGAAAGCTATACGGACATATTTATCACAGCTATTTCCATATGTAATGCCTGGTACCAATGCCACGTGAACTGCTTTAAGTAGTTCAATGGCAAACTGCTCAGAAGTCATGCCCGTACTGGAGATATCAACCATCAGATAAAAAGTGGCTTCAGGAGCATTGCAAGAGAGTCCAGAGATGGATTGTATTCCTTGAACAAGCAAATCTCGTCTGCTTCTGAAGGTCTCCACCATGTGGGAAGAATAATCGTCTTTGCCGCTCAAAGCTTCTATGGCTGCATATTGCGAGGGAAGTGGTGCACAAGCACAAACATTTTCTTGGAGTTTCGTCATGGTCGCAATCAGTTCTTCTGGTGCCAGAACGTAGCCAATTCTCCAACCTGTCATGCAGAATTCTTTAGACAAACTATTAACCAGTACCGTCCGCTCACGCATGCCATCTATGGCAACAATACTTTTAAAGGGCTCCTCACCATAAATGAGACATTTATAAACTTCGTCGGAAATAACAACCAAATCATGTTTCTTGGCAATATCAGCAATCGCCTCAACCTTGTTCCAAGGTATCAATTTAGCAGAAGGATTGGCGGGAGTGTTGATAATAATAGCTTTGGTCTTGGGTGTAATGGCAGCTTCTACATCCTCGATGTTAAAGCTGAGTGGCTCAGCATTGGGGTTATCTATGACCACAGGGATGCCATGACACATATAGACCATCTGAACATAATTCACATAGTAAGGAGCTGGAATAATCACTTCGTCACCAGGGTTGATCATAGAAAGCAAAGATAGATATAGTCCTTCCATTGCTCCTACGGTCACAATTATCTCATTGTCGGGATGATATAGATAACCTTCTTTGCGCTGATAGTAATCGCTAATAGTTTGCCTTAACGGCAATAATCCGGCATTTTGTGAATAGCGTGTTTTTCCTGCTTGTATGGCAGCACATCCTGCATCTTTGATGGCCTGATGGGGTTGAACATCTGGGTCACCTAATGTAAAATCAATTACATCATCAAATTGCTTTGCCATATTGAACAGCTTACGTGTTAAAGATGGCTTAACTAATTGTGATATCTCTGATAGTTGGATCATATTGTTAACGAATAATAGTTGATAAGATTCTTTGAATGTCTTCTTCAGAAAGTATATGATGCATCGGCAGACAGATAACCTCGTTGGCCATCTTTGTCGCCACAGGTAGATTCTCTCTGCTTGCACTTGGAAGTCCGCGATATGTGCTGAAATCGCTGATGAGTGGATAAAAATATCTTCTACCTAAGATGCCTTGCTCTCTCATCTTGAAATATAGTTTATCGCGGGTCATGCCATATTTTTTAGTATCAACGAAAATGGGAAAATAGCTGTAATTGTGCTTCACACCAGGCAGATCATCCCAAAAATCTATACCTTCGACTTCTCTTAATGCCTCGCGATAGCGGATGGCGACTTGATGGCGGGCTTCTATAGCATTATCTACCTGCTGCAGATTGAGGAGACCATATGCGCTGCGGATTTCGTCCATTTTGCCATTTATACCAGGCGCAACAATTTCTGTCTCTCCGGCAAAACCAAAGTTCTTCAAATAGTCTATGCGCTTCTTGGTCTTTTCATCGTGCATCACCAATGCTCCACCTTCCACTGTATTATAGACCTTGGTGGCATGGAAACTGAGGGTGGACATGTCGCCAGCGTTAAGGATGCTCTCACCGTTGACATCCACACCAAAGGCATGGGCAGCATCATAGATTACTCTGAGTCCATATTTGTCGGCAATATCCTGTATGGCTTTTACGTTGCATGGTTTTCCATAGACATGCACAGGCATGATGGCTGTAGTCTTAGGGGTGATGGCAGCCTCTATCTTGTTGGGATCCATACAGCCGGTTTCCCATTCAATATCCACAAAGACGGGCCTGATGCCGTTCCACCACAAGGAATGGGTCGTGGCGACAAAACTGTATGGAGTAGTGATGACTTCACCTGTGATATGGAGTGCCTGAAGGGCAGTGATTAATGGCAGGGTGCCATTAGTGAATAGACTGACATAGGGCACCTTGAGATATTCGCACAAAGCTTGTTCAAGGCGTTTATGATAGGAACCGTTGTTGGTGATCCATTTCGATTCCCATATATCCTTCAGCATCTCTCCGAACTCATTCAAATCGGGGAGAAGAGGGGATGTAACAGTTATAGTCTTATTATCCATTTTCAACTTTTTCTTTGTCCAACTGCTGATAAACAGAATTATTGGACTTATATTCAGGCACAATCTCCTTCATCTTGGCGACAATCTTCATGTCTTCGTATGTCTCAGAGATGTGTATCAAATCTTCGATATCTTGTTCGACGGATTGGTAATCGTATTCCCGCACATTGGCGATTCGGATTTTTTTGTGGAAACTGGGTTTTGTGTTCTCGTTGGTGGCAAGAAGCTCCTCGTACAGCTTTTCCCCTGGGCGGAGACCGGTATATTTGATTTCCACATTTTTGGCTCCGCTGAGGCGGATCATGCGTTTGGCGAGGTCCGCAATGCGGACAGGTTCACCCATGTCGAAGACAAAAATCTCACCTCCATTGCCGTGCGTACCAGCTTCCAGAACGAGTTTGCAGGCTTCGGGGATGAGCATGAAGAAGCGGATGATGCGTTCGTCTGTGACGGTGACAGGTCCACCAGCCTTGATTTGTTTTTCAAAGAGAGGGATTACAGAGCCATTGGAGCCTAAAACATTGCCAAAACGTGTGGTGACGAATTGGGTGACACCTTTCACTTTGCCTCCCTTGATGGCGTTGTCGAGACTCTGAACATAGATCTCGCAGATTCGTTTCGAGCATCCCATCACATTGGTGGGGTTTACGGCCTTGTCGGTGGAGAGCATAACAAATTTCTTGACCCCATATTTCACGCTGAGATCAGCGATGACTTTCGTGCCGTAGATATTGTTGAGAATGCTCTCACTAGGGTTGTCCTCCATCATCGGGACATGCTTGTAGGCGGCGGCATGGAAAACGTAGTCTGGCCGGAAAGTGGAGAAGATATGCTCCATCTTACCAGCATTGGCAATGGAGGTAACCATTGTGGTAGTCTTGATTCCCGGCCATTTGCGGGCCATCATCAAGCGGATGTCATGCTGGGGTGTCTCGGCGGAATCGATGAGCATCAGTGCCTCAGGTTTGTAGGCGCTGATCTGACGGACGATTTCAGAGCCGATAGAACCTGCAGAACCGGTGACGAGAATTTTAGTGCCCGTGAGCATCTTGCCAACGCTCAACATGTCCACCTGAATTTCTTCACGGGGAAGAAGGTCTTCAACGCTGATGGGCTTCATTTCTACCTTGGAGAAGTCAGAGTCCTTGGTCCACTCCTTGGTGCCTTGGCTCATGTAGATCTTGATGTCGGCATTGAGCAGGGTATCCTGTAACTCCTGGTCCTTACGGAAACGTTCGTTTTGGAGTGGTGAGATCAACACCACCTGTATCTTGTTCTCTTCCAAAATATCAGGGAGCTCACGATTCACGATATATACCTTCTCTCCCATGAGCATCCTGCCCCTGAAATCCTCATCCCTGGTCAAAAAACCACGGAAAGAGAAGTTGGCGTCTTTCATGTTACGGATATTTTTGGCCAGACCAACTCCACCGTCTCCTACACCATATATCAAGGTACGAAGGGCTTGTTCACGTTTATAGGAAACATCAAATATTGTCTTGACCAGCACGCGCCATGCCCACATCAGGATCATGGCCAAAGCATACATGGCCAATATTTGACGTCCTTTCAGAAGAACAAAAAGATTGTGCCCGAATAGTTCTTTGAAACCAAAATGAAGCCATGAGATGGGGTAGTGCATGACTTCTGCGATAATGCATGAGAAGATCATGGCGTATGCCACCCGACGCAAATCAACGAAGGATGAATAGCGTATGACACCAGCATAGGTATGGAATAATCTGAATCCAATCAGATTGAAACACATATAGAGCAAAATGGTCAATGAGGCCATTTGCCAATGTCTCAATAATTCAGTTACGCTGGTGAAAAGTAAAAGGACAAAGATACCTGAAATGAAGCAGATTACACAATCCAACAAAAGCACTGACCAATAGGGGAGTGCTTTCTTGGTGAAGTACCAATTCAACAAATGGTTGAACGGCTTCTTGAAATCTGATAGTATTTCAGTGATTTGTTTTTTCATGCTCGAACACTTTCTTTCAGAATGGAAATCACCCGATTGACATCATCGTCAGTGACACATGGACCAGAGGGGAGACATAGACCTTTTCTGAATAGTTTTTCAGATGTGCCATTGACGTATGCCGGAGCATCTTTATAGACGGGTTGGGTATGCATGGGGCGCCAAAGTGGACGGCTTTCTATACCTGCATCTGAAAGCGCTTTCATCGCTTTCATGACGCTCTCATTCGGTTCGATATCATTTGTGCAAGCTGCAGTGCCATCCTCAAAAGTGATGGTGCTGAGCCAATAGTTCGGCTCCATATAGTCCTCTGGGTGGGTATGGAAACGAATCACTTCGTGTCCATCAAATGCCTCTCTATACATCTGGGCAATCCGCTGATGATGCTTGATGTGATCCTCTACAACTGTCATCTGGCCACGGCCGATTCCAGCGCAGACGTTGCTCATCCTGTAGTTGAAACCGATCTCTTTGTGGAGATAGTAGGGCTTGTTTTCCCTAGCTTGGGTGGCGTAGAACATGATCTTGCGCTTGGCATCCTCGTTTGGGCAAATCAAGGCGCCACCACCGGATGTGGTGATCATCTTATTGCCATTGAAACTCATCACACCGTATGCACCGATGGCTCCCGTCATTTTCCCCTTGTATTTGGAACCAAATGCTTCAGCGGAATCCTCCAATAAGGGAATATCATAACGGTTGGCAATCTCCATAATCTCATCGATGTAGGCTGGCATGCCATACATATAAACAGGCACGATTACTTTGGGCTTCTTGCCAGTCTTTTGGATTCGGTCCTTGATGGCATCTTCCAGCATATTAGGGTCCATGTTCCATGTCTTCTCCTCAGAGCCGACAAAGACAGGAGTTGCACCAAGATAAACTGCTGGATTGCAGGATGCGGCAAAGGTGAAACTCTGGCAAATCACCTCGTCGCCTTTCTTCACGCCCAAGGCTATCATGCCAAGATGCACGGCAGCAGTGCCTGAAGCTAAGGCCACCACTTTTTTACCTTCACCTGTAAACTTTTCGAGGTCCTCCTCGAAGGCGTTTACATTCGGTCCAAGGGGCACCACCCAGTTGGTGTCAAATGCCTCTTGGATGTATTTCATTTCATTGCCGCTCATGTGAGCCAAACAGAGATATACTTTGTTCATAATCAAAAACTTAGTTGTGTTGATTTGAAATCATCCGTTTCCCTATACTAAACAGAAGAAGACACGATTTCATCGTTGCCCTTGAACGCTTCCATCGTGGCTTGTCCTTCTTGTGAAATTCCATCTCTGAAAAACACTTTCTTAATGGTAATCAAAATCACTTTCAAATCAGTCATCAGACTGACATGGTCCACATACCACACATCCAATTTGAATTTGTCCGTCCAGGAAATGGCATTACGCCCATGGCATTGCGCCCATCCGGAGATGCCTGGACGCACTTCATGCCGGCGGGCTTGCTCCTTGGAATACAATGGCAAGTACTCCACCAGCAGTGGCCTGGGCCCAATCAGGGCCATATCGCCCTTCAGCACATTGATCAATTGGGGAAGTTCATCAATGGAGGTGGAGCGCACAAAACGTCCCACCTTGGTCAGCCTTTTTTCATCAGGCAACAAATTGCCGTCCTGATCCCTTTCGTCGGTCATCGTCTTGAATTTGATGACCTTGAAAATTTTTGCGTTTTTACCTGGGCGTTCTTGCAGAAAAAAGGCTCCTGCACCTTTGTTGGCGAAATGCAACCAAATGGTTACAACCAACAAAAGCGGCGAAATGATTACCAGGGCTATTAGGGATATGATAAAGTCGAAAAGTCTTTTGAAGAAATGTTTATACATGCTTTCTCTCCTCACACAACTGTTTGCGTGAGATATTTTAATCCAAGAAAACTGCCTTTTACCGCTTAAAAGATGGAATAGTATAGTTAATAATTCTTAAATCTTGACCTTTTCATCTCGCAGATTCAGTAATCTTGGGCGTACCTTTTGCGAATGGTGCTGCAAAGGTAATAATAAAAAAGATACTAATCAAGTTTTAAGTTGAAATATTTTTTGTTTTGGGCTTTTCCCCATGTCATAAAAAATAGTTAACTTTGCACATCAATTAGATTTAGCCAAGATGGATGACGACATTCTGCAGCGAGTAAGGCTCACGCTCACAAATTATTTGGAAGACAACCATCTCCGGAAAACGCCGGAGCGGTATGCCATCCTCGAGACCATCTATGGCATGAGCGGGCATTTCACGCTGGAGGAACTGGGCGAGAAAATGGAGAAGAAAAACTTCCGGGTGAGCCGCGCCACGCTCTACAATGCCATCCGCCTCTTCCAGAAACTACGGTTGGTGGTGAAGCACAACCTCTCGCAGGAGACGCGCTATGAGGCGTGCGTGCCCACGGAGGACCACTGCCACCAGATCTGCACCATCTGCGGCAAGGTGAAGGAGGTGAACTCGCCGGCGCTGCAAGGCATCATCCAGTCGGTGAAACTGCGCCGCTTCCACCAGTCGGGCTACACCTTATATATATATGGGGTGTGCAGCTCGTGCCAGTCGAAGTTGACGAGGCTGAGAAAGAGGAGGAATGCCTGATTGTCCCCCTCACCTGGCCTCTCCCTCTAGGGAGAGGGAAAGCCCCCAGCAAGGGCAACATTCTCTGCCAAGAGTCGCATCCGGTGAAAAGGATTTAGTTGATTTGACATATCAAATAAAATAGAACCAAGAATGAACAAAGGAAAGGTTGATGTCTTGCTGGGACTCCAGTGGGGCGACGAAGGAAAAGGAAAAGTAGTGGACGTGCTCACACCGCATTATGATGTGGTGGCCAGATTCCAAGGCGGACCAAATGCGGGCCACACGTTGGAGTTTGAGGGTCAGAAATATGTGCTCAGAAGCATTCCGTCGGGCATTTTCCAGGGTGGAAAGGTGAACATCATCGGCAATGGCGTGGTAATGGCACCGGATCTCTTCATGGATGAGGCAAAGGACCTGGAGCGCAGTGGACACGATCTTCACAGCCGTCTGCACATCTCGAAGAAGGCGCACCTGATCATGCCGACACACCGGTTGCTGGACGCAGCACTGGAGGCAGCGAAGGGCAAGAGCAAGGTGGGCACGACGGGCAAGGGCATCGGACCGACCTATACGGACAAGGTGTCGCGTAACGGACTACGTGTGGGTGACATCTTTGACCATTTCGAGGAGAAATATGCGGCTCACAAGGCGCGCCACGAGCAGATGCTCAAAAACCTGGGCTTCACCGACTACGACATTACGGAGGTGGAGAAGAAATGGATGGAGGGCATCGAGTACATCAAGCAATTCCAGGTGGTGGACAGCGAGCATGAGATCAACAATTTCCTCCGCGAGGGCAAGAGCATCCTCTGCGAGGGCGCCCAGGGCACGATGCTCGACGTGGATTTCGGCAGTTATCCGTTTGTCACCTCCTCGAACACGATCTGTGCCGGTGCCTGCACGGGCCTTGGCATCGGTCCCAACAAGATCGGCGAGGTCTATGGCATCATGAAGGCTTACTGCACGAGGGTAGGAGCCGGACCATTCCCCACAGAACTCTTCGACGAGACGGGTGCTACCATCCGTCAGCTCGGCCATGAGTATGGCGCCGTGACAGGACGTGAGCGCCGCTGTGGTTGGATTGACCTGGTGGCCCTGCGCTACTCGATCATGGTGAATGGCGTGACGCAGCTCATCATGATGAAGAGCGACGTGCTCGACGGCTTCGACACCATCAAGGCTTGTGTGGCATACCGTCAGAAAGGCGTGGAAATCAAGGACTTCCCCTTCGATATCGAGAAGGACATCGAACCCGTCTATGTCGAACTCCCCGGCTGGAAGACCGACATGACGAAGATGACATCGGAGGAGCAGTTCCCGGCACCCTTCAAGGCATACGTGGATTTCCTCGAGGAGCAGTTGGAGACGCCCATCCGCATCATCTCCATCGGCCCGGACAGAGAGCAAACCATCGTCAGATAACTCTGAGCCCTCACCCGTCCTCTCCCAGAGGGAGAGGGGCAGTTTCCTTTGTGAAGCCATGCATATCTATCCCTCTCCCTTTGGGAGAGGTTAGGTGAGGGCCCCACGATGCCCATCCTGCCCAGGAAAAGATCCCTCTCCCTCCGGGAGAGGTTAGGTGAGGGGCCCACGATGCCATCCTGCCCAGGAAAGAATCCCTCTCCCTCCGGGAGAGGTTAGGTGAGGGGTCCCACGTCGCCCATCAAGCCCCAGGAAATAAATATTATACAGGCTGTGAATATCCACGTGCTAAAAATAAAAAAGGTAAAGAAAACGATTTTATAAAAATTTATAAACCAGAGTCAAAGAAAACCACTAATGGTTTGGACGATCTTATTTTAACAAAGACCAATGAAACCAAATATCCCCAAAGGAACGCGCGATTTCTCTCCGATGGAGATGGCGAAGCGCAATTACATCTTTGATACCATCCGCGAGGTCTATGCACTCTATGGCTTCCAGCAAATCGAGACACCGGCCATGGAGACGCTCCAGACGCTGATGGGAAAATATGGCGAGGAGGGCGACAAACTGCTCTTCAAAGTGCTCAACTCCGGCGATTTTACCGCAAAAGTGAGCGACGAGGAACTAACCAGCCGCCAACCGCTGAAACTGGCCTCCCGCATCTGCGAGAAGGGCCTGCGCTACGACCTCACGGTGCCGTTCGCCCGCTATGTGGTGATGCACCGCGAGGAACTGCAACTGCCCTTCAAGCGCTATCAGATCCAACCGGTGTGGCGCGCCGACCGTCCTCAGAAGGGCCGCTACCGCGAATTCTACCAGTGCGACGCGGACATTGTGGGCAGCGACTCGCTGCTCAACGAGGTGGAACTGATGCAGATCATCGATACCGTTTTCAGCCGTCTGGGCATCCGGGTGATGATTAAAATCAATAACCGCAAAATCCTCACTGGCATCGCAGAGGTGATTGGTGAAGCTGACAAAATCGTGGATATCACCGTGGCCATCGACAAACTCGACAAGATTGGTCTGGAGGGCGTGAACGCAGAACTGGCTGCGGATGGTATCAGCCAGGAGGCCATTGACAAACTGCAACCAATCATTGCCCTCTCAGGAAGCAATGAGGAGAAACTGACCACCATCGCCGAGGTGTTGGCTCAGTCGGAGACAGGCCTCAAGGGCGTAGAGGAGGTGAGAACCATCCTCGACACACTCAAAAACTGCGGACTGAAAAATGAAATCGAACTAGACCTGACCTTGGCGCGTGGCCTCAACTACTATACGGGGGCCATCTTCGAGGTGAAGGCACTCGATGTACAGATTGGCAGCATCACCGGCGGCGGACGCTACGACAATCTGACGGGCATTTTCGGCATGCCGGGACTGAGTGGCGTGGGCATCTCGTTCGGTGCCGACCGTATCTTCGACGTGCTCAACACGCTCGACCTCTATCCGAAAGAGGCGGTGGCGGCAACACAGGTGCTCTTCATCAATTTCGGTGAGCGCGAGGTCGCTTATTGCATGCCAATCGCCGGCAAGTGTCGTGCAGAGGGCATCAGTTGCGAAATCTTCCCCGACAAAGCCAAGATGAAGAAGCAGATGGCGTATGCCAACGCCAAGGGCATCCGTTTCGTAGCCCTTGCAGGCGACAACGAAATGGCGGAAAACAAGGTCACACTGAAAAACATGACCACAGGCGAACAGCAACTGGTGACTCCAGAGGAAATGGTTCAATTCATATTGAAAATTGAAGATTGACTCCGGCTTCGCCGATTGAAAATTGAAGATTGAAAATTGATTCTGGCTACGCCGATTGAAAATTTATAATTGAAAATTGACTCCGGCTTCGCCGATTATTAAATATCAAATATGAGACGCTACCTTATTATATTATTTTCGCTCATCTTGACGTTGTGCTTGGCGTCATCGTCGAAGCGCCCCATCACGATCTTTATGATTGGCGACTCGACCATGGCCAACAAGGCTATTGACAACGAGAAACCTGAGCGAGGGTGGGGGATGGCCTTGCAGGGATTCTTCACCGACGACATCATCGTCGATAACCATGCGGTCAACGGCCGTTCGTCGAAGAGTTTTATCGACGAGGGACGTTGGAAGGTGGTGCTCGACCGTATCAAACCGGGTGACTATGTGGTGATTCAGTTTGGACACAACGACGAGAAACCGAAAGAGGATCGCCATACAGATCCGGGGTCGACTTTCGACGCCAATCTGACGAAATTCATCGTTGAAACAAGGGAAAGGGGCGGAAAACCCATCTTGATGAATGCCGTGGTGAGGCGAAATTTCCAGGCTCAGGCTCCTGCCAATGACGATGACGAAAAACTGCGCAACACAGTTTTCACAGGTGAGAAACAGCCTGAGGGCGATGTCCTTGTTGATACACACGGCGACTACATCGTCGCACCGCGCAACGTGGCGAAGGCCACAAACACGCCTTTCGTGGATGCCAACCGCATCACGCATGAATTGGAACAGGGCCTTGGCCCAGAAGGTTCCAAGAAACTGCACATGTGGTTCAAACCGGGCGAGAACCCGTCCATTCCCAATGGCCGTGAGGACAACACTCACTACAATGTTTATGGCGCCCATGTCGTGGCCGGCCTTTTAGTGGATGCAATGGCCAAAGAAGTCCCTGCTCTGAAAAAGTACGTCCGTCACTATGATTTCATCGTTGCCGCCGACGGTCATGGCAATTATATGGACCTTCAGAAGGCTGTCGATGCCGCTCCCGCTGGCAAGAAAACCGTCATCCGCATCCTCAACGGCGAGTGGAAAAAGCCCAGCATCCCCAAAAACAAGAAAATCAAATTCTCGCTCTCCAAAAACGCCCATTGGGTATATTTGATCTAAAAATGGTGCTTTTACTCCAATAGTAGATGCCTTTAATCTAGCAATAGAGCATTTGATTTAACCATAATGTAGAGACGTCACAGTGTGGCGTCTCTAACTTTTGTGGCGCATCTCCCCTCTTTGATATGATATAATGAAAACTCCTCTCGCGGAAAGTTCATTTCAACATCGTAGTATCTATTTAAAATGCCTTTTATGAAGTTGGGATAAGTGGGATATCTTACTAAAATCCATTTTGCTTTGCGTGTTTTATAAGCATTAATGATTTTTTTCCTCAAAGAGTCTTTATCCGAATTTAAATAGTGCTGCATGGTTATAAAATATGGATAACAAGGTCTCAACGATGTATAATAATATATATCAGCCTTACAATTGTAAGCTATAAATAAATTTCTTTCTTCAATTGGAATGGTATGTTCTACTTTTTTATATAGTCCTATCATAGGATTGGGTTTACTGTCTCTTGTCTTCGTTTGCCATAATTGATAGATAAAACCACTACTTAGCAAACCAAAAAAAAGATACAAAAACAAAGGATATACAGAAGATTTTCTATTATAGTGCAAGTAAGATAATTCTATGACTACAAAGCAGAAGAAAGGCATGGATGATATGGCATAGTTACCGCTTGCATAACTGTTAAATAGCAATAATAACATGGTTAGTGAAGGTACTATCCACGATATTGCGAAGTACTTTCTTTTCCTATTGAACAATAGAACTAGTATTCCTCCCAATAATATTCCGATATAATTAGCAAATGAGAGGGAAAAGCTGCCTATGCCATACCAATAATACGATTTAAACTCACTTTGACTTAAGTATTCGAAATTATGACTAATTGTAGCATACCAAAAATCGTCAAATGCGCCCTTCGTGAAGAAATAAAAAATAAATGGAATAATAGATATAATAAAACTACCAAGACAAATTAGAAAGTTGATAAACCAGTTAGTCCATTGACGAAAAGATAGAATATAGAATGAAATGACAATCAATGTCATAAAGAGAGTCAATACATCTGTTAATCTTAAAAGAAAACCAAATCCAAGTGTAATGCCATAGACTATTGAATAAGAATATGGATGGTTAGCTTTCGAAATAGTGAACGATTTAAGCCATTTATATAGAAGATAATAAGAAAGATTAAGTGGAATTAAAATATATTCCCCGACAGAATTATTATAAATAGTGTTGGAAAGCCAGATCAGGATAAAGGACGTTAAGAATAGGGATTTATAAAAGGAGAATTCTAACCGAAAAAGTTTATAAAGGATAAATATAGCAATTGACAAATTGAAGAGTTGAATGATAAATATTCCTATCTTATTGCCTGTCATAAGATAACCTAAGCCATTGACAAAATACAATAAAGGGCCTTTGTTATCCCAAATGTCTCTATAAGGAACTAATCCATTCATCCATTCTTTGCCAATAATCTGAAAAATGCCAGAATCATGGGTAAAGGGAAAGGTATAGAGAGGTGATGAAGAAATGGAAAAGATAAGTAAAAATATAAAAGAGATGAATACACAATAAATAAATGCGTACAACTTGTCTCTCGTGATTATTTCCTTCTTCATGATATATAATAATGTGGATACGTCAACTGAACAGAGTCAGTTGTTTTGTCGCTGAATAGTCAAGAATACAAGAACAATTCAGAGCGTACCTTTGGGGGCAAACTCTGGCTGGGCTAGCCCAGCCAGAGTTAATAAACACCGGTGGCATAAACCATCGTGTCCTTTCTTGTCTGTAATCTGTCATCCCATCCCCTCTAGGAGAGGATGGGAGAGACGCTCTTACGAATTATACTCCTGCCAACTCTTGATTTGGATATCCTTCTCATCCAGCGCTACGAAGGCCATGATGAAGGCTTTCGCCAGACGCACATTGGTCATCAGCGGGATGTTGTGGTCGATGGCGGCGCGGCGGATGCGGTAACCATTCGTCAACTCGCGCTTCGTGTTGTTCTTCGGCACGTTGACCACCAGGTCAAACTGGTGAGCGGCGATCATGTCCATCACGTTGTTCTCGCCTTCCTCGTCGGGCCAGGCCACAGCGGTGGCCTTGATGCCGTTGTCATTCAGGAACTTAGCCGTTCCTGCGGTGGCATAGATGCGGTAACCGTTGAGGTCGAGCAACTTGGCGGGATCGAGCATGTCAACCTTGCCCTTGGCACCACCGCTGCTGATCAGGATGGCGGGATGCTTCGTGCGGTCGGGCAGACGGTAGCCTGTGGCGATGAGGGCGTTGAGCAGGGCCTCGTCCATCGAGTCGCCCAGACATCCCACCTCGCCGGTGGATGACATATCGACACCGAGCACGGGGTCGGCATTCTGCAGACGGGCGAAGGAGAACTGGCTGGCCTTCACGCCGATACGGTCGATGTCAAACTCCGAGCGGTCGGGTTTGGTATAGGGCACGTCGAGCATGATCTTCGTGGCGGTCTCGATGAAGTTGCGCTTCAGGATCTTCGACACGAAGGGGAAGGAGCGTGATGCGCGGAGGTTGCACTCGATGACCTTCACCTCGCGGTTCTTGGCCAGGTACTGGATGTTGAACGGACCGCTGATATTGAGCTCTGCCGCAATCTTGCGGGAGATTTTCTTGATCTGGCGGATGGTGGAGAAATAGATATGCTGTGCGGGGAACACCATCGTGGCGTCGCCGGAGTGGACACCGGCGTACTCGATGTGCTCGCTGATGGCATATTCCACAATCTCACCCTTGTCGGCCACGGCGTCGAACTCGATCTCCTTGGTGTCCTGCATGAACTGGCTCACCACCACGGGGTAGTCTTTCGACACTTCGGTGGCCATGTCCAGGAACCGGTGCAGTTCCTCATCGTCGTAGCAGACGTTCATGGCTGCGCCGCTGAGCACATAGCTCGGGCGGACCAGCACGGGATAGCCCACTTCGGCGACAAACTCCTTGATGTCGTCGAAGGAGGTCAATGCGCGCCAGGCGGGTTGATCAACACCGAGTTTGTCGAGCATTGCGGAGAACTTGTCGCGGTTCTCGGCGCGGTCGATGTTCACCGGGCTGGTGCCGAGAATGGGCACACCGCGGCGGTGCAACTTCATGGCGAGGTTGTTGGGAATCTGACCGCCCATGCTCACGATGACACCACGCGGCTGTTCGAGTTCGATGACGTCGAGCACGCGCTCCAGTGACAGTTCGTCGAAGTAGAGCCTGTCGCACATGTCATAGTCGGTCGATACGGTCTCGGGGTTGTAGTTGATCATGATGGCTTTGTAGCCGAGTTTGCGGGCGGTGTTGATGGCGTTCACCGAGCACCAGTCGAATTCCACGCTCGAACCGATGCGGTAGGCGCCGCTGCCCATCACCACCACGGATTTCTCGTTCTTGTAGTAGGGGATGTCGTGGATGGGCGGGGTGTTGTATGTGAAGTAGAGGTAGTTGGTCAGTTCGGGCTGTTCGCTGGCCACGGTGTTGATGCGCTTCACGGCGGGCTGGATGCCGCGTGACTGGCGGTAGCGGCGCACTTCGAGATTCTCTTTCTCCATGTTGCCGCTGGTGGGCTTCAGGACGAAACGGGCAATCTGGAAGTCACTGAAACCGGCGGCTTTCACTTCCTGCAGGAAGTCATCGCTCAGGTCTTCCAACTTGTTGAATGTCATCAGTTTGTTCTTCAGATCGACGATGCGCTTCAGGCGTGAGATAAACCATTTGTCGATCTTGGTGAGTTGCTCGATGCGCTCGATGGTGTAGCCTTCTTCCAGAGCCTGGGCGATGGCGAAGATGCGCAGGTCGGTGGGGTTGGCGAGCGAGTCGTCGAGGTTCTCGAAACGGGTATGGTCGTTGCCGACGAATCCGTGCATGCCCTGGCCGATCATGCGGAGTCCCTTCTGGATCATCTCCTCAAAAGTGCGGCCGATGCTCATGATCTCGCCGACGGACTTCATCGAAGAACCGATCAGGCGGCTCACACCGGCAAACTTGGTGAGGTCCCAGCGGGGGATCTTGCAGATCATGTAGTCGAGGCTCGGTGCGACGTAGGCGCTGTTGGGGGTGCCCATCTCGCCGATCTGGTCGAGGGTATAGCCGAGGGCGATCTTGGCGGCCACGAAGGCGAGCGGATAACCGGTGGCTTTGGAGGCCAGCGCTGAGGAGCGCGACAGGCGGGCGTTGATCTCGATGATGCGGTAGTCGTTGGTCTCGGCGTTGAAGGCAAACTGGATGTTGCACTCGCCTACAATATTAAGGTGCTTCACACACTTGATGGAGAGGTCCTGCAGCATCTTCACTTGCTCGTCGGTGAGCGAACAGGTGGGGGCGACGACGATCGATTCGCCGGTGTGGATGCCGAGGGGGTCGAAATTCTCCATCGAGGCGACGGTGAAGCAGCGGTCGTTGGCGTCGCGGATCACCTCAAACTCGATTTCCTTCCATCCTTTCAGGCTTTCCTCCACCAGGATCTGGGGGGCAAAGGTAAAGGCGCTCTCTGCCAGTTCGCGGAATCCTTTCTCGTCGTTGCACAGACCGGAACCGAGGCCGCCGAGGGCGTAGGCGGAGCGGATCATGATGGGGAATCCGATTTCGCGGGCGGCTTTCAGTGCGTCGTCCATATTCTCCACGGCATGGCTCACAGGGGTCTTCAGTCCCACCTCGTCGAGCTTGCGCACGAAGCGGTCACGGTCCTCGGTGTTCATGATGGCTTCCACACTGGTGCCCAGCACTTCCACGCCATATTCCTTCAGCGTACCGTTCTGATAGAGTTCGGTGCCGCAGTTGAGGGCTGTCTGGCCGCCGAAGGCAAGCAGGATGCCGTCAGGGCGCTCCTTCTTGATGATCTCCGTGACGAAGTGGGGGGTTACGGGTTGGAAATACACCTTGTCGGCGATGCCTTCGCTCGTCTGGATCGTGGCGATGTTGGGATTTACCAGCACGCTGGAGATGCCTTCCTCGCGCAAGGCTTTCAGGGCCTGCGATCCTGAGTAGTCAAACTCACCAGCTTGTCCAATCTTCAGGGCTCCACTGCCCAGCACTAATACCTTTGTTAGTTTCTTCATGAGTGTAAAAATGAATGTATGTTAAAAAAACTGTTTCCTTTTTTCGTCTTCTGATAGGCTTCTGCGGTCTCCGCTTCCGTGAAGACTTGGGGTGATGCCTTATTTCCCGCTGCCTTGCATCCGCTTGCGGATGTCGTCGTAGGCGGCCACCCAGTCGGTGTCGAGTGAGAATTTCGTGAGGTATCCCTCATTGGTGATATAGGCGAGCACCATCTCCTTGTTGGGGTCGTTGAAGCGGGGATGGGCCAGGCTCACGCTCTTGAACAGGTTGATGATGGCGGCACGGTCTTTCTTGGGACTCATGGCGATACGGCCTTGAAACAGGTTGATGAACTTGAACAGGGCCAGTGCCTGGAAGTCGAGCATCGTGGCGGAACTGTCGGGGGTGAGCTTATACGACTGTGACCCTAAGTAGTAGAGGGCGTCTTTCTTGAAAGTGGCGATCTTGCGCTCTTCGAGCGACCTGGAGGTGTCGTCGGCGACGGCTTTGGCCATCCGGATGGCTTCGTTGTAGGCTTCCTGGCCGAATGCAAAGGATACGACGGCCAGCAGGGTGATTGTGAAAAGTATTCGTTTCATCATGTTGTGATAGTTTTTATTTCTTGTTGTCAGTTTCTTTCCAGATGCAGATGATGGTCGATGCAGGGGGGCAGCTCGTCCTCGTAGTGGGTCACCATCACCAGGGTTTTGTTGCGGCGCCGGCAGAAGGCTTCGATGATGTCCTTGACGAGTTGGCGGTTGCGGTCGTCCAGACCGTGCAGGGGCTCGTCGAGGATGAGCAGTTCGGGGTCTTTCACGAAGGCGCGGGCCAGGAGCACGAGGCGCTGCTCGCCGCTCGACAGGCTCATAAAAGTGCGGTCGGCCAGGGAGGCGATGCCGAAGATGTCCATCCACCAGCGGCATTGTGCATACTCGCTCTCGGTGGGGCGCACGTAGAGGCCCACGGAGTCTTTCAGGCCGCTGGCCACGATGTGGATGGCGGGCAGGTCTTTCTTGTAGGCGCGGTGCATCTCGGGCGACACGTAGCCGATGTGGCGCTTGATATCCCAGATGGTCTCGCCGCTGCCGCGCTGCCGGTCGAAGAGGGTGATGTCGCAGGCGTAGCTCTGGGGGTTGTCGGCGCAGATGAGGCTGAGGAGGGTCGATTTCCCGCTGCCGTTGCTGCCGCTCAGTGCCCACCGTTCTCCGTTGAGCACGGTCCAGTCGAGGTCGCGCAGGATGGTGCGCCGCCCGTATCGGATGCTCACTTTGCGCAGCCTTACCACCTCGGTGGCGCTGTAGGGCTTTTCGGCGTAGGGCAGGGCGAGGATGGCTTCCTCCTTGTCGTTGCTGAGCACGTGGCTGGGCCGCTGTGCCTTGGTGCGCAGATAGTCCTCGCGGGTCTGCTTCTCGCCGACGGTCTTGTCGGTCACGCTCACCACATGGGTGATGAAGCGCGGGATGTCGTCGGTCTTGGCAAGCACCAGGATGAGCTGGAGGGCTTGCTCGCGCGAGAGGGTGGTCAACAGCTCGTCGAGTTGTGTGCGGGTGGTGGCGTCGAGACCGATGAACGGGTTGTCCATGATCAGGATCCGGGGCCGGGCGAAGAGAGCCTTGGCCAGTTGGTATTTCCGGAGCTCTCCGCTGGAGAGCAGGATGATGTATTTGTCGGTGAGCTGGTCGAGGCCGAACAGCTCGTAGATATGCCGTTGCAGTTGACGCCGCTCGGGGGTGTCGTTTCCCGTGAGCAGGAATTCCTGTTCGAGGAGTGCTCCTGCGGTGGGTGTAGATTCGTCGATGTCGTGCTGGTTCCACCGTTGCTGCAGGTAGTAGGTGGCGTCGTTGTCGCCGCCGTAGCAGTCGCGGAAGGTGATGTAGCGGATGTTGTCGGCGGCCAGCGGACGGGTGCTGGGCGAGAAATCGTATTCGGGGTCTCTCAGCAGGAGCGGATGGCGGCCGATCAGGATGTCGGCGAGCATCGACTTGCCGGCGGCATTCCGGCCGACGATGGCGAGGTGCTCGCCGTCGAGGGCTTCAAAATCGACGGGACGGGCCATGCGCCACAGGGGCATACGTGCCACGCCTTGCTCTATTTTGATGGTGGTCTGCATATCCGCTCTTGGTTCTTGTTGACGTAGTCTTTCCATCCTTTGAAACTCACCTGCGACTCGGGGCGGCCCATCTGCATGAAGTGGCAGTAGGCGGCGCCCAGGGCGTCGGTGGCGTCGAGGAAATGGGGCATGTGGTCCTCGGGTATCTGGAGCAGGCGCCGGAGCATGCCGGCCACTTGTTCCTTCGAGGCACTGCCGTTGCCGGTGATGGCCATCTTGATCTTCAGCGGGGCATACTCATGGATGGGGATGTCGCGCTGGATGGCGGCGGCGATGGCCACGCCTTGAGCCCGGCCCAGTTTCAGCATCGACTGCACGTTCTTGCCGTAGAAGGGGGCCTCGATGGCCATCTCGTCGGGCAGGTAGGAGTCGATGACGCTGGTCACGCGCTCGAAGATGTGCCCCAGTTTCAGGTAGGGGTCGCTCATCTTCCGCAGGTCGATGACACCGGCCACCTGCATGGTGGCTTTCTGTCCTGCGACCTTGATGACACCGTATCCCATCACCGAGGTGCCGGGGTCGATGCCGAGTATGATCTTTTCTGTCATCGGTCCATGAAGGGGTTTGACTTCAGCTCATCGCCCATGGTGGTCTGCGGACCGTGCCCGGGCAGGATGATGGTCTCGTCGGGCAACTGGGCGAGCAGGCGCAGGCTCTGGATGATCTGCATCATGCTGCCGCCCTGCAGGTCGGTGCGCCCAATCGACTGTTTGAACAGGGTGTCGCCGGTCAGCATCACGTGCTCGTCCTTGAGGTGGAAGCACACCGAACCGCGCGAGTGGCCAGGGGTGTGGAGCACCGTGATCACGTGCTGTCCGAAGCGGATCTCCTCTCCGTCTTCGATGGTTCTTCCCACGGCGGGGAAAGTGTATCGGGGCTCAAAACCGATGAACTGCACGGCTTGTTGCGCCAATTGTTTCATATAGGTGGCGTCACCGGCGTGCACTTCGGGCTGCAGCCCGTATTCGTCGTAGATCGTGTTGATGCCAAAATTGTGGTCCACATGGCCGTGGGTGCACAGCAGGTGGACGGGCTTGAGCTGGTGCTCGCTGATATAGCGGGTGATGGCCTTGCGCTCTTCCTCGTAGTAGGCGCCGCAATCCACAATCACGCACTCGCCGCTCTCATCGCTCACGATGTAGCAGTTCTCTTGCAGCATGTTGCACACGATTCTCTCTATCTTGATCATAATGGCAGGTATATGAGATGTTTGCCTTGGAACCATTCGTCTGTTATCCAGTCGCTCAGTTCGCTGATTTCTATGTAGCGCTTGAAGGGAGCGGTCTCTGCGCTGACGTCGCCGCCCTTGAGGCAGAGCACGCCGTTGGCGATGGCATTGCGCTGGCTGCGGCTGATGTTCTTGCGCACGATGCGCACCAGGTCGGGCAGGGGCATCACGGCGCGGCTCACCACGAAGTCATATTGTCCTTTCTCTTCCTCGCCGCGGATGTGGGTGGCGCGCACGTTCTTGAGTCCGATGGCGCGGGCGACTTCTTCCACCACGTGGATCTTCTTGCCGGTGCCGTCGATGAGGTGAAACTGGCAGTCGGGCCACAGGATGGCGAGGGGAATGCCGGGAAAGCCTCCGCCGGTGCCGAAATCGAGGATGCGCGTGCCTTCCACGGGGTGCAGGGCGCGCGAGATGGCCAGCGAGTGCAGCACATGGTGGGTATAGAGGTTTCCGATGTCTTTCCGCGAGATGACGTTGATCTTCTGGTTCCAGTCCGTATAGAGGGCTTGGAGGGCTTCGAAGCGGGCTGTTTGCTCGTCGGTCAGGTCGGGGAAGTATCGTAGCAGCTCGTTCATCGTTTCAGCAGTCTTTTGATCTCAGAGTATTTCACTTCTACTTGTATCTCGCCGCGGTCTCGGTCTGCGATCTCACCGGCCACATAGACAAAGGTGATGGATTTGTCGCCCAGGATGAAGTTGGGGGTGGGGTAGATATCGCTGTTGACGAAGAACCCCGACTGGCGGAGAGACGGCAGGTCTTTGTTGGCCGACTGCTTCATCAACTGGTTGGCGATGGCTTCGGAGAGTCCTCGCTCATAGCCGTGCACGAAGATGTCGTCGAGCCGCAGCAGGCGCTTGCGGGGAAGGTCGATGTTGCGGCAGAGGGTGTAGTTTGTGGTGATGGCGCCTTGTTTGTGACTGACAAAGGCCTTGTAGCAGAGGGTGCTGTCCTTCCCTTCCTCGATGCTGGTGCGCAGGGTGTAGCCGATGCTGGCGCTCTGCGGATCGCTCTCGTCGGTGAAGATGCCGGAGTAGAAGGTCTTGTAGTCGGCCTCATAGCGGCGGATGAAGGAGTCGATGGCGGCGCGGGGAGTGATCTGCTTGTCGGTAAGCGACAGGTATTCGGGCGACAGGATGCCGGAGCGCAGCAGACTGTCGTTCACGGGGGCGTATTCCTTATTGGAGATGACAATCACTTCCAGGTCGACCTCGCAGTGGGGGGAGGGAATGGAGTCGGTGAGTGAGGCGGTGGCTTGGACGTTCAGTGTGTCGAGCAGGATGCCCATCTCACGCATGGTGGGCTTGTGCTTGCAGGCACTGACTGTCCAAACGGCTGTGGCAAGGATGATTGCGAAATAGATTGGATGCCTCATCTATACATTTCAAATCTTTGCGAAAAAGGGACGTTGTCGGGGAAAATCCCCCATCCCTTAAAAATCGGTTGCAAAGTTAGTCAAATCTCGTCTCAATCCCAAAAGAATTGTTTCTTTTTAAATTATGTTATAATTTCAGCGCCATAATATGGCTTTGTTTAGCATTCTCTCGGCCTTGAAATGGCTCGTTGCGTTACAGGTTATAGATGATGAGGGGCAAAAAATAACTTTTTATTCTTGGATGATGAAAAAAATCGCTATATTTGCATCCATAAAATTACACTATACAACTGATACATTATGCTTAGGAAAATACGAATGGTGTTGGCTGCGCTGATGTTCGCCGGCATCTTGCTGTTGTTTCTAGACTTCACTGGCACATGGCATCACTGGGTGTCGTGGATGCCCAAAATTCAGTTCCTGCCGGCATTGCTGGCTCTGAATTTCATTGTGGTGATCGCATTGCTGGTGCTCACCTTGATTTTCGGACGTATCTATTGCTCGGTCATCTGCCCGCTTGGCATCATGCAGGATCTCATCGCCAGACTCAACAGGAAGCGCAACAAGTATTCCTTCTCCAAGGCCATCTCATGGTTGCGCTATACCATGCTCGCAGTCATGGTGGTGGCTTGCGTGGCTGGCTTGGGCTCGCTGATGGCGCTTCTGGCGCCTTACAGCAGTTTCGGCCGCATAGCGACGATGATTCTCCAACCGCTCTGGCGCATGGGCAACAACGTGCTGGCTTCTCTGGCTGAGAAGGCCGACAGCTATATGTTCTACGCCACGGATGTGTGGATGAAGGGATGGCCTGCATTTGTCATTGCTCTTGCTACCTTGCTCATCGTGGGCTTCCTCGCCTGGAAGCACGGACGGACATACTGCAACACCATTTGTCCTGTGGGTACGGTGCTGGGATTCTTCGCCCGCTTCTCATGGCTGAAAATCCATTTTGATGCTGACAAATGCAGGAGTTGCTCTCTCTGCAGCAAGAACTGCAAGGCGGCTTGCATCGACTACAAGAGCATGACTGTGGATTATAGCCGTTGTGTGACTTGTGGCAACTGCTTGGAAAAATGCAAGTTCGGCGCATTAAGCTATTCTCATCCGAAGGCTGCGCCCTCTCATCAAGGGGAAGGAAAAGTACCGCAAGAGACGGATAAGGGCAAGCGCAATTTCCTCATGGTGACCGCATTGGCCGCCACAGCTGCCCTGGCTCAGGAGAAGAAAAAGGTGGATGGCGGTCTTGCTGTCATTCAAGATAAGGTGGCTCCCGAAAGGCAGACTCCCATCACACCGCCGGGTTCGGTCAGTGCCAAGAACATGGCGCAGCATTGCACGGCCTGTCAGTTGTGTGTCTCGGAATGTCCCAACGAGGTGCTCCGTCCATCGGGGAGCCTCCTGACGCTCATGCAACCGGTCATGTCTTATGAAAGAGGTTATTGCCGTCCGGAGTGTAACAGATGCTCGGAGGTTTGTCCCACGGGTGCCATACGTCTGATTGACCTTGCCGACAAGTCTTCCACGCAGATCGGACATGCGGTCTGGGTCAAGAAAAATTGCGTGGCCATCACCGACGGAGTGGAATGCGGCAACTGTGCGCGCCATTGTCCGGTAGGAGCCATTGAGATGGTGCCGCTCGATGAGGAAGACGAGGATACGCCCTTCGTGCCTGCTGTCAATGAGGCGCGGTGCATCGGTTGTGGGGCGTGCGAGAACCTTTGCCCGGCCAGGCCGCTGCCTGCCATCTATGTGGAGGGACATGAAGTACACAAGGAAATTTAATCAAGAAATGAAGATGAACAAGAAAAACCAGATATCGCGCCGTAAGTTCCTGAAAGTTTTCGGAGGGGGGACTGTTGCGGCTGCCGCAACTTTGGCTGGTTGCAAGAACAGTGGTGACGGAAATGCCGCACAGGATGACTATAAGCGGCAGGTGGAGCCTCCCGTGGGCAAGATGACTTATAGGGAGAATCCCAAAGACAAGCAAAAAGTGTCAATCCTCGGATATGGCATGATGCGCCTGCCCACAGAGAAAAAAGGGGAGAAGGAGACGGTCAACCAGGAAATGGTCAACAAATTGGTGGATTATGCCATCGAGCATGGAGTCAATTATTTTGATACATCGCCTGCCTACTGCATGGGTGAGTCGGAAGCCTCGACGGGCATCGCCCTCCACAGACACCCGAGGGAGAAATACTTCGTGGCTACCAAACTCTCCAACTTCGATCCGGCCACGTGGCCGAAAAACGTGTCCATTGAGATGTACCACAACTCCATGAAATACCTGCAGGTGGATTATATCGACTACTACCTGCTGCATGCCATTGGAGGCGGTGGTATGGAGAACCTCCATCAGAGGTTTCTGGACAATGGTATGCTCGACTATCTGATGGCGGAGCGGGATGCCGGACGCATCCGCAACCTGGGCTTCTCCTATCATGGCGATATCGAGGTCTTTGACTATTTGCTCTCGGAGCACGACAAATACAAGTGGGACTTCGTGCAGATCGAACTCAACTACCTCGACTGGGACTTTGCCAATGAGATCAACAACAGCAATACGGATGCCAGATACCTTTATGCAGAACTTCAGAAAAGAGGCATACCGGCTGTCGTCATGGAACCGCTCCTCGGTGGACGGTTGGCCAACATCCCGCAGTTCCTGGTCAACAGACTCAAACAAAGGGATCCGGAGAAATCGGTGGCTTCATGGGCTTTCCGCTATGCCGGAACGCCCGAAGGGGTGCTGACCGTGCTCAGTGGCATGACCTATATGGAGCATCTCAAGGACAATCTCCTGTCGTATTGCCCGCTGCAACCTGTCACCAAGGAGGATGAGGAGTTCCTCTACGACATCGCAAAGGAACTCGTCGGCATGAACAACATACCGTGCAACGACTGCAAGTATTGCATGCCGTGCCCCTATGGCATCGATATCCCTGCTCTTTTCGTGCATTACAACAAATGTAAGAACGAGGGACGGCTGCCCGTGGAGAACATGGCGGAGGAATACCGCAAGCGCCGCAGGGAATACCTCATCGGACTCGACCGGGCTGTCCCCAAGCTCCGGCAGGCTGACCATTGTATCGGCTGCGGACAATGTGAACCGCATTGCCCGCAGAAAATCCGCATACCAAGAGAATTGCACAAACTCGCGGAGTTTGTTGAACAACTGAGGCGAAACCCTGATGCGATGCCTGATCCAGAAACCGACACTGAAACTACATAAACATCATGCAGGAAGAAATCAATTACGAGAAAGCGGTGGGCGAACTCGAGGAGATCGTCCGCAAGATGGAGAATGACCAATTGGATATGGACTCTCTGACCCAGCAGTTGAGAAGGGCTCAGACGCTCATCCGTTTTTGTAAGGATAAACTGACGAAGACGGATGAGGAAATCAAGAAAATCCTGGAGGAAGAATGAAAATCAAATATGGTGTTATCGGATCTGGGGCGATAGGGGGATTCTATGGCTCCAAACTGGCTCATGCTGGAAAAGAGGTGCATTTCCTCTTCCACAGCGACTATCATTTCGTGTGTGAGAACGGATTGCAGGTGGATTCATGCGACGGTTCGTTTCATCTCGATGGCGTCAACGCCTATCAGCGTACAATCGACATGCCGAAATGCGACGTCATCCTTGTCGGACTCAAATCGGTCAACAATGGACTGCTCCTCGAAATGCTGCCGCCTCTCCTGCACCCCAAGTCTCTTGTTATCCTGATTCAGAACGGCATTGGGTTGGAGGCGGACCTGCAGCAGGTGTTCCCGCAACTCCAGATCGCGGCTGGCCTGGCTTTCATCTGTTCGTCGAAAACTGCTCCAGGCAGGGTCTCCCACCAGTGTTATGGCAGCATCAATGTGGGCAATTTCTCTGTTGAGGATGACGATCTGCTGAATGCGGTGATCGAAGACTTCCGTTCTTCCGGCATCACCGCCAATTTGGTGGAATACCATGAGGCCCGATGGAAAAAGGCGGTGTGGAACATGCCTTTCAATGGCATGACCGTCGCACTGAATACCCAGACCGATCTTCTCTTGGGAAATTCCTCCACCCGTCAGCTCATCTTTGATCAGATGATGGAGGTGGTCAATGCAGCCACACGCCTTGGTGTGGCTCATGTCGATCGGGCTTTTGCCGAAAAGATGATGGAGACCACGGATGCCATGGTGCCATACTCTCCCAGCATGAAACTTGATTTCGACTTCCACCGTCCCATGGAGGTTTACTACCTCTACACCCGACCCATCCAGGAAGCTGCAAAAATCGGTTGCGCCATGCCGAAACTGAGTATGCTCGAAGCCATGCTCCGTTTCCTCAACACGCCTCCTCTCCCCACCGATTAACTCGGAGGATGTGTCATAATCGAAATAACTGGAAATCAAGACTTACAGATTGTAAGGAGGAAACACGGCCTAAAAGGCCAACATATACATAGCCCAGGGCAACGCCCTGGGTATAAGGGGGAGTGTCAAAGTCGCCCTGCTTCCTATGATTTAATCCAAGTATATTTAGTTAATAATTTTTAATTGAGCGGGTTTTATTTGCTCGCTCTTTCTTTTTGCTCT